>CAVZHM010000007.1:0-215237 GCA_963775105.1 uncultured Alphaproteobacteria bacterium | reverse complement strand
TCTATGCCTGACGCGCAACAGTATTGCTATGCCCGACGCCGAGTACCCGCTCTATCTCACCACCGGGCGGCTCTTGTATCAATATCGTTTGGGGCACGATGAGCCGGCGGGCCCCCGGCCTGACTCGAAGAGCGCCGGAGTGCCAGGTGGAACTGGCCGCGAAAGATGCCGCCAACTACGGCATTGCCGATGGCGACCGGGTGCAGGTCCGTACCCGCCGCGGCAAGATCACCAGCAATATTGGTGCCTCGACTCATCGTATTGCTAGCTCGCACGCGCGGCGCTGGCCATCGACTTCGGCCGTACCGGGGTACCGGGTTCGCGCGTTCGCGTTGCCGTACGGGCTGTGGCCAAAAAATCGCGCGCTCGCCGCACGCGGATCGTCGTACGACCGTGCGAAGAACGCGAGGTGCCCTACACGCACGACGCTGTACTCAAAGTGTGTAAGGCGGGCGGGCCCGCTTGGGTCCCGTTCGACCCTCTCTTCGATCCGCTGGCGCTGACCCGCGTGCCGTTGCAGGGCGGCACGCGGCTGTCGACGACGCTCGACGCTCTGGATAAGCCTGGCGTGATGACGCGATATGTGTCAGACGGGACCATGAACTTGGTGGCGCGGCCCCGCTTTGGCGACGGGGAGGTGCAGTCATGCGCCGCGCGATGGGTGAGTGGCATGACGGCAATCGGCGACGTAGGTTCGAGCATGCGCTCACGATTCTCTCTATTACTACTTGTCGCCGTCGCAGCATCCCGCTCTCGGCGCCTGCGCGCACTGCGCAGATCGCCCCGGCCTTGCGCCGAGGTGTTTCCGGCACTCGCTGGCGACAGGCGTACCGCGTTTGCACTGGAGTATGTCGACGCCGCCGTTGGTTCCGGCCGCGTACTCAGGCCACGCGAGTGCGTGTACGCGCACTACACGGGCTGGCTGATCAACGGCACCAAGTTTGACTCATCACGCGATACCGTGCCGAATGGCCCGCTCGCTGCCGTTGGCGTTTCCCCTTGGGCTTCGTCGGGTTATTGCGGGATGGGATCTGGGTTTCGAGGGCATGCCGTTGGTGGGCAGCGGCGATTGTTCATTCCGTATCAGTTGGCATACGGCGACGCCGGCCGGCCACCAGCTGATTCCTGCCAAGTCGGCGTTGATCTTTGACGTCGAGTTATGGCCGTGGCCGATACGCTGCCGATCGGCCTCTGCGTCCACGCTGTCAGTCTGGTGCGTCGTGCGCCGACCTGCGCCGCCCAGCCACAGTGCCCGCCGTGGGAACGGTCGTAGTCGGTGTGCGGCGAACTGTGACGCATGGTGTCGCTGAGTACCGGTCCGTGTAACTCGGCCGGAGGCTGGTACGCCTTAGAAGCTGTAGTTGCGCAGCGTCGTGAGTGCCGCTTCCAGCGCCGCCCGCTGCGGCGCCGTCGGCGAGAGCGCCCACAGGTCTTCGTAGGCGCCGATCGCCATCGCCAGCGCTTCCTTGTCATGCTCGCTGGCGGCGAGCGAGGCGGCGTTGTCGGCCAGCGCCGCCTTCGCCACCTGGTCCGCGGGAAATCGCTGTGTCACCTGCAGCCAACGAATGGTCCGATCGCGCTGATTTGACTCCGTGAGCGCCCACATGTGCCACGCGCCACGGTTGTCCGGGATCAGCAGCCATGGCGCGGCTGGCGAGTTCACCGACGACCTCTGGGCCGCGTCCTGACAGCCAGTAGGCATTCGCCAGAATTGACCATCGCGCGCGCGTTGGTCGGTTGCTCCTCGACCACGCGCTCGTAGAGTGGACCCGCCACCTCGGGCATATGCAGCCAGACTTCGGCGGCCGCGACCAGCGCGTCGGGCGTGACCCCGCGCGCAGCTGGTGAAGGCGTTCCATGAGTGCGCCGACGTTGCCGGACGCCTCGTATTGGGCGACCGCGTCGGCGAGGGCGGCGGGGAGGTCGGAGGCGGCGCAATCATGGCGGGAAAAGTAGCGACCGGCTCGAAACCGCGCGGCCTTGGTATCGCGCAGATCGCGCTGGCGGGTTGCGCAGATCGGTCTTGGTCGTAATACTCCAAGGTAACGATCGCGAAGGCTGGTTGGCGCCTCGCATCGAGTGCCACCGGGGTGCCGGGACTCTTTCCGGCGATGAGCCCCTCCAGTGATCAGTCGCGCGAGTCCTTCGCGCACCCCCAGCGGTACCGGAAGGCGAATCACGCCATTCCGGCTGTGCGACGGCACGAACACACACCCGTCCAGAACATCCGCATTTTTTGCGCCTTCTGCGCCTTTCGAGTCCTTGAGCGGACTCGGCTTTCTCGGCCCATGGCCTCATCCGCCATGGTGCTGCGCTCCGTCCGTCCGGACGAGAGCCCACGTATCACATGCAGTTTCCGAATGAACGAACCCAAACGCCCAGCTCGCCGCGGCCGCCCCCGGTCGACCCAGACCCCCGACAGTGCCGGGGATCTGAATCCGTATCTCGATGCGCCCGACAAGCGGCCCTCGGCACCGCCGCACCGCCGTCGAGACCGGCACCGCCGCCGCGACCCGCTCTCGCCCTCGCCGCCCGACGTGATCGTCGAGCGAAATGCCAGCGATCAACTTGAACGCATCCAGCGCATGGAGCAGACGGATCGACTCGAGCGCGCGGCGCGTCCAGAGCGCCCGAGCGATCTGGATCGGCCGCAGCGACCAGACCGCGCCGCCGCGCGGCGATCGCCGGCCGCGGCGCGGAACGTCCGCCTCGCGGGATCGACCCGACCGTGGCGGTGACGAGCCGACGGGCCGGTGGCGATGATCGGCGACGTCGCCGCAACGGGCGCCGCGGGCGCAATCGATTCCGGCGCGGTGGTGGTGGTGGCGGCTCCGGCGGCGGCGTCGCGGAAGCCCGGGTGGCGCCTACCCCGGCATTCGATCGTGCGCCGACCACGTTCACGCCGGCCGAGGGCACGCTGCTGGGCTGGTTTGATGTAGCGCGCGACGGCGGCTTCCTTCGCTGGCCGCCAACAGCTATCTGCCCGACCCTGCCGATCCGTTTGTGCCGCCGGCGCTGGTGCGGCAGCACCAGCTGCGCCGCGGTGACAAGCTTGAAGTCGCCTATGGGCGCGACCAGCGCGGTCGACAGGTCGTGATCGATGTCATCGCGCTCAACGATGGCTCGCCGGTGCGTCCTGGAAAAGCGCCCCGATTTCAACACGCTGACCGCCAGCTATCCCGATCGGAAGCTGACGCTCGAAACGGGCCGCCCGGCGAAGACCGGCCCGGAACTCACGCGACGGGCGATCGATCTGATTGCGCCGATCGGCTACGGGCAGCGCGCGCTGATCGTCGCGCCGGCGCGCGCCGGCAAGACCACGCTGCTGCAGGCGATCGTCGAAGGCGTGGCGATCAACCATCCGCGAGGCGGCGTTGCTGGTGCTGCTGGTGGACGAGCGCCCCGAAGAAGTCAGCGAGATGATCACGTGGGGCTACGGCGAGGTCGTCGCGTCGAGCTTCGACATGCCGGCCAAGCGGCACGTGGAAGTCGCCGAAATGGCGCTCGAGCGCGCGCGTCGCCTGGTGGAGCTGGGCAAGGACGTCGTCATCGTGCTCGACTCCATCACGCGGCTCGCGCGCGCGTACAACACGGTCGAGCGCGGCACCGGACGCACCATGTCCGGCGGTCTCGATTCGTCGGCGATGCAGAAACCGAAGGCGTTCTTCGGCTCGGCGCGCATGATCGCGCCGCAGCACGGCGGCGGCTCGCTGAGCATCATCGCCACCGCGCTGGTGGAAACCGGCTCGCGGATGGACGAAGTGATCTTCGAGGAATTCAAGGGCACGGGCAACTGCGAGATCAAGCTCGATCGCGGACTGGCCGACCGACGCATCTATCCGGCGTTCGATATCGCCACCAGCGGCACGCGGCGCGAAGAAAAGCTGTACCGGCCCGATCAGCTGGAGAAGGTCCACCTGCTGCGTCGCGGCCTGCATCAGTTGCCGCCGCAAGCCGGCATGGAGTGGCTGATCAAGCGCATCGCGGCCACGTCGAACAACGATTCGCTGCTGGACGGCCTCTGACGTCCGACGCGACCGCATTGCGTAAGAATGCGCATATCACAAGTGTTTACTGAGCGCGGCGCGCTGACGACGCGGCTCACGTGACCGGCCATCGTGTCGCGCACCGTGCCGAGTTTTCGGTGCGGTGTCAATGTGGCAAGGTGCCGAACACCGACGATACGCACGTGGGAAAGCAGCTCTTGGTGCCTGTGGGCGCGTGGTGCACATTGTGCGACCGGCGGCGGAGTATGCCGAGACTTACGTGCACCACACCAAATCCGACGAGGAGCGTCGGCGTCGCGAGGCGGCAAAGGCGCGACGTCATCGTGCTCGTGCAGAACCTGGAGAGCGCGGTTGGTTGGTGGACCGCGTCAGCTGTTGCTTGGTGCCTTGCGTCGTGGGGCTGGCTGGTTGGCGCGTGGATGTTGACGCGGAGCCGCAAACCCATGCAGCGATGGACGGCACGTTTGTGCTGGGGATGGTGCGCCTTGGTATGCATGACGTGGATACTGCTGATCACCACATGGATGATTACTTGCCAGGGCCACGCTGTTGGCATATCCACACGATGGGTATTGCTTCTGCGGATTTGCTGGTGTTCGGCGCGCTGATCCTGGCGCGAAACAGGCCCCTGTCTAGTGCCGGTGGTGCTTTCGTTGCTGGTTACCGTTGGCCCCATCATGGGATGGCGGTTTTCCTGGCACATCAAGGGCAGCGAGTGGCCCGCGTTACAGCGATGTTTATGCATATTTACTGACTCAGCATTGCTGTAACGCGGGCCACTCGCTGCCCTTGATGTGCCAGGAAAACCGCCATCCCATGATGGGGCCAACGGTAACCAGCGACAAAAGCGCCACCGGCGCCGAGCACCCGTCGCGCCAGGATCAGCGCGCCGAACACCAGCGTAAATCCCGGCAGAAGCAATACCCATCGCGGGCCATTTGCCAGGACGGCATCGCCAGCAAGACAAACTCCGATGTGGTGATGAGCAGTATCCACGTCATGCATACAAAGGCGCACCATCCCCAGCACAAACGTGCCGTCCATCGCTGCATGGGTTTGCGGCTAAGGTCGACATCGCCACACCGCGCCAACCAGCCAGCCCCACGCACCACGCAAGGCACCAAGCAACAGCTGACGCGGTCCACCAACCAACCGCGCCTCCACTCTGCACGAGCACGATGACGTCGCGCCTTTGCCGCGTCGCGATGCCGACGCTCCTCGTCGGATTTGGTGTGGTGCACGTAAGTCTCGGCATACTCCGCCGCCGGTCGCACAATGTGCACCGCGCCCCACCGGTACACTCGAGCCGCTTTCCCACGTGCGTATCGTCGGTGTTGTACACCTTGCCACA
Source organism: uncultured Alphaproteobacteria bacterium (assembly GCA_963775105.1). Lineage (GTDB taxonomy): Bacteria > Pseudomonadota > Alphaproteobacteria > Rhizobiales > Aestuariivirgaceae > Aestuariivirga. The sequence continues at coordinate 209,879 of CAVZHM010000007.1, read as the reverse complement.
TTCACACCGCACCGAAAACTCGGCACGGTGCGCGACACGATGGCCGGTCGTGGGCCGCGTCGTCAGCGCGCCGCGCTCAGTAACACTCGACACGCGGAATCCCGAACGCAATGCGTCTCGCGCCTCGACGTCAGAGCCCATCCAGCAACGAATCGTTGTTTGAGGTGGCGGCAATGCGCTTGATGAGCCACTCCATACCCGCCTGCGGGGGAAGTTGGTGCAGGCCGCGGCGAACAGGTGAACCTTTTCCAGCTGGTCGGGGCGATACCAGCTTTTCCTCACGACGCGTGCCACTGGTGGCAATATCAAACGCCGGATAGATACGCCGATCGGCCAACGAGCGATCGAGCTCACTTCAGAGTTGCCCGTTCCCTTGAACTCTTCGAAGATGACTTCGTCCATGCGGAGCCCGTCTCCACCAGCGCCGTCGCGATGATGCTCAACGATCCGCCGCCGTGTTGTGGAGCGATCATGTGCGCCAACCAAAAAAGGCCTTCGGCTTCTGCATCGCCGACGAATCGAGCCCGCCGGACATGGTGCGTCCTGTGCCCGTTCCACCGTGTTATACGCCCGGGCCAACCGCGTAATCGAATCGAGCACGATGACCACGTCCTTCCCCAGCTCAACCAGGCGACGAGCACGCTCGAGCGTGATCTCGGCTACCTCGACATGGCGCTTCGCCAGGCATATCAAAACTCGATGCCACCACTTCACCGTAACCCCAGGTGATCATCTCACTGACTTCTAAGGGCCGCTCATCCACCAACAACACCAGCAACGCGGCCTGCGGTGTTTAATGATGGCCACGCCCTCTACAATGGCCTGCAACAACGTGGTTTTTCCCGCACGCGCCAGGCGCGACAATCAACGCACGCTGTCCGTACCCGATGGGTGCAATCAAATCGATGGCGCGCCGCGTCAGCTCTGGTCCCGTCTTCGACGGTGGACCCATCTTCCAGCGTCAGCTTGCGATCGGGATAGCTGGCTGTCAGCGTGTTGAAATCAGGGCGCTTGTCCATCACAATGGGCGGCCCGTCGTTCATCGCGACAACTTCGCTCACAATCAGTCGACCGCGCTGCTGATCGCTGCCATAACCCACTTCCAACTTGTCGCCGCGACGTAGCTGGTGCGTGCGCACCAGTCCCGTAGGAATGAACGCATCGGCAGGGTCGGGCAGGTAACTATTCACCGCTTGTCGCAAATGACCGCCATCACGGGCCACGTCAAACCAGCCAACCATCGTGCCCTCGGCCGGAGTGAGCAATTGCCGACGGACGCTCAAATGCGGGTGCGCGCTCGAATGCGGGGCGCGCGTTCGAACGTACCCCTCTTACCGGCCGGGTAGCCACCCCGCCGCCGCCGCCATGTCCACCTCCTTCGACGGAATCGATTGCGACCGCGGCGACCATTACGTCGGCCGTCTCCTCCTCCCGCACCATTCCGATCGTCACCACGCGTATCCACTCGTTCTCCGCGCGGCGGCCGGTCAGGGCGCGAGCGGACGTTCACCGCGCGGCGGTCGATCGAGCGGCGGTCTATCGACTGGTGGCCGATCCAGAGGTGGTCGCTCGGTGCGTTCGGCGCGAGCGGCGCGCTCTAGTCGATCGGCTTGCTCCATTCGCTGAATGCGTTCCAGTTGATCGACCGTATTGCGCTCGACCACATCAGGGCGAGGGGATGAACGCACGCGGTGGAGGCGGTGCCTCGGAAACCGGTGGCGGACTTGGCAAGCGATGAGTTGCTGTCGGGTGCGTCGGCGTATGGATTGGTGTCCCCAGAACTATCAGGGGGCGGGTTTCGACCGGGGACAGCCTAGACGAGATGGTTGTTTACGTTCGCTCATTCGGAAACTGCGGGTGATGCGTGGGCTTTCGTCCGGACGGACGAAGCGCTGGACCACGGCCAGAAGGGCCGCAGGGCCGGAAAAGTCGAGTCTGGTGACGGACTCGTTAGGCGCAGCCGGCGCAAAAAATCGCAAGGATCTGGACGGTTGCGTGGGGTGCCGTCGCACAAACTCGAATGGCGAGCAGCGCCGCTCTCGATACTGCCAGGAGGGTGCGCGACGATGGCTCGCGCGACTCGATCACTGAGAGGGGCTCATCGCCGGTAAACCCCCGGAACCCCGCGTGACACTCGATACGAGGCAAAACCCAGCCGTCGCTAATCGCTGTACCCATGGAGTATTACGACCAAGCGCCGCTCTACGCAACCCGCCAAAGCAACCGATCCGCGTCCGACGCCACAGCCGAGCGCGGTCCGCCGCGCCAGTCGCTACTCGCCCCGCCCATGATCGCACCTCCCGCCGACTTTCCGCGCGCCATCGCCGACGCTGTTGCGCAGTACGAGGCCTCGGGCAATGTGGAGGCGCTGCATGCAGCGGCTGCACCATATTCGATCCACGGTGGGACGCCCGATGCCCATTGTCGCAGCGGCCCAGCCGTGGCTGCATATGCCCGAGGTCGCAGGCCCGCTGTACGAGCAGAGTGGTGACGAGCAACCCGCCAACGCGCGCGCGCTGGTCATTCTGGCGAATGCCTTTTGGCTGTCTGGGCGCGGTCCGGATGTGGTGGGCGAACTCGCCAGCCGTGCGCTCGCCGCCGATCCGGAAAACCGTGGCGCGTGGCACATGTGGGCGCTCACCGAGTCCAACCAGCGTGACCGCACGATTAAGTTTGGCTGCAGGTGACCGAGCGGTTCCCGGCCGACCAAGTTGCCAAGGCCGCTCTGGCAGATAACGCGGCATCGCTCGCCGCCAGCGAGCATGATAAAGAAGCACTGGCCATGGCCATCACCGCGTACCGAAGAACTGTGGGCGCTTTCGCCACGGCGCCGCAGCGTGCAGCGCTGGAGAGCGCACTGAACACCCTGCGCAACTACAGCTTCTAAGGCGCAACCAGTTTCCGCGAGTTGTCGCGGACGGGGTATTGGGCGCGTCGGCGGCAATCGACCACGCTACCGACTACGCACGGCTTCCCACGTCGGGCACTGCGTGGGCGTTGCAGGCGGACGACGCACCACACTATCAGCGCGCGACGCAGAAGCCATCGCCATCGTGTCGGCGATGGCCATCAACTCGATGTCAAAAATCAACGCCGATTTCGGTGGAATCAGCGGCGGGCGGCCGGCGTCGCCGTAGGCCAGCTGATAGGGAATGAACAATCGGCGCTTTCCACCAACGGCCATGCCCTCGAAGCCGAGATCCCACCCCGCAATAACGCGACGCAGCCCTTGGGGAAATGCAATCGGCGAGCGAGCGGTGCCATTCGGCATCGTATCGCGCGACGACGTCAAATTTGCTGCCGTTGACGAGCCAGCCCGTGTAGTGCGCGTACACGCACTCGCGTGGCCTGAGTACGCGGCCGGAACCAACGGCGGCGTCGACATACTCCAGTGCAAACGCGGTACGCCTGTCGCCAGCGAGTGCCGGAATACTCGGCGCAAGGCCGGGCGATCTGCGCAGTGCGCAGGCGCCGAGAGCGGGACGCTGCGACGGCGACAAGTAGTAATAGAGAGAATCGTGAGCGCATGCTCGAACCTACGTCGCCGATTGCCGTCATGCCACTCACCCATCGCGCGGCGCATGACTGCACTGCCCGTTGCCTCAGCGGGGCCGCGCCACCGAGTTCATGGTCCCGTCTGACACATATCGCGTCATCACGCCAGGCTTATCCAGAGCGTCGAGCGTCGTCGACAGCCGCGTGCCGCCCTGCAACGGCACGCGGGTCAGCGCCAGCGGATCGAAGAGAGGGTCGACGGACTCCGAGCGGGCCCGCCAGACACTTTGAGTACAGCGTCGTGCGTGTAGGGCACCTCGCGTTTCTTCGCACGGTCGTACCACGATCCGCGTGCGGCGAGCGCGCGATTTTTTGGCCACAGCCCGTACGGCAACGCGAACGCGCGAACCCGGTACCCCGGTACAGCCATCGATGGCCAGCGCCGCGCGTGCGAGCTCGCAATTTTTAATGTTTATGCGTCTCGTTCAGCATATGCTGCACATCTCTTTCTTAAATTGCCTTGGCTGCTGATCTTTGGCACGATTGTGGCGCGCTCTCTCGGCCCGTTGGGCTTCCTGCTGTTGTCGGCAATTGCGGCGATTACCGGAGCCATAGCCATGCTTGTCATGCATTGGGGCGAGGTGGCGATCTTGCTCGGCGCTTCTGGAGCAGTTTCCGGGCTTACGGCAGCGGCCATACCATCATGTATGGCCGTGGCATGGCTGGGGCACGCCATCAGCTGGCAATGCCGAGCATGCGCGGCATATGCCATTCACTGAGTTCCTGACCAGCCGCAATGGGCTTTTGTTTTCCGCAATCTGGCTGGCGATCACGCTTTTCTCCGGTGCCACGGGCTGGACCGGCAACGGCTTTCTCGATGAAGCGTCGATTGCCTGGGAAGCGCATCTCGGCGGCTTTGCAGCGGGCCTCGCAGCATTCTACGGCTTGGCGCCACGCCGGGGTTCCAATCCGGCCTAACTGTGTTATGCTTCGCCTGCGTAACGTGCATGGGAGGAAACAATGGCTGTTTCTCACATCCTTAAACAGAAGGGACGCACTGTCCTGACTGTAACTCCTATGGCCTCGGTCAAGGAGGTTGCCGGTATTCTTTCCAAAAATCGCATCGGCGCGGTGGTCGTGAAAAGGATGGGGCTATTGCCGGCATCGTATCGGAGCGCGATATCGTGCGCGCACTTGCCGAACATGGCGCCGATGTCCTGAAGAAATCCGCGGCCGACATCATGACCGCGAAAGTGCGCACCTGTTCGGAGGGCGATTTCGAGGCCGAACTCATGGGCCTGATGACCCGAGCATCGCATTCGTCATCTGCCAGTCGCCCTGAATGGCAAATTGACTGGCATGATTTCGATTGGCGATGTGGTGAAGTTCCGCATGGAGGCCATCGAGCGCGAAACTGAAGAGATGAAATCCTACATCGCCAGTGCCGGGTGATTGATCAGCGCTTGTAGACGTCCTTGGGATCAAACAGCGGTGCGGCGCCCACGAACTCCAGCTTGCCGTTGCTGATGCGGCGGTAGAAGCAACTGTTGCGGCCCGTATGGCAGGCTGCACCCTTGCCGAGCAGTGTGGCCTTCACCTGCAACACATCCTGATCGCAGTCGGTGAGCACTTCGCTCACCTCTAGCAATTCGCCAGAAGTTTCGCCCTTTTTCCACAATGCCTGGCGCGAGCGGCTCCAGAAATGGGCGAAGCCGGTTTCAAGTGTCAACCGCAGGGCTTCGGTGTTCATATGTGCGAACATCAGCAGTGCGCCGTCGCGGGCGTCCGTCACGATGGCGGGGATCAGTCCGTCGCCATCGAACCGCGGCTGAAACGCTTCGGTCTCGTCGAGGTTCGATGCCATTTACAGCGAGAAGCCGCCGGACGGTGCCCGCACCAGTTCCATGAAGCGGGCCTGCATGACCGGGTTGCTCTTGAACTCGCCAACGAACTGGGTGGTGATGGTCACCACGTTGCGCTTGCCGATGCCGCGCATCGACATGCAGGTATGGACCGCTTCCAGCATGACTGCGACGCCGCGCGGCTCCAGTGCGTCAGCAATGGTGTTGGCGATCTGGGCAGTCATCGTCTCCTGAGTTTGCAGGCGGCGAGCGTACATTTCCACTACGCGGGCCAGCTTGGATATGCCGACCACCGACTTGGTCGGCAGATAGGCCACGTGGGCACGGCCGACGAAGGGCGCGATGTGGTGTTCGCAGTGGGAATAGAATTCGATGTCGCGCAGCATGACGATGTCGTCATAGCCCCCTACGTCTTCAAAGGTGCGGGAGAGAACGTCGGCAGGGTCATCGTGATAACCACTGAAATACTCGCGGAATGCCTTGGCAACGCGGCGAGGAGTGTCGAGCAGGCCCTCGCGGGCCGGGTCATCGCCGGTCCAGGCCAAGAGTGTCCGCACGGCTGCTTCGGCCTCTTCCTGGGTGGGGCGGTGCTTCTTGATGATGGCGTCCATTCGACCTGCAAACTCCCTTTGCCGCTAACACTACGCAGCCCTGATCCCAGCGGATTACATGGGCAGCCACTTGCGCTGCAACAATGGCCGGTCCCATATCATGTATTCTCCCCGGCTGGCAAACCGGCAAGCGGCAGGTTTTGCATTGGGAGCGAATGGGCTATGATATCGGTATGATCAACGACATCTACAACCGGAAAATTCTCGAATTTGCGGCCGAAATTCCGGCCCTGAAGCGGCTGGAGGCGCCCGATGCCACGGCGGTGGCCCATTCGCGGCTGTGTGGTTCCAAAGTGACCGTCGACCTCAAGATGAAAGACGGCGTCGTCACCGATTTTGGTCATGACGTGAAGGCCTGCGCGTTGGGCCAGGCTTCGTCCTCGATCATGGCGCGTCATGTTCTGGGTTCGACGGCTGAGGAACTGCGCGGCGTGCGCGAGCAGATGTACAAAATGCTGAAAGAGCAGGGTCCACCACCCGCCGGAAAATGGGCCGACCTCGAGGCGCTCCTGCCGGTGCGTGATTTCAAGGCCCGCCATGCTTCTACGCTGTTGACCTTTGACGCCGTTACTGACGCGGTAAGCCAGATTGAATCGAAGGAAGCCGCCAATGCCTGAAAGACCTCCTGTTAGCCTCGTCGCCATGGACGTTGAACCGCGCACCGCCACGATCTACCCGGCAGTCTTCGCCCCGATCGTCGCCGGCCGCGCCAAGCGGGTGCTGGGTGACCGCTTCGGGCTCGACCAGTTCGGCGTCAACCTCACGACACTGGCGCCCGGCGCCTCATCCTCGGTGCGCCACTATCACATGAAGGAAGATGAATTCGTCTACGTTATCGACGGCGAGATTGAACTCGAGGACGAGCACTGGCCGCCATGTTCTGACCGCCGGAATGTGCGCGGGGTTCAAGGCCGGCGTGAAGAACGCCCACCGGCTTGTCAACCCGTCGTCGAAGCCCGCCACCTACCTCGAAATCGGCATGCGCTCGCCGAAGAAGATGTGACTTACCCGGATGTCGACATGAAGGCGGTAAAAGTGACCGGCAAGTTCCATGTCACCCGGAAGGATGGCAGCGCCTTTTGAGGCGGAACCAGACGCCATGCGCAACGTTTGCAACGGTGTGCCAGCGCCTGTGAATCGGCACCATAGCACGGCGCATCTATTTCCGCCGCTTGCTCGCTATATCCGGCGCCTGTGGGATAGCGTGATTGCAAGTCGCGGTCGGTGACACTCATGTGGTTGCGCGTATATTGTTCCGACGCATCGCGCAGCGGCTGGAAGTCCCATGGGAAGTGGTGGCCGCGTTTCAAGGCTTCGAACATCATCAGGCGCGCCTGCTGGCTTTCCATCACCTCGCGGTGGATGCGCGGGATGTCGAATTTCGCTTCAACTTCGGCGCGGAACTGTGCGGCTTTCAGACCCTTGGCCGCAAGATTGTTGCAGCTCCTCCGGATCTTCGTCGATATTGAACAGCTGATCGGGGTCGGCCGGAGAGTGGATGAATTTCCACGGGCCGCGGCGCAGCCATGTACATGGGTGCGATGGCGCCTTCGGCCAGATATTCGCCCCAACAGGTGGCCGCCGGATCTTCGGCAACGCCATCAAGCAGGGGGTGAAGCGAGCGGCCATCGACGGGCCTTGCGAGTTCTGCCTTGCCCTCGTTGGCCAGTGCCGCAAACGTCGGCAGAATATCGGCAAGCGACACGGGTTCCTTGACGCGCCTTGCCGCGAAGCGCTTCGGCGCCCAGATCAGCAATGGAACATGGGCCGCCGGCTCGAGGTACGACATCTTGTACCATAGCCCGCGCTCGCCCAGAAAATCGCCATGGTCAGAGGTAAAAACGACGACCGTGTTGTCGAGCTTGCCAGTGGCCTCCAGTGCGCCCAGCATCTGGCCCACAAGATCATCAACGTAAGTGATGTTGGCATAGTAGCCGTGGCGCGCGGCGCGCAGGTCGGCTTCCGACACTTCATAGTCATCCATCGCTGACATCTCATAGAGCCTGCGGCTGTGGGCATCGAGTTCATTGTGATCCAACGCGCGGAGTGCGCGGCAGGTCGATGTCTTCGTCGCGATACTGGTTCCAGAATTTGGCGCGCGCTGCATAGGGGTCGTGCGGGTGAGTGAACGAAGCCATCAGGCAGAAGGGCTTGTCATCGTCGAAGCGCACGAAGTCATAGATTTTGCGGATCGCCTGGAAACACACGTCGTCGTCGAACTCGAGCTGGTTGGTGATCTCGGCGATGCCCGGTTGCAGCACGCTGGTCATGTTGTGATACCACCAGTCGATGCGCTCCTGGCGCAGGCGCCAGTCCGGCGTCCAGCCGAAGTCGGCGGGATAGATGTCGGTGGTCAGGCGCTCTTCGAGGCCATGGAGCTGATCCGGCCCCACAAAGTGCATCTTGCCAGACAGGCACGTTTTGTAGCCCGCCAGGCGCAGATAATGCGCCCAGGTCGGGATCGAGGAGGGGAACTCGGCGGCATTGTCATAGACGCCGGTGCGCGAGGGCAAGAGGCCGTTCATGACGGTGGCGCGGGCCGGGGCACACAGGGGGCTGTTGGAATAGCAGTTCTCGAACACCACGCCTTCGGCGGCGAGGCGGGCAAGATGCGGCGCCTTGACCAGCGGATGGCCATGGAAGGGCAGGTAGCGGGCGGCCAGCTGGTCCGCCATGACGAAGAGAATGTTAGGTTTTGTGTTGGCCATGGCCCCGTCCTATATGAAAACCAGACGCCCATGAAGACCATACTGCTCGCCCTCATCCGCATCTATCAGCTGACAGTGTCGTCCATTCTGGGGCGGCGCTGCCGCTATTTACCGACCTGTTCCGAGTATGCCAGCGACGCCCTTCACCGCCATGGGGCCTGGCGCGGTTTTCTGCTGGGACTGGCGCGGGTTTCGCGTTGCCACCCGTGGGGCGGGCGGGCTTCGATCCGGTACCCGAAGTCTACGAAGGGCCGGAATGGCGGCAAAAGAAAAAGGGCCCCTGAAAGGGCCCCTTAGCAGGATCGTTTGCCGCGATCAGAATGAGCCGAAGGCCCAAACCGCTCCAAGACGGAATTCGTGTTCGTTGCCCCAATCGACGTCAACGTTACAGCAACCGGCCGTGTATGTTTCGGTGCTGAAGTCGGTGTAGAGGTAGTCGAGGCGCAGACGCAGGTTGTCGGTTACCGCATGTTCGATGCCGCCACCGATGGTCCAGCCCCAGTGGTCGTTGTCCATATGCGGCGGCGCGCCGCTCAGGCCATAGAGATCGCCCTGGGCCCAGGCGCCACCGGCCGTTGCGAACAGCAGGGTGCGGTCAAATGCGATACCGCCGCGGGCGCGCAGGGTTGCAATGCTTTCGACGTCGAAACCGAAGTTGGCGCCCGGATCGCGGTTCTCGACGACGTTGGTGCCCCAGCCCCAATCGCCTTCAGCACCGAACACGAAGCTGTCGATCTGATAGTTGGCGCCGCCGACAACGCCGAACTTGCCACCGCAGCCGGCCATCAGGAATGTTCCGGCACCGTCATTCACGTCGCCATCGATACACAGGATGCCACCCCAAGCGCCGGCATAGAAGCCCGTCCAGTCATAGTAGGCAGGACGAAGATCATCAGGCGGCGGCAGATCGGCCGCCAGTGCGGTAGTGGCGGGCAGCAGCACAGCGGCGGCAGTGGCGAGGCGAAGGAAGAACTGATTCATATGTTTACCCAGAACTCGGTGTTGCGTTGTCGTTCGGGGCGATCATGGCTTGTTAAGGTTAATGGCGGGTTATTGAGAGGTGAATTGCGGGTTAATCCTGCGGGTGCGGCTAGAAGCGGATCATCGCGCCGAGGCGAACAGTGCTGCTGGTCCAGTCGTACTCGACGTTGCCACCGGTGTAGCGGTAGGTTTCGGCGAACATGCTGTCGAACACGTATTCGGCGCGCAGGGCGATATTTTCGGTGAGAGCGAACTTCCGTGCCGGCACCGAGATTGAATCCCAAGTGCCATTTGGACGGTACGCCATTGCCCGCAATGCGCGCGTCGCCGTCGCCAGCCGAAATACCCGCAGCGACGAAGGGCAGGAAATTGCCCATGGGCACGCCGAGGCGGCCGCGCAGGTGAACCATGGGATTGACATCGAAGTCATCGACTCCATCGCCAAATCCCACGCCATCGATGTCCATGAATTCCCGCATCGGCTTCAACGCCGGCAATAAGACCGCCAAGGGTAAAATTATATCCAGCAAAGCCACCGGCCTGAAATCCGTCGATGCCGAAATCGTCGGTGCAGCATCCGGCATCGCCATGCACGGTGCCAAATGTGTAAGCAACCGAATGCCCCGAGATAGGCGCCAGACCAATCATAGGGCGGAATTCGATGGCAAGGTCAGCGGCAAGTCCAGGCGCCGCCGCGCTCAAGAGCAACAGCGCCGCAGAAAAAACCATACGCTTCATGAAATTCTGCCTCGCTCACATCCGAAGATTGCAGAGGAGTTCTGAATCGTCATGGTTAATAGAAGGTTAATTCTCGACTCAATGTTTGGCAGCCCCGACATCTCTTGACCATCTGCTGCCGGCGCGACTATTACGGCGTGCTGTTCAACGTTATTGGCCTACCTGCGGGTGTTTGCGGGAGTGGGCGGAAAGGTTTGACGATGATCACCTTGACGTTCCCGGATGGCGCCACGCGCCAGGTCGAAGCGGGAACCACGGCGGCACAGGTGGCCGCCTCCATTTCCAAATCGCTCGAGAAGAAAGCCGTGGCCGCCGTGGTCAACGGCGTGGTGAGCGATCTCGCCGATCCGATCACCGCGCGATGCGCAGCTTGCGGATCGTCACGCGCGACGATCCCGAAGCCCTCGAACTCATCCGCCATGACTGCGCCCATGTGCTGGCCGAGGCGGTGCAGGAACTGTTTCCCGGCACCCAGGTGACCATCGGCCCGGTGATCGAGAATGGCTTCTACTACGATTTCCACCGCAACCAGCCATTCACGCCGGAAGATTTCCCGGCCATCGAAAAGAAGATGCGCGAGATCATCGCGCGCGACAAGCCGTTCACCAAGATCGGTGAAGACGCGCGAGGAGGCGAAGGAGTTCTTCCGCGCCAAGGGCGAGCTGTTCAAGGTCGAACTGGTGGACGCCATTCCCGGCGACCAGGACATCAAGTTCTACGACCAGGGCGGCTGGATCGACCTGTGCCGCGGACCGCACATGACGTCGACCGGCAAGATCGGCAACGCCTTCAAGCTGATGAAGGTGGCCGGCGCCTATTGGCGCGGCGATTCGCAAGAACCCGATGCTGACGCGCATCTATGGCACGGCCTGGGCCAGCGACAAGGACCTGCAGGCCTATGTCACGGCGCTCGAAGAGGCCGAGAAGCGCGACCACCGCAAGCTTGGCCGCGAGATGGACCTGTTCCATTTCCAGGAAGAGGGGCCGGGCGTCGTGTTCTGGCACGCCAAGGGCTGGACGATGTTCCAGCAGCTCATCGCCTACATGCGGCGGCGGCTGTCGAAGCTCGACTATCAGGAGGTGAACGCGCCGCAGCTGCTCGACAAGTGCTTGTGGGAAACGTCCGGCCACTGGGGCTGGTACCGGGAAGCCATGTTCATGGCGCGTTCGGCGGGCGATGAAACCGAAGACGACCAGATCTTTCGCCATCAAGCCGATGAACTGCCCGGGCCATGTGCAGATCTTCAAGCATGGCCTGAGGAGTTACCGCGAACTGCCGCTCAGGCTTGCGGAATTCGGCAATGTGCATCGCTATGAGCCATCGGGCGCGCTGCATGGGTTGATGCGGGTGCGCGGCTTCACCCAGGACGACGCGCATATTTTCTGCACCGAAGAGCAGATGGCGGACGAATGCCTGAAGATCAACGATCTCATCCTCTCGACCTACAAGGATTTCGGCTTCGAGCAGATCGTGGTGAAGCTCTCGACCCGGCCGGAAAAGCGCGTGGGCTCCGATGCCGCCTGGGACCGCGCCGAAGACATCATGAACAAGGTGCTGGTGCAGATCGCCGAGCAATCGGGCGGCAAGATCAAGACGGCGGTCAACCCGGGCGAGGGCGCCTTCTACGGCCCCAAGTTCGAATATGTGCTGCGCGACGCCATCGGCCGCGACTGGCAATGCGGCACGACGCAGGTCGACTTCAACCTGCCGGAACGCTTCGGCGCGTTCTATATCGGCGCCGACGGCGAGAAGAAGGTGCCGGTGATGATCCACCGCGCCATCTGCGGCTCGATGGAGCGCTTCCTCGGCATCCTGATCGAGCACTATGCCGGGCATTTCCCGCTGTGGCTCGCGCCGATGCAGGTGGTGGTCGCCACCATCACGTCGGAGGGCGACGCCTATGCGCATGGAAGTGCGCGACATGCTGCGCAAGGCGGGCCTTCGCGCCGAGGCCGACCTTCGCAACGAGAAGATCAACTACAAGGTCCGCGAACACTCGGTCAGAAGGTGCCGGTGATCCTGGTGGTCGGCAAACGCGAGATGGACGAGCGGGCCGTCAACATCCGCCAGGCTGGGCTCGCAGAACCAGACGTCGATGGGGCTCGATGCAGCGCATTGCGGCGCTGAAGGACGAGGCGGTGCCGCCGGATTTGCGGCGGGATTAGAGCGACCCCAGTCTGTGGGCGCTGGCCGTTACTCCGCGCCCAGGGACTGTTTCCAGTCGGTGAGGATGCGCTGGCGTTTTTGGCGGTCGGAGACGGCGAGAAGCGCCGGGCCGATGGGGATGGGGCGGTTGATGCCCGACTGGATGTCGGGGCTGGCGGCGTCGACACCATCGGGTGCGGGCTCGCTCTGGGAAAAGAAGAACGAGCGCTCGAAGGCGGTCTTCTGGCCACGGAGCGACAGCAGGTAATCGAGGAAGGCTTTGCCGGCCTGAGGGTTGCCGGCGTGGAGCGGGATGAAGGCGGCGCGGCTAAGGACCAGCGTGTAGTCGCGCGGCATGACGATGCCGATGGGGGCGCCGGCCTTTAATCGTCCGTAGGCGTATGATCCCAAGCAGATTATAGCCGATGAGGATGCGGCCGCTTTCGATCTCGTCCAGCAGTTGGCCGGTGCAGCAGAACAGCCTGGCATCGGCGCGGCCGAAGGTTTCGATGAGGCGGCCGAAGGTGCTCGATTGTTGCGCGTCGAAGAAGGCGAAGAGATAGCCGATGCCGGAGCGGGCAATGTCATAGGTGCCGACGCGGCCGTTGTAGCGGGTGCTTTCGGTGCGCAGACAGATCGGCCAGACTGGTCGCGGGTGCGGGGAACGTCGGCGGCGGCACCAGATCGCGGTTGTAGACGATGACGGCGGGTTCGAAGGTGAAGCCGAAGACCTCGTCGCGCCAGCGGGCATGCTCGGGAACGCGGGCGGTATCGGTTGACTGATGGGCGGCAGCGCAGCCATCATTGGCGAGTTTCACCATGTGATCGACGGATGACGAGAACACCAGATCGGCGATGGGTGCTGTTGCAGTCGCAGGCCTCGCTGATTCCGTGTGAAGAGATCGTTGGTGAGCGTATCGACATAGGTGATCGAGACTGCGGGATTGAGCGACTGGAAATCGCGGATCAGCGGTTCGATGGCCGCGATGTCGCCGGACCTTCGATCTTCAACAGCGTGGGTGATGGCGATGAGCGGATGGAAATTCGATAGGTCTCGGCCCGCGCCGTGGCAGCGGTGAAGACCAACAGCATTGCAATGATGAAGCGCCATCACTGCGGCCACCACCGGGAACATCAGGCGGACGGCGAAATCGCCATCGGCTGTTGTGGCGAAATCAAGCGAGGCGCTGTGGTTTCGCGCCACGTCGGCGGCGATGGCGAGACCCAAGCCAAAGCCGTCGCCTTCGGCCGCGGCCCGCCAGAACCGCTTGGTGACTTGCGGGCGGTGCTCTTCCGGAATGCCCGGACCGTCATCGGCTGATCTCGGCAAGCAGTGATGGCCCTCACCGCCTCGCACTGATCGAAAGTCCAGGCGGCCCGCCGCACCATGCTGGATGGCGTTGTCGATGATGTTGCGGATGGCCTCGCGCAGGCTGACCGGGTCCCGCCATCGACCATCAGCGTTTTCGCGGCAGGGAAGTCGAGAGTGACAGCGATGTCGCGCTCCAGGGTGATGGGGATGGCATCGGCATGGCCTGGCGCAGACATCGCGCAAGTCGAGGCGGTCGGCGGTGACGCTGCTGGCCCGATGCGAGACGAGCGTCTGGCTGAGGAATTGGTTGGCCAGCCGCCCGATCTGGGCGGTGCGCGCCACTACCCGTTCCATGTGGTGGCGGCGCTTGGCAGGTTGAGCGTCTCGTTCTGCAAGAGATCGACTTGGGCCGTCAACGGCCGCGACGGGGGTCCTGATCTGGTGGGCGGCATCGTCGATCATGTGGCGGAATTCGTCCATGCGTTCCGCAAGCCGCTGCATGAAGCGGTTGATGGCCTCGACAAGCTCTGTGATTTCGCGGGGAGCCCCGGCTTCGATCGGCGTCAGGTCGTTGGGATCGCGGGCCGACGAGCGCGCTTCGATGCGGTGCAGGGGGCCAAGGCAAACCGCACCGCGGCAATGACACCGAGCAAGGGCGATTACTGACATGATGGCGATGATCAGCATGGCGCGAAGTGTCAATTGGCGCGCCAATGCTTCGCGGGTTTGGTGGTGTGGGCGACTACACCGAAACCCACCCCGTGCCTTCGGCTCCGGCATGTAGTGGCGGACGGCTGCGACGCGAATCGGAATAGCCTTTGTAGTTGGCGCTCCACACCTCGGTCTCGCCGGGAGCGCGCGTCACTGTGCCGGTCCCGGCGAGATCGTCATAGCCGGTCAGCGTTTCGCCACCAGGGCCGGTGATGCGGTAATAAACGCGTTCGGCTTGCGACAGCGACAGGGCATCGAAGGCGGAGACCGGAATATCGGAGGTAATGGCGCCATCCTCGACGCGCAGCGTCTCGCGGATCTGCTGTGCAGCACCGATCAGCAACTGGTCGTAGGCCTCGTTGGCGGCGCGCTGGGCATAGTTTGAAGCGGCATAGGCAATGAGCCCGGCGCCAACCAGGAGCACTGGCGAAATGGCGCCAACCAGCCGCCAGAACAGCGATGGCGACCTAGCCGTCATTGGCCGCCGCTTGATAACCGAGGCCGCGCAGGGTGCGGATTTCCATGCGTGTGGCCCCGAGCTTGCGGCGCAAGCGGCCGATGTAAAGTTCGATGGCATTTTCGCCGCGCCTCGGCATCATATCCGAACATCTGGTCCATCAAGCTCAGGCTTGGTGAAGACCTTTTGCGGCCTGGTCAGCAGGAATTTCGAGCAGGGTAATTTCGCGGCGGGTCAGTTCGCAGGCGTTCGACGCCGGCAACGGTGACACTGCGCGACACCTGGTCGAGCCTGACGTCACCCAGCTGCAGCACGTTGACACCGAACTGCCACCGGCGCGGCGGAGCAGGGCCCGCACCCGGGCTTCCAGTTCGCGGAAGTCGAAGGGTTTGACGAGATAGTCGTCAGCACCGACATCGAGCGCGCTGACCCGGTCACTGACCTGCGAGCGGGCAGTCAGCATCAGGACCGGTGTGGCACCCCCGGCCTTGCGGAAGGCAGAGAGCAGGCTCAAGCCATCCTTCCCCGGCAACATGACGTCGAGCACGATCAGATCGTAGCGCTGGACGCGCAGCGATGTTTCAGCTTCGTCCCCGTTGCGCAGCCAATCGATGGCATGGCCCATGCGTTCGAGCCGGGCAACAATTGCCTCGCCGACATCGGCATTGTCTTCCACCAGCAGAATACGCATGGCGGCAGTTTGACAGGTGCATGACAGTTTTCAAGCCTAACGGGTTGCAAGGGCCCGCAAGGGCCGAACTGCGCCGCCGATTACGAGCCTGCGGAACAAGTAAGCAATTTTGCAACAATGGGAGTCGACCAATGATCAGGCGTAACTTCAACCGCACACTCATCGCCATGACGATGGTCATTGGCTTGTCGGCTTTCATGGCTCCGGCCCAGGCCGTAGACGGCCTGCGCATCATTGCGCCCGCTGCCACAGGCGGCGGCTGGGACCAGACGGCGCGGGCCATGGCGGAAGCCATGACGGCGGGCGGCGCCACGGGCGTCACCGTCGAAAACGTTCCGGGTGCTGGCGGCACGGTGGGCCTCGCCCAGCTTGTCGATCAGGAAAAGGGCAAGCCCAATGTGCTGATGGTCAATGGCCTTGTCATGGTCGGCGCCATTCTCACCAACCAGTCGCCGGTCAATCTCGGCATGGTGACGCCGGTCGCACGGCTCACCGGCGAATATGAAGTGATTGTCGTGCCCGCCAGTTCCGACATCAAGACGATGGCCGACCTCGTGGCCAAGCTCAAGGAAGACGCCGGCAAGGTGTCCTTTGGCGGCGGCTCGGCGGGCGGCACCGATCACATTCTCGCAGGCCTTGTCACCAAGTCGGCGGGTGGTGATCTCACCAAGCTCAACTACGTGCCCTATTCGGGCGGCGGCGAAGCGCTGGCGGCGATCCTCGGCGGACACGTGACGGCGGGCATCAGCGGCTACAGCGAGTGGGCCGGCCAGATCCAGTCGGGTGAACTCCGGGCGCTGGGCATTTCGGCGCCAGCCAAGCTCGACGGCATCGATATTGCCACGCTCAAGGAGCAGGGCGTTGACGTTGAACTCGCCAACTGGCGGGCCATCGTCGCGGCTCCGGGTCTCGACGAAGCCCAAACCAAGGCGCTGCGCGACTGCGGTCGATGCCGCGGTCAAGAGCGATGCCTGGAAAAAGGTTCTGGCCGACAAGAAGTGGACCGACCTCTATCTGCCGGGCGATGATTTCGCCAAGCTTCTTGAAACCGAGAACGCCCGCGTCACGGAAATCCTGAAGACCATCGGCCTCGTCCAGTAAGGCGACCGTGCAACAGCGCAACACCATGTCCGTGGCCGGTCTGCTGATCGGCCTCGGACTTATTGCCATTGCCGGGGTCATCGCCATTGATGCCTCCGGCATGCGGGTGCCGCCGGTTCACGCCAAGGTTGGCCCGCGATTTTTTCCGCTGCTGGTTTCCTGCGGGCTGGCGATTTCGGGTGCGGCCATTGTCTGGCAATGTTTCCGGCGCCGGTTCGAGGCTTCCGAAGGCGAAACCGACTGGGCGGCTGTGGCGGTGATCGCCGCCGGGCTCATCGTGCACATGAATCTGTTAAGGCCCGTGGGCTTTGTTCCAGCGGCGGCCATCCTGTTCATGAGTGTCACCTTCGCCTTTGGCAGCCGCCACTTCCTGCGCGATGCCGTTGTGGCGGTCGATCCTGACGCTCATCGCCTATATCGGCTTCACCCGCTTCCTGGGGCTGCAACTGCCCGCCGGCATCCTGTCGGGAGTGCTGTAATATGGAAGCCTTCAGCGCCCTGATGGATGGGTTTGCAACGGCGCTCACGCCGATCAATCTCATGTGGTCGCTGGTCGGCGTGACGCTTGGCACGTTGATCGGCATTCTGCCGGGCATCGGACCGGCGTTGACAATTGCGTTGCTGCTGCCGGTCACCCGCACGCTTGATCCCACCGGCGCCTTCATCATGTTCGCCGGGCTCTACTACGGGGCGATGTATGGCAGTTCGACAACGTCGATCCTGCTCAACACGCCGGGCGAATCGGGGTCCATTGTCACGGCTCTCGAAGGCAACCAGATGGCGCGGCGCGGGCGCGGTGCTGCGGCTCTCGCCACGGCGGCCATCGGATCGTTCGTGGCGGGCACACTCGGCACGCTGGCGCTGACATTTCTGGCCCCGCAATTTGTAAAGCTGGCGATCCTGTTCGGTCCCGCCGAATATTTCGCGCTGATGGTTCTGGCCTTCACCACGGTGACGGCGCTGATTGGCTCGTCGGTGACGCGCGGCCTCACCAGCCTGATGATCGGTCTCGCCTTCGGGCTTGCAGGCACCGACATGCTCACCGGCCAGCCGCGTCTGGTGTTCGGCTTCCCCAGCATGTTGCGCGGTATCGACACGGTGGTGGTGGCGGTTGGCCTGTTCGCCGTGGGTGAAGCACTCTACATGGCATCGCGGCGTGACTTGCGCGAGGCGGTGATCCTGCCGATCAAGGGCTCGCTGTTCATGACGCGCGAGGAATGGCGGCGCTCGTGGAAACCGTGGCTGCGCGGCACGGTCATCGGCTTCCCGTTCGGGGCTCTGCCAGCAGGCGGAACCGAAATTCCGACGTTCCTGTCCTACTTCACCGAAAAGAAGCTTGCGAAGAATCCGGAAGAATTCGGCCATGGCGCCATTGAAGGTGTGGCCGGTCCCGAGGCCGCCAACAACGCGGCGGTGGCTGGCGTTCTGGTGCCGCTGCTGGCGCTGGGTCTTCCCACTTCGGCGACGGCAGCCATTCTGCTCGCCGCCTTCGAGCAATACAATCTGCAGCCTGGGCCGCAGCTGTTCACGGCATCGGGCCCGCTGGTCTGGGGGCTGATCGCCAGCCTCTATATCGGCAATGTCATGCTGCTCATTCTCAACCTGCCGCTGGCCGGACTATGGGTCAGGCTCCTCGCCATTCCGCAGCCGCTGCTCTATGGCGGCATCCTGGTGTTCTCGACGCTTGGCGTTTACAGCCTGAGCAATTCGACCTTCGATCTGGTGTTGCTGTTCATCGTCGGCATCATCGGCTTTTTGATGCGGCGGCATGATTTTCCGGTGGCTCCGGCGATCATCGGGCTGATCCTTGGGCCCATTGCCGAAGCGCAGTTCCGCCGAGCCCTGACGATTACCCAGGGCGACGGCACGGTGTTCTTCACCCATCCCATTTCGCTGTTCCTGCTGATCGTCGCAGCAGCGGTGGTGATCGTGCCAATCGTTGTCCGCCGTTTGCGCCGGAAGACGGCTTAATCCGCCAGCAAGTCGGCTAGTTCGGCGTCTGGCGCTTGCAGACCTTTCAGCAGCACAGTCGCTGTGCCGATGGGCGTTGCGCCGTTCACCAGTGTGACCGTCAGGAGAAGGCCATCGGGCGTTTGCTCGAGTGCCGTGCGGCTCAAAACGTGATCGGGAAGTCCGATGCTATCGGTGCCGATCACAAAGTCGGTGATGATATCATCGCCGAAAGAAATCTCATCGCCAAGTGTTGCAGTTTCTTCGGAAATTTTTACCGGAAACCGGAACTCGTCGCTGCCGCTGCCACCGGTCAGCCAGTCATCGCCGAAACCCGGCTCGATCAGATCATTGCCAGGCCCGCCGTCCAGGCTGTGGCCGCCATTGTAGTAGACGGCGAGATGATCGTTGCCGTCGCCGCCATAGGCGCGCACCATGCCGGTCCAGCCGGTG
Organism: uncultured Alphaproteobacteria bacterium; assembly: GCA_963775105.1. GTDB lineage: Bacteria > Pseudomonadota > Alphaproteobacteria > Rhizobiales > Aestuariivirgaceae > Aestuariivirga. The sequence continues at coordinate 190,663 of CAVZHM010000007.1, read as the reverse complement.
TGAATTTCGATGAAGTCTTCGCCTTTGCCGCCCAACAGCAGGCCATCATTGTTGAAGCCCCAATAGAGCAGATAGTCGTCACCTTCGCCGCCGATGCCGACACCGTGAGTCCAGTTGGCTTCCGCCGCAAAGCCATCGAAGCGCAGTGTGTCATTGCCTGCTGTGCCGGTCTTGACGCTCCAAGGCATGGCTTTCGCTACTCCGGGAGTAGATGACAGCTTTCGCCATCCGCCGCCGGATTTCCGCTCATAGATGCCATCGTCGGCGCCGATGCGTTCGACGCCCTTGATCAGCGCCTGGCCAAAACGCGTGGTGACGGTGTAACCGCCACCGCTGTTGCTGGCGATTTTCAAATCCTTGAACGCGGCAGGGAACACCGCCGTATCGGTGCCGCGATTGCCGTAGATGCGGTCAATGCCGCCGGCGCCATACATGATGTCGTTGCCGCGGCCGCCGTACAGGCCATCGTTTCCGGCAACAGTCACGTGCGCGTCGCCAATCAGCCGGTCATTGCCCGATCCACCGTAGACCGTGTCGTCGCCCGCACCACTTTCCAGCCGGTCGTTCACCTTGGCGCCGCCAGCCCGGTTGCGGGCATCAAAAGTGTCATCGCCGGAGAGCACGGTGGATTTCACGAAACCCTTCTCGAAGGCTTCGACAACCTCGTTGACCGGCCGGTTTATGCCGTTCAGCGAGCCAGCGTATTTGCCATTCTTGCCGAAGTGACGAAGCACTTCTACCGTGCCTCCCGTGAAGCTTTGGGTGGCGCTGTCCCACACGAAACCCGAGCCGAGGCCAAAAGTTTCGCTGCCGTCGGCGTTCTTGATGCCGAATTCGGTTGCCGCAACATAGAGCAGCCGGTCTTCGATTGGGCCCTGGCCAGTCGCGTAAATCAACGGAAGGCCAAGGCCGAAGAGTTCGAGAAGTGCCACGATAAATGCCCCAAAACGAGAAAGATTGCAGTCACGCGCCGCGCCGGAAAGGTGATTGCAGGGGGCATGCCAGTCGTAATGGGGCGCTACTGGATAACAAAGCCCGGGTCAGGCCCGCAGGAACAGGGCGAACCTATGGGGGCAGAGTATGAGGCGCCATTGGCGTCAATCAGCGGGCAAACGCCATACTGCGTCTGGCACAGGCCGCCGTAGACTTGGGTGTGGCGCTGGCCTTCGGCCGGCGGCCGGGAATTCGGGAGTTCGCCCGTGGTGTTTAAGGCCAGATATGCCGCTGCCCCGAACGTGAACAACATCGCTGTGATGGTCATCGCGTTTTCTCCTGATACTGAACATTGGTGCGGCCCGGGCTGTAGACGCAGGGCGGCAGTTGTTTGTTGGCTACGCCTTCGCTGGTCCAAACCGACAGGATGTTTTCGCAAGCCGAAACACCTGAATCGAACTCGACGAGAAGGCCTTCCATGTTGGGCAAGACGGTAAGGCGGCTATGGCGAGAAACGCCGGCCAGTACCACGGGATTACGCCACAGGCGGTTACCCCTGATCACACATTGCGGAACCAGCACGATGGCGCCCTGGTTGGCGACAGCGCGGTTCTCGCAAGTGACACTGCCGATGCTTGGTTGCCGGTTGTCGTTGCGGATGACAACCGCTTCCAGGGCGTTTCGCAAATAGGGGAGATTGACGACGTATTCGATTTCGACCTGCTGCCCGCCATCCTCAGCTGATTTCGCAGCAGCCAGCGGGCTACCGGCTTTTGGCTCAAGCACGTGTCCGGATTTATCGAGATCAGGATCAGTTGAAGTAGTTTGAGCGGTCGATTCCGTTTCCTTTGGCTTGTGGCCAAGGTCGGCGAGTGACTTGGCGGGAACGGTCGAGCCGTCCGGTTCCAGCCACTCGCGCTTGATTCGCAACCGCAGATGCGGCCACCAGGATGGGACCGATACAATGGCCATCACCGAGTCCGCTGACGAGATCATGCGGTCGGTGCTTTCGCCAACGTTTCCGGCCAATGGATCGATGATCCAGCCGACAGTGACGCTGCCGTCGCCTGCGGAGGGGCCTTCCGTCAATTCACCGAACGATGTGACCCGCGATTGCAACGCAGCGCCCCGCGTGCGGCTGCGCTCACTGCTGGCGAATCCGAGATTTTCCCAGAAGCTGCCGCCACCGGGTGCTGGCAGGCGTATGGCAACCGATTCAACGATGTCGTCGACGATCGCCACCGGGCTTTGGCGGGGCAAGGCGGAATAGGCATAGTTGTTGAAATCGCGCGCCTTGTTGATGAAGTTCATCAGGCCAGTGCGCAGCGACACCGAAATCGAGCGGCAGTGTTCATCGCTGGTTTCGCGCTTTAGAACCGGCTGGCTTCCGGCCAGAAGCGGCAGAGCCTCGAATCGCATCGTCAGCAGATCGTTCTGCTGCTTCTGTTGTTGGGGAACATCTTTCGGCATCGATTTTTCAAGGAGCTTCATCAGGCCCAATTGATTGCTGCTTTCTTGCAGCATGTAGCCGTGAAGGTTCGAATAGAAGCGCACATGCGCGGCGCCGTCCTTGAGGCCGAAATAGCCACGCAGTTTCTCATGTTCGGATCCAATGGTCATAAGGCCCGTCAGGCGCGAGTCGACTGATATCACCTGCTTTCCCGGCAGACGCTTGCAATCCTCTTCGATGAGTTCGAAATTGATTTTGCGCTCGGCGCTGCTGAAGGCAGGCACCACCGGCAATTTCGGATCGTCGGTGAGCGCCACGAATTGCACCAGTTCGCCGACGCCGGCGAAGTCGAGATAGACTTGATACTTGAACTTCTTGGGGTCCCCCGGCTTGGCGTTGGGGTCCCTGACCTCAACGCTTTCCTTGTCGTGAGTGATCGACACCTGACTGGCGGAAATGCCGAATTCCTTGGCGACTTCTTGCTTGACCTGAGTTTCCACGCTGTTGGCGGCTGTTCCCGGAACGATGTCGCCGATGGCCCGATTCAGCCGTTCCGGTGCGTCGCGGAGAAACTGATTGTAGACTGTGTTCATGAACGTCAGGGCGCGATCATCGGTATCGAGAACTGTCGTGAAGATGCCGGTCTGACGATCGTGTTGCCCTGAGGCAAGGCGGTTGGGCGGCAGGGGTGAGATGAGGCCAATGCGTACCAGGGCGCGGCGGTTGCTGTGATCGTTGGCGACCACTGTCGTGTCGAACTTCAGGATGTAGAGCGAGTTACCCGCCAGATCGTGACGGTCATCAAGCCGGTTCTCGACGATCTTCTGCAGGATGAAATCGCGGTTGGCGCTCTGCAGCCGCACTTTCTGGTCGAAGGAAAGATAGTCTCCGGGCTTGGCGGCCGGAGCATCCAGCGGCTTGTCGCCGTCCTTGATCTCGGCGCCCGCACCCAACTCAATGCGCTTCTCGATCAGGCGGGTGATGCCTGCCAATGCTTCGGGGCTGTCGGCTTCTTCAAGCTTGCGGTTGAGCCAAACCTCCTCGGACGAGCGCTCGTTGATCAGTCGTTCGCGAGTATAGACCTCGGGGCTATCGACAAAGATCAGGCCTTGCGGCGGCTGCAACCAGCGAAAAGCGCCCATCACTGAAAACGGCAGGAAGTGATAGACGACGAAGATTGCGCCGGCAGTAAGCGCCAAACGGAACGCTCGCGCCGCCGAAGGCAAGGCTGGAATGGCCGCGGCGAACTTGTCTTTCATACTTTGCTTTGCAGATGCCGGGTCAACGGGCTTTCCGGCCTGTTGCAGTCGGGCGTCGGGGGTTGCGGGAACTTCGGTCATGGTTTGCTGCCGCCGTCAGCAGGGTGCAACGCGCGAGGTGCAATAGGTATCGGCCACGCAGTCCCTGGCCTCCAACTCGCCATCGCGAGAGACCTTGAACGACATGCAATCGCAACCGCCCTCGTTTACTCTCGCATAACAAATGTCAGGTGCGGCGGGCTCGACGTAGTCCGGCACCTCAACCGGTGCTTGATTCTTCTTTGGCGGCGACTGGGCCAGTGTCAGCGGTTGGGATTCGTCATCCACGCCCGTCGCGTGAACAGTGGGGCCATTGGCGGCAAACAACACCAGCGATGCCAAGATCGGAAACCAAAAACGCATAAGCATGACGGTAACCTCCACATGCCGTAAGGTCCAACTAACCTTGCGGCATGAGCTCACACTCTGTCAAACGCTCACTTGCCGCTATGACAGGCGTCACAGCAGCGAAATCATTTGAAATGTAATTGCTTGTGATACATATACGCTCGGTGCAGTCGAGGACAGGACGTGGAAATCGGGCTCTATACATTCGCTGATGTGGCGCCGGGTGGCGATGCCGGGCTCAGGCTGCGCAATCTGGTTGAAGAAATGCAATTGGCCGATCAGGTTGGCCTCGATGTCTTCGCCGTGGGTGAGCACCACCGGCCGGACTATGCCGTTTCGTCGCCCGCCGTGGCCCTCGCGGCTGGCGCCTCGCGCACCAAAAATATCCGGCTGTCGAGTGCCGTCACGGTTTTGTCCTCTGACGATCCGGTCCGGGTGTTCCAGCAATTCGCAACGCTTGACGGCCTCTCCAATGGCCGCGCCGAAATCATGGCGGGCAGGGGCTCGTTCATCGAGTCCTATCCGCTTTTTGGCTATGATCTCAATGACTACGACGACTTGTTTGCGGAAAAGCTTGAACTTCTGATGAAGCTGCGGGAGAGCGAGAAGATCACCTGGCAGGGGTCGCTCAGGCCGTCGCTGAGCAATGCCGGAATCTATCCGCGCCCCGTACAAGCGAAGCTGCCGATCTGGATCGCCGTCGGTGGCACGCCGCAGTCGGTGGTGCGGGCGGCGACACTCGGCCTTCCCATGGCACTGGCGATTATCGGCGGTGACCCCAAGCGCTTTGCGCCGTTCTTTGCGCTTTATCGCGATGCCCAGCAGAAAGCCGGGCGCGGTGCGGAAAACCTGCCGCTGTCGCTCAACATGCACGGCTTCGTGTCGGACACCAGCGCCACGGCCAAGGACATATACTCTGCTGCCCATCTCGAAGTGATGAACCGCATTGGCCGCGAGCGCGGCTGGCCGCCGCAGGGCCGGGAACATTTCGAAGTGTCTTGCGGACCTGATGGCAATCTCATCGTCGGCGATCCGGACGCAGGTGGCCGAGAAGATCATCGGCCTGCACAAGGTGTTCGGCAACGACCGCATTCTCATTCAAATGGCGATCGGCACGGTTCCCCATGCCGACCAGTTGCGGGCTATCGAACTCATGGGAACGAAAGTCGCACCCATGGTTCGGGCGGCCGTCAAACAATCGTGATGCGGTCTCACACTTCTGTGCTTCGCGGCTTAGTGATTGGTTCGTGAAGGCTGGGCTCTTCATCGTCGCCTCAGGGCGTTGGTGTCCCAAGGAGCAATACGATGAAGAAGTTGATGATCGCGGCAGTGGTTTCCGGTCTGTGGGCAGTGATGCCCGCTCAGGCCGCCGAAATGGCGATGTGCGACGAGGCCACGATGATGAAGGCCGACGAGATGATCAAGGCCACCACCGACAAGGGCAAGATGGAAATGGCCATGAAGGAAATGGACATGGCCAAAATGGCGATGAAGGACAACAAGGCGGAAGACTGTTCCATGCACCTGACCAAGGTCATGGAAGAAACGATGAAGCCGTAAACGTGAGGAAGGGCGGCGTGGTGCCGCCCTTCCACTTCACACGGTGATTTGTGTTCCGACCTCGACCACCCGGTCGGTCGGCAGACGAAAGTAGTGGCTGGCGTCGTCGGCATTGCGCGCCAGCCAAATGAATATCTTGTCCTGCCAGTAGGGCATGCCGCTATCCTTCGAAGCCTGCACGCTGCGCCGCGACAAGAAGAACGACGTGCTCATGGCCTGCCAGGCCCAGCCGCTGTCTTTCGCTTGCTGCATGCGTAACGGCACATCGGGCGTTTGCATGAAGCCATAGGTGAAGATCACCCGGGTGAAGAGGTCATTGACCTTCTCGATCTTCACGCTTGTCCGGGCCTTCGACGGTCGGCACATCGGCGGTGCGGATGGTCAGCACCACATTGTCGCGATGCAGAACCTGATAGTGCTTGAGGCTGTGCATCAGGGCTGTTGGAGCACTGTCGGGGTCGGAGGTGAAGAACACCGCAGTGCCCGGCACGCGGTGCGGCTGGCGCCGGGCCAGACTCTCAGCGAGGTCTGCGAGTGGAACCTCAATGCGCCGGGTTTTTTCCTGCAGCAGGCTGGAACCGCGCCGCCAGGTCCACATCAGCAACACGATCACGCCGCCCAGGGCCAGCGGCACCCAGCCACCATCGAGTACCTTCAAGGCATTGGCGCCAAGGAAGATCACATCGATGGCCAGCAACGGCAGCATCAACGCAAGGGCTGCCCACAGGGGCCAGTTCCAGTTCTTCCAGATCACATAGATCGCCATGGCAGCGGTTACCACCATGGTGCCGGTGACGGCGATGCCATAGGCCGACGCGAGTTTCGACGATGAACCGAACAACAAGACCAGCATCAGCACGCCAGCGAGCAGCAGCCAATTGACCTGCGGCATGTAGATTTGTCCGGCGTGGCTGGACGACGTGAAGCGGATTTCCATGCGCGGCAAGAGACCTAATTGGATCGCCTGCCTTGTCAATGAATAGGCGCCAGTAATCACGGCCTGGCTGGCGATGATGGTAGCGGCGGTGGCAATCGCCACCAGCGGAATCAGCGCCCATTCCGGCACCATGAGGAAGAACGGGTTTTCAATGCGCTCGGGGTGCTGCAACAGCATCGCCCCCTGGCCCAGATAGTTGATGGCGAGCGACGGCAGCACGACCACCAGCCAGGCGGCGCGCACCGGCTTCTTGCCAAAATGCCCGAGGTCGGCATACAGCGCCTCGGCCCCGGTGACGGCGAGAAATACTGCGCCCAAGGTAATGAGGCCGATCATGCCATGGCTGCCGAGGAACACATAAGCATGCCAGGGATTGAATGCCGCCAGCACCGAGGGATTGTTGAGAATATGCGGCAGGCCGGCCATTGCCAGAACGCCGAACCACACGAGCGTAATGGGTCCGAACAGTGCCGCCACTTTCGCCGTGCCACGGACCTGCACGGCGAACAGCGCAACCAGAATGACAACGGTCACCGGCAACACCCAGGAATTGAAGGCGGGCGTGATAAGGCTTAGACCCTCGACCGCCGACAGCACCGAAATGGCTGGTGTGATGATGGCATCGCCATAGAACAGCGCAGCGCCGATCATGCCGAGCACCGGAATGATGAAGGTGGCGGGCCCCATGCTGCGTTGGGCCAGCGCCATCAGCGACAGCGTGCCGCCTTCGCCGCGATTGTCGGCGTTAAGCAGCACGATCACATATTTGAGGGTGACGACGAGCAGCAGCGCCCAGAGCAGCAGTGACAGAACGCCGAGAATGAGGGATTGCGAAATCACGCCATCCTGCTTCATGGCAGCGAGCACTGACTCGCGGATGGCATAGAGGGGGCTGGTTCCGATGTCGCCATAAACGACGCCGATGGAACCAAGGGCCAGTATCCAGAAACTTTGCGGCCTGGGGCCGTGTCCCTGATTTGCGGGGAGTTCTGGTTCCTCCTTCGCACTTGCGTTGATTGGTCATGTGCGATCTCCTATGTTGTGCTGCGGTGCAGCAAGGCGCGGCGGTATGCTCCCGTTGACCCCGAAGCGTATGCGTAAATTCGGCATGGCTCCATTGTGCACTGCGAAATGGACATCTTGACTGACCAAAATCGTGATTGAAATGTAACTTGTGTATGCACATATTATTTGCGAAGGAGATTGCGCCATGACCCTGTTCCACATTCCCGATCCGCCGCCAGGCGATGCCGCTGCGGCCGACGCCATCGACATGGTGATCGTGCCCCGGGCCCGTGATCTTGGCGGCTTTGAAGTGCGCCGCGCACTGCCTGCCGCCGGGCGGCAGATGGTCGGGCCCTTCATTTTCTTCGACGTGTTCGGGCCGGTGCTGATCCGGGCGGGCGAGGGGCAGGATGTGCGGCCGCATCCGCATATCGGGCTCGAGACCGTCACCTGGCTGTTCGACGGCAAGATGTATCACCGCGACAGTCTTGGTTCGGCGCAGGAAATAGCACCAGGCGAACTCAACTGGATGACGGCGGGCAAGGGCATCGTGCATTCGGAACGCACGCCGCAGATCGATCGCCTGAAGGACCGCACGGTGTTCGGCATTCAAAGTTGGGTGGCGCTGCCGAAGACCGTCGAGGACACGGCACCCGCCTTCCAGCATGTGGCGCCGGAAGCCCTGCCGTCACTCGACGATCATGGCGTGACTGCCCGCATTATCGCGGGCTCGCTTTATGGCGCAACATCTCCGGTCAAGACCCAGTCCGATCTCTTCTACGCCGATATCACGCTCGAGCAGGGCAGGGCCATTCCCTATCCCGCCGGACACGAGGAGCGTGGCATCTATATTGCCGAAGGCGAGATCGAGATTGCCGGGCAGGTGTTCGAAGCCGGCAGGCTGCTGGTGCTGCGGGCCGGCGACGTGCTGACCATCCGTGCACGGACCAACACCCGCTTCATGCTGCTCGGCGGCGAACCGATGGACGGACCGCGCCACATCTGGTGGAACTTCGTGGCGTCATCGAAAGAAAAAATCGAAGCCGCCAAGGAAGACTGGAAACAGGGCCGCTTCGCCATCGTGCCAGGAGACGAAAAGGAATTCATCCCGCTGCCAGCGGTGTGATGATTGTTCACTCGCCACGAGGGGGCAATCGCATTCGCCTTTCGTCCTCTCCTGCGTAGCAGGCGAGGGCGAAGGCGCGCAGTCGATGAGAATCGCTATCTCACTCCAGCGCCAGCACCACGCGGCCGGTGATCTTTCCGGCCTTCATCCTCGCGAAGATGTCGTTGATGTTTTCCAGCGGTTCCTTCGTGGTGTGGGCGCGGACGAGGCCGTTGGCGGCGAAGTCGACGGCTTCCTGCAAGTCCTGCCTTGTGCCGACGTTGGAGCCACGGATCGTCGCTTCGACATTGACCACGGCTGAAATCGACATGCGGATTTCATCCTGCTTGCCGCCGGGCTCGCTTGGGCGCTGGCGATCTGGCCGTTCGAACTCGACACCTCGCCCTTTGCGGCGATCGCCAGTCTGGAACTGGTGGAAATCACGAGAGGCGTCGTCTCCGGCCTGATGTACTACGCCGCCGCGCTCTGGCATCGGTCACCACCATTCGGAGGTTGACGCGAAGCGCCAAGGCAGAAGCTGCGGGCAACTGAGCTTCCTACGGCCTGAACGGATCAATGACCTGAACACCGGTTGGCGCGAAGTGCTGGGAATTGCCGGTTACGACAGCAAGTCCATTTTCCAGGGCCGTTGCCGCAATTTGGAGATCGGCGCCGCCGTGGCCCAGTGTGGCGCTGAGTTGGCCCCAACGGCGCGCTGCTGGCAAGTCAAACGGCAGAATGCGATCACCATAGCTGGCGAGAATCTGGTCGAGCCATGCCGCAAGCGCCGCCGCGAACTGCGGATTCCGGTTCCGTTGCAAGGCAATGCCGCGCTCGATTTCGCCAATGGTCACAACGCTGAGGAAAAGATTCGTCGTCCGCTGCTTTGCAATCCACTTCGCGGCTCCGGACTGGCGATTGCGTTTGGCCAGCGACGACAGCACGTCGGTATCGACGATGTACATCAGAATCCGGAATCTCTCGGGACAGATTTCAAGCGGTCAAACTCGAAGCCCTCCTCGCTTTGCGGAATTGCCAGCAATAGCTCGGCGAAACTCGGTGCCCGTAACTTTTGCAATGCGCGAAGTCGCTCATATTCAGCTGCCGCCACAACGACAACGGCCGGCTTGCCGTGTTTGGTAACGGTCTGTGGTGAACGGCGGGCGGCTTCGACCACTTTACTGAACTGGTCCTTCGCATCTTGCACAGACCAGGAGGGGCTCTTCATTGCAATGCCTTTCTGGCTAGAAATTCTAGCCAGAACATAGCGGGCTTGGGCGCCCGCGTCAAGTGTGCGGGTCAGACGAGGTCGAGCACCACGCGGCCGGTGATCTTTCCGGCTTTCATCCTCGCGAAGATGTCGTTGATGTTTTCCAGCGGTTCCTTCGTGGTGTGGGCGCGGACGAGGCCGTTGGCGGCGAAGTCGACGGCTTCCTGCAAGTCCTGCCTTGTGCCGACATTGGAGCCGCGGATCGTCGCTTCGACATTGACCACCGCAGAAATCGACATGCGGATTTCATCCTGCTTGCCGCCGGGCAGGCCGATCCACGACACGCTGCCGCCATTGCGCAATACGCCCACCGATTGCTCGAAGGCCTTGGCAGAAACAGCGGTGACCACGGCGCCATGGGTGCCGCCGAGCTTCGCCTGAATTTCGCTGGCGGGATCGGCGGACATGGCGTTCACCACCAGTTCGGCACCAAGCGATGTCGCAAGGTCGAGCTTGTCTTGCGAGACGTCCACCGCCGCCACGCGCATCCCCATGGCTTTGGCATACTGCACGGCAATGTGGCCAAGGCCGCCCACACCCATCACCGTCATCCATTGGCCGGGGCGCACGCCAGTGCGCTTCAGGCCGCGATAGGTGGTGACGCCCGCGCACAGGATGGGAGCGAGTTCGTAGAGATCGGCGCTCGCCGGAATTTGTCCGCAATAGGCGGCATCGGCGATCATGTATTCGGCATAGCCGCCGGGCTTGGTGTAGCCGGTGGCTTCGGCGGCGCGGCACACGGTTTCCATGCCGGAGAGGCAGAACTCGCAAGTGCCGCAGGACGAATACATCCACGGCACACCAATGCGATCACCGGCTTTGAAGTTCTTCACGCCATCACCCGCCGCCGCAACATGCCCCGTAACCTCGTGGCCCGGAATGAGCGGCAGGGTGGGATGGGGCGTCCAGTCGCCATCGACGGCGTGAAGGTCGCTATGGCACACGCCGCAGGCGGTGACCTTGATCAGCACTTCACCGGATTTGGGTTCGGGCACCGGCAAGTGTTCGATAACCAGTGCTGTGCCGATCTTCCGCAGAACGGCGGCCTTCATGGTCTTGGGCATCGGCAACTCCTCAGTTGCCGAGGATGATATCCCGTGCTTCGCCCGCTTCAATGGCAAAAGTTGCGGTCATCACTTCGCCGCCCGCCGTGGCGCTCGCTATATAGGTGCCGGGTTTCAACACAACATCGGCGGAAAGGCCGATGGTTGTTGCAAGTTTTTCGCCGCTCGTTGTGGCAATGTCCCAAGCCACATCGGCGCCGGGGGCGCCAACAAAACTCAGGCGCGCTACGCCCGCGGCATGGTCAATGTCGATGGCCGTCATGATGGCGGGCTTTATCTTGACATCGGCAACAGCAAGGGTGTTGCCGGCGTCAAAACGGCTTTCCACCCGGTATTCGCCGGCGGCCAAGCGGACGACTTCGCCCGGCACATCCGACTGGGCGATCAACTGCCCCTGGTTGATGCCGGAGAGCGCGAAGATTTTGGCTGTCGATGGCGCCTGCGGCAGGCCAATGCCCTTAACACGCGGCAACACACGAAGGCCGCCGACATTGAGCACATAATTCACCGAAAGATGATTGCCAGGCAGCAGTGTAAGCCCGCGCTCGAAGCTTGCAGCGCCATAGGTGATGCGAACCATGTAGTCGCCGGGCGGCAAGGCGAGATCGGCTGAGGGGGCTTGGAAGTTGTGCAGGGTCTCGCCAGCGCTGGTGGTGATTATCCAGCCGATAGGGCGCTCGATAGGCCCGCCGTTCGCATCGAGTCTGGCGCGAAGCATCAGGCCTTCCTCACCATCGGCCACGGTGCGGATGGCAATTTCGTGGGCAAGATCGGTTAGCGGTGCAATGCTTTGCCGGTCGATGGCGGCAACATCGGAATTGGTGTTGGTTCCCGATTGGGCGAGCGACGGGCCGTAGACCGTGGCGACAAGCACCAGAAAAAGAGCCGCTACCAGAAGGGCCGCCGTCCTGGCACCCTTCTGGTAGCGGTGATGCAATGCACGGGTGCTGTGGTCGTGCATGCGCTCAGTCCCCATAGTCCAGTCTCCCCCAGCCAATCCGGCCGGTAGCGTGATACAAACAATTTTAGCGGCCTGGCGGCAACGCCATCCTTAATTTTGGGTTAACGTGCCATGCGCAATTGAAACGATTGCCTTTATTCGCCCCAGCCGCCACAGTGCCGCCGCCATGATGAAGCTGAACGACACGTCCTCGATTCTTGAACCTCCTGCACAGCCGCAAATCCGCCTCGGCCAAAGCCATGACAGTGCCAGGGCCTACGCCTGCCCAGCTTGCCGAGATCCTCGACTGCGCGGTGCGTGTGCCCGACCACGGCAAACTCACGCCTTGGCGATTCATCGTGTTCGAGGGCGATGCGCGAACCAAGTTCGGCACCGTGTTGCGCCAGCGCTGGGGCACTTTGAACCCCAGCCATGGCGAAGAAATGCTGGCCGGAGTTGCCGCCACCTTTGAGCGCGCGCCGACCGTGGTCGTGGTGGTTTCGACGGCGGCGCCGCATGCCAAAATTCCGGAGTGGGAGCAGGTGCTTTCGGCAGCCGCCGTGTGCCAGACCTTGTTGCTGGCGGCCACGGCGCTGGGCGTCGGCTGCCAGTGGAACACCGGCTGGCTCGCCTATGATGCCGAAATGGCCAAGGCCATGGGCCTTGCCGCGCACGAAAAGGTGGCGGGCGTCATGTATCTCGGAACATCGCCGCCGCGCTCGAAGACCGGCCACGTCCCGATGCCACGGCGCTGGTCACCCGCTGGAGTGCGGCATGAGCATCCGGGGCATTCTGTTCGACAAGGATGGAACACTCATCGAAGTGAACGACACCTGGGTGCCGATCTACCGGCAGATCGTGCAGGAGCAGTTTGGCGTCGATATCGACGGCGCGGAAACGTTGATGGAACAGGTAGGGTTTGATCGCACAACAGGCAGGTTCAAAGCCAACTCCATTCTCGCGGCGGGTACGACGCGTGACCTCGTGGCCAACTGGTGGCCGGACCTTGATGACCAAGGCCAGCGCGAGAAGGTCCGCATGCTCGACCATGATTATGCGCATCTCGTCAAATCGTCACTGAAGCCGTTGCTCGATCTCGAGCCGGTGTTCATGGAACTGAAAGCGATGGGCATGGTGCTGGGCGTCGGCACCAACGACAGCCACGTGTCGGCGCGCAATCACATGGCGCATATCGGAGTTGTCGAGCATTTCGCCGATATCATCGCTGCCGACACGGTGGATGTTCCCAAGCCCTCGGGCAACATGATCCGCCGTTTTGCTGAAGTCACTGGCCTTGCCGTGCATGAGATTGCCATGGTGGGCGATAATTCCCACGACATGGAAGAAGCGCGGAACGGTGGCGCCGGGCTTGCCATCGCTGTGCTCACCGGCAATGCCGAGGCCCACCACATCGAACATCTGGCGGATCATACCATCCCCAGTGTTGCCGACTTGCCACGGCTGTTGAGGTCACTCTGATGTTCTACGACGCCACGAAGAACGATCACGGCTTCCAGTACGATCCATTCAAGGCGCTGGTGGCACCACGGCCCATCGGGTGGATTTCGTCGCTGTCGGCCAGCGGCACCGCCAACCTCGCGCCCTACAGCTATTTCAACGCCATGGCGCAAGACCCGCACTATGTGGCCTTTGGCTCCGGCCCCAAGAAGGACAGCCTCCGCAACATTGAGGCGACGGGAGAGTTCGCCGTCAACATCGTCAGTTGGGACCTGCGCGAGAAAATGAATGCAACGTCAGCCATGGTTGGTTCCGATGTCGATGAGTTCGAACTCGCCGGACTCGCCAAGGCGCCGTGCCGGTTGATCAAGGCGCCGCGCGTCGCTGAAAGCCCGGCGTGCTTCGAGTGCAAACTGTTCAAGGTGATCGATCTTCCTGGCGATGACGGATCGGTTGCCAACTATGCCGCCATCGGCCGGGTGGTGGGCATTCATATTGATGACCGGTTCATTCACGAGGGCCGGGTCGATACCGCAGCCATGAAGCCAGTGGCGCGCATGGGCTACAGCGAGTATGCGACGGTCGAAACCGCCTGGCGCATGCGGCGGCCTTCCTGACGGTTGCAGTATCCAACATCCCAAGGTTGCATAGCTACTTTCGTGAGTCGCTCTGCGAGTTGTGAACGGGGCCGGAACGCCGCATTTCCGCCATTGTTGAGTAGCCTGTTGATAACCGCTGAATTCGGCGGATTCTCAACGGCTTAAGCCCTGTGGATAAGTTGTGGATAAGGTGTTTAACTCCTCGTTAACCATGTGGGCGCAGGACTCGCGTTACGGGTAGTGGGGCAGCAAAAGCAAGCTTATGCACCTTAAAGGGAATGCGCTTATGACGAGCGTTCTGCTGATTGAAGAAGATGGCGCCGAACGGCAGCGGCTGGAGTCGATGTTGGGCGGTCTTGGCCTCGATCTGATCGGGTGCGGGCGGTCCGATGAGGCCCTGCAAGTCTGCAACGACAACTCGCCCGATCTGGTGATGATGGCGGCTGGAGCCACCAAGAAACGCCCCAAAGACTTCGTGAAACGCCTGCGCCGCCCGAGCCAGGGCAAATCGCCGATCGTTATCCTCTATGCCGATACGCCGGACATGGAAATGATCGGCCAGTCGATCCTGCAGGGTGCGGCCGATGTCATCATGAAACCGTTTGACCGTGAACTGCTGCAGTTCAAACTGCGGCAAGCGGGCGTTATCGACTGAGCCCAGCTTATTGCTTTCGGGCGATCGAGAGGGCATATGGGCAGCCATGGAACAGGAAATCACCAAGCCCGATACGTTGCCGCGCCCCGGCAGCCAGGCCTTCAGCCCGCTCGGCTGCTTTCTCGCCGCCGCCGGTGTCACCATGCTGGCCGCAACCAAGCTGGGTGCTGCCATGGTTGCCACCGTGTGGGCGGTTTCGAAGCTTTTCGGCTTTCCCGACGTGATGATGTATGGGTTGATGGCATTAGGTGCGATCCCCGTTGTGTGGGCCACGGTGTGGACGGCGGGCCGCGCCTGGCATGTAGAGCGCCGTCTGGCGCTGCATCTCGATATTGACCAGCCGGTGTTCAAGCTCGGCCACTATTTCAGGCGCGGCTGACGGCTTCGCTTCTTCAGCGAATCCGCTAAGTTGTGGCTTCCATGTCGATCTGGCAACGCATCACGGAAAGTCTTTCGGCAATCGGTACATCGATTGCCGGGTATCTCGGCGAGATTGCCAGGGCGCGGGCCACGCCGCCGGAAAATTCCCTGGCCTTCACCATCGGCATGATCGCGCTCGGCGCCAAGATGGCGAAGGCCGATGGTGTCGTCACCGAAGTGGAAGTGCAGGCGTTCAAGCGGGTGTTCCATGTGCCGCAGCGGGACATCGCGGCAGTGGCACGGGTGTTCAACCTCGCCAAGCAGGACGTGGCGGGGTTCGATGCATATGCCAAGCAGATTGCCCGGTTGTTCCATGCCAAGTCCACGGTACTTGAAGACGTGCTCGATGGCCTGTTCTACATCGCCAAGGCGGATGATGCGTTGCATCGCGCCGAATTGCATTTCCTCGAACAGGTGGCGCTCATCTTCGGATTCGAGAAACCGGACTTCGCGCGCATCAAAGCCCGCCATGTGGTCGGCGAAATCGAACAGCCCTATGTGGTGCTCGGCGTTCCCGCCGATGCCAGGCTCGAAGACATCAAGAAACGCTATCGCAAACTGGTGCGTGACAATCATCCCGGACAAGCACATCGCGGCGGGCGTTCCACCGGAAATGATTGCGCTCGCCACCGCTCGCCTGCAGAAAATCAACGAAGCCTATGCGCCGATCCTGCAGGAGCGCATGGCGTGATCCGTTCGCCGCTGGCGCATCGATTCATTTTGGCGCCGTCCGTCGAGCCGCGCCTGCTGCCGGCAACACGCCGGATCTCTTGATCCTGCACTATACCGGCATGGAATCAGCGGAGCGGGCGCTTGGCCTGGCTGTGCAATCCGGATCGCGCGTGTCGTGCCACTATCTGGTGGACGAGAAGGGCGTGATCACCCAGATGGTGGGCGAAGAGATGCGCGCCTGGCATGCCGGGCAGTCGAGCTGGGAAGGCGAGGCCGACAGCAATTCGCGCTCCATCGGCATCGAGATCCACAATCCCGGCCATACGCTGGGTTACCCGCATTTCCCGGCGGAACAGATGCAGGCGGTGATCGCCCTCTCGCGGGACATCGTGGCGCGCCACGGCATCACGCCGCGTCACGTGCTGGCGCATTCCGATGTGGCGCCATTGCGCAAGATCGATCCCGGCGAGAAGTTCGACTGGGCGCGGCTGCACCGCGCGGGCGTCGGCCATTGGGTGCCTCCGGTTGCCGAAGGGCGGCGGCCAGTTCTTCCAGAGGGGCGACAGGGGCCAGCCCATCGAGGCGCTGCAATCCATGCTGGCGCTCTATGGCTATGGCATCGACATCACCGGCGAGTTCGACAGGCCGACCGAAGCCGTGGTGAAAGCCTTCCAGCGCCATTTCCGGCAAGCGCGCGTCGACGGCATCGCCGACCGCTCGACCATCGAAACGCTGCACCGGCTGCTGGCGGCTGATTAGAGAACTGTAGAATTTCACTTACCCTCTTCTCCCTCCCCCTTGTGGGGAGGGCTGGGGCGGGGGTTTAGTGGTAGCTCAGAACAGTATCGTCAGATTTGCTGATAGTTCAGGGCGACCCCCACCCTTAATCCCTCCCCACAAGGGGGAGGGGAATTGGGCGGGTTCAACCAAACCAACGTCTTGTCCTACAGCCTCCGCGGTGCTTCCACTCTTCCGCGTCGCCGTCAATCAATTCCTTGATGCGCTGCCAGCGCGGGTCGCCGACATGATCAGTACACTGACCATCGGGGCCGCAGGTGATTGCATTGCCGTTGGACTGATTCTGGCAACCGTAGGTGCCAGAGGTGCCATCGAGATTATAGCCCTTGCCGCATCGTCTCCCATGGAAAGGCAGATGGTCTTGGCCTCGTCGCGGCCGACAATGCGTTTGTCCGGCGCATAGTTGGAAATGTCGGCGAAGGCCGAGGCCGAGAGCGAAAGCAGCGCGGCGGTGGAAAGCACGAAAATCCTGGTCACGATGGAACTCCTTTGAACTCGCAACGCCCTTTGTAGTGGAGCCGCGATGAACAGCCGTGGAACATGGCTGTCAGTATGAACTCAGGCTCGTGGCCAAGCTGTGGCGTGGTTAAGGCGTTCTGGCTTCGATTGCGGCCATGTCGGCGTCCGACAGGCCGAAGTGGTGGCCGATCTCGTGGATCAGCACATGGGCGACAACGGCACCAAGCGATTTCGTCATGCTCGGCCCAATAGTCGAGGATCGGGCGGCGGTAGAGGAAGATCATGTTGGGCAGGCGGCCGGTTTCGGGCACGGCCTGATCCTGCGCCAGGCCCAGGCCCTGGAACAGGCCCATGATGTCGAAGGGGGTCTCGGCTCGGAGATCGTCGAGAACATCGTCGGTGGCGAAGTCCTCCACCCGGAAAACGATGTCGCCGCACAGCCCACGAAACGCCTCTGGCAGGCCCTGGAAGGCAACTGCCGCCAATTCTTCAATGTCCGGGATGGAAGGGGCGAAAAGCTCAGCCAGCCGTTCCGCCACGTAACGCCGTTACTGGCAGAGGGTGGTGCAGGCTTCGGCCTTTTCGGACATGGCCTGAACCGTGGTGATGGCGGCCATGGCGCCGGTGACCAGTGTCAAAAGCACCATGCCGATCAACACACGGCGAAGGAACTTGGCATCGGCCTGAACAGAATGATTCACGTGTTACCCCTAAAACCCTAAAAGTGCGGTGAAAACCTTAACTTGGGACTCACCATAGCCTATCGGCGGTGACATATCCCTTAACGCGATGTTCATCAACCGTTAATGATGTACGTCACACTTTTGCGAACTTAATGCGGATTCCGGATGTCCACAAACCGCCCGGCAATGGCCGCCGCCGCCGCCATCTGGGGTGAAACCAGGTGGGTGCGGCCGCGGTAGCCTTGGCGGCCCTCGAAATTGCGGTTGGAGGTGGAGGCACAGCGCTGGCCGGGCTTCAACTGGTCCGGGTTCATGCCGAGGCACATGGAGCAGCCGGGTTCGCGCCATTCGAAGCCCGCCGCCATGAAAATCTTGTCCAGCCCCTCGGCCTCGGCCTGGGCTTTCACCAGCCCCGAGCCCGGAACCACCATCACATAGGCGAGGTTTCCAGCCTTTTGTCTTGCCCTCGACGATCCTCGCCACGTTGCGCAGGTCTTCGATGCGGCCATTGGTGCAGGAGCCGATCCATACGACATCGAGCGCGATGTCGGTGATCTTCTGGCCGGCCTTCAGGCCCATGTAGTCGAGCGCCCGCTGCTTCGACTGGCGCTTGCCTTCATCGGCGATTGACGCCGGATCGGGGACGACGCCGGTGATCGCCACCACGTCCTCGGGCGAGGTGCCCCACGAGACGATGGGGGGCAGCGACGCGGCATCGAGCTTCACCACGCGATCAAAATGGGCGCCGTCGTCAGTCGTCAGCGTCTCCCAATAGCGCCGTGCGGCATCCCAGGCCTCGCCCTTGGGCGCCATGGGGCGGTCCTTCAGATAGGTGAAGGACTTTTCGTCGGGCGCAATCATGCCGGCCCTGGCACCGCCCTCGATGGTCATGTTGCACACCGTCATGCGGCCTTCCATGGAAAGGTCGCGGATCGCCTCGCCGGCGAATTCGATGACCGAACCGGTGCCGCCCGCCGTGCCGATTTCGCCGATGATGGCGAGGATGATGTCCTTGGCCGTCGAGTGCGGAGCCAGCTTGCCGTTGACCTCGACCAGCATGTTCTTGGCCTTCTTCTGGATCAGCGTTTGCGTCGCCAGAACGTGTTCCACTTCCGAGGTGCCAATGCCGTGGGCCAGCGCCCCGAAGGCGCCGTGGGTTGACGTGTGGCTGTCGCCGCAGACAATCGTCGTGCCCGGCAGCGTGAAGCCCTGTTCGGGGCCGACCACGTGGACGATGCCCTGGCGCTTGTCGAGTTCGTTGAAATATTTGACGCCGAAGTCCTTGGCATTCTTGGCCAGGGTCTCGACCTGGATGCGGCTTTCTTCCTCGGCGATGCCCTTGGAGCGGTCGGTGGTCGGCACGTTGTGATCGACGACGGCGAGGGTGCGCTCCGGGTGGCGCACCGTGCGCCCCGTCAGGCGCAGGCCCTCGAAGGCCTGGGGGCTCGTCACCTCATGGACGAGATGGCGGTCGATGTAGAGCAGGCAAGTGCCATCATCGGCCTCGTGAACCAGATGATCGTCCCAGATCTTGTCATAAAGTGTTTTGGCCTTGGCCATGGCGTCAACCTTGCGCGGCAATGGAATTTGACGGGTATTTAGCGTCTGGTGGCTCCAAGTCAAACCCTATCCCGGCATCGCAATTCTGCCGGAAAGACATGGCGGGATGGCGGGATGATTTCCAGACGCGCCGTCATTGCGGGCCTGATAGCCCTTCCTGCCACGCCGGCCTTCGCCCAGAGCTGGGCCGCGAAACTGGTTTCCGCCGCTGAAGGCCAGATTGGCCAGACGCTTCGCTATGATGGCAGCTATGTGAAGATCGGTTACCCCAATGGCGACGTGCCACTCGAGTATGGCGTGTGCACCGATGTGGTGATCCGCGCCTACCGGGCGGGCCTCGGGTTTGATTTGCAAAAGCATGTGCATGACGACATGCGCAAGAATTTCGCCGCCTATCCGGCGCACTGGGGCCTCAGGAAGCCTGATCCAAACATCGACCATCGCCGCGTGCCCAATCTGCAAACTTTCTTGAAGCGCCGGGAGTGCGGCCTTGACGGTATCGGCAGACGCGAAGTGACTATGTTGCCGGCGACCTTGTCACCATGATGCTTCCCGGCAACCTGCCGCACATCGCTATCGTCAGCGGTGAGATGAACGCGGACGGCAATAGTCCACTGCTCATCCACAACATCGGTTCAGGCACGCGGAAGCAGGATGTATTGTTTGCCTTCGATGTAACCGGCCACTATCGCTTTTCCGGCGCGTAGACACTTTACATTGGCCGCCTGCCGGACGAAGCTTCGCCATTGCTTCGGAGTGCCCCCATGCAGGTCAAAGGTTGTTGCCCGCTTGATTGTCAGGACAGTTGCGCCTGGGTCGCCCATGTCGAGGATGGCAAGGTGGTCCGTGTGGAGGGTGCCAAGGATCATCCGATCACCCGTGGCGTGTTGTGCGCCAAGGTCAAGGACTATGAGCAACGTCTGACGGCGGAGGGCCGGTTGCTTTATCCGATGAAGCGGTCAGGGCCGAAGGGCTCCGGCCAGTTCGAGCGCATCTCGTGGGATGAAGCCCTCGGCACCATTGCCACACGGTTCAAGGCCATCATCGCCGAGCATGGAGCTGAAGCCCTGATGCCGTTCCAGTATCTTGGCACCATGGGCATGGTGCAGCGCTTCGCATTGTTGCGCATCTTCCATGCGCTGGGGGCCAGCATCGGCGGCGGCAGCGTTTGCGGGGCCTCGGCCTCGGCCCTGCTGGGCGAAGGCCATCCGATGAATGTCGACCCCGAGGAAACGCCCGATGCGCAGCTGATCATTCTCTGGGGCCAGAACACGCTGACCACTTGCCATCACCAATGGCACTTCATCGACGAGGCGAGAAAAAAAGGCGCCCGCGTCATCGCCATCGATCCTTGCCGCACCCGCACCGCCAAGATGTGCGACGAACATCTGGCCATCAAGCCTGGCTCCGATGCGGTGCTCGCCGCCGCCATCGGCCGCCATCTGCTGACCACGGGCCGCGCCGATCTTGAACTGGCGGAATTCTGGACAACCGATCTCGAAGCCTACCGGAGTGAAGTGGACGTCTGGACATTCGAGCGTGCGGCGGCGGCGACCGGCCTTCGCCGTCGAACAGATCGCCAGCCTCGCCGAAGCCTTTGCCACGGCCCGGCCGGCCCTTATCCGCTGCGGAATAGCGCCGCAGCAGACGGCCGAGGGCGAGACGTTCGTGCGCGGGCTTTCGGCGATCGCCATTCTCGGTGGCCATTGGCGCCAGCGCGGCGGCGGCCTGTCGGTCTTTGCCTTTGGCCAGGACAACGATACCGGCGTGTCGCGGCCTGACCTGTGCACGGGAAACCCACGCACCCTCGACCGGGGAAAGCTTGCGGAGGTTCTCAACGACGCGGCCCTGACGCCGCCCGTCAAGGGCCTGATGGTGTGGTCGGCCAATCCCGCCGCCACCCAAATCGATGGTCCCGCCACCAAGCGCGGCTTGTCACGTGACGACCTGTTTACCGTGGTCATCGACCATTTCCTGACCGACACGGCGCGCCATGCCGACATTGTGTTGCCGGCCACCACGCAGTTCGAACATGTGGATGTGCAAAGCGCCTGGGGCCACCACTATGTGCTGGCCAACAACCCCGCCGTGGCGCCGGCCGGCGAAACCCGCAGCAGTGGCGCCATCATGCGTGGCCTTGCCGCGAAGCTCGGCCTTGATGATCCGGTTTTCCAAGAAAGCGATGACGAGATGGCAGCGGCCGGATTGCCGGAAAGCTGGGTGCACGAAGAGTTGAAAGAGGCGGGGTGGCGCAAATCCCCGACGCCACGGCCGGCGATAGCACCGCGCCAGAACCGTTTCACCATCGCCTCGGGTGGTGTGACTGCACCAATGAATCCTGCCGGAGCATTGCTGCAGATGCTGAATCCCAAGTCGCATTATTTCCTCAACTCGACGTTCGCCAACATGCCGCGTAACCAGAAATCGCAAGGCGCACCGACAGCGACGCTTCATCCCAACGACGCCCAATCACGCGGTCTGGCCGCTGGTGATCGCGTGGCACTCAGGCGCAATGGCGTGAAGGTCGATGTGGCGCTGGCGGTGAGTGACGCGGTGCGCGAAGGTGTTGTGACGCTCGAAGGCAAATTGTGGGACGAAGGCCGGGCGGACGCCGTGCCGCTCAACCGCCTGACGCCATCGAAGTGGTCTCCGGCGGGACAGCCCGCCTACAATGAGGCGTGGGTGATGGTGGAGAAAGTTTGATTTGGGTGATCAACCCTCTCCCCTTGCGGGAGAGGGTGGCGAGCGGAGCGAGCCGGGAGAGGGGAGTTGCCGCGTGGCCACGGCCCTCTCCCGCCGCTTCGCGGCACCCTCTCCCGCGAGGGGAGAGGGTTGGGAATATAGACCGTGCGCTGACCCGCTTACAACTTATTGCACAGCCGCAGCAGCCCTTCGATATCGGCATCCATCAGCGGGATGATCTGTTCTTCGCCTTCGACGTGAATCTTCAGGCGGTCGGATTTCACCATGGCGGCGAAAATCGGGTTGGTGGTTTCGACTTCCACTTCAAGGCTGCTGATCCCTGAGTCCTGGTTTTCCAGCGCCGTGCCGGGGAGGGTTACGGCGACATCGCCAGCCACCAGCTCCATCGAACCGGGTGCATCGGGCTTCAATTTTTCGGAGGCTTCTGGCAGGAATATTTTTGCCTTGCCGGATTGGATCGTGCACCAGATACTGAGGCCGGTATCGTCGGTTTCGGGCACACCAAACACCAGGAAGGCGTCTTCCTCGGTGGCGTCCAGAAACCACTGCCGCTCCTGCGCCCACGCGGTGGCCGAAGCAACAACAACAACGGCGAGGCCGCCGAGGATGGA
Source organism: uncultured Alphaproteobacteria bacterium (assembly GCA_963775105.1). Lineage (GTDB taxonomy): Bacteria > Pseudomonadota > Alphaproteobacteria > Rhizobiales > Aestuariivirgaceae > Aestuariivirga. Next base: position 168,135 of record CAVZHM010000007.1, on the reverse strand, counting down.
TTTGAGCATGAACAACCGGACCCCTGAATTGCCGCCTGTCTATCCGCTCTTGGCCAGCAGGGAAAGTGACAACTTGGCGCCGCGCCACAACCCCACCGGAAACCCATTATGATCGCCGATCTGATCGTTACCAACGCAGCCGTGCTCACCATGGACGAGTCGGCCCCGCGCGCCGAAGCCATCGCCATGACCGGCAATCGCATCACGGCTGTAGGCTCAACCCGCGACATACTTGCCCAGAAAGGTGGAACCACGCGAGTGATCGACGCTGCTGGCAATACGGTGACACCGGGTTTCGTCGAAAGCCACATGCACCTGTTTGCCGGGGCCGCCGAAATGAGCCACCTGCAACTCAATGGCGCGCGCGGCTTTGCGGCGTTGAAGGCCAAGACGCTGGCCTACGTCAATGACCATCCGGGTGACGATCTGATCATCGGCGAGCAGGCCGACTACATCATCATCTCCGAAACTGAACCGCTGACCCGCCACCACCTTGATGCCATCGTCAAGGACCGGCCGGTCATGGTGTTTTCGCCCGACCATCACACCGCCTGGGCCAACACCAAAGCGCTGGACCTGGCCGGGCTCCTCAAGGGCCGCAAACTTGGGCCGGGAAACGAAGTTGTCATGGGCGCCGATGGCCAGGCGTCGGGGGAACTGCGCGAGGGCGAGGCCATGGCGCCGGTCAGGGCTCTCAAGACCAGCGGCAGCCGCGACCGTTTGGGTCTGATGACCGGTGGCGAGCCCGAGCCCTATCCGGGGCCGGCGGATTTCGCGCATGATCTCGCAGTGATCCGCACAGGACTCGCGCATTGCGCCAGGCATGGCATCACCTCCATTCACAACATGGATGGCAACCTTTACCTGTTGCAGCTTCTCGGGGCCCTGCAACAGCGTGGCGAACTCACGGCGCGGGCCCGCATTCCCTTCCACTTCAAGAATTTCATGGATATTTCGGCGCTGGATCGCGCCGTGGCGATGACTGCGGCTTACAAGTCCGAAATGCTTACCTCAGGGTTTGTAAAGTTGTTTGTCGATGGCGTAATCGACAGCGCCACTGGCGTTATGGTTGAAGACTATTCCGACCGGCCGGGCTGGAAAGGCGAACCGCTGTTCACAGCGGAACACTTCGCGCGGGTTGCCGTGGAAGCCGACCGGCGTGGATTTCAGATTGCCGTGCATGCCATTGGCGATGGCGCGGTTCGCATCGTGCTCGATGGCTATGAAGCGGCGCGCAAGGCCAATGGCGCCCGCGACTCCCGCCATCGCGTCGAGCACATCGAAGTCATTCACCCGGACGACATTCCGCGCTTCAAGTAACTCGGTGTGGTCGCCTCCATGCAGCCGCCGCATCCGCCGGGATCGCAAGGCCTGCCGCTTGAACCATATCTGTCGCGGATCGGCGAAAAGCGTTGGCCCTATGCCTTCGCCTGGAACACGCTGCGCGCTGCGGGTGCCCATGTGGTGTTCGCCACCGATTGGCCGGTGTCGGATATCAATCCGCTGCGTTCGATCCATTCGGCGATGACCCGCAAGGCGTGGAAAGCCGGCATGGACGATCACCGGCAAACGCTCGATCAGGCGATCCGGTCTTACACGGTTGAAGGCGCTTATGCCGAGTTCGCGGAAGCACAGAAGGGCGTACTCAAGCCCGGCATGCTGGCCGATATCGCGGTGCTCGATGCCAACCTCGAAGGAATAGATCACGAAGCCATCGAAACGGTGATGCCGGTTGCCACCATATGCGACGGCCGCGTGGTGTTCGAGCGTTGACGGGCGAAGGTGAAGCGCCTAGTTGGGGCCTGCCAGTCGGCCGGATGACCGCTGCCGCAAGTCCCGAAAGGGCGCGGGGGAGGAAAGTCCGGGCTCCACGGTTATACGGTGCCGGATAACGTCCGGCGGGGGCGACCCCAGGGAAAGTGCCACAGAGACGAGACCGCCCGAAGGAGCAATCCCGACGGCAAGGGTGAAACGGTGCGGTAAGAGCGCACCGCGCGGCCGGCAACGGAAGCGGCATGGTAAACCCCACCGGGAGCAAGACCGAATAGGGGCGGCACGGAGCTTCGGCTCCAGGGCTTTAACCGGCTTGCTGCCCGGGTAGGTCGCGCGAAGCGTCCGGCAACGGGCGTTCCAGATGAATGGTCATCGCGGGCGGGAAACCGCCCAAACAGAACCCGGCTTACAGGCCGGCTGGCGCCTATTTTCTGTACGCGGATGAATCGCATTTGAAACCAATTGTTAAGGTTCGCGGGGGCATTGTCGGGCAAATCTTAACGCCTTGTTCACTCTGGTCCGCGCCGCCGATGGCTGTCCCGCATACAGTTAATGAAATGCCGCATGTGCCCGTCATGCTGCGCGAAGTGCTGGAGCACCTGGCGCCGCGCGATGGCGGCATCTATGTCGATGGCACGTTCGGCGCAGGCGGCTACACGCGGGGCATCCTCAACGCCGCGAACAACAAGGTCATCGCCATCGATCGCGACCCTTCAGCCATTGCTGCGGGGCAAGCGATGGTGGCCGAATTCAGTGGCCGCCTCGTGTTGCGCGAAGGCCGATTCTCGGACATGCGCGAACTGGCCGATGTCGATTTCGCCGACGGCGTGGTGCTTGATATCGGCGTGTCGTCGATGCAACTCGATGAAGCTCAGCGCGGATTCTCGTTCATGCGTGATGGGCCGCTCGACATGCGCATGGCGCAACAGGGCCCCAGTGCCGCCGACATCGTCAACAAGCTTCCTGCCGATGCGCTGGCCGATATCATCTACATCTTCGGCGAAGAACCGCGTTCGCGGGCCATCGCCAGGGCCATCATCGCGGCGCGCGGCGAGGCGCCGATCACCACGACGCTGGGTTTGGTGAAAGCCGTCGAGCGTGCCACGGGGCGCCAGCGCCCGCAGGACCGCACGCATCCCGCAACCCGCACGTTCCAGGCCCTGCGCATTCATGTGAATGGCGAACTCGACGAACTGGTAGGGGCATTGCACGCTGCCGAGAAACTGCTTGCGCCCGGCGGGCGGCTGGTCGTCGTTACTTTTCATTCACTGGAGGACCGCATCGTGAAGCGATTCTTTGCGGCGCGCAGCGGCAATGTGCCATCGGGATCGCGCCATGTGTTTTCCACCGGCGAGCGACCGGACCCCAGTTTTACATTGCCGTTCAAGGGCCACCTCGGGGCAAACGAAGACGAGTGCGCAGCAAACCCCCGGGCGCGCTCGGCCAAATTGCGGGTGGGAATCCGCACGGCGGCTCCGGCCATGGCCTCCATCGCTGAAGATATTGCCCTTTCCCTTCCTTCGAGGAGTGCGCACTGATGCACAAATTCGTCAATGCCCTGCTGGTCGTGGTGGTACTGGTCTCGGGCTTCCTGCTCTACACCCTGGAACACGCCACGCGCGGCACCGAGCGGCGAATTGGCAAGCTGGATACGGCGATTGCCGGCGAGCGCGAACAGATCAAATTGCTCAATGCCGAATGGAGCAGCCTGATCCGCCCGGACCGGTTGCAGAAGCTCGCTGCCGAACACCTGAAGCTCGAAGCGCTGAAATCGACGCAGATCGTGCCGAAGAGTGAACTTGCGGCGAGAGTTCCGGCTGAGCAGCAAATCAAACTTGAAGCCAATGGCAACGATCCCATCGGCGACATTCTTGAAAAGATGCAATGACGGCCATGACCGACCACAACGGCGACTTCGAAACCACCAAACCTGGCAAAGCTCGAGGGCCAGAACCGGCTGCGGCTTGTCACCATTGGTTTTTGCATTGCTTTCGCGGCCATTGCGGGACAACTGGTCAACCTGACGCTGATCCGTAGCGGCGGCGAGGATGATGTCGCCAGGCTCGTTCCCGAGCCGCGTCTGCCGCGCCCTGATATCGTCGACCGCAATGGCGTGCTGCTGGCAACCGATGTTGCCGTTGCATCGCTCTATGCCGACCCGCGCAAGATCATCGATGTCGATGAAGCCGTGGAACTTCTGACCGCAACGGTGCCCGATCTCGATTCGAAAGTTTTGAGAAAGCGTTTGACGGCGCCGGGCAAGGCCTTCGTGTGGCTCAAGCGCCAGGTGACGCCCGAGGAGCGAGACGCGGTTTACAATCTCGGCCTTCCTGGCGTCGGCTTCGTGAATGAGCGCCGAAGGGTCTATCCCATGGGGCGGCTGGCGGCCCACACGGTGGGCTATGTCGATGTCGATACCAAGGGCATTGCCGGCATCGAAAAATATCTCGATGATCAGGGTGCTATCTACACGGCCTCGCTCGCTGAACCGAACACCCACACCACGCAGCCCGCCGAACTTTCCATCGACATCCGCGCCCAGTTTGCGCTGGTCGACGAACTCGGCAAGGCGGTCACAAAATTCAAGGCCAAGGCGGGTTCGGGCGTCATCCTCGATATCACCACCGGCGAAATCATGGCCATGGCGTCGTATCCGGATTTCAACCCGAACGCCGAAAACAAGAACCTCACCTCCGATCAGGTAAACCGGCTGACCAGCGGCGTCTACGAATTGGGCTCAGTGGTCAAGGCCATCACATTCGCCATGGCCTTCGACTATGGCACGTCAGACCTCAACCGCAAGTATGATGCCCGCTCGCAATTGGTGATCGGCAGCGCCCGCATCAGCGACTTTCATGCCCAGCGCCGGGTGTTGACGGTGCCGGAAGTTTTCACGTATTCATCGAACATCGGCACCGCCAAGATGGCTCTGGAAGTCGGGATGAGGGGCATCAGGAATTTCTGCGGCGCGTCGGGCTTTTCGACCGGCTGCAAACCGAACTGCCCGAAAGCGCCAAGCCGATTCTGCCGCGCCGCTGGTCGAAACTGGCGACGGCCACCGCCGCCTTTGGCCATGGTTTTGCCGTGCAGCCGCTGCAAGGTGCTGCCGTGGTGGCAGGACTTCTCAATGGCGGACTTCTGATGACGCCAACCATGCTGAAGCGCGATCAGGCGTCGGCGGAAGCCATGGCCAAACGCGTGGTGAAACCCGAGACATCGGAAAAGATGCGTTATCTGTTCCGTCTCAATGTCGATGAGGGGACGGCGGGCAAGGCCGATGTGATCGGCTACCGCGTTGGCGGCAAGACCGGCACGGCCGAAAAGGTCATCAATGGCCGCTACAGTGGCGACCACGTGTTGTGCTCATTCATCGGGGCGTTTCCGATGGACAAGCCGAAGTATCTTCTGCTGGTGATGCTCGACGAACCGCAGCCGCTGCCCGAAACCTACGGCTTCCGCACCTCCGGCTGGAACGCCACACCGACCGCCTCGGCGATCATCGAGCGGGTGGCGCCGATGCTCGGTGTCGAGCCAATGCTTCTCCGAGAAGGACATGGAAAAACTCGCCAAGCTCGCCAAGGCCAAGAAGAAACCGGGTTGATGGCGAACACGCTCGCGACACTGATTGCCAAAGATGCTCCGCTGCCAAAGGGCGCGGAGCAAATGCGCATTGCCGGCCTCACGTCCGACAGCCGCTCGGTAAAGCCAGGCTTTCTCTTCGCCGCATTGCCCGGCTTGGTGGCTGAAGGTGCCACGTTCATTCCGGCAGCATTGGCGGCGGGTGCCGTGGCGATTGTTACCAGCCGCGCCACTGCGAACCGGCAAAGTTCCCTGCATTGTGACGGACAATCCGCGCCGCTTGTTGGCATTGGCCGCCGCGCGCTTTCATGCACGCCAGCCCGATACGATCGTTGCCGTCACCGGCACCAGCGGCAAGACCTCGGTTGCCACCTTCGTTCGCGAAATCTGGACGGCCATGGGCTTCAGGGCGGCAAGCCTTGGCACGGTGGGTGTGGTTTCGCCCGCGGGCATCATCGAACTCGAGCACACAACGCCCGATCCGGTTCGGCTGCAGGAAATCGTCGCTGAACTGGACCGCGATCACGTCGAGCATCTCGCCATCGAAGCTTCGAGCCATGGGCTTGACCAATACCGGCTTGATGGCCTGCGTTTGGCGGCTGGCGGGTTTACCAACATCTCGCGCGATCATCTCGACTATCACCCCACGCCGGAAGCCTATTTCGACGCCAAGATGCGGCTGTTCGAGGAATTGCTGGCGCCGGGTTCGCCCGCTGTCATCAATCTCGATACGCCTGCGGGGCATGACGTGCTGAAGGCGCGCCAGTGCCGCAAAGCTAAACCCGTTCACCGTTGGCCGTGAAGGAACCGCGCTGAAACTTCTGAGTGTTGAGCGCGATGGCTTTGGGCAGCGTCTCGAAATTCAGGGGCCAACTCGCAAGCACTCGGTTTTCTTGCCACTGGTTGGCGACTTCCAGGCTTCCAATGCGCTGGCGGCGGCGGGACTTGTCATCGCAACCGGAGGCGAAGAAGTGCTGGCGCTGCATGCGCTGGAATCGCTGAAGGGCGCCAAGGGCCGGCTCGATCTGGTGAGCCGCACGGCAGCGGGCGCACCGGTGTTTGTGGACTATGCCCACAAGCCCGATGCACTGGAGAATTCCATCCGGTCGCTGCGGCCCTATGCGGCTGACAAACTTCATGTGGTGTTCGGCTGCGGTGGTGACCGCGACAAGGGCAAGCGGCCGATCATGGGCGAGATCGCCCAGCGCCTTGCCGATAGAGTTTATGTGACCGACGACAATCCGCGCACGGAAGATCCCGCCGCCATCCGCCGCGAGATCATGGCTGGCTGTCCCAGGTGCCACCGAAATCGGCAATCGCGCCGCGGCGATCCGCGTGGCTGTTGATGCCTTGGGAGCGGGAGATGTTTTGCTGGTGGCCGGCAAGGGGCACGAGGAAGGCCAGAAGACCGGCAAGACCATCATTCCATTCAGCGATCACGATGCGGTGCGCGCGGCCATCCGGGGAGAGGACTATCATGGCTGATACGCCGCTGTGGCATGCCGATGAAGTTGTCGCCGCCAGTGGCGCCGTGCTGGAAGGCACGATCATGCAGCCGGTCAATGGTGTGTCGATCGACAATCGCGACATTGCGCCCGGCGACATCTTCGTCGCCATCAAGGGCGACAACCATGATGGTCACGCATTTGCTGTGGCGGCGCTGAAGGCCGGTGCTGGTGCTGCACTGGTGTCGCGGCCCACCGGCGAGATGCGGGCGGCGGGCGCGCTGCTTGTCGTCACAGACGATCCGCTGAACGGTCTTGAGCGCATGGGACGCGCGGGCAGGGCGCGGAGCCGGGGGCAGATCATCGCCGTCACCGGCAGTGTCGGCAAGACCAGCACCAAGGAAATGTTGCGCACCGCACTTTCGGCTTCGGGCCAGACCCATGCTTCCGCCGCATCGTACAACAATCACTGGGGTGTGCCGCTGACGCTCGCCCGGACCCCACGCGAAACGGCGTTCGGGGTTTTCGAAATCGGCATGAATCATGCCGGAGAAATCATTCCGCTGGTTGCCATGGTCAGGCCCCATGTGGCGATCGTCACCACCATTGCCGAAAGCCATCTCGGCCATTTCAAGTCGCTTGATGAAATCGCCGATGCTAAGGCTGAAATCTTCACGGGCGTTGAAGCGGGCGGTTACGCCGTCATCAATCGCGACACGCCCTATTATGGCCGTCTCGCCGCTGCCGCGAAGGCGTCGGGCGTTGCCAACATCGTAAGCTTCGGACGGCATGAGGCGTCTGACATCAAACTCGAGCGCATTGCGCTGCATCCCACCTGCTGCTGCATCACCGCCGACGTGCTCGGTGAAAAACTGATCTACAAGCTTGGTGTTCCCGGTGAACACATGGCGGTCAATTCGCTGGCTGTGCTTGCGGCGGTGAAACTTGCAGGTGCCGACTTGGCACGGGCCGCACTGGCTTTGGCGGTAGCCGAACCCGCCAAGGGCCGTGGTGTGCAGCAGCGCCTGAAAGCCGAGGGTGGCGAGATTCTGCTGATCGACGAAAGCTACAATGCCAATCCGGCATCGGTGCGTGCGGCACTGGCGCTGTTGGCCCAGGCCAAGCCCGGCAGGGGCGGGCGCCGCATCGCCGTTCTCGGCGACATGCTGGAACTCGGTGAATTTGGTGAGAGGCTGCATGGCGAACTGGCCGGGCCCATAGACGCAGCGCGCGTCGATGCCCTATATGCCGCTGGTCCGCTGATGGCGCATCTCTGGGCGCTGATCCCCGAAGCCCGCAAAGGCGCCTACTGCGGCACGTCCGATGAACTACGCCAGCCGCTTCTGGCCGGGCTTCAGGCAGGCGATGTCGTGATGATCAAGGGATCGCTCGGCAGCCGCATGGGGCCCATCGCCGATGCCATCCGCGCGGCCTATCCGCCCATTCCCAAGGATTCCTGACCGATGCTTTTTTACCTCCTCACCAGTCTCACCGACGAGTTCTCACCGTTCAACGTGTTCCGCTATTCGACGACACGCACCGGTGCGGCAATCCTCACAGCGCTGTTATTCGTGTTCTTGTTCGGCCCCCGCATCATTTCGCTGTTGAAACTCAAACAGGGCAAGGGCCAGCCAATCCGGTTGGATGGGCCGCAACGCCACATCGTCGAGAAACAGGGTACGCCGACAATGGGCGGACTGATGATCCTTTCCGGCATCTTCTTTGCCACGTTGCTATGGGCGGATCTCAGCAATCTTTATGTCTGGGCGGTGCTGTTCGTGACGCTCGGTTTCGGCGCCATCGGCTTCTATGATGATTTTCTGAAAGTCACGAAATCGACGACGCGCGGCTTCTCCGGAAAAATCCGCTTGCTGATGGAATTCGCCATCGCCGGCATTGCGGTCGGCTGTTTCATGTGGATCGGCGAGAAGCCGCTGTCGAGTTCGCTGGCGTTGCCGTTCTTCAAGGATGTGCTCATTCCGTTTGGAGCATTCTTCATCCTGGTCGGCATGTTCATCGTGGTGGGGGCGGGCAATGCCGTCAACATGACGGATGGCCTCGACGGTCTGGCCATTGTGCCGGTGATGATCGCGGCGGGAAGTTTCGGCATTGATCGCCTATCTGGTCGGCAATTTCAATTTCGCCGATTATCTGCAACTGCATTTCGTGCGCGGCACCGGCGAGTTGGCGATCATCTGCGGCGCCGTGGTGGGAGCGGGGCTTGGCTTCCTGTGGTTCAACGCGCCGCCCGCCATGATTTTCATGGGCGACACCGGGTCGCTGTCGCTGGGCGGCGCGCTTGGCGCCGTCGCGGTGGCCGTGAAGCACGAGATTGTGCTGGGAATCATCGGCGGCTTGTTCGTGCTGGAAACCGCAAGCGTCATCATCCAGGTCGTGTCGTTCAAGCTCACGGGCAAGCGCGTCTTCGCCATGGCGCCGCTGCATCATCATTTCGAGCAGAAGGGCTGGAAGGAACCGACCATTGTCATCCGCTTCTGGATCATCTCGGTGGTGCTGGCGCTGCTCGGCCTTGCCACGCTGAAGTTGAGGTGAGGGGTGTTTCCTGCGACATCGTTCAAGGGCAAGAAGGTTGCGGTGTTTGGTCTCGCGCGCTCCGGCACGGCGATGATCGAGGCGCTGCGGCTGGGCGGTGCTGACGTTCACGCCTGGGACGATGCTGGACCTTCGGTTGAAAAGGCGCGTGCTGCCGGGCTCCCTGTTTCCGATCTCCATGCGCTCGATTTCGCAACGCTCGATGCGCTGATCCTCAGCCCTGGCGTGCCACTCACCCATCCGGAACCGCATTGGACGGTGCGGAAAGCGCGCCACGCTGGCATCGAGATCATCGGCGACACCGAAGTGTTCGCGCGCGAGGCGAAAGGTTCGGGTGCGACGATTGTCGCCATCACTGGCACCAATGGCAAATCGACGACCACGGCGCTGACCGGGCATCTGTTCAAGTCGGCGGGCCGTGATTGCGATGTCGGCGGCAATATCGGCACGGCGGTGTTCCTGATGCGCCAGCCGGTGAAGGACCGCATCTATGTGCTGGAGCTTTCGTCATTCCAGATCGATTTGATGCCGGGGCTGCATCCGCAGGCGGGCATTCTGACCAACATCACATCAGATCATCTCGACCGCCATGGCACGATGGAGAACTATGCCGCCGTGAAGGGGCGCATATTCGCCAAGCAGGGCAAGGGCGATACGGCACTTTGCAGTGTCGATGACGAATGGTGTGCCGAGATTGCCGCCGGTATCAAAACGGCTGCCGGCCTTCGCATGGTATCGGTGCTGCGGCCTTTGCTGGACGGCATTTCGGCCCATGACGGCGTGTTGCGTGACATGCGCGACGGCGAGGAGGCAGCGCATATCGACTTGCGCCAAATGCCGGCGCTGCGCGGCGCCCACAACTGGCAGAACGCCTGCATGGCTTACGGCGCGGCGCGGGCACTTGGCCTATCGGTTTCCGAAATCGAGCGGGGTATGCGGAGCTTTCCTGGGCTCGCACACCGCATGCAACAAGTGGGAACGGCAAATGGTGTCGCCTTCATCAACGATTCCAAAGCCACCAATGCCGATGCGGCGGAGAAAGCGTTGCTGTCGTTCGACACAATTTACTGGATTGCCGGCGGCATCGCCAAGACGGGCGGCATCGAGCCCCTGAAGAAGTATTTCCCGAAGATCGTGAAATCCTATCTGATCGGCCAGTCGAGCGACGAATTCGCGGCGGCGCTTGGCGATAACGTCCATGAAAAATGCGGCACGCTTGATGCCGCTGTCGCCGCTGCGGCGCGCGATGCAAAGCGCGACGGCAAGGCGGGTGCAGTGGTGCTGCTGTCCCCGGCTTGCGCCTCGTTTGACCAATACCCCAATTTCGAAGTGCGGGGCGATGCTTTCGTGAAAGCCGTCGCCGCACTTTCCGATGTTCAGATGAATGCCGATGGAGGGCAAGATGCTTCTCGGACGTAGCGATCGCGGACTTCTGGCTCGCTGGTGGTTTACTGTTGACCGTGGCCTGATGAGCGCCGTGCTGCTGTTGATGGCAACGGGCGTGCTGATCAGCATGGCAGCGAGCCCTCCGGTTGCCGAGCGCATCGGGCTCGACAGCTTTCATTTCTTCAGGAGCCAACTGTTCTATCTGGCACCGGCCATTGCCGTGCTGGTTGCCATGTCGTTCCTTGAGCAGAAACAGGCGAAGCGGGTTGGTGTGGGTTTGTTCCTCGTTGCCATCGTGCTGATGCTGGCGGCACTGAAGTTCGGGCCGGAGATCAAGGGTGCCCATCGCTGGATCAACTTGGGGCCGGTCGGCCTGCAACCGTCGGAGCTGGCGAAGCCGGGTTTCGTGGTGCTGGCGGCGTTGCTGCTGTCGGAACAGACGCGGCGGCCGGAAATGCCGGGCCTGCTGTTGATGGTGGTGGCGTCGATACTGTTCGTCGGACTGCTGATCTTGCAACCGGATTTCGGCCAGACGGCGCTGATGATCATGGTGATCGGCACAATGCTGCTGATCTATGGCATTTCGTGGTTCGTAGTGTTCGGCCTTGCTGGTGTCGTGGCGGTTGGAATTGGTGCTGCCTACACCATGGTGCCGCATGTGGCGTCACGCATTGACCGGTTTCTTGATCCCGAGAAAGGCGACACGTTTCAGGTCGATACGGCGATGCAGGCGTTTCACAATGGCGGATTGTTGGGGGCGGGGCCGGGTGGTGGCGTGGCCAAACAAATCCTGCCGGATGCCCATACGGACTTTTCTTTCGCCGTGGTCGGCGAGGAATTCGGATTGATTGCCTGCCTCGCATTGATGGCGCTGTTTGCCTTCGTGGTGCTGCGCGTGTTGCAGCGCGCGACGACCGAGACTGATCCGTTTCCGGCCCTTGCCATGTCGGGTTTGGCGCTGGTGTTCGGCTTTCAGGCCATCATCAACATGGGGGTAAATGTGTCACTTCTGCCCGCCAAGGGTATGACGCTGCCGTTCATTTCCTATGGCGGCTCGTCGCTCATCGGCATGGCTTTTGCGATGGGGTTGATCCTCGCCTTTGGCCGGCGCCATGCGGGCGCGCAGGCCTTCGACGCCAGAACGGTTCCGGCCTGAGGCTGGCGTGGGCAGCAAATCAAACATCATCGTGCTGGCGGCAGGTGGCACGGGCGGACATTTGTTCCCCGCCCAGGCGCTGGCCGAGGAGTTGGTGCGGCGCGGCTATGTCATCCACCTGATGACTGACGAGCGGGTGCGTGACTACGGCAAGTCATTCCCAGCTGCCGAAACCCACGTTGTTCCCTCCGCCACCATTTCGCTTGGCGATCCCCTGCGCCTGCCGGGCCGAGCCTGGCGATTGTTCGCTGGCTACACTGCGGCGCGAAAAATTCTGAAGCGCTTGCGGCCTGCGGCCGTCGTCGGTTTCGGCGGCTATCCATCGTTCCCGCCCATCTTAGCGGCATCGCGGCTTGGCATTCCCACCTGCGTGCATGACCAGAACGCCGTGATGGGCCGGGCCAACAAGTTGCTGTCGAAATTCGCTGATGTGGTGGCCTCATCCTTTCCACAGCTTCTCGGCTTGCCGGAGGCTGCAAGAAACAAGTTGGTGTTCACTGGCAATCCGGTGCGCGACATTGCACTGAAAGAGAAGGGTGCTGAGTATCCGGCGCTCGGCAAGGATACGCCGTTCAATCTTCTGGTGTTCGGCGGCAGCCAGGGCGCGCGGTTCTTCGCCGAGTTCATGCCGAAAGTCATTGCTGCGCTGGATGCCGATACACTGAAGTCGCTCAAGCTGGTGCAGCAATGCCGGCAGGAAGACTTGGCGACAGTTCGCGCGCTCTATGGCGCCAGCAGTTTCGACCACGAACTGCAGCCGTTCTTCATGGACATGCCGAAACGCATCGCCAATGCCCATCTGGTGGTGTGCCGCTCCGGAGCCTCGACCATCGCCGAATTGGGGTCATCGGCCGCCCGGCGATCATGGTGCCGTTGCCCCACGCGCTGGACAATGACCAGCTCAAAAACGCCGAAAGTTTTGCCACGGCGGGGGCCGGTTGGGTTCGTCCACAGGCGGAACTCGATCCACAGGAATTTGCCGCATTTCTGACACGACTCCGGTATGAGGAGGCGACATTGCGCCAGGCGGCGCAGGCGGCGCTGAGCCACGGGAAGCCCGATGCCGCCCAGCGCCTCGCCGATCTCACCGAAGAACTTGCAGGGAACTCACGACCATGAAACTGCCGCGCGATGTAGGACCAATCCATTTCATTGGCATTGGCGGCATAGGGATGAGCGGCATTGCCGAAGTCATGGCGACACTGGGCTATACCGTTCAGGGCTCGGACCTTTCCGACAACTACAATGTGGCTCGCCTGCGCAAGGCCGGCATCACGGTGGAGATCGGCCACCATGCCAACAACGTTGGCGATGCGGCGGTGATCGTCGTCTCCTCGGCGGTGAAGCCCGACAATCCGGAACTGGTGGAAGCCCGTAACCGTTACCTCCCCATCGTGCGCCGTGCCGAAATGCTGGCGGAGCTGATGCGCTTCAAGTCGTGCGTGGCGGTGGGTGGCACCCATGGCAAGACGACGACGACATCGCTGGTGGCTGCCTTGCTCGATGCCGGAGGGCTCGACCCGACGGTGATCAACGGCGGCATCATCAATGCCTACGGCACCAACGCCCGCCTCGGCAAGGGCGACTGGATGGTGGTGGAGTCTGATGAGTCCGACGGCACCTTTGTGAAACTTCCGGCCGACGTGGTAATCGTCACCAATATCGATCCCGAACATCTCGATCACTACGGCACATTCGAAAAAGCCAAAGAGGCGTATCTCGCCTTCGTTGAGAACATTCCGTTCTACGGCTTCGCGGTGATGTGCATCGACCATCCCGTGGTGCAGGAACTGATCGGCCAGGTGAAGGACCGCCGGGTCATCACCTATGGCCATAGCCCGCAAGCCGATGTGCGGCTGCTCGAGGTGAACTATGTCAACGGCGAAACCCGATTCGCGGTGCGCCTGACCAACCGGCGCACCGGCGAAACTCATGATGTGGCAGACCTGTCGCTCGCCATGCCGGGCGACCACAATGCCATGAACTCCACGGCAGCACTTGCCGTCGCCAAGGAACTCGGTCTTTCCGACGAGAAGATACGCGCCGGCTTCAAGAGCTTCACTGGTGTCAAACGCCGCTTCACCAAGACCGGCACGCACAATGGTGTCACCATCTATGATGACTATGGCCACCATCCGGTGGAAATCGCCGCCGTGCTCCATGCGGCGCGGCGGGTGACCAAGAACAAGGTGGTGGCCGTCATGCAGCCGCACCGTTACACGCGGCTGTCCAGCCTGTTCAACGAATTCTGTTCCTGCTTCAACGATGCCGACACGGTTATACTCGCGCCGGTCTATGCGGCAGGCGAGGCACCGATCGAAGGCGCGACACACGCCGCGCTCGCTGATGGCCTGAAGGATCGCGGCCATCGGGCTGTCCACAAGATCGAAACGCCGGAGCAACTGGCGCCGCTCGTCCATGGCCTCGCCAGGGATGGCGACATCGTCATCTGCCTTGGCGCCGGCACCATTACGCAGTGGGCCTATGCGTTGCCAGGCCAGCTTGCGGCGCTGGACGGCAAATGACACGGATCGATGGCGAAGGCCTGCTGAAGCGATTGCCGCAGCCACGCGGGCGGTTGGAAGCGAACTTTCCGTTGGCCGATCTCACCTGGTTTCGCGTTGGCGGGCCGGCTGAAGTGTTGTTCACACCCGCCGATGAGTTAGACCTTGCTGATTTCCTGAAATCCACGCCCGCAGACATTGCGGTCTGCGTGATCGGCGTCGGTTCCAATCTGCTGGTGCGCGATGGCGGGGTGCCGGGCGTGGTCGTCCGCATGGGCAAGGGTTTTGCGAACATTTCGCTCGAAGCCAATCACCGCATTCGCGCCGGTGTGGCGGCGCTGGACGTGCGCGTCGCCCGCTTCGCGCAAGAGAACAGTATCGATGCATTAACCTTTCTGAGAGGTATACCGGGCACCATCGGCGGCGCGCTTCGGATGAATGGCGGGGCCTATGGTGGCGAGACCAAGGACATTCTGGTGGAAGCGCGGGCGGTAGACCGGGCAGGACACATACACGTGCTTTCCAATTCCGACATGCACTACACCTACCGGCACTGTGGGGTGCGGGAAGATTTGATCTTCACCGAGGCACTTTTCCAGGGGCGGCCGGGCGATGCCGCCGGGATCGCCGCCGCCATGGACAAGATCACCGAAGCCCGTGAGATGACGCAGCCGGTCAAAAGCCGCACCGGTGGTTCGACGTTCAAAAATCCACCCGGCCACAAGTCGTGGCAACTGATCGACAAGGCGGGGATGCGCGGTTTCGCCATCGGGCCCGCCAAGGTTTCGGAGCTGCACTGCAACTTCCTGATCAATGAAGGCGGCGCCACTTCAGCTGAAATCGAAGAGTTGGGTGAAACCGTGCGCCGCAGGGTGAAGGAAACGTCCGGCATCGACCTCGACTGGGAAATCAAGCGCATCGGGCTCTCGCTGGCGGACGTGCAATGAACAGAGCTCCGAAACGCGACCCGAAAAATACGACGGTGGCCGTGCTGATGGGCGGCTGGTCGGCGGAGCGCGAGGTTTCGCTGTCGTCGGGCGAAGGCTGCGCCAATGCCCTGCGCCGGGCGGGGTTCAATGTCGTTGCGATCGACGTCAAGCGCGAGCGCATCGTCGCCATCCTCCAGGACCTCAAGCCCGATGTTGCCTTCAACTCGCTGCATGGCAAATGGGGCGAGGATGGCTGCTGTGCTGCCATGCTTGAAACCCTGCAAATTCCATACACGCATTCGGGCGTGCTGGCTTCCGCACTTGCCATGCACAAGGAAAAATCCAAGATACTTTTCCGCGAGGCCGGCGTTCCTGTTGCCGAGAGCAGGATTGTCGATCTCGAAACCGCGGCAAGCCAGCATGTGATGGCCTTGCCCTATGTGGTGAAACCGGTGGCCGAAGGTTCGAGCGTCGGCGTGCACATTGTTACGCAAGCCTCCAACGGCCCGCCCGCCATCATCCTCGAACAGCGCGATGTGTTCGGCGACGAAGCCATGGTGGAGCGCTTCATTCCGGGCAGGGAACTGACCTGCGCGGTGATGGGCGAGGTGGCGCTGGGGGTGATCGACATCGTTTCCAAGGGTTCGTTCTACGACTATGCTTCGAAATACGCAGTGGGTGGTTCCGAACATATTTTTCCGGCCGATGTTCCCAACGACATCTATCGTAAATGCCAACACTATTCGATCGCCGCCCACAAGGCGCTGGGCTGCCGCGGCATCACGCGGACGGATTTCCGCTATAACGATATGCCGGGTGTCGAAAACAATCTGGTGGTGCTGGAAATCAACACCCAGCCAGGCATGACAGGAACCTCGCTGGTGCCGGAACTGGCGGCCCATGCCGGCCACTCCTACGAGGATCTCGTCACCTGGATGGTCAACGACGCGTCGCTCAACAGATGAACAGAAGTTCCGCCATGCACCGCCGCCGCAACGCACCGCCGCCCGGTTTCTGGCACGCAGGGCGACAGGTTGCGCTGGCGTTTCCTGGCCCGCTTTGCAGCGGTGGCCTTTCTGTTTGCGGCCATTGCCCGCGGCGTGGTGCTCGGCGGCTATCTCGACTATGACGGCAGCCCCTTCGCCAGGCTTCCTGGCAAGCTGGCTGGCATTGCCGGCATGGCAGCCGAAGACATCAGGATTGAAGGCCTCGTTCATCAGGAGGCGGAGGCGGTGCTCAAGGCCATCGGCGTCTCGCCGGGCGCCTCGCTCATTGGCTTCGATGCGGCGCATGCCAAACGGCTCCTGGAAAATCTCGACTGGGTGGCCGCCGCCAAAGTGCAACGGCTGTTCCCCAACCAGTTGGAAATCGCCGTTGTCGAGCGTGAGCCCTTCGCCATCTGGCAGCGCGACGCCAACTACTACGTGATCGACCAATCCGGTGCCGCCATGAGCACCCTTCCGGCCAGCCTGATGACCAAGCTGCCGCTGGTTTCGGGCGAAGGCGCACAGAAAAGGGCGGCCGAACTCATTAACCAACTTGAAGCCTTCCCCGAACTAATGTTGCAGGTGAAGGCAGCCGCACGGGTGGGCGACCGGCGGTGGACCCTTTATCTCGACAACGGCGTCAAGGTGCTGTTGCCGGAAAACGATGTGGCGCAGGCACTGGCGACGGCGGCGGATCTCGACCGCACGCAAAAGCTGATGTCCAAGGGGATTGTTGCCATCGACCTGAGGCTCAGCGACCGCATCACGGTGGCCATGGCCGAAGCCGAAGTGGTGGAAGAGAAAAAGGCCGCGGTGAAAAAATCCAAGGCCCGGTAGTGTGTGGGGTAGGGTATGAGTGTTGTGCAGTTGCACGGTAAGACGCAGGGCCGCACGCCGGTTGCGCCGAAGGGCGCGGTGGTCGCGGCCCTCGATGTTGGGTCAACGAAAATTTCCTGCCTCATCGCCGAGGTGCAGCCACCAAAGCACAAGTCCAGTGATGGGCAGGAACACAATGTGTTGCGCATTCTGGGCTTCGGCCATCACCTGTCGCGCGGCGTGCGCGGCGGGGCCATCGTCAATGTCGATGAAGCCGAACGGGCCATTCGCGTCGCCGTCGATGCGGCCGAACGCATGGCCCAGCGGACAATTGGCGAAGTCTACGTCAATGTTTCCGGCGGGCGGCCGCAGTCGCGGCTGCATTGCTCCAGAATAGTCACCCAGACCGGCCAGGTTTCGCCGCGCGATCTTGAGAATGTTTTGAACGAAGCGCTCAATCAGGTCGATCCGGGCCGCCGTTCGGTGCTGCATCTGGCACCCATTCACTACCACCTCGATGAGTCCCGGGGCGTCAAGGAGCCGCTGGGCATGTTCGGCGAGGAACTGGGGCTTGACCTCGGCGTCGTTACCGTCGAGCCGTCGCATCTCAACAATCTGGCGCTGGCGGTTTCGCGCGCCCATCTGGCGACGGCCGGCTTCGTCATCGCTCCCTATGCCGCGTCGAAGTCGGTTCTGGCCGAAGATGAACAAGCGCTTGGCGTCACGCTCATCGACATGGGCGGGGCGACCACCAGCTTTGCGATTTTCCACGATGGCCATCTGGTGCATGCCGATGTCATTCCGTTGGGCGGCCAGCACATTACAAACGACATCGCCCGTGGCCTGTCGACCACCATCGCCCATGCCGAACGCATGAAGACGCTGTGGGGTTCGGCTCTTGCTTCGCAGACCGATGATCGCGAGATGATCGCCGTGCCGTTGCTGGGCGAGCGCGGCGTTGATACGGTTCAGAAGGTGCCGAAGTCGATGCTCACCGGCATTATCCGTCCGCGCGTCGAGGAAATCTTCGAGATGTTGCGCGACAAGCTGGAGACTTGTGGGGCCGCCCACCTCGCGGGAAAGCGCGCGGTGCTGACGGGCGGCGCTTCGCAGCTCAATGGTGCCCGTGAAGTGGCAAGCCTGTGGCTCGACCGGCAGGTGCGCATGGGCATTCCCGAACCTGTGGCCGGCATGCCGGAAGCAGCACACGCGCCGGGTTTTGCGGTGTGTGCCGGACTTCTCAATTATGCCCTGCGGCCCGATACGCACTATGCGCTGCCGCAGGAAAAGGCCAGGGCCATCGAGACCGCCCAACTTTCCTACGTGCGCAAGATGGGCCGCTGGATCGCCGAGAGTTTCTGACGCGGCCGATCTGACCCGGAAGGTCCGCAACCCGGCGCTCATCCTCTTCTGCCAAGCGGGAGAAGTGTGAAGCGGCGCATCTCCATCCTCGCCCGCGCAGCGGGAGAGGCAGCATTCGCGCCAGCGAATGCGCGGAGAGGGGGTGGCCGCCCCGCGCTGATCTTCCTGACTTTCTGACGTCCCCTCACCCTCCCATTGCTTCGCTTGGGCCCCGCCCTCTCCCGCGCGCGGGAGAGGTGTGAAGGCGCATCTCCTATCCTCGCCCGCGCAGCGGGAGAGGCAGCATTCGCGCCAGCGAATGCGCGGAGAGGGCGGTGGCCGCCCCGCGCTGATACTTCTTTCTTTCTGACGTCCCCTCACCCTCCCATTGCTTCGCTATGGGCCCCGCCCTCTCCCGCTTCGCAGGAGAGGTGTGAAGGGGTGGAATTTAATCCTTGACATGTTCCTATCTCTAGGACTATACACCGCTCGTCTTGCCCGGAAAGGAGGGGGTAAGCTCTTGCGAACGCCGCGAAGCGGCTGGGGCGCATGTTCTCACAGTGTCCGGGTAAGTTGGCAGCGCCTGCGGAGCAGGGGAATGCATAGCGCCCCTGCTTCCCGGGAGTCTCGGGCAAGGCCCTCGGACATTAGGACCCAAGCGCCTTGAATGGCTCGGGGCGGGCAGAGTTCCCGCACCTAAGATCTTGCCTCCGGCGGAAATCGCTGCGTCCTTCGGTAAAACGGCCCAGACCATCGGGCGCCGGGCTTTGAGCCTGACTACCCACCACACTCACTACTGCACGTGCTGGCTTGAAGCCTTGGCGGGGACATCCCCTCCATTTTTCTTGCATGCAACAACGGGAGGCCCTGGCTGACGGTCCTTCGCGGGCACTGCGGGCGAGAGTTGGACACCTTGTCATCATGCCGGGTGATGGCTTGGCTAACGGAATGTCACCGCCTTGAGTCATTCCGAATCAAATTGATTCGCTTTTTGACCCCCATGGTTAGCATTCGTTAACCATTTGTTATGGTTTGGGTAACAAACATGGTGGCTGGCAAATCAACGACCGGGCGCCAATCATGAGCATCAAACTTTCCGTACCAGACCTTTCCGATCTCAAACCCCGCATCACCGTTTTCGGTGTTGGCGGCGCAGGCGGCAATGCCGTCAACAACATGATCGAAAGCCGGCTGGAGGGGGTCGAGTTTGTCGTCGCCAACACCGATGCGCAGGCGCTGATCCAGAACGCCGCGCAACGCCGAATTCAAATGGGAACGGCCCTTACGCAAGGGTTGGGTGCCGGATCGCAACCACAGATCGGTGCCGCCGCTGCCGAGGAGGCGCTTCCTGAAATCCTCGACCATTTGGCAGGGGCCCACATGGCCTTCATCACCGCCGGCATGGGTGGTGGCACGGGCACGGGTGCAGCACCAGTTATCGCCAGGGCCGCGAAAGAGCAGGGCATTCTGACCGTCGGCGTGGTCACCAAGCCATTCCACTTTGAAGGCGTGCGCCGCATGCAGACGGCCGAGCGCGGCATCGAGCTCCTCGCCAAGCATGTTGATACGCTGATCGTCATTCCCAACCAGAACCTGTTCCGTGTCGCCAACGAGAAGACGACGTTCGCCGCCGCCTTCGCCATGGCCGACCAGGTGCTGTATTCGGGCGTTGCCTCGATCACCGAACTGATGACCAAGGAAGGCCTGATCAATCTCGACTTCGCCGACGTTCGCGCCATCATGAGCGAGATGGGCAAGGCGATGATGGGCACCGGCGAGGCCTCGGGCGACAGGCGCGCCATCGAAGCCGCCGAAGCCGCCATTTCCAACCCGCTGCTCGATGATGTGTCGATGCGCGGAGCCCGTGGCTTGCTGATCTCCATCACCGGCGGTCCGGACCTGACCCTCTATGAAGTTGATGAAGCCGCCACGCGCATCCGCGAAGAAGTCGATCCCGAAGCCAACATCATTCTCGGCGCCACTTTCGACGATGCGCTGGAAGGCACCATGCGGGTGTCGGTGGTCGCCACCGGACTGTCGCTCGAAGCCGGCAAGGGTGCCAAGCCCGAGGCCGAGGCCGAAGCCCAGGAAGAGGTGCAGCAGCCAAACCGCCCGGTGTTCGGTTTTACCGGCAAGCAGACCATTCCGGTGAAGAAGCCGGTCAATCCAGCACCCATGGCCATGCGCGCGCCGATGCAGCAGGCGCCGGTTCAGGAACAGCAGATCGCTGAAGAAGAAGAGATGACGGAGGCCCGTCCGGCGGCGCGTACCGCGGCCCAGCGCACCGCTCCACGCATTCCCTCTATCGAAGAGTTCCCGGCCATCGCGCAACGGCAGATCGCCGAGCGCCAGGCTGGCATCGAAAACATCGCCGAACACGCCGCCCGCAAGAAGAAGGGCCTGTTCGAACGCCTCGCGGCCGTGGGGCTTGGCCGCAAGGAGGAGCCGTCGCACCAGCAGCGCGAACCGGTGATGGCAGCACCGCAGCGCCAGGCTCAAACCCCCGCCGCCCAGCCCCGCATACAGGCGCCCGCCCCCCAACAGGCGCCGGAGCAAACCTTCGACGACGATCAGCTGGAAATCCCGGCGTTCCTGCGTCGCCAGGCTAACTAGCTGAAATCATGACTTAAAGGCAAACCCGGCGGTCACACTTCCGCCGGGTTTGGCGCGTTAATTTGACAGCTTGCGGGTGCTGGCAGTTTGGCGCCCTCTTTGTTATGTACGGCTAGGCGTGTGGGGCGCGGGATTGGGCAGTTTCAGTTTGATGATGGCAGTGACAGTTTTCGGCAAGACATTGCGCACCATCCTGGTGGCGGGCACTCTGACTCTGGTGCTCAGCGGTTGCTCGAAAATGTCGAACCTGCTGGACGGCGAAAGCGAGACCTCCACATCGGCGGCCACTGCTACCACCGACTCTGGAAGGCAACGCGCTGTCGCCGGAGATGATCGCGGCGAACCAGACCGACCCGGTGGCAACACTTTATAACCGCGGCCTGGCCGACCTGCAGTCGGGGTCCTACAAGTCCGCCGCCAAGAATTTCGCGGAAGTCGAGCGCCAGTACCCCTATTCAAAATGGGCAACCAAGTCGATCATCATGCAGGCCTACGCGTTCTATCAGCGCAATTCCTATGACGACTCGATCAATGCCGCGAACCGCTACATTACGCTGCATCCTGCCGGCAAGGATGCTCCTTATGCATATTACCTTGTGGCGCTTTCCAACTACGAACAGATCAAGGATGTCCAGAAGGACCAGACGGCGACGCGCAAGGCGCTGGAAAGCCTTGAAGAAGTGCAGCGCCGCTATCCCGACAGTCCCTATGCGGTCGATGCGGGCCAGCGCGCCCAGCTGGCGAGGGACCATCTGGCGGCCAAGGAAATGGACGTTGGACGTTACTATCTGAAGCACGGCTCCTATCTGTCCGGCATCAACAGGTTCAAGACCGTGGTCACTTCCTATCAGACCACGGCGCAGGTTCCCGAGGCGCTGTATCGCCTTGCCGAAGGCTATATGGCGCTCGGCGTCACCTCTGAGGCACAAACTGCAGCAGCGGTGCTGGGCCACAACTATCCCAACAGCCAGTGGTATAAGGACGCCTACACGCTGGTCGGCAGCGATGGCCAGGCACCGCTGGAAAACCAGGAAAGCTGGATCAGCCGGGCCTTCCGCTCGCTCAATCCACTGGAGCCTCTGTAGGCCTGCACGCGTTCTGGCGCGCTTTGGAAGGACTGGCATTAACCAAGCATTGTCATGTCGTAGTTGGCAGTGAGCACTATCCTGTGCAATTGTCGCGGCGGAGGGGGCTCCGAATCCTGGAGCTTCGGCATGACATCTGAAATCAACCTGTGGCGTGGGCGCGCCTTGCAGCGTGTTCTACTGGCTGGTGTATGTGGCCTCGCGGTGGGTCTTGCCGCCAGCCCGGCTGGCGCCAATGAATTCCCGCCGGTTGTGGATCCCGATACGCTGGTTGGCTCCAACGGTTTCGAAATGTTCGGCAGCAGTTCCGAACCCTATGCCGGGACGACGTCGCCAATGCCGGAGACATCAACGGCGATGGCCGCGATGACCTGATGATCGCCGTGCCCACCGCCGATCCCGGCGGCCGCACCAATGCCGGCAAGGTCTATGTTGTGTATGGCCGGACGCTGGGCATTCCCGCCGATCTTGGCCTTGACACCATCGATGGCACAAACGGCTTTGTCATCGAGGGCGATGTTCCCGAAGGCAACATGGGCAACAGCATCGCCAGTGCCGGCGATGTCAATGGCGATGGCCTCGGTGACGTGATCATCGGCGCCGTGGATGCCGACATCGGCGCGGTTGACCGGCCGGGGGCTGCCTATGTGGTGTTCGGCCGCAAGACCATTTTCCCATCGGCGCTCAATGTCACATCGCTCAATGGCACGAACGGCTTCCGCTTCGCCGGCCACCAGCCAGTCATGAAACTTGGCCAAAGTGTTGCTGGCGCCGGCGACGTTAACGGCGACGGCTTTGACGACATCGTGATAGGCGCCATATATGCGGCGCGTCCGGACAATTCCTGGCCAGGTGCCGCCTATGTGATTTTCGGCAAGTTGAAACCCTTCAACGCGGCGCTTGAGCCGGCCGATTTGAATGGCAAGAACGGCCTTGTGATGTGGGGCAAAAGTGCGGCTGATCGCACCGGTACGGCGGTTGGCGGGGCGGGAGACGTCAATGGCGACGGCTTTGATGACATTGCCGTCAGCGCGCCCTTTGCCCAGGTCGGTTACAGTCAGAATGGAAGAACCTATGTCGTGTTCGGCAAGGGAAAGCCGTTCAATTCCTCCATCAATCTCGCCAACCGCAATGGCAAGAACGGCTTCGTACTCCTTGGTAATACGCCGAACGGCTTAAATGGCCTGGCGGCCGGCGGTGCTGGCGACTTCAATGGTGACGGCATTGACGACATGTTCACGGGCGAAGCTGGTTTTGACCGCCCGCTGCAAGACGATGTGGGCGCCTTGTATGTGGTTTATGGCCGCAAGACAGCCTTCGGGTCGGCCATCAACGTCTCGAGCCTTCATTCCGGACGCGGCCTCCGCATCGAAGGCCAAGTCTCGCTTGATTTCGCCGGGGGCCGCGCCTTTGCGGCGGACGATGTCAATGCCGATGGATTTTCCGATCTCGTTGTCGGAGCCTATGGCGCGGGTTTTGCCGGCGCCAGTTCGGGGTCTGCCTATGTGGTGTTTGGCAGGGCTTCGGAAACTTCGCCGATACTGCTGCAAACCATGGACGGCACCAATGGCTTTCGCATCGACGGCGAGGCGGCGGGCGACAAGCTTGGCCGGACGGTGGGAGGCGGCGGAGATTACAACGGCGACGGCTTCAAGGACGTGTTGGTGGGAGCCTCCGAGGCCAGCCCCAACGGCTTGAAATCCGGTTCGGGCTATATCGTGTTCGGGCGTGCTCCCGATGCCGCCGTCACCCGCATCGGCAGTGCCGCCGCGCAATATATCAGTGGCGGCGGGTTCATCGACGTCGTGCGGGGCGGTGCCGGCAACGATATTCTGGAAGGCCGGGCGGGCGGCGATGTGATTGCCGGTGGCGGCGGTCGCAATACGGCATCGTACTTTCATGCCCTGGGCTCTATCAAAGTCGTGATGTCCAACACCTCCCTCAACAGTGGTGAAGCAGCGGGCGACAGTTTTGCCAATATCCACAATCTGAGTGGTTCCAACCTGTTTCCCGACACCCTGACCGGCAACAACAGCGCCAACCGCATGTCCGGCAACGGTGGCAATGACTTATTGTCTGGGCGGGGCGGCAAAGACACGATCATTGGCGGGGCCGATGCCGACATGCTGCGCGGCGGGCGCGGCAAGGATTTGTTTGTCTACAAGGCAGCGGCCGAAAGCTTCCTGCTGCCCGATACGATCCTGGACTTCAATCCAGGCGGCGCGCAAACACGGGTTGATCGCATCGATCTCAGAGCCGTCGACGCCAACAACGCCAAGCTTGGCAATCAGGCTTTCACCTTCATCGGCCGCAAAGGGTTCACCAACACCAGGGGGCAATTGCGGTTGAAAAAGGTTTCTGGGGCGATCCTCGTTCTCGGCGACATCACGGGCGACGGCGTGGCCGATCTCGAAATCAGACTGCAGGGGCTTACGTCCACCCGCAATCTCACCGCCAGGGACTTCAGATTGTAGGGAACAGCCCGCACTTGCCTTTCCGGGGGATTGCGCCTAGAAGCCCCGGCAATTCCATCCCATTTCAAGGAGCAGACGAGCCCCATGGCGCGCGTGACCGTTGAAGACTGCATTGACAAGCTGCCCAATCGCTTTGAACTCGTATTGCTTTCGGCCCACCGGGCTCGCCTCCTGTCGCAAGGGGCGCCGCTGACGCTGGAGCGCGACAACGACAAGAATCCGGTCGTTGCGCTTCGCGAAATCGCCGATGAAACCATCGTGACCGACGATCTGCGCGAAGAATTCATCCACGCCATGCAGAAGCATGTGGAAGTGGACGAGCCGGAAACCTCGGAAGTGCCGCTGATCCAGCAGTCCGGCGACATGGTGATGGTGAACGATGACGCTTCGCGTGACCAGCCGGACATGGAGCAGATGACCGAAGAGGAGTTGCTGCGCGGACTTGAGGGTATGCCACCCGCTGAAAGCCCCGGTAGCCAGCGCAACGGCTATTAACAGGTACAGCCGTTAAGATTTTTGGGCCGGAGCACTCGCCTCCGGCCTTTTTTGTCGTAAGCTGTCACGCGATGATGCGGCAATATGATTTGGTGGAACGGGTCGTGAAATACGATCCGGACGCGGATGAGGACCTGCTCAACCGCGCCTATGTCTATGCCATGAAGGCCCATGGCAACCAGAAGCGGGCCTCGGGAGAGGCCTATTTCAACCATCCGCTGGAGGTGGCGGCGATTCTCACCGAAATGAAGCTGGATGGCGCCACAATTGCCGCCGCTTTGCTTCACGATACAGTTGAGGACACCGACGCAACCCACCAGGAAATTGAGGAAAAATTCGGCAAGGAGATTGGCGGCCTGGTCGATGGCCTGACCAAAATCGCCAAGCTCGACCTCGTCACCACGGAAGCCACCCAGGCGGAAAACCTGCGCAAGCTGCTGCTCGCCATTTCCAAGGACGTGCGGGTTCTACTGGTGAAGCTCGCCGACCGGCTGCACAACATGCGCACGCTGCACCATGTCAAACCTGACAAGCGCACGCGGATCGCCCAGGAGACCATGGACATCTATGCGCCACTGGCAGGCCGCATGGGCATGCAGACGGTGCGCGACGAACTGGAGGACATCGCTTTCGAGGTGCTGAATCCGGAAGCCAACCGCACCATCAAGGAACGCCTCATAAAACTCCATCAGGAATCCGGTGACATCCTGCGCGAGATTGAAAAATCGCTGGCCACCAAGCTCGCCGAGAACGGCATCAAGGCCGAAGTTTATGGCCGGGAGAAGCGGGCCTATTCGATCTGGCGCAAGATGGAAAAGAAGCATCTGTCGCTTGGCCAATTGTCGGATATCTTCGGATTCCGGGTGCTCGTCGGCACGGTGGACCAGTGCTACCGGGCGCTGGGCATCGTGCACCGCACGTGGCGGGCAATACCGGGGCGGTTCAAAGACTATGTCTCGACGCCGAAGCAAAATGACTACCGCTCGCTGCACACCACCGTCATCGGCCCCCACCACATGCGCGTCGAAATGCAGATTCGCACGCGGCTGATGCACGAAATCGCTGAACGCGGGGTGGCCGCGCACGCCCTTTACAAAGATGCACCCGATGCCCGCGAGGCGCTCGATGGCTTCAAATCTCCGGTGGCTGAAAGTAACGCCTATCGCTGGCTCCGCCATCTCGTCGAAATGCTGCAGGAGGGCGAGAGCCCCAAGGAATTTCTCGAACACACCAAGCTTGAGCTGTTCCACGATCAGGTGTTCTGCTTCACGCCCAAAGGCCAACTCATTGCGCTTCCCAAAGGTGCAACACCTATCGATTTCGCCTACGCGGTTCACACTTCGGTGGGTGACAGTTGCGTCGGCAGCAAAGTAAACGGCCGTCACGCGCCGTTGGTGACCGAGTTGCAGAACGGCGACGAGGTCGAAATCATCCGCTCTGATGCACAGGTGCCACCGGCCGCTTGGGAGGGACTGGCGGTGACAGGTAAAGCGCGCGCCGCCATCCGCCGCGCCACGCGCGGTGCTGTTCGCAAGCAATATGCCGGGCTTGGCAAGGAAATTGTCGAAAAGATGCTGGCCAAGCACGGCCGCGCCTTTGTGGAAAAGGAAGTGGCGGCGGCCATTCCGAGGCTCGGCCACAGCAATGTACAGGATGCGTTGGCGGCGGTTGGCCGTGGCGAATTGCCGGGCAGCGATGTGCTGAAAGCCATGGGCATCGCCGTAGACGAATCGAAGGTCAAGGAGCGCAGCCGCCGGGTTTCAACAAAGAAAACCGATGCGGCAGATGACCATTCCATTCCGGTGCGCGGTGTCGCACGTTCGGCGGTGCTCAAGATCGCACCGGAGACGGGGGCAGTTCCGGGTGAGCGCATTGTTGGCATCATCATGCCGGGCGAAGGCATCCGCATTTATCCGATCTTTGCCAGGGCGCTGGAGCAGTTCGACAACCAGCCGGAGCGTTGGGTCGATCTTGCCTGGGATATCACCACGGCTGATCAGAGCTTCCCAGCGCGCATCAAGGTGACGATCCTCAATGAAGTGGGTTCGCTTGCGGCGGTAACCCAGACGATCAGTGACGGTGGTGCCAACATCGATGCGCTGCAAATGGTGGCGCGGCCGGGCGCCAGGGATTTCTTCGATCTTGACGTCACAATCGAGGTTCACGACGTCAAACACTTGAACGACATCATGGCCGGGCTCCGGGCGAAATCGCCGGTCAGTTCGGTTGAACGCATGGCAGGATAGGATGCTGACACAAACGCAAGTTCTCGACGAATTCCGCGCCGCAGGTGCTTTGCTGGAAGGGCATTTCATATTGTCCTCGGGGCTGCGCTCCAGCCGCTATCTGCAATGCGCCAGGGTGCTGATGGACCCGAAACGCGCCGAACGCTTGTGCCAGGACTTGGCGGCGAAGGTGCGGGCCATGGCGAAGGAGCCAATCGACCTCGTGGCCTCTCCCGCCATGGGAGGCGTTGTGGTCGGCTATGAGATGGGCCGGCAGCTTGGCGTTCCCGCCATCTTCTTCGAGCGTGTCGATGGCAAGCTGGTGCTGCGGCGCGGGTTCAACATCGCCAAGGGTGCCAGGGTTGTGATGGTTGAAGATATCGTGACCACCGGACTGTCATCGCGCGAATGCATCCAAGGCATCGCCGAGGAGGGCGGGCGTACCATTGCCGCTGCCTGTCTCATCGACCGGTCGGGCGGCAAGGCGGATGTCGGCGTGCCGCTGGCGGCACTCACTGCACTCGACATTCCGACCTATCAGGCCGATGCCCTGCCGCCGGAACTGGCGGCCATGCCGGCGATCAAGCCTGGCAGCCGGGGGCTTGCCAAATGATCATCGGCCTGGGCAACGACATGGTGGATATCCGGCGCATCGAGGAGACGCTGGAGAAATATGGCGAGCGCTTCATCCAGCGCCTCTTCACCGATGTCGAAATCCGCAAATCAGAGAAGCGGTCGCAGCGGGCCGCCTCCTACGCCAAGCGCTTCGCGGCCAAGGAAGCCTGTTCCAAGGCATTGGGCACCGGTTTCAGGGCAGGGGTGTTCTGGAAGGACATGGGGGTGGTCAACGAGCCATCGGGCAAGCCCACCATGGTGCTGACCGGCGGCGCTCTGGAACGGCTGCAACGAATCACCCCGGCGGGTCACAAGGTGCGCATCCATCTGACCATCACCGACGACAATCCTTGGGCCCAGGCCATTGTGATGATTGAGGCTTTGCCTGAAGTCTGACACGCAACTGTGATCCTCCGGCCACAGTTGGGCGGCTTGAATGTGGTTGCGTTGCAACGCATATGGTCAAGGTCTATAGGCTTGGTCGTGGGATGCAGTGGCTGGACCGATGATTTCCGGCCCGTTTGGGATTGAAAGACAGATCATGGCAACAGCGCAAGGAACAAGGCGCAAGACCGAGGACGGCCTGTGGGAGACCATCAAGGTCATCATTCAGGCCCTGCTGATCGCCTTTTTCGTGCGCACGTTCCTGTATCAACCGTTCAACATCCCTTCCGCCTCGATGTATCCGTCGCTGAAGATCGGCGACTATCTCTTCGTATCCAAGCTTTCCTATGGCTACGGCAAGCACTCCTTCGATTTTTCGCTGGGAGTTTTCGGCAAGGAATTCGTCAATTGCTGCCCGATCGACTTTGCCGGCCGCGCCGTGCTGGCCGATTCGCCGGCGCGCGGCGACATCGCGGTGTTCAAGAAGCCCACCGAACCGAGGATCGACTACATCAAGCGGGTGATTGGCCTGCCGGGTGACCGCATACAGATGCAGAATGGTGTGCTGTTCATCAACGGCGAAGCGGTCAAAAAGACCCGTATCGAGGATTTCTACGATCCGTCAGGGGACTGGGGCGATACCCAGCCAGTGCCGCAATATGAGGAAACCCTGCCGGAAGGCGCAACTTATCGCGTGCTGGATATCGATGCACAAGGTTCGGAAGACAATACCGAGGAATTCATCGTGCCCGCCGGGCACTACTTCATGATGGGTGACAACCGCGACAACTCAGCGGATTCGCGCACCCCAGAGGTGGCCTACGTGCCCATCGAGAACTTTGTGGGCCGTGCCGATATCATCTTCTTCTCGATCGAACCGGAAGCCTCGATGCTGGAAATCTGGAAATGGCCGACGGCCATGCGCTGGAGCCGGTTCTTCAATCTTCTTTAGAGATCCAAGGTGCGCTTCACCGCATCAGTTTATGCCAAAATTGCCGAGCGCCTCGGTTACACTTTTACCGACCGGGCGCTGCTTCGCCATGCCCTGACCCACGCTTCGAGCCGGCGGAAACACGACGACTATGAACGCCTTGAATTCCTCGGCGACCGGGTGTTGGGGCTGGTTCTGGCGGAAGTACTCTATCGCAGATACCCCAAGAACGATGAAGGCGACATGGCGGCCAGACACAGCGCACTGGTGCGCGGCGAGGCCTGTGCGGCGGCGGGCAAGGCGCTGGGGCTCGAAGATTTCATCGTCATGGGACTGAGCGAGATGCATAAGGGCATGCACCTCAAGCCCGGGGTGATCGGCGATGTGATGGAAGCGCTGATCGCTGGCATCTATCTCGATGGAGGCCTCGACGAAGCGCGCACCTTCATCTTGCGCAACTGGGAAAAGCTGCTGGCTGACGGCAAGGCTCTGACCCGGAAGGATTCCAAGACGTTCCTGCAGGAATGGGTGCTGGCGCGATCCCTGCACATTCCCAACTACCGGCACATCAGCCGTTCCGGGCCTGAGCATTCGCCGGTTTTCGTGGTAACAGTCGAAGTCCATGGCCATGAACCGATGGAAGGCACGGGTCCCTCCAAGCGGCTGGCCGAGCAGGACGCAGCAACCAAGTTCTTGAGCAGGGAGCATATCCGGGCATGACCGACGACCTCAAGCGCTGCGGTTTTTGTGCCATCATCGGAGCGCCGAACGCCGGCAAGTCGACGCTTGTGAATCAACTTACCGGATCAAAAGTCTCGATCGTCAGCCACAAGGTGCAAACAACCAGGGCGAGGTTGCGGGCCATCGTGATGGCGGGCAACACGCAGATCGTGCTGGTCGATACGCCTGGCATCTTCAACCCCAAGCGCAAGCTTGACGAGGCGATGGTCGGCAATGCCTGGGGTGGTGCGGGCGAGGCCGATGCGGTGGCTTTGCTTGTCGATGGCCGCAAGGGTGCGGGCGAGGATTTTCAACGCCTCGTCGAGGGCCTGAAGAAAGCCCGGCTCAAGGCCATGCTGGTGATCAACAAGATCGACCTGATCAAGCGCGAGGAGTTGTTGGCGCTGTCGGCGAAACTCAACGAGGCCTATCCGTTCACCGAAACTTTCATGGTGAGCGCGCTCAATGGCTCGGGCGTCGAAGACTTGCGCAACGGCAATGGCTGCAAAAATGCCGGCCGGCGAATGGCTTTACCCGGAAGACCAGGTGGCCGATGTGCAATTGCGTTTCATGGCCGCCGAAATCACCCGCGAGAAACTCTACGAGCGGCTGCATGAGGAACTTCCCTACGCCTCCACCGTCGAGACCGAGGGCTGGGAAGAACGAAAAGACGGATCGGTGAAAATCGATCAGGTGATTTACGTGGAACGCGACACACAGAAAGCCATCGTGCTGGGCAAGGGCGGGCAGACGGCGAAACTTCTTGGGCAACTGGCGCGGGCCGACATGGAAAAGGCCTTCGAGCGCCGGGTGCATCTGTTCCTGTTCGTCAAGGTGCGCGAAGGCTGGACGAAGGATCCCGAGCGGCTGCGCATGATGGGGCTCGACGTCTGAGCCATGGAATGGCGCGACGAGGGCGTGATCCTGTCGGTTCGCCGCCACGGCGAAACCAGCGCCATTGCCGAAGTGCTGACGGCGGAACACGGCCGTTGTCTGGGCCTGGTTCGCGGTGGCCGTTCGCGCCAGCAACGTCCGGTGTTGCAGCCCGGCAATGTGGTGCAGGCCACCTGGCGGGCCAGGCTCGAGGAGCATCTCGGGAATTTCGTCCTCGAAGCGCTGTCGCTCAAGGCGGGGGCGATCATGGACGAACCGTTCCGGCTGGCCGGGTTGATGACGCTGGCCGGACTTGCCCAGCTTCTGCCGGAGCGCGAGCCCCATGGCCGCATCTACGAAGCTTTCCGCATCGTGCTCGATGCCATCGACCAGGACGATGTATGGCCGGCACTGCTGGTGCGCTGGGAACTGGGTCTGCTGGACGAGCTTGGTTTCGGCATCGATCTTTCCAGATGCGCGGCGACGGGGCAGACGGATGATCTCATCTATGTCTCGCCACGATCCGGCAAGGCGGTGAGCCGCGGGGCAGGTGACGCCTACAGGGACAGGTTGCTGGAACTTCCGGCCTTTCTTGTTTCATCTGCCGCCACGTCCACCTCGGACGTGTTGAACGGCTTGAAACTCACGGGCTTTTTCCTCGACCGTCATGTGTTCGAACCGCGAGGGCTTCAAGTCCCCGAACAGCGGCAATGGATCATCCGCGCGCTGGCCCAAAGGACGCATTGAGGTTGCTGGGTGATCAGCCTAAGGCAAGGCGACAACAGAGAGTTTTTGATGCTCGGACGACTGAACCACGTGGCCATTGCCGTTCCCGATCTGACGAAGGGAACGGACATCTATCGCAACACGCTGGGCGCCAAGGTTTCGGCACCGCAGGCCGAGCCCGCCCATGGCGTTACCGTGGTGTTCGTGGAACTTGCCAACACCAAGATTGAACTTCTCGAACCGCTGGGCGAAACATCACCAATCAAGGGGTTCCTCGAAAAGAACCCCTCAGGCGGCATTCATCACATCTGCTATGAGGTGGCTGACATTGCTCGCCGCCCGCGACCATTTGGTGAAATCCGGTGCGCGCGTGCTGGGCGATGGCCAGCCGAAAATTGGCGCCCATGGAAAGCCGGTGCTGTTTCTGCATCCCAAGGATTTCTGCGGCACACTTGTGGAGCTCGAACAGGCATGAAGATCACCAGCATCATCGCCATCTATTTCGTGACATGGTGGCTGTGCCTGTTCTTGGTTCTGCCGTGGGGCATTCGCAATGCCAGCGAAGCCGGAGAGCGGGTGGAGCAGGGCAACGATCCAGGTGCACCGGTCAATCCGTTGATCGTCCGTAAGCTGATTTATACGACGATCCTTGCTTCGCTTGTGTTTGGCATTTTCTATGCTGCCTACTCTTGGAACTGGGCGGTGCTGGACTACTTGCCGGGTCCCAACGCCCCAAGTTGAGACTTGATTGTGACAGCGAACAATGAAATCGTTTCCATCAGAGAAAGGATTCCATTGCATGAAATCGGTATACGCTGCGTTGTTTTTGCTGTTTGCAACCGCTGCTCCCGGCTGGTGCGCGACCGTGTGGAAGGGCGTGACAGTGGTTGTCACGGCATCGGCCAATTGCGCGACGCCCTTCGAGGGAAAGGCCGTGGCTGCGGGCATGAGCTACTTCACGGTTTTCCGGCCCAGAGGACTTTCGGGCAACCTGGCCTTTGACTCGATCGCGCTCTACGACGAAGAGCGGGCGGTGTTCGCGATCGGCATCGGCGGTGGCAATATCGCAGACGGAAACTATGCCTATGATGGCGTGTCGTTGCAGGGCCGCCGGTTCGGCGTGGCGAGCCAACCGTTGCAGGCGGGACTGACCAGCTTTGCCACGGCGCCGGCAACATTGTCCGGCAGCATACGCCAAGTGGTGGCCGATGCTGGTGCTCGCCGACAAGTTCATGGGAATCGACGGGTGCGGCGTGACCCTTCGATCGGCGGTGGCACGATGAGGTCTGGCATGCGGTGGTCTACACGGACGTTGTGCATTTCCTTGACTCTCGTTGCCGTTCAGACGGCGGCGGAGGCAGCGGCGACTTGGACCGGGCCAGTGCGCGTCACCAGTGCTACGAAGGCCTGCGATGCCGTCAGAATTGAAGCCGGCAAGCTTACTGCTGACGAACTACTCGCCCCTCAGCACCAACGGTGACAGCGATATTTCATTCGCGGCGAGGCCCAGGGTGTTTCATCTGCATGTCAATGAGGGAGAGTTTGTTCCCGGGTTGCACTTACTCCAATACATTCATCGTCGATGTGAACGGCACCGCTGTCACGATGGTGGCGGAGAACCATTCGACAAAGGTCATCGCCTGGAGCCAGACGCCCGATGAACCGCTGATCGCGCGACCAGTTCATCTCGATCTCCGGAAAGTTCACAAATTTCATGAGCCGGAAGGGTTGCACCGTGGCATTCAAGGGCAAGCTCGTGCAGCAGCCAGACTGACGGAGCTTTCAGCACAAGGAAAAAGGCAGGGCTTTCACCCTGCCTTTTTCGTCTTCTCGACCGTTTCCTTTTCTGCCGGTATCACCGGCGGGGCAGCTGCTTGAGCGCGCGCCCGGAAACCAACCTCCCCAGACCTGGGTCCACCAGAGTGCAACCATGGTCTTGTTCTTATTGACCCGAGGCTAAAGCATATCAGCCATGCTTGTCACGTTAAAAATGACACATTGCCGGTCACAGTCGAAAATCGGGGGCCGCTTGCGTTCCCAAGGGGTTTGCGTAAAAGGGCGCAAACCTCCGGCCTTCGAGGATTCCGATGCGACTTTCCCAATATTTCCTGCCGATTTTGCGCGATGACCCGAAGGAAGCGGAGATCGTTTCGCACAAGTTGATGCTGCGCACGGGCATGATCCGGCAGGAGGCGGCGGGCAGTTACTCGTGGCTGCCCATGGGTTTCCGGGTGCTCAAAAAAATCGAG
This sequence comes from uncultured Alphaproteobacteria bacterium, assembly GCA_963775105.1. Classification (GTDB taxonomy): domain Bacteria; phylum Pseudomonadota; class Alphaproteobacteria; order Rhizobiales; family Aestuariivirgaceae; genus Aestuariivirga. Next base: position 134,277 of record CAVZHM010000007.1, on the reverse strand, counting down.
CAGATCGTGCGCGAAGAGCAGGACCGGGCAGGGGCCATCGAGGTTCTGATGCCGACCATTCAGCCCGCCGACCTGTGGCGCAAGTCCGGGCGCTATGACGCCTATGGCAAGGAGATGCTGCGTATCAAGGACCGGCATGACCGCGACATGCTGTTCGGCCCCACCAACGAGGAAATGATCACCGACATTTTCCGCCAGGGCGTGCAAAGCTACAAGGACCTGCCGCGCAATCTCTATCACATCCAGTGGAAGTTCCGCGACGAGGTGCGCCCGCGTTTCGGCGTGATGCGCGGCCGCGAGTTCCTGATGAAGGATGCCTATTCCTTCGACGTTTCGCGCGAGGCGGGGCAACATTCCTACAACAAGATGTTCGTGAGCTATCTTCGCACTTTCGCGCGCATGGGGCTGAAGGCCGTGCCGATGCGTGCCGAAACCGGGCCCGATTGGCGGCAAGGACTCCCACGAATTCCTGATCCTCGCCGAAACCGGCGAGAGCGAAGTGTTCTTCGACAAGGGCTTCCATGACATGGACTGGTCGAGCTTCGACATCGATTACGATGACGTTGGGGCTGTTGCCAAAGTTGTGGAAGACTTCACCTCGAAATATGCGGCAACGTCCGAAATGCATGATCAGGCGGATTACGAAGCACGTGTTCCCGCTGAACGCCGCGTGACGGGCCGCGGCATCGAAGTAGGGCACATCTTCTTCTTCGGCACCAAATATTCGGAACCCTTGGGCTGCGAAGTGCAGGGACCGGACGGCAAGAAGGTTACAGTGCAATCGGGCTCCTATGGCATCGGTGTATCGCGCCTGGTGGGCGGCATCATTGAAGCCTCGCATGATGAGGCCGGCATCATCTGGCCAGAACCAGTTGCGCCGTTCAAGCTGGGGCTGATAAACCTCAAGGTTGGTGATGCCGAGACAGACGCAACGTGCGCCAAAATCTACAAGGGCTGGAAGCCAAGGGCGTGGACGTTCTTTATGATGATCGCGACGAACGGGCCGGGGCCAAGTTCACGGTCATGGACCTGATCGGCCTTCCCTATCAGGTGATCATCGGCCCGCGCGGGCTGAAGGAGGGCATCGCCGAAGTCAAAACCCGCAAGACGGGAGCGCGCGAGAATGTGGCGCTCGACAAGATTGTGGAGCGCTTCAGCGCCTGATGGACAAATCCCTGCCAGATACCAAGCCCTTCGCCGGTTTCGAGTGGATGCTGGCGGGGCGATACCTGCGGGCGCGGCGCAAGGAAGGGTTCATCTCGGTCATTTCGCTGTTCTCGTTCCTCGGCATCTTGCTCGGGGTGGCAACGCTGATCGTGGTCATGGCGGTGCTCAATGGTTTTCGCCAGGAGTTGCTCTCGAAAGTTCTGGGATTTTCCGGGCATGTGAGCATCTATGCCAACGATCTGTCGGCGATGTCTGGCTACAAGGACATCCAGCAGCGCCTCGAAGCCATCCCGGGGGTGACACAGGTTATCGGCCTGGTTGAAGGCCAGGCCATGGCGGCCTCGATGAAGAGTGCTACCGGCACGCTGGTACGCGGCATTTCCGAAGACGATATCAAGAAGCTCACGAGCCTGCACAACGATAGCCTGCGCACCTCCTTCGCGGTACCTGGCATTCCCGATGAGACGCCGGGTTTCACGGGTTTCGACAAGTCAAGCGGTGTAGTGATCGGCGAACGCATGGCGTGGCGGCATCAACTCGGCATGGGTAGCACGCTGACCGTCATATCGCCCAATGGGCCCGATACCATCATGGGCTCGACGCCGCGGTTTCGCGAGTATCCGGTCGTTGGCATCTTCAAAGTTGGCATGTCGGACTACGACGAGAACGTGATCTATATGCCACTATCCGAGGCGCAAGACTATTTCATGGCCGACGGTGGCGTTACCCAGGTCGATGCGTTGGTGGCCGATCCCGACAAGATCGACAATCTGGTTACTGCCTTTCAGGAAGCGGCGGGGCCCGACATGCAGGTGCAGACCTGGAAGCAACGCAATCTCAGTTTCTTCAGCGCGCTCGACGTCGAACGCAACGTGATGTTCCTGGTGCTGACGATGATCGTGCTGGTGGCGGCACTCAATATCATTTCCGGCCTCATCATGCTGGTGAAGGACAAGAGCCGCGATATCGCCATTCTGCGCACCATGGGGGCAACACGCGGCGCCGTGCAGCGCGTATTCATGCTGACGGGCGCGGCGATCGGCGTGGCCGGCACCATCGCAGGGCTGATATTCGGGTTGCTCATCTGCCTCAACGCCGAAAGCATCCGTCAGCTGATCGAGTGGATTTCCGGCAGCGATCCGTTCAACGCCGAAATATACTTCCTATCGAAGCTGCCGGTGAAGTTGGATTTGTTGCAAACCGGCTGGGTGGTGCTGATGGCGTTGACTCTGTCATTTCTGGCGACACTCTATCCATCGTGGCGAGCAGCGAAGCTCGACCCTGTCGAAGCGCTGAGATACGAGTGATGGCCGGCGCCCAGCCCGCACTCGAACTCGTCAATATCGCCCGGTCATTTGGCACTGGTGAAGCGCGGCTCGACATCTTCAGCGGCCTTAGCCTATCGGTTTATCCAGGAGAGATTGTAGCGCTGGTTGGTCAATCGGGATCGGGCAAGTCGTCGCTTCTGCATATTGCTGGCCTTCTGGAAAAACCGACAGCGGGCGAAGTGTTGATTGCCGGGCAGCGCTGCGTGGGGCTCGACGACCAGTCGCGCACCCGCATCCGCCGCATTGGTATAGGATTTGTTTACCAGTTCCACCATCTGTTGCCGGAATTTTCGGCGCTGGAAAATGTGGTAATGCCGCAGTTGATCGCCGGAGCGAGCAAGCCGGATGCGATGAAACGTGCCAGAGATCTTCTTGATCGCATGGGTTTGGCTTCGCGCATGGAGCATCGGCCCGCCGAACTTTCTGGCGGCGAACAGCAACGCGTGGCGATCGCCCGGGCCATTGCCAACCGGCCGCTGTTGCTGCTGGCCGATGAACCCACCGGCAATCTCGACCCCGGCACTGCGCTTCACGTGCAAGACGAGCTCATGCGGCTCATTCGCGAAGAAGGGCTTGCGGCACTTGTAGCAACGCATAATCTGGAACTGGCGGCAGGCATGAGCCGCATCGCGCGTCTTGCCAATGGGCATATCGCAGAGGGACTTGTCATGAAAGCGATATTCGCGGCGGCCCAGCTGGCACATGCGCCCAAAAACTTCCTGAGCCAGGGCAATGTCGTAAGCTATCCGGAAGCGCCGGAACGAGCCCGCAGGCTGCTGGAGGGCGCGCGTCAGGCTGGTGCTGAAATTCATGCGGCGCGGCGTTTCGGCAGTGACAAGCTCGTCAAACTTCACACCAAGAGCTACGTGGACTTTCTCGAGACCGGCTTCTCGCATTGGAAGGCCATTCCGGGGGCGGGTGCCGACATGATGGTCAGCCTTCGACCCATGGTTGCCCCGGCGTTTCAAAGCACCCACATCGTGGCCAGGGCCGGGCGCCATTTGATGGACTTTTCCTGCGCGCTCACTGAACATAGCTGGAAAAGCATTCAAGCCTCGGCGTGGACAGCGTTGACGGCAGCGGACTTTGTGTTGAAGGGTGATCCGGTGGCCTATGCCTTGTGCCGGCCACCAGGCCACCATGCCTATGTGAACCGGGCGAGTGGCTTCTGTTATCTCAATAACTCTGGGCTCGCCGCGCAACACTTGCGCACCACCCATGAGCGTGTGGCCATACTCGATATCGATGTGCACCACGGCAATGGCACGCAGGCCCTGTTCTACGGGCGGCCCGATGTGTTGACTGTTTCGATCCACGCTGATCCTGCCGAGTACTACCCATTCTATTGGGGTTCCGCCGCCGAGACGGGCGAGGGTGAAGGAATTGGCTTCAATCTGAACTTGCCCGTGCCGGTGCGCAGTGGTGACAGTGTGTGGATGGCAGCGCTCGAAACGGCGCTGGAACGCATTCTCGAATACGATCCCGGCGGCTTGTGGTGGCGCTGGGGCTCGATGCCCACGAGGCCGATCCGCTGAAGGGCGGGGCAGTAACCCAAGGCGGGTTTGCCAATATGGCGGCGGCCATCGCATCGCTCGATCTTCCCGACCGTCATCGTGCAGGAGGGCGGTTACCTGACCGAACATCTGGGTGATAACCTGTCGATGTTCCTGTCTTCGTTCGAGGGCGCCCGCGAGGATATCGCTGCGGAGGCCGAAGCCGACGAGGCTGTGGATGTGGCCGACGCCGATGGTGCATCGGAACCGCAGCCGGGCTAGACTTGGCCCGTGGCAGACTCAGCAGGCGTTACATTCATCCACCTCCGCACCCACTCGGCGTATTCGCTGAGCGAAGGCGCGTTGCCGATCAAGCTCATGGCCAATCTGGCCAAGGAGCAGAAGATGCCGGCGCTGGCCATCACCGATACGGGAAACCTGTTTGGCGCGCTGGAATTCTCTGAAGCCGCCGCCGAGAAAGGTGTGCAGCCGATCATCGGCTGTACCCTCAAATGCGAAATTGACGAGCCCGCCAAGGACGGCCCGCAGAAGCAGCAGACGGGACTGAAGCGCGTGCCATCTCTGGCGCTGATCGCCAAGGACGAGGCGGGCTACGGCAATCTCATGAAGCTGTCGAGCCATGCCTATCTCGACTCGCCCGACAGTGCCGAGCCGCATGTGAGCGTTGAAGATCTCGCGGCGCACTCGCAAGGGCTGATCTGCCTGACCGGTGGCCCATCGGGGCCGATCAACGAGGCGCTGGTGGCGGGGCAGATGACGCTGGCCCGGCAACGGCTGTTGCGGCTTGCGCGATGTGTTCGGAGACAGGCTTTATATCGAATTGCAGCGCCATGGCACCGAGGCCGAACGCACGGCAGAACCGGGATTGGTGGAACTCGCCTATGAGCTCGACATTCCGCTGGTTGCCACCAACGAATGTTATTTCGCCAAGCCCGACGATTATGCCGCGCATGACGCGCTGATCTGCATTGCCGAGGGCGAGGTGATCGCCGCCGAGGACCGGCGGCGGTTAACGCCCGAACACTATTTCAAGCCGGCGGCGGCCATGGCGGCGCTGTTCGCGGACTTGCCCGAAGCAATTGAGAACACCGTCGAGATTGCCAGGCGCTGCGCCTTTCAGGTCCCATCGCGCAAGCCCATTCTGCCGCGCTTTGCTGAGGGTGACGAGGGCGACCTATTGCGCCGCCAGGCCCATGAGGGGCTTGTGCAGCGGCTGGCGTCGCGCGGGCTCTCCGAAGGACGGCTGCGCGAGGACTATGTGTCGCGTCTCGACTTCGAACTCGATGTCATCGTCACGATGGAGTTTCCGGGTTACTTCCTGATTGTCGCCGACTTCATCCGGTACGCCAAGTCAAAGGGCATTCCAGTGGGGCCGGGGCGCGGCTCGGGTGCGGGTTCGATGGTGGCCTATGCGCTCACCATCACCGATCTTGATCCCTTCCGCTTCAACCTGCTGTTCGAACGCTTCCTCAATCCCGAACGCGTGTCGATGCCGGACTTCGATATCGACTTCTGCCAGGACCGGCGCGACGAAGTGATCTCCTATGTGCAGGAGCGCCACGGGCGGGACCGCGTGGCGCAGATCATCACCTTCGGCAAATTGCAGGCCCGCATGGTGACGCGCGACGTGGGCCGCGTGTTGCAGATGCCCTATGGCCAGGTCGACCGGCTGTCGAAACTTATTCCAATGAATCCAGCCAATCCCGGTGACACTGGCACAGGCCATCGAGAGCGAGCCGAAGCTTCAAGAAGAACGCGACCGCGACCCGGTGGTGCGCCATCTGTTTGAGATCGCCCTCAAGCTTGAGGGCCTGAACCGCAACGCCTCGACCCATGCTGCGGGCATCGTCATCGGCGACCGGCCGCTCGACGAACTGGTGCCGCTCTACCGCGACCCGCGCTCGGCCATTCCGGCCACCCAGTTCAACATGAAATATGTCGAAAAGGCGGGGCTGGTAAAGTTCGACTTCCTCGGTCTCAAGACGCTGACGGTCATCGAGAAGGCACAAAATTTCATTCGCCTGCGCGAGCCTTCCTTCGATATCGACCGCATTCCCTACGACGACGCGAAGACCTACGACATGCTGGGCCATGGCGATACGGTGGGGGTGTTCCAGCTGGAAAGCTCCGGCATGCGCGACGTGCTGAAGAAAATGCACGCCGACTTGTATCGAGGACATCATCGCCATCGTGGCGCTGTATCGCCCCGGCCCCATGGACAATATCCCGCGCTTCATCGCCTGCAAGAAGGGCGAGGAACAACCGGACTATCTGCACCCGTTGCTCGAGCCCATCCTGAAAGAGACCTACGGCATCATGGTCTATCAGGAACAGGTGATGCAGATCGCCCAGGTGCTCTCGGGCTACTCGCTGGGACAAGCCGACCTCCTGCGCCGCGCCATGGGCAAGAAGATCAAAGCGGAGATGGACGCCCAGAAGGCGGATTTTGTCAAGGGTGCCGCCGGCAACGGCATTCATGGCGAGCGCGCCGATTTCATCTTCGAACTCGTGGCAAAATTCGCGGGCTACGGCTTCAACAAATCACACGCCGCGGCCTATGCGGTTGTCGCCTATCAGACGGCGTGGCTCAAAGCCAACCATCCGGTCGAGTTTCTGGCGGCGTCGATGACGCTCGACATGGGCAACACCGACAAGCTCATGTTGTTCCGGCGCGAGGCGCTGAGGGTGGGCGTCAAGATGGTGCCGCCGTCGGTCAATGCCAGTGGCGTTGATTTCGCGGTGCGCGAGGGCGCGGTGCTCTATTCGTTGGCGGCGCTGAAGAATGTTGGTGCCGGAGCCGTCGAACATCTGGTGAAGGTGCGGGAGGATGGTGGGGCATTCAAATCGGTTGGAGATTTCGCCAAGCGCGTCGATGCCCGCATGATGAACAAGCGGGCGCTGGAAAGCATGGCGAAGGCCGGGGCCTTTGATGCACTGAACCCCAACCGGGCGCAGGTTCTCGATGCGGTCGAGTCCATTCTCGCCATGGCCAACCGCACGACATCGGCGGCGGAGGCGGGCCAGAACGATCTGTTCGGCGGAATTCAGAGCGCCTCCGACGAACTCGTCCTGCCGCGCCGCGATGCTTGGCTTGCCATGGAAAAGCTGGCGCAGGAATTTGAGGCCGTTGGCTTTTATCTCTCGGGCCATCCACTCGATGACTACATGAAACCGTTACAGAAACTTGGAGTCGATACCTGGGCATCGTTCCAGGAAAAGGCGCTGACCAAGGGTGCAACGGCAGCGAAGCTCGCAGGCACCGTCACCCATCGCCAGGAGCGGCGCTCGAAATCCGGCAACAAATTTGCCTTTGTCGGATTCTCGGATCCGACTGGCCAGTTCGAAGCCATCTGTTTTTCCGATACGCTGGCGGTGACGCGCGATTTGCTGGAGCCCGGCAAAGCGGTGATTGTGCGGGTTGAAGCCGATGTCGAGGGCGAGGAGGTGAAACTCAGGCTTCAGGGTGTGGAGGTGCTCGACAAGGCTGCCGCCACCATGATCACCGGCCTCACCATCTTCGTGCGCGATGCTAAACCGCTTGAAGTCGATCGCCACGCGCCTGGCGAACGGCGGCCGCGCGCCGGTGCGGCTGGTGTTCCTGCAGGACAAAGGCCGCGAGGTCGAACTCGCCCTTGGCAACAAATTCACCATCACCCCGCAAATCAAAGGCGCCATCAAGGCGATTGATGGCGTGGTGGACGTGCAGGATTTTTAGATGGGATGATTGCTACTGATGCCGTCATCCCGGCAAGTCCGGGACCCATGGCTGCCATGGGACCTTTGGGAGTGACGGGTGGCGGGAACAAGTTCGGCATGACGAATTGGCCGTCCGAGTTAACCGAAACTTTCCCGCGACAAGATACGTCGCGAAATCATAATTTGGTCTTTCGAGGTGCGACAGGTGCCCTGGGGACGGCGAGCTCCGAACACAGGCCCTTGTAGACTTTCTCGGTGCAACCCTTGTCTTCGATGTTCACCTTGTCGAGCAGCGCCTTCACCGTGTTGAAGTGTTCGGTGACATCGGCGTCATTGAGGAAATCGTTGCACATGCCGCCGCCGAAGGTGACGTGCACGTGGTCGACGCCCTTGGGGTGGAGCGACAGGTACCAGAAATAGCCGGGTGTCAAAGTGATCAGCAGGCTGGGATAGAGCGCCAGCAGGAAGGTGGTGCGGCGGATGTCGCCTTGCATGCGGGTGTTGGTGTCGTGGGCGCAGGCGATCTTGAAGTGCGGCTCCTTGAGGATCGTATGATAGTTGAAATTGGGCGGGCTCGGCTCGCACACCATTTCGTCGAGCTTCGACAATCCGCCAATGGTGCCGGCGTGGCACACCGGCAGGTGGTAGCTCTCCATGAAATTCTCGGCCAGCACCTTCCAGTTGGTGTTCCACACGAAAGTCTCGTTGAACCATTCGGTGTAGTTGGTCATGCCATAGGGGGCGATCAGCGCTTCCACATCGGTGAAATGCCGCGACACCGGAGGAGCCTCCGGATTCAGCGTCACAAACACCCATCCGAGCCAGGTTTCACAGCGCACCTGCGGCAGGCGGTAGTGCTCCTTGCAGAAGCCTTCATTGCGGGTCATGGCCGGGGCGCCGCGCAATGTTCCGTCGGTGTTGTAGGTCCAGCCGTGATAGGGGCAGGTGATTGCCCTTCTGTTGCCGCGGCCTTCGAGCAGCACCGACATGCGGTGCAGGCAGACATTGGATTGGGCATGCAACGTGCCGTCGCCATTGCGCATCACCATCAATGGCTGACCAGCGAGTTCGAAGGTTGCGTAGTCGCCGGGTTTCGCCAGGCCGTCGGCTCGGCCGATGCAGTACCATTCCTTCTTGAACACATGCTCAAGCTCGGCCGCGAGAAAGGCTTCAGAGGTGTAAACGCTCTTGGGCATGGCGTGGGCCTGCGCGAAGGGCACGGCCACATTTGCGGCAAGCTCGGCAACCGGATTGTAAATGTTCATGGGTTAGCCCTACGTCAGACGGTCGTTTGCATTCTAGGCGCCGCAATCGGGTAAACTGCAAGAATCTGGGGCAAGATTGTTGCCTCGATGGAAACAAGGGCATCATGACGCCATTTGCCATTGCCGGCATCCAGATGAATCTGGGCCACCATTCGAATGTGGAGGCCATGCGGCATCGCATTGATCTGACACTGCACCTTTATCCTTGGGTGCATATGGTGGTGTTTTCGGAATTGGCGGCTTTCGGCCCGATGCTGCACCATGCCCAGCCGCTGCCGGGTGCCGTGGAGCAGGAATTCCAGGCGATGGCCCGCCACCACAAGATCTGGCTCATCAACGGCTCGATGTATGAGCGCCGCGACGGCGGCATCTATAACACCACGTCGATCATCAACCCCGATGGCGATGTCGTGGGCCGTTATGCCAAGATGTTTCCGTTCACGCCGCTGGAGCAGGGCGTGCAGGCGGGCGATGAATTCTTTGTGTGGGATATCGACGGCGTGGGCCGCTTCGGAATCCTGAACTGCTATGACATCTGGTTCCCGGAGACGGCGCGGCAGCTTACCGCCATGGGGGCGGAGGTCATTCTCCATCCGGTGATGACCCACACCATCGATCGCGATATCGACCTCACCATCGCCCACGCCACCAGCGCCACCATGCAGTGCTATGTCTTCGACATCAACGGGCTGGGAGCCGGCGGCAATGGCCAGTCGGCGGTGTTCGATCCCAATGGCCGGAAGCTGCATCAGGCCGACGCCACCGAGCAGATCATCCCCATCGAAATCGACCTCGAACAGGTGCGGCGCTCGCGGGAACGCGGCATTCGTGGCCTCGGCCAGATGGCCAAGACGTTCCGCGACCGGCCCACGGAATTCCCGGTTTACCAAAAGAGTTTCGATACGGGCTATCTCGACGGCCTTGGCCCGGTGGCGTCCCCCCGCCGCAACGAGGGCCCGGGACCGGCCAATGTCCAGACCCTGCCGGTCAGGCGCTCGCTGGCGCTTTAGATTTCATTCCAGACGGGCTTGATTCTTGTTTTGTTCGCTATAGAGTCTGCCCATGCTGACCGCCCTTTCCATCCGCGACATCGTCCTGATCGAGAAGCTCGATATCAGCCTCGAAAAGGGCCTCACCGTGCTCACCGGCGAAACCGGGGCGGGGAAATCCATTCTGCTCGACAGCCTCGGCCTGGCGCTGGGCGCGCGGGGCGATTCGAGCCTGGTGCGGGCGGGCGCTGAGCGTGGCGTGGTAACCGCCGCATTCGCGTTGCCGAAGTCCCATGCGGTGTTTGCGCTGCTGAAAGAACAGGGCATCGATGGCGATGGCGAACTGGTCATCCGCCGCATTCAGAATGCTGATGGACCAAGCCGCGCGTCGATCAACGATCAGCCGGTGTCGCTCAACCTGTTGCGGCAGATCGCCGGAACGCTTGCCGAAATCCATGGCCAGCATGCCGACCGCGCCCTGGTCGAGGTGTCGGCCCATCGCCGCTTGCTCGACGCTTTCGGCGGGCTGGAAGGGCTGGCGGACGATGTGGGGCGGCTGTGGTCCACGGCCAGTGCGGCACAAGCGGCACTGGAAGACCACCGCGCGCTGATGGCCCGGGCCGAGGCCGAGCGCGACTATCTTGAACACGCGCTCGAGGAACTGCGGGCGCTCGATCCCGTCGAAGGCGAAGAAGCGAAGCTTGCCGAAGCCCGCGCCCTCATGATGTCGTCTGAACAATATGCCGATGCCCTGAATGAAGCCGACGATGCGCTGGCGGGAGACGGCACCACGGCGGCCCGCCTCAACGCGGCCCTGCGCAAGCTCGAACGCCGCCGCGAAACGGCGGGTGGCAGGCTTGATGCAGTGTGCGCGGCCCTGGACCGGGTGCTCGCCGAAATGACCGAAGCCGACCGGGCGATTTCCGAAGCGCGGCGGTCCTTTACTTTCGATCCCAAGGAACTGGAGAAATCCGAAGAGCGGCTGTTCGCGCTCCGGGCGGCGGCGCGCAAATACAAATCCACGGTCGATACGCTCGCCCATGTGCGCCAGCGCTTCGAGGACGAGTTGCAGGCGATCAGCGATGGCGGCGCGAAATTGAAAGCGCTGGAAGCGGCATGGAAGGCGGCGCAGGCGGCCTTCGATCAGGCGGCCGAAAAACTTTCCGACAAGCGCCGCAAAGCCGCCAAGGGGCTGGACAAGGCGGTGCTGGCCGAGCTTCCGCCTCTGAAGCTCGAACGCGCCCGATTCGAATCGAAAATCGACACCGATGCCGGAAAGCCCGGCACCCACGGCATTGACCGCATCGAATTCATGGTGGCCGCCAATCCGGGAACGCCGCTGGCGCCATTGATGAAAGTGGCGTCGGGCGGCGAGCTGGCGCGCTTCATGCTGGCGCTGAAAGTGGTGCTGGCCGCCAAGGGTTCGGCGCCGACGCTGATCTTCGATGAAATCGACACGGGCGTTGGCGGCGCCGTGGCCGATGCCATTGGTGGCAGGCTGTCGCGCCTCGCCGATGGCTTGCAGGTGCTGGCCGTCACGCATTCTCCGCAAGTCGCGGCGCGGGCCTCCGAACACATGCTGATTTCCAAGATGGAAGAGGTGACGGGCAAGCGCGCATGGTCACCCGCGTGCAGGCCCTTTCCGCCCAAAGCCGCCGCGAGGAAATCGCCCGCATGCTGTCGGGCGCGCAGGTGACGGATGCGGCGCGCGCGCAGGCGGCGGAGCTGCTGCAGGGCCGCGCCTGAGATGGCGAAGAAACCTGTTGCCGTTGAAGACCTGACGGCCAATCGCAGCGGCGGCGGAGCTGGCACGCTCTGGCGCAAGAAATCGCCGAAGCACGACCGCGCTATCATCAGCAGGATGCGCCGGTCATTTCGGATGCCGACTACGATGCGCTGCGCCAGCGCAACGAGGCGATCGAGGCGCGCTTTCCCGATCTGGTCCGCGACAGATTCGCCATCGCGGCGCGTCGGCGCCGGCCCCGCCGAGAAATTCGGCAAGGTGCAGCACCGCGTGCCGATGCTGTCGCTCTCCAATGGATTCAGCGAAGAGGATGTGCGCGATTTCGTCGGCCGCATCCGGCGTTTTCTCAATCTCGGCGACGATGTGGCGGTTGAACTGACGGCCGAACCGAAGATCGACGGGCTGTCGATTTCGCTGCGCTACGAAGAACCGCAAGCTCGTGCAGGCCGCGACGCGTGGCGATGGCGCGGAGGGCGAAAACGTCACCGCCAACATCCTGACCATCGCGCGATGTGCCCAAGCGGCTGCCCAGTTCGGCCCCTTCGCTGATCGAAGTGAGGGGCGAAATCTATATGTCGCACAAGGACTTCGCGGCATTGAATGAGAAACAGATTGAAGCCGGCGAAAAGCCCTTCGCAAACCCGCGCAATTCGGCGGCGGGCTCGCTCCGCCAGCTCGATCCGTCAATCACGGCGTCGCGTCCGCTGAAATTCTTCGCCTATGCCTGGGGCGAAGCGCCGGAGCTTCCCGGCGAAACGCAATGGGATGTGGTGCAGGCCTTCAAGAGCTGGGGCCTTCCCACCAATCCGCTGTTCAAGCTCTGCCATTCGGAAGACGAACTTCTCGCCCACTATCGCGCCATCGAAGAGCAACGCGCCGCGCTCGGCTATGATATCGACGGCGTGGTCTACAAGGTGAACCGGCTGGACTGGCAGGAGCGCCTGGGCTTCGTGTCGCGCTCACCGCGCTGGGGCCTCGCCCACAAATTCTCCGCCGAAAAGGCGACGACGGTTCTCGAAGGCATCGACATCCAGGTGGGCCGCACCGGCGCGCTCACGCCGGTGGCGCGGCTCAGGCCGGTCACGGTCGGCGGCGTCGTCGTCTCCAACGCCACGCTGCACAATGAAGACGAGATCGCCCGCAAGGATATTCGCATCGGCGATACGGTGATCGTGCAACGGGCGGGCGACGTGATCCCGCAAGTCCTCGGCTTCGTGGCGGAGAAGCGGCCCAGTGCCGCAGCGCCCTATGAATTCCCCAAGGTCTGCCCGGCCTGCGGCAGCCATGCGGAGCGCGAGGAGAAAGCGTCCGGCAAGATCGATGTGGTGCGGCGCTGCACCGGCGGACTGATCTGCCCGGCGCAACGGGTCGAACGCCTCAAGCATTTCGCCTCGCGCAATGCCTTCGATATCGAAGGGCTCGGCGACAAGATCATCGAGGAATTCTATACCGATGGCCTGATCCAGTCGCCGCCCGATATCTTCACGCTTGCAGCACGCAACGAACGCGCGCTCAAGAAACTGAAGGATCGCGAGGGCTGGGGCGAGGCAAGTGCCGCCAAGCTGTTCGATGCCATCGACGCGCGGCGCACCATTGCGCTCGACCGGTTCATCTTCGCCCTCGGCATCCGCCATGTGGGCGAAACGACGGCGCGGGCGCTGGCGCGGGCCTATGGCTCGGCGCAACATTTCCGTGAACAGATGATTGCGGCGGGCGATCAGGCGGGAGAGGCCTGGGCAGAACTCACCTCGCATGATGGCATTGGCGATGTGGTGGCGGAGGCCATCGTCCAGTTCTTCGGCGAGAAACACAATGTCGATGTGGTCGACGATCTCTTGCAGCATCTCACCGTCACCGCACTCGAAGCCCGCAGCACTTCGTCGCCGGTTGCCGGCAAGACGGTGGTGTTCACCGGCGCCCTGGAGAGGATGACGCGCGAGGAAGCCAAGGCCATGGCCGAACGCCTGGGCGCCAAGGTGGCGGGGTCGGTGTCGAAAAAAACCGACTTGCTCGTGGCCGGTCCGGCGCTGGCTCCAAACTGAAGGACGCGCAGAAGCATGGCGTCGAGGTGATCGACGAAGATGCGTGGTTCACGCGGGTGGGGAGTAGAATTGCCCTTCGAGGCCCTGCTTCGCAGGGCACCTCAGGGTGAGGGTGTTCCTCGTGCTGAGGTGCGAGCGGAGCAAGCCTCGAAGCATCCTCACTCAATCGCCGCGCACACCTCCTTCAGCCACGCCAGTTCGTCGCCCTTCAGCAAATCGCCCACTTCATCGAGCACGCGGGCGTGATAGGCGTCGATCCACAGCACTTCGTCCTTGGTCAGTAGATGCCGGTTGATCAACCGCCGCTCGATGGGGGCAAGCGTCAGGGTTTCGAAGCCGAGCATCGGGCGGTCCCCGCCGTCAATCACCTTGGCTTCATGCACCAGCAACAGGTTTTCGATGCGGATGCCGAAATCGTCCTGCTTGTAGAAGCCCGGCTCGTTGGACAGGATCATGCCCGCTTCCAGCGGCGTGCGGTCGGACTTGTTGATGCGGGCCGGGCCTTCATGCACTGAAAGATAGGAGCCGACGCCGTGGCCGGTGCCGTGATCATAGTCGAGCCCTGCCGCCCACAAATGCTGGCGGGCCAGCGCATCGATCTGCGAGCCGCAGGTGCCTTTCGGAAAGCGCAGGCGCGAAATGCCGATCATGCCTTTCAATACGCGGGTGAAACGGTCCTGCATTTCCGCTGTCGGCGTTCCGACAATCACCGTGCGGGTGATGTCGGTGGTGCCGTCCTGATACTGGGCGCCGGAATCAACCAGGAAGATTTGATCGCGCTTGAGCGGACGGCTCGACTCCTCCGACACGCTGTAGTGCGGGATTGCCGCGTTGGGGCCCGCCGCCGAAATCGTATCGAAGGAAAGATCGAGAAGCTGGCCCGTCTCCTTGCGGAAGGCTTCAAGCTTGTCCGCCACTTTCAGTTCGGTGAGTTCGCCCTTGGGTGCCGTGGCTTCGAGCCAGCACAGGAAGCGCGAAACGGCGGCGCCATCGCGGCGCTGGGCGGCGCGCGCGCCTTCCTGTTCGACACTGTTCTTGCGTGCCTTGGGCAACACGCAAGGGTCGGCGCCGGTGGCGATTTTTGCACCGGACTTTGCCAGCGCGGCGCGAATGGCCTCCGGCGCCGAGCCGGTGTCGATCTGCACCGTCGCCTTCGACTTGCCGAGAGTCTTGAGCGCGGCTGCAATTTCCGCAGGCTTGCGCACCACAGCGATGCGTTTCAGATGATCTCGCACATCTTCCGGCACCTTGGCGCGCATCGATGAACAGTTCCGCCTTGCCCTTCCTGTGCAGGATGGCATAGGCGGAAACGACCGGCGTGTAGGGCACGTCGAAGCCGCGCAGATTGAACACCCAGGCGACCGAGTCAGGCTGCGTCAGCACCACGGCGTCGTTGCCGCCAATCGCCTTCGCCATATCTTTCAGCTTGTCGGCGGCACTGCTTCCGGCGAACTGCGTGGGCTGGGTGGTGATCGCCGCCGTGGGCCTTGTCGGCTGGTCCTGCCACACCGCATCAACGGGGTTCGACGTGACCGGCACCAGTCTCGCGCCCACCTTGGCGCAGGCCTCGGCAAAACGTCTGGCTTCGCTGGCCGTCACCAGCCATGGATCGAAGCCCAGTGCGTCGCCCTTTTTGAAATTCCTGGCGATCCATGCGGTCGGCGGCTGCTCGGTCAGGTGCTGGGGCTCGAAATCCTTCACATTCACTTGCTGGCGCACCTGAATGGTGTAGCGGCCATCGACGAAAATCGCCGCCTTTTTCGCGGCAACAATAGCGAGGCCCCACGAGCCGGCAAAGCCTGTCAGCCATTTCAGCCGCTCGGCATAGGCCGCGACATACTCGCCCTGGAATTCATCCTGGCGCGGAACGATGAACCCGGCAAGCTTGCGCTTCTTCAATTCAGCGCGGAGGAGGGCGAGGGGAGAGGCGGGGAGGGTTTTCTTGGTGACCATCCCCGCCTTGTAGCGGCGAACAGAAGTGGCGTGAAGGGACTACATCTTCATCTTGATGCGGCCTTCGACCTTGGGGGCGATGGTGCCCTTTGCGGTGATGTAGGCCATCACGTCATTGGCCATCAGCTTGGCATCGCGCACGCCGAACAGCGGCTTGCCGCTCTTCAGCACCGTGTAGCCGTCGCCGCCGCCATACATGTAATCGTTGGTGGACGAGCGTGTAGGTCGCCGCCTTGTCGAGCGGCTTGCCGCCGATCATGACCGAGGTCACGCGCTCGCCCTTGGGCTTGGTCAGATCGACTTCAACCGTGAGGCCCGAGACCTGCGGGAAGCGGCCCTGAGCGTTTTCGACTTCGCTGAAGCCGTTCTCGAGCGCCGCCCAGACGGTCTCGCCGGTCACTTCGATCTTCACCGTCCGGTTGCCGAAGGGCAGTTCGGTCAGGATATCGCGGCGGGTGAGTTTGGTTCCCGCCGGGTATTCCTTGTTGCCGCGAATGCCGCCGCCATTGGTGATGCCGATATCGGCGCCCACCGCTTCGCGCGTCGCATCGGCGATCAAATTGCCGATCGCCGCCTCGCCGGTGCGCACGCTGGCCTTGCGGCTGTCCAGTGGTTCAGTGGTGGTGCCGACTGCGACGTCGAGTTCCGTTGAAAGCAGGCCATTGTATTCGTCGACCTTGGCCTGGGTTTCGGGATCGGGCGTTACGGTCGCCGTGTCGATGATGCGGAAATTGGGGAACCACTTCACGGTGCGCTTGCCGTCCTTCTCCTCGATGTCGAACTTCACATCGACGGCGGTGACGAACTCGGCTTCCTCGCGGCTATTCCACCATGGCGGTGCGGCCATCCCAGAACAGCGCGAGGTCGTGGTCGTCGCCGGTGAGGATCACGTCGATGGCGCGGCTCTCGAACAGCGCGCGGTCCACCTCGCGGTTGGCGTGGACCACGGCGACCACGAGATCGGCGCCGAGCTTTGCGCAATTCCTTGGCGGCGGCCACCGTGGTTTCGACGGTCGGCAGGAACTTGAGCGTGTCGCCGGGGCTCGATTTCACCGGGCTGTCATCGGCGGTGGCGCCGACAATGCCGATCTTGGCGCCGCCCTTGTCGATGATGATGGTGTCCTGGAAGCCCTCCACCGGCTGTGCCGTCGGCGTTGCGCAGATTGGCGGCGAAGAGCGGGAACTTCGCTTCCTTCATGCGCTTCATGAACACTTCAGCGCCGAAGTCGTATTCGTGGTTGCCGGGCGTGAAAATATCGGGCGGCGCCATGTTGGTCAGCGCGATTGTGTGCTCGCCCTGGTCGAAACCAGAGAGCAGCGAGGGCGAGATCAGATCGCCGGCATGGGCATAGATGACATGGCCGCCCTTGGCGCGTTCGGCCTTGACCACGGCATTGAGCCTGGCGAAGCCGCCGCGCTCGGCGGTATTGTCGACCTTGTAGATGTCGTTGGTGAGCAGGAAGGTGACATTGACGGTTTCGGCCAGGGCCGTTCCGATGAACAGTGTTGCGGCGAGGGAAAGCGTGGCGAATGACTGACGGAACATGCGCATGAGGGGCCTCCATGAATGAATGCGTCTGCTATGGAACGCCATTTCTGGTGCTTCTGCAACGGCTTGATGACGCGCCGTCAGTGAAGCCTCTTGCCAAGCCGGGCGGGCTGCGTCATAAAAGCGCCATCGACACTTGGGCCGGAAGATTGGCCGCGGGCTCCCCGATTGGGTGCCACACGCAGAAACTCCTCCAATTATCGACCGTGGGTCGGCGTGTGTGCGAAGAGCAGCTTAACCGGCCTTGATACAACCCAACTGAAGGACTTCCCATGAATACGGGTACTGTGAAGTGGTTTAACGAGCAGAAGGGCTATGGATTCATTCAGCCCGACAACGGCCAGAAGGACATTTTCGTCCATATCTCCGCTGTCGAGCGCGCCGGCTTGCGCACGCTGAAGGAAGGCCAGAAGGTCTCCTTCGAGGTCGTGACCGACAAGCGCACGGGCAAGAGCTCGGCTGGCAACCTCCAGGCGGCTTGATTTTAGGCCACTTCTGACGACCTCAGTGCCCGGCCTTGGCCGGGCATTTTGCTTGTGCACTGCACAATTATTGCTTTGAAAATTCCATGCGAAAATGCATGTTAAATGCCGCATTCAAGGATTAAATCATTCGCCCAGTTCATATCTTCGGCGAATGGAGCTTGTGCTTGAACTATGGCCGCTTTATGTGAATAATCATGTCATATTTCAGTATGTTATAAGCGCCGAAAGGCTGCACGCGGGCTTAACGGAAGATGAACTTAGTCATGCGTTGTACGCATGTCTCGGTCGTCTTTGAGGCACTGGAAATCCGGCATTGTCTCAGACTATATCAGCCTCGAACTTGTGCAGCGCACAATATATGACGCTCAGAGGTTAGCCCCAAGAGGGGCATGACCTGTTTGATATATGAAAGGAGAATAAACCATGACCACGATCACCTATGGCCGCGAAGCGGTTCGCAATGAAGGCGTGAACATGGGCACGGGCCTTTTTGGCCGCGTTCAGTCGTTCCTGGCCAAGAGCCGCGCCGAGCGCCAGCTCAGCCAGCTCGACGACCGTATGCTGGCCGACATCGGCCTGAAGCGCGCGCGACATCACCAAGATGGTTTGGGGCAACTAAGCCCAACTCGTAGTGCAAGGCCTGCGTAGCGTATCGGGCCAACTTGCAGCCCCGGCCAAAAGCCGGGGCTGTTTGCGTCCGGGCCCAGCGCGGTGCGGATGCTTTCCTATACCGGTTTGGACGAGCACCAGGCTAACCCAATTGCCACGGTTGACGCGGCTGCAGTGGCACCAGGCCGTGATTGCGATAGGTGGCCAAAATCCAGCGGGCCTGGTCGTGGGTCAGGCCGGAAGAACGAGATGTCCCCGCGGCGCCAGGATCAGAGTCAGGCCGCGTGCCAGTGCGACCAGCGGCCGCGCAAGAATGTTGGCGAAGATCAGATCATAGGGCGCGCCGTCGGCAAAGCGCCTGTCCTTCAAGC
Organism: uncultured Alphaproteobacteria bacterium; assembly: GCA_963775105.1. GTDB lineage: Bacteria > Pseudomonadota > Alphaproteobacteria > Rhizobiales > Aestuariivirgaceae > Aestuariivirga. The sequence continues at coordinate 115,565 of CAVZHM010000007.1, read as the reverse complement.
CGGCTGCTGCGATATGCCGAAACCATGTGGCCTACGCCGTTGAAGCGGGCATTCAGTTCCGGTCACCCGCACGGCTTCGGGGTCGATGTCAGTGGCGGTCGATGGCACGCACGCCGCCTTGCTGGCGGCGATGGCGAGAACGCCGGTGCCGCAGCCAACGTCGAGAATGCGGGTAGGCCGCTGGCGTTTCAGAATACCGTCCAGCGCCGCAAGGCAGCCTTCCGTGGTGCCGTGGTGGCCGGTGCCGAAGGCGGTTCCTGCATCGATCTCCAGTGAAACGCCGCCGGCGCGCCGCCTCGGCCGGTCGTGCGAACCGTGCAGGAAGAATCGCCCGGCCGTTACCGGCGCCAAGCCCGTCAGCGACTGCCGCACCCAGTCGGTATCGGGTAGGGGAGCGATCGCGCCACCGAAACTTGCGCACGCCGCTTCGGTTTCGGCAGCGCTGGCAAAAAAGGCAACGACTTCCCAAGTACTCCGCCTCTCATCGGTCTCGTTGATGGTGACGGCCGAAGGGTCGTGAGCGAAATCAGTCCTCGATACGCTCGGCAAGTGCCTGCGCATCGGGCAATGATAAGTCTGGAATGGTGAGGGTGAAGCGGGCGGCGGACATGGGGGCCATTTAGCGGCCCCCATTCTTGAAGTCTATCAGGTCAGCGGCTGGATCCGGATTTCCACGCGGCGGTTCAGCGACTTGCCGTCGTCGGTATTGTTCGATGCCACCGGACGGCTTTCGCCAGCGCCCAGCACCTGGAAGCGTTCGGGCTTCAGCTTCTGCGCCACCAGATAGTTGGCAACAGACGCGGCGCGGCGCTCGGAGAGCTGGAAATTATAGCTGTCGCTGCCGTCGGAGTCGGTATGGCCGGTCACGTCGATGATGGTCTTGTCGTATTCCTTGAAGACCAGGGCGACCGAACTCAGCACTTCATAGAAACTCGGTTTGATGTCGGACTGGTCGGTGTCGAAGGTGATATTGGACGGCATGTTGAGAATGATGCTGTCGCCATCGCGGGTCACCGAAACGCCGGAGGCTTCGAGGCGCTTGCGCAGTTTCTTTTCCTGGGTGTCCATGTAAAGGCCAACGCCGCCGCCGGCGAGGGCGCCGACACCGGCGCCGATCAGCATCGCCTTGCGGTTGGAGACGCTGGTGGTCTTGCCGACAACCAATCCGCCGCAGCGTGCCGATGGCTGCACCAGCCGTTGCGCCGATGGCGGTCTTGGAAAGCTGCTTCTCGCCGGTATAGGGATCGGTGGTGCAGGCGGCGGTCAGCAGGGCAACGGCGCACAGCGCGACAAGCGAAGTTTTCATGGTTCATCCCCTTTTTCCCCGAGGGAAATCGAACCCGCATGTGGCGGCAATAAGGTTAAGAAGGGGTTATTCTGCGGCCTCCGCCGCTTCCGCTGCAAGGAAACCACCGGACTGACGCTGCCACAGACTGGCGTAGAGGCCGCCTTTCTTGAGCAAGCCGCGGTGGCTGCCTTCCTCGACGATGCGGCCCCGGTCCATGACCACCAGGCGGTCCATGGCGGCGATGGTTGAAAGCCGATGGGCGACGGCGATCACTGTCTTGCCTTCCATCAAGGTGTAGAGATTTTCCTGGATGGCCGCTTCCACTTCGGAATCGAGCGCTGAGGTGGCTTCGTCGAGCACCAGGATGGGTGCGTTCTTCAGCAATACGCGGGCGATGGCTACGCGCTGGCGCTGGCCGCCGGAAAGCTTCACGCCGCGCTCGCCAACGTGGGCGGCATAGCCGGTGCGGCCCTTGCGGATCGACAAGGCCGGCAATGAATTCATCGGCATGGGCCTTGCGGGCCGCAAGTTCGACATCGGCTTGTGTAGCATCGGGCCGGCCATAGCGGATGTTGTCAATGACCGCGCGATGCAGAAGTGACGTATCCTGGGTAACTACGCCGATGGCGGCGCGGAGCGAATCCTGCGTTACGCCGGCGATGTTCTGGCCGTCAATCAGAATGCTTCCGGATTGCAGATCGTAGAATCGCAACAGTAGATTGGCGAGAGTGGACTTGCCGGCACCCGAGCGGCCAACGAGGCCGACTTTTTCACCAGCTTTTATGTTCAGCGACAGACCATCAACAACATCGTGGCCGCGCGTTTCATCCTTGCGGCCATAGTTGAAGCGGACTGTTTGGAAGTTGATCGCGCCGCGCACGACCGCAAGCGGCAGAGCGCCGGGCTTGTCGGCAATCGAGCGCTCGCGGGCCACCGTTGCAATGCCGTCGTGAATGACGCCGATGTCCTCGAACAGGCCCGCCACCTCCCAGATGATCCATTGCGACATGGCCTTCAACCGCAGTGTCAAGCCGATCGCGAAGGCAATGGCACCCGTGGTGATGGCATTCTGCTGCCACAGATAGATCGAAGTCCCGGCCATGGTGAAGATCAGAAAACCAGAGAGCAGTTGCAGTGACGCTGTCATCATCGTCGACATGCGCATGGATCTGTTCACTGCTTCGAGCATCCAGCCCATGCCTTCTTTGGCAAATCCGTCCTCGCGGTCGGCATGGGCGAAAAGCTTTACGGTGGAAATGTTGGTGTAGCTGTCAACCACGCGGCCCGTCACCATCGAGCGCATGTCGGCCTGGGCCTCCGAGAGCTTGCCCATGCGCGGCACGAAGTACCAGCAGGCAGCGCCATAGCCCACGAGCCACAGGAGCAGCGGGATCATCAGCCAGAGATCGGCGGTGGCGACGAGAATGAGCGCGCCCACAAAATACACCGAGACATAGACAATCACCTCGGTAAGTTTCATCACTGCATCGCGAATGCCGAGTGCCGTCTGCATCACCTTGGTGGCAACCCGGCCGGCATAGTCATTGGTAAAAAAGTCCATGCTCTGGCGCAGCACATAGCGATGTGCTGTCCAGCGGATTCGCATGGCGAAACCAGCGCGCAGCCCCTGGTGTGAGATCGATTCCGATATGAAATTGAGCGCCGGCAACGCCAGAAGCGCTACCAGACCAATTACAAGAAATTCTGTTCCATAGTCCGCCCACAGTGTTTCACGGTTGGCGGACGCCAGCAAGTCGACAAGGCGGCCGAGGTAGCCGAACAGGTAGATTTCAATCGAGGCGATGACCGCCGAGAACAGAACTGAGGCAATCAGCAGCGGCAGGAACGGTTTTGTATAGTGCCATGCGAAGGGCAACAACCGGGCCGGTGGCTGTTGCGGTGTTTCGGGCGGAAACGGGTCCACGTAGCCTTCGAGCCAGCGGAAGAAGCGATCAATCACAACAGAACTCCAAGTGCATCCGGAACATGGGGGCCGGAGGCGCGCACCGCAAATCAATAGTGCAGGGTCAATTCTTATAGCCCGGAGCGGGCATTAAGGTCAAAGTGCCGTCAAGCTGCGTCGCGTTCGGACCGAGCCAACGCACGTTTCAGGGCCGCAACGCAATCGCCGTCTACCGCTGCGCCCGTGTCTTTGTCCAGTATCGCCATGGCCTGAGTCACCGTCATGGCCTTGCGATAGGGCCGGTCGGCGGTCAGTGCATCAAAGATGTCGGCTACCGTCACAATGCGCGTATCGCGGCCAATTGCGTCGCCCTTTAATCCGTTGGGATAGCCCTTGCCGTCGAGGCGCTCGTGGTGGCCTTCGGCAATGGGGGCGATGGCTTCGAATAGCGACACGCCGCGCAGAATTTCGCCGGAATGCACGGGGTGCATCTTGACCGCCGCAAATTCTTCTTCCGTCAGTTTTCCAGGCTTGTCGAGAATGGTGTTGGAGACTGCGAGCTTGCCGATGTCATGGAGCAGGGCGGCGCGGCGCAATATGCGGCGCTCATCGCTATTGTATCCGAGTTCCTCGGCAATGAGATCGGCGAACACCGAAACGCGTTCGCTGTGGCCGCTGGTGAATGGGCTCTTGGAGTCGATCACCTTGGCAAAACCGGTGGCGATGCTATCGATGTAGTCTTCATCCGCAGTGCGCAACGTCAGCGCCGGTTCAAGCGCAATCACTCGCTCCATCAGCTGCGGATCATGCAGTGCTGTCCAGAAATCCTCGTCGGAGGCCACCGCTTCGAAAATCCAGATGAGCCCCGGCTCGAACCATGTGCCGGCCCGGTTGCGGATTTCCCTCAATGACAGTTCAGGCCCACCAGCCACATGAAAGACATCGGCGACCTGGGCGATCAAGGCGATCTGTGCGAAGACGGGAATGCTGCGGCCGGATTTGCCGGCGGGTTTGCCGCGGCCATCCCAATGTTCGTCAAGATTTTCGATGCCGGCGCACACGGCTTCGGAAAAGCGCATCTGGCGGGCAATGTCAGCACCACGATGGCATCGGGCCTCGATCAGTTCGCGCGATATCTCGCCGCCATTCTTCAGAATGTTGACGATGGCGCGGAAACGCTCGGCCAGACCCTTCTCCAGACCGGTGTGGCCGAGGACGAAGCGCAGGGCCTGCGGCAAGCTGCCGTCGATGCGCTTGAAGTCTTTCTTGAAGTTCAGATCGTCTGCCAGATAAAGTTCGCAAATGCGCGCCGCATTGCTGGAACACCCGAGGTCTTTCAGCAGCAGGGTGTAGTAGAGATCGGATATCTCCTCGGGCTTGAGGTTCAGGGCCTCGCCCATCTTGACGCCAATCCAGCAGCAACGCACGCAATGGCCCTTCGGCTGGCCTTCAGTGAGGTCCAGTGCGTGGCTCAGGGCGCCAAGGATTTCGGCGAGGCGGAAATGGCGATTGGGCATGGTGGCAGGCAACCACGAAAGCGCCTAACAGCAGCTTAATCCCCGCGCATTCACTCATCAAATCCACGTTATTTGCATAAGTCAGGCGGTCAAGCCGTGGTAAGGAAAATCTTCGAATGACCGCCAATTCCCGCCTTATCCCGCTCATCATCGCTTCCGCGTTGTTCATGGAAAACATGGATTCGACGGTGATTGCGACATCGCTTCCAGCCATTGCGGCTGATCTTGGCACCGATGCTATCGTGCTGAAACTCGCCTTCACCACGTATCTTTTAAGCCTGACGGTGTTCATTCCGATTAGCGGCTGGATGGCTGACCGGTTTGGGGCACGGCAAGTGTTCCGGGTGGCGATCATCGTTTTCACGGTTGGGTCGATAGCTTGCGGCCTTGCAACTTCGCTGGGCGGGCTGGTGGCGGCGCGGGCTCTGCAAGGTGTCGGCGGCGCGATGATGGTGCCGGTCGGGCGCATCATCCTGCTGCGTTCGATCCCCAAATCCGAACTCGTCGATGCCCTGGCGTGGCTCACCATTCCCGCTTTGCTCGGGCCGCTGGTTGGACCGCCCATCGGTGGCTTCATCACTGATCAATTCGGCTGGCGGTGGATTTTCTGGATGAATGTGCCGTTTGGCATTGCGGCTGTGGTGTTTGCCACCACGCTGATGCCGCACATCGAGGTTGATCACGTGCCGCCACTTGACGTGAAGGGCTTTCTGCTTTCGGGCCTCGGGCTTTCGGCCACGGTCTTCGGCTTCACCATCATGGGGCGCGATCTGTTGCCGGGCTTTGCGCCCTATGTGCTGGCGCTGGCAGGGCTCGGCATTCTGGCGCTATATGTCCGCCACGCGCGGGCCACACCATCACCCATCCTCGATCTCAGGCTGTTGCGCGTTCCGACCTTCAGGGCAGGGGTGTTGGGCGGCAGCCTGTTTCGGGTAGGTGTCGGCGCCGTGCCGTTTCTCACGCCGCTGATGTTCCAACTGGGCTTTGGGCTGTCGGCATTCGAATCCGGCCTGCTTACCTGCGCCATGGCGGCGGGCGCCATCTCGATGAAGTTCGGCGCCGCCTGGCTCATCCGCCGTTTCGGTTTCAAGCGGCTGCTGATGATCAATGGCGCGCTCGCCAGCCTGTCGATTGCGGTTGTCGGCTTTCTGTCGCCGCTTGATCCCTACTGGTTATTGTTGCCGGTGTTGTTTGCCGGCGGCTTCCTGCGTTCGCTGCAATTCACCGCCATGAATGCCATGAGCTATGCCGATATGGAAAGCCGCGACATGAGCCATGCGACAAGCCTCTACACGGTGATCCAGCATCTTTCACTTTCGGCGGGCGTGGTGCTGGCGGCGTTCGTGCTTGAAGCGGCGCAATACACCAAGGGCGATATCACGCTGACGCCCGGCGATTTCAGCATCGCATTCCTGACTGTGGCAGTGTTCGCGGCAGCATCGGTGCTGTGGTTCAGGCCGCTTGCGAGCGATGCGGGCTCTGCTGTCTCCGGCCGGATTCCGCAGGATTGACCCGCGCTTGCCCGCCATCTTATCCTTGAGCGGATTATCGGAGGTCCAGCAACATGACACTGAAGCCATCACTGGCGTTACTTCTACTGGCCACTTGCGCCATCTCTCCGGCTGTTGCCGAAACGCGGGCCATCGGCATAATCGTTTACCGGGTGGCAGGCGTGGTCAACAGCGGCTCATCGGACGACCAGTTCGGCGCCACGGTTGTTCCGTGCACGAACATCTCCGGCAGCAAGATCAACATGCAGGTCATCCTCCGCAACAAGCTTGGAACGGTGATGGAAACCGTGAACTACCAGATCGCCTCGAATGCGACCGTCACATTCTCGACCAAGCGCACGATTGCCTATCAGGACGACATCAGGCCCGTGGTCATTCACGAGCTCGAGCAAGGATCGATGATCATTCGCGCCACGTCCCGCAAGGTGATCTGCTCGGCAACCCAGGTCGACGCCAGCAGTGATTTCCCCAGCGGCGCAGCACTGCACATGGTGCGCTTCAATCCGATCAAGGGCGCGGTGGAGTAGACGGGCGCGGCGTTCACGCCCGCTCGACGAATGAATCGAGCACGCGTTTCTCGCCCGCCTTGTCGAAGTCGATCGTCAGCTTGTTGCCGTCGACGGCGCGGACTTTGCCGTAACCGAATTTCTGGTGGAAGACGCGGGCGCCACGTTCGATGTTTGCGCCTTCGGTTTCGCGGGCCGTCATTTCGCCTTCGATGAAATGTGGCGTGGATCGCGTGCCCTCGCCCTTCGCCCAGCGTTCCTGGGCGCGCTGCCAGCCGGGCGTGGCGTAGGTGTTGGTCTTGAAGTTCTCGGCCGTGTCAAAGCGGCTGGTGCCGAAACTGCCGAGCCCATGGCCGCCATAGGAATTGGCCATGGGCGCCACTTCGACATGGGCTTCCGGTAACTCGTCGATGAAGCGCGACGGCAGTGCCGATTGCCACATCTGGTTTTGCATGCGGCGGTTCTGCGCGAACGAGATGACGGCGCGGCGCTTGGCACGGGTAATTCCCACATAGGCGAGGCGGCGCTCCTCTTCCAATCCGGCGCGGCCTTTCTCGTCGAGCGCACGCTGGTGCGGGAACAGGCCTTCCTCCCATCCCGGCAGGAACACCGTGCCGAATTCCAGCCCCTTGGCGGAATGCAGCGTCATGATGTTCACCTTGTCGTCGTCGGGCGATTGTTCGACATCCATGACCAAAGCGATGTGTTCAAGAAAACCCGCCATGTTCTCGAACTCGCCCATGGAGCGCACCAGTTCCTTGAGGTTTTCGAGCCTCCCTTGCGCTTCCGGGCTCTTGTCGTTCTGCCACATCTCGGTGTAGCCCGACTCATCGAGGATGATCTCGGCAAGTTCGGTGTGCGGAAGGCCTTGCAACGATTGCCGCCAGCGGGCGAAGCTTTCGAGCAGCAGGCGCAGTGCGGTGCGCGTCTTGTTGGGCAGTTCGTCTGTGGCGATCAGCGCTTCGGCTGCGCGATAGAGCGAGATGCCGCGGCCTCGCGCAAAGCCGTGCATTTTCTTCACTGACGTATCGCCGATGCCGCGTTTAGGCGTATTGATAATGCGCTCGAAGGCGAGGTCGTTATCGGGTGAGGCCGTCACCTTAAAATATGCCAGCGCATCGCGCACCTCGGCGCGCTCATAGAAGCGCGGGCCGCCGACCACGCGATAAGGAATGCCCAGCGTGATGAAGCGGTCTTCGAAGGCCCGCATCTGGAACGAAGCGCGCACCAGAATCGCCATATCGTTCAGGCGTTCCTTCTTCCTCTGCAAATTTTCGATGTCGTCGCCGATCACGCCGGGCTTCCTCGTCACCATCCCAGTGCGAACGCACGGTCACCGGTTCGGTTTCCTCGCGGGTCGGTGCGCAGTGTCTTGCCGAGGCGGCTTTCGTTCTTGGCGATGAGGCCCGAGGCGGCACCCAGAATATCCGGCGTCGAGCGATAGTTGCTTTCCAGCCGGATGACCTTGGCGCCGGGAAAGTCCTTCTCGAAGCGCAGGATGTTGTCGACCTCGGCACCGCGCCAGCCATAGATCGACTGGTCGTCGTCGCCCACGCACGCAGATGTTCCTGTGGCCCTGGGCGAGAAGCCTCAGCCACAGATATTGCGCCACGTTGGTGTCCTGGTACTCGTCCACCAGCATGTATTTGAACCGGCGCTGATACTCCTTCAGCACGTCCGGATGGTCCTGGAAGATGCGCAAGGGTTCAAGCAGCAGGTCGCCGAAATCGCAGGCGTTCACCACTTTCAGGCGCTGCTGGTATTCGGCGTAAAGTTGGCCACCCAAGCCATTGGCGAAAGCATTGGCCTCACCCTCGGGCAATTTGTCCGGGGTCAGGCCGCGGTTCTTCCAGCCGTCGATCGAATTCGCCAGTTGCCGGGCGGGCCAGCGCTTCTCGTCGATGTCATGGGCATCGAGCAATTGCTTCATCAGGCGAATCTGGTCGTCGGTATCGAGGATGGAGAAGCCCGATTTGAGGCCCGCCAGTTCGGCATGGTTGCGCAGGATTTTGACGCCGATGGCATGGAAGGTGCCGAGCCAGGCCATGCCCTCGACCACGCCGCCGATCAGCGCGCCGATCCGGTCCTTCATCTCGCGCGCCGCCTTGTTGGTGAAGGTGACGGCGAGTATCTGGCCCGGCCAGGCTTTGCCGGTGGCGAGGATGTGGGCAAGCCGGGTGGTCAGCACCCGGGTCTTGCCGGTGCCGGCGCCGGCCAGCACGAGCAGGGGGCCGTCGGTGGTTTCCACCGCCGCGCGCTGTTCCGGGTTCAAGCCCTTCAGATAGGGCGGCTCAGCGCCTGCCAGCGCCCGCTGCGACGAGGCTTCCCGGCTTTACGGCGGCGGCGAGCTCTCGTCGCCGAAGTCGCCGATTTCGATGGGCCTGATGGCCATGGGGCTCCGATTCCTTGGAGCCTATATAGCAACGGCAGAACGAAATGCGAAAATCAGGCGGCCTTTTTTACGTCGCTCACGAGATTGCGCACCGCGCGCTGGACGCTGCGCCAGGTTTCAGGCAGTCTCGGTGTCGCCCGAGCGCTCGCACAATTGGGCATGCCGGGCGGCCTCTGTTTCGGCGCGGGTTCCATGAACGAAAGACAATGCTTCCGCGAAATGGCGTAACTCCCTGGTTCTCTTTGCCGTCCACGCTTGTCGTTGACCGCGAGTGTGAAGGTCAAATGCGCCCGCAATTTGCATCAAGATCACGATGTGGGGTCACGAGGGTTTCGATTTCAACGCGAAGCCCGAACGCCGCGATACTTGCGTGTCCTGGCCACAAGTGGGCATCGACAGTTCGGCAAGGCAAGCATACGCTTGCGTCATAGGCCGCTCACATTCCTCGACGCTGCCAATTTCCGGCTGTCGATGAAGTTGATGGCTTACACGCAAGAGCGGCAGGGCGTTCAACAGTTCGAGCGCCGGTGCGCGCTAACCTAATCCTGCAGCACCGAGGCATCGGCGACAATCACCGGCAATCACGTTCTCGAGGATTATCTCTTCGCGGATGACGGCGAGATGCTCCAAAGCGGGCAATCTGCGCAGCCGCTCGGAAATTTCGGCGTGGGTAGGCCGGGAGACCTCACGCTCGATGAGCGCGGCGGCCCAGTCCATCAGGGTCTTGCCTTCCATTGCGGCGCGGATCTTCGCCTTCTTGTGGATCTCCGCCTTGAGATTGCGGACCTGCAACATCTTGTTCATGCGCCAAGCATGCGCGCATGCTTGGCGCATGTCAACGATTACGCGGCGAGTTTTCGGTCCTCGAGGGATCTCTGAAGCTGCCGCCAAGTGTCCGCAAGATCGGCGTCGCCTGTCGCTCGGCCAGGTTCGCGTGTTTCGCCGCTTCGGCGGCGCGAAACGGCCATGGGCGAAGACCAGCGCCTCCGCAAAATGCTCGAAACCGGAATTCAACATGGGCGCCTCCTTGGATTCTTTTATGCCGTCGATGATGGCGGCATACAGCGCAATTGTTGCGAGAAGATGACCAAAATCAAAACAACGTCAGATGACGATGTTGTCAGAGCGCTATTCCGGGATTTTGCAGCGCGAAATTTTAGGTGCGCCGCGGAATTCCGATTCGGTGCCCGACCTGAGGCGGCACCGGCAGCGGCTTGTGCGCCGCATGCATCGCAGTGATCTTCGCATAGATCATCCGCCGGAAACGGCGCGCGATTTCTTCGCGGCCATGTCCACGTGCATGACGATGTTCTCGGTCACCGCCGAAAGCCAGCCCTCTTCGGCATGGAACATCTCCTGGACATAGTGCACGCGCTTCGCATCGTAATCGAGGAACTGGCAGGTGACGCGCACGCGGTCGCCCGGCATGCAGCTCGCGGATGTAGGTGATGTGGGCTTCGAGCGTGAAGAACGAGGCGTTGTGCGCCTTCACATAGTCCGGGCCAAGGCCCAGAGCAGCGAAAGCCTCGTCGCCGCAGCGGTCGAAGATGCACGTTGTAATAGGCCATGTTGAAGTGGCCATTGTAGTCGATCCACTGGTCCTCGACCTTCTGGATGGAGCCGGTGAAAGGAGCTGGATACTCCATCGCAACGCGCCCGATTCTGTTAAACTTGCCGCCATGAATACACCGAACCACCGCAACAGCACAACGAAGGCCATCGCCGAGATCCGCGAGGCGTCTCGGCGACCGGCTTTCGACCGCCCAGGCCGTGCGCGACCAGCATGGCAAGGATCAGACCTGGAACCCGGGCGCGCCGCCCGATGCCGTGGCCTTCGTGCAGACCACCGAGCGAGGTGCAGTCGATCGTCCGCATCTGCGGCAAGTACGGGACGCCGGTCATCCCCTTCGGCACCGGCACCTCGCTCGAAGGCCATTTCACCGCGCCCTTCGGCGGCATCTCGATCGATTTGGCGCAGATGAACCGCATTCTCGAAGTCAATGCCGACGATCTGGATTGCCGGGTCGAGGCGGGCGTCACCCGCAAGAAGCTCAACACGCATATGCGCGACAAGGGCCTGTTCTTCCCCGTCGATCCCGGCGCAGACGCCAGCCTCGGCGGCATGGCGGCAACCCGCGCTTCGGGCACCAATGCGGTCCGCTATGGCACCATGCGCGAGAATGTCCTGTCGCTCACCGCCGTGATGGCCAATGGCGAGGTCATCCGGACGGCGAGCCGGGCCAAGAAATCGTCCGCCGGATACGATCTCACGCGGCTGCTGGTCGGCGCCGAAGGAACGCTCGGCGTTATCACCGAGGTGGCGCTCAAGCTCTATGGCATCCCCGAGTCCATCGCCGCCGGCGTCTGCCCGTTCCCGTCGGTGGAAGCCTGCTGCAATGCCACCATCCAGACCATTCAGATGGGCATTCCCGTCGCCCGAATCGAATTGGTGGATGCCGAGCACGTCAAAGCCTTCAACGCCTATTCCAAACTCGACCTTAAGGTGACGCCGACGCTGTTTCTCGAGTTCCACGGCACCGCGGCCTCCACCCGCGAGCAGTCCGAAACGTTTGGCGCCATCGCCGAAGAATTCGGCGGCGGCCATTCGACTGGGCCACCAAGGAGGAGGAGCGGCCAGAAGCTGTGGCAGGCGCGCCACGATGCGTTCTGGGCGACGAAGGCGCTGATGCCGGGCAAGGAGTGCCTTCGCCACCGATGTTTGCGTGCCGATTTCGCGGCTCGCGCAATGCGTGAGCGAGACCCAAGAGGACCTTGAGGCCAATGGACTTTATGGCCCCATCGTCGGCCATGTGGGCGACGGGAACTTCCATGTCGTGCTGTTTTGCGACCGCGCGGACGCTGACGAAGTGAAACGCGTGAAAGCCGTCTATGACCGCCTGATCGCCCGCGCCATCGCCATGGACGGCACCTCGCACCGGCGAACACGGCATCGGTTCCGGTAAGATCGAATACTTGACGCGAGCACGGCCCGGCGCTCGCCTTCATGCGCGACATCAAGCGGGCGCTCGACCCCAGAAATATCATGAACCCCGGCAAGAATGCCGCCATTTGATTGACGCAATGACCATCCACACCCGCGCAATCATGAAAGTCTGGAAATCCCCGGTCCTTTATATCGGCCTGCTGCTCGTCGTGGCGGTATTCGGGGCATTGTTCGCGCCATATGTGATCGACTGGAATGGCTATCGCGCTGATCTCGAGGCGTATGGACGAAAAATCACCGGTCGCGAGGTACGGGTGAACGGCAATGTCACGGCCCGTCTTTTCCCGTGGCCAAGGCTCACGATGGAAGATGTGAGCATCGCCAATCTGCCGGGGCTGAGAACAAAGGATTTCGCGACTGCCGAACGCATCGACGTGCGGATAACATTGGCCGGGCTTTTCTCCGGTACTTTGCAGGCCGAGACCGTCGCCATCGACAATCCGGTAGTTGCTATCGAGTTGAATGCCGCGGGCGTTGGAAACTGGCAATTCGAGCCGATTTTGGATCCTGCGGGAAGCGACCTCTTGGGCCGTGTGAAACTTGACCGGATCACCCTGGCGGGTGGCACTTTGCTGCTGACACACCGGAGGCTGGGGCGCACCTTGCGGCTGGACAATTTTAGTGCGGTCCTGTCGGCGCCTGAGGTTCGCGGGCCATGGCGCATGCGCTCGACGGCGGTTCATGAAAATCGGACGCTCGACATCGGCCTCAACACCGCAAGCTGGAAGGCGGATGAGCCTTTCCGTTTCGGGTTGCGGGTCGCCAATGCCGATAACTCCGGTCTTGCCTATAGTTTCGACGGCAGCAACACCGGCAACCAGTTTGAAGGCTTGGTGCGGGTCGAACCGGTGGTCAAGCTGCAGGAGAAAACCGATACCGAGGGCCAGTTTCGCCCGCTGGTGCTCACTGCCCAGCTGTTGGCAACCTTCGATGACATCAAGTTCGACGACATTCAGATCGCACCCGTCGATGTGAACGACGGCGGCACGATGATGACCGGCAGCGCCCGCCTGTCGCTCGGCGCTGCCCTCACGGCCAGCGCCGATCTGCAATCACCGCACATCGATCTTGATGTTCTGGCCGGCGCCAAGACCCGGCAATTGTTGCGCGATGGTGAAGGTTTTGTGCTGGCGTCGCAGTTGCTGGGGTTCATTCCCAATGGACTTGCGCTGGAAGGTGCGGTCAAAGTTTCGTCGCTCACGGCTGGTGGTGAAAACCTGGAGAACGTGGCGCTTGAACTTGCCGCCGACCAGGAGGGGATCACCGTCCGCCGGTTCCGCGCCAGTCTGCCGGGGCGCTCGGCCGTCATCGTCGAAGGCCGTTACTATCCCGGTGGCGAAGGCGGCGAATTTTCGGGCAAGCTTGATGCCGAGAGTGGCGACCTTCGGCTCTTGGCTTCATGGCTATGGCCCGAGGGCAAAGCTGATATCGAGCGATTGTGGACCGGTGAGCGCGGGCGCGCCGAACTGGTTACCGAAGTCAGTTTACGCCCTTCGCGCTTGCGCTTTGAGAAGGCCGACTTCACGCTTGATGGTGTCCGCGGCAGCGGCAATCTTGTCGTTGGACTTGGCGAACAGAAGTCCATTGAACTGCGCATTGCCAGTGATCTGCTGGATGTCGACCGTTATGCCAAGACAGCTGCAACACCCGCCATTTTCAACATTTGGCCGCTGTTGCTCAACAGCAAGCTGAGTTCGAGGTTGCGGCTGGTTGTAGAGGCCGGCGCATTGGCATTGAACGGCGTGGAAGCCCAGGACGTGGCGCTTGATCTTGAATCGAGTCCGGTGGGGCTGCAACTCAGGCTGCTGCAGATTGGTTCGGTTGAGGGCGCGCGTCTCGACGCCGAAGGTGTTGTCACCGAAGGCCAGGCCGGCACCAGTGGCAACATCGGCCTGAAAATCCTTGCCGACGACCCGCGAGGCCTTTTGCGCCTGGCGGGCGTGTTGCATGGCGAGAGCGTTCCGCCGTGGGTGGCTGCGCTTGGCGCAACCGCTATCGAAAGCGATCTCAAGGTCAGGCAGGACGGTGGCGCCACAGTTGTTGATGTCGATGTCAACGGCACAACGGGCGTGCTGACGGTTTCAGTTACCGGCACCATTTCTGGCGGAAATGATTTTGGCATCAGCGGATCGGGCAGCATCAAGGCGCCCAATGGTGCTGAACTTGGCAAACTTGCGGGATTCACTGCCGTTGGCGCCGATACATCTCCGGCGTACCTGGAAGTCACAGTGGCTGGATCATTGGACAAGGGATTTGATGCCTCGGCAAAAGTAGAAGCATTCGGTGCGGGGGCGGAATATACCGGCCGGGCGGGGCCCGGCGGCGTGCTGGATGGAAAGGTTGGCGTACTTGCGGTCAGCGCCGTGCCACTGGCGGCGGCATTTGGCCTGCCGCCATCGCCAGGGCTATCAGATCGCTTGAGTTTCGAAGGCGTAGTGAAACGCCAGGAGAACTTGCCTGGCGTACTCACCTTCAACGGCAAGCTGGGCGCCGCTGCGTTCGACGGCAACGCCACGCTCGACCAGGAAGGCAGATTGGCTGCCGGAATCGGTGTTGGGTCGCTCAGCGTGTCGGAGATTATGGCCGCAGCACTACTTGATTGGAATGGACGGCAAGCCTCACCCGAGACCAATTTTGCCGCCGGTTTGCCATTCGGTCTGGAAGGCGAATTGTGGATCACGCCGCGGGAATTGCGGATCAGCGAAATCTACACGTCGCGCAGTGCTCAGGCCGCCATCAAGGCAATTGGCGGCGACATTGACGTTGAAATCTTCGGCAAGGACGAGAATGGAGTCACCGCAAGCATAACTATTTGCGTCCAAACCAGATGGTGAAGAGGGCCGCCGCTCTGTCGCGGGCAAGATTGTTCTGCCCATTGATCTGGCGCGTCAGTTGCGCCTCGATAGCGGCGAAGTGGCTGCCAATGGCACCGGCGTCATTGAGGTGGCTTTCAATGGCAATGGCCGCAGCCCGGGTGGCGCGCTGACCGGCCTCAACGGCAGCGGCAGTTTCCGTATCGATGGCCTCGAAGTGGCGCGCATCGACGTTCCGGCTTTCAAGCGCGCCGCTGCTGCCGCAACCAGCAGCGAGGGCCTGACGGCGGCGTTTGACGCGCTGCGTGCGGGCGGTGCTTTGGCGATGGGCGACGTCAAGGGCATCATCACCATCGTCAATGGCGTGGCAGCATTCTCACCGGTGAAGAGCGCCACGGCGGATGCCGATGCCGAACTGCGCAGTGTGGCCGAACTGGGCGTTGGCACAATCGATTTTGCCATCGTGCTGTCGATCCGCGACAGTGTTCCGCGTCCCGGCCATGGAAATCAGCTTTGCCGGGTCACCCGATGCACTGGCGCGGCGTGATGATGGGACTGAGCTGTTTGGAAATCTTGGCGTTGCCATGATGAATGCCGGCGTGGCGGAACTTGAGCGCCTGCGCGAGGAACAGGAGCGCCTTGCCGCCGAAGAAGAATTGGCGCGCAAGGAAGACGAAATCAAGCTTCAGGACTATTACGCCCAGCGCGACGAGTTGCGGCTGCGCCAGCGCGAGCTTCGCGTTCACGCGGCGCTGCGGGCGCAAGCAGCCGACGCGCTGCGCGCCGAAATTGAGCAGTCGCGTGCCGCCAATAGCGAAATCAACAAATCGGAATTGCGGCAGCGGCTGCGTGAGCTCAGGGCGCGCCGGACAATCCGGCGTCAGGCGCAGGCGGCTCTCGAACCGCCACCAAAACCGAAACCGAAGATCGAGCAACCTGTCCTTGCCGTTGAACCCGAACCGCCTCTGCAGGTGCCGCCATCACAACAGGATTCTCGCCCTCGCAGTAAGGTGTTGAGAATCGACACGCGAATGGCACTCGACAGATTGCGCTGTCCGCGACCTGGATCGATTTCCGCAACCAGTTCGGCCACCGACTTGCCGCGCGCCTTGGCTTGATCGCCCAGCGCATCCCAGAACTCCGGCTCCAGCGACACCGACGTGCGGTGCCCGGCGATGGCGAGCGAACGCTTGCGCCCCTCTGTTGCCGCTGGATTATTCGTGCTCATTGTCCAGCTTATGCGCATCGAGCTGGCGCGCCGCCAATTCGTGCTTGGGCTTCGGCCAATTTCTTTTCGTCCTTGCTCCGCCCGAACTTGACGCGATTGGCGGCGGCTGCAGTTTCGCGGTCTTGGCGGGCCTTTTCCTTGCGCTTCCGCTTGAAATTGATGATCTCGACCATCACTTCGGTCCGATCATGTCCTCGGGGCGCACGATGCGGTCGAAATCATCGGCGTCGATGCCGTCCTTGACCGCTTCCTCGCGCAACGTGGTGCCGTTCTTGTGGGCGGTCTTGGCGATCTTGGCGGCGCGGTCATAGCCGTATTTGGGAGCGAGCGCCGTCACCAGCATCAGCGAGCGGTTGAGGGCGGCTTTGATGTTGTCGGTGCGGGCTTCAATGCCCACCACGCAATTGTCGGTGAAGCTCACGGCGGCATCGGCAAGAAGCCGCACCGACTGCAGGAAGTTGTAAGCCATCACCGGATTGAACACGTTCAGTTCGAAATGACCCTGCGAGCCGGCGAAGGTGAGCGCGGCGTGGTTGCCGAACACCTGCACGCACACCATGGTCAGCGCCTCGCACTGGGTGGGGTTGACCTTGCCCGGCATGATGGACGAGCCCGGCTCGTTTTCCGGCAGCGACAATTCGCCAAGCCCCGAGCGCGGGCCCGAGCCCAGAAAGCGGATGTCGTTGGCGATCTTGAACAGCGATGCCGCCACCGTGTTGATGGCGCCATGGCTCATCACCATGGCGTCATGGGCGGCAAGGGCCTCGAACTTGTTGGGGGCGGTGGTGAATTTCATGCGGGTGATGGCGGCAATCTTCTCGGCCACCATTTCGGCAAAGCCAACGGGCGCATTGAGGCCGGTGCCAACGGCGGTGCCGCCCTGGGCCAGTTGCATCAGCATCGGCATGGTCTGCTCGATGCGGTGAATGCCGTTTTCGACCTGCTGGGTGTAGCCGGAGAACTCCTGGCCCAGCGTCAGCGGTGTTGCATCCTGGGTATGGGTGCGGCCGATCTTGATGATGCTCTTCCAGGCCTGCGCCTTGTCGTTCAGCGCATTGCGCAGCTTCTGCAGGGCGGGCAGCAGGCGATGTTCGATCTCTTCGGCACAGGCGATGTGCATGGCCGTGGGATAGGTGTCGTTCGACGACTGGCTCATGTTCACGTGGTCGTTGGGATGCACGGGCTTTTTCGAGCCCATTTCGCCGCCCAGCATTTCGATGGCGCGATTGGAGATCACTTCATTGGCGTTCATGTTGGACTGGGTGCCGGAACCGGTCTGCCACACGACCAGCGGGAAATGCTCGTCGAGCTTGCCTTCGATCACCTCCTGTGCGGCCTTCACCACGGTCTCGCCGATCTTCGGGTCGAGTCGGCCCAGCGCCATATTGGCTTCGGCAGCGGCGCGCTTGACGATGCCGAGGGCACGCACCACGGGCTTGGGCTGCTTTTCCCAGCCGATCTTGAAATTGCCGAGGGAGCGCTGGCCTGGGCGCCCCAATAGCGCGTGGCATCGACCTCGATTGGGCCAAAGATGTCGGTTTCGGTGCGGGTCTTGGTCATCGTCGAATCCTTGCGGATTGCGTGGCCGGCGGTAGCACTGGTGCAGCCTGCGCCAGTCAGACGCAACGCGGGTGAGGCCGGGCCAGTTGGACCATGGCGGCAAGGGAGAGGAGGGCGAAGGCAAAGCAAACAACCAGGCCGGTTGCGCGCCGAGTGCGCATCGAGAAGCATGGCGAACAAGGTCGGCGCCAGGGCATTGAGAACGAGTTGCGGGGTCGCAAGGTGCCGAGCATTTCGCCGTAGCCTGGAGCCGAACAATGCAAGGGCACCGCGCCCTTGGCGATGGTGACGAGGCCGTTCGACATGCCATAGAGCAGGGCGAAGGCGAGCGCTGCCGCCACCGAGAAATCCGCCGCCGATCCAAGATCAACGAACGCCACCGGCAGCAGCGCCGAAGGCGACGATCCCAACCTGCATGGCTGATGCGCCTTGCCCATGACAGGATTTCGCCCGATCCGGCTTGCGACTTGCGCAGGGTCCGATCAGGGCCGCGAGGGTTACCGCCTGTTCGCCGGCGAAGCCGAGTTCTTCGAAACAGCGGAACGACGTGGGCGGAGATCGCCGCGAATACCATGCCGTTGAGCGCAATGCCGGTGGCAAACAGCGCCATGGCGATGGTTGCGCTCACGGCCCGCAGATGCGGCTCTGGCCGGCTTGTCGCCGCTGGCGTCTTCGCGCGGGCTGCCGCGTTCGCCGTGTCGGCCAGCATCGCGAAGTGAATGCGGCAGGCAAATGAGCAAATGTGATTGCAGCGATAGACGAGGAATGTGTCGTGCCAGCCGATGTTGCCGGAAAGCCCGTGGCCCAGCGGCCAGAACACGGTCGAGGCAAGGCCGCCGAACAGCGTGAGATAGGAAATTGCCCGGCGCGTGTTGCGGCGGCGCTATCTGGGCGAGTGAGGCGAAGGCCGCGTCATAGAGTGGCCAGCCGCATCGCGACGCCAAGAACCAGCCAACCCACGATATAGGTCCAGGCGTAGCGCCGAGCCGATCAGCATGCGCAGCCGACGGCGGCACAGCAGCGAGCCGGCCGACATGATCTTGCGTCCGCCATGCTGTCCATGGCGCGGCCAGCATGGGCGCGATACGAGCCCGCTCAGCATCAGGCTTGCGAAAAAGCGCCGAAGATGAGCGTCTTGCGCCAGCCGCGTCGCCGCCTCGATGTCTTGCGAGAGGGCGCCCAGCACATAATAGGTCGTGCCCCATCCGATGATCTGGGTGATGCCCAGCCCGGTGATGAGGCGCCAGAGGGGCATGTCAGGCCAGCGTCGTCCCACCAGATCGGATTGGTCCAGGCCCGTCTGCCGCCTTGGTCGATGACGGCCACGCGGAACCACGGGCTTTGCTTCTTGAGCAGCAGCCGCTTTGCAGAGCTTCCAAGATCGAAGCTCGCCTCGGTGATGGCCTGGCCGTTGCGCAGACAGCGTGCGCGAATTGCCGCAAAGCACGATGATGGTATTGACCGGCGAACACGCGATGTGAAATCTCCTTGCCGTGAAAGTTCGATGGATGAATCTGCGGACCCTGGCTGGAATAATATTGGCCCTGCTTCAGCGCCTGCCAGCAGCACTTCGGGATCGAGGCTTTCGGCCTTCACGTGCACCCAGCCGCCGAAATGGTCGGGTGGCTGAAATGCGCGTCGTCGGTGGCGAAGGCGGTCAGGCGCTTGCCTTCGGTCAGCAGCTGGTCGAGCAGATACCAGCCTTCACCCCGGTCGTTTTCGATGGCGCAGCCGTGATTGTAGATTTCCACCGCATGGGCGCAGTCGATGGCGCGGCCATCCTCGATGGTGAGTTGCGACCAGGCCGGATGCGCAATGCCGATGAAAGCGCCGGCCTCGTGGGCGCGGCGGGCAATATCGCTCGCCGGTTTCTTCGCGCTCAGCAGGTGCGAAATCGAGCGGCAGGCCCGCCGCCACGATGTGCCACAGTTCGCCCGCGGATGTTTCCGGCGCGTGCAGTTCCGAGCCGATGATCGTCGTGAAATTGTTGGAGCGGAAGCCGCGGGTGTCGGCCACCGGCCAGTTGAAATGCCCGAGGAAATGATCGGACAGCATCATGAAGTCGTAGCCGGCATCCTTGTAGGCTTCGACCACGGTGGCGGGCTCCAGCACGCCATCGGACAGCGTCGAATGGGTGTGCAGATTGCCGCGCCAGAACCGGCCGGGAAGATTGAAGGGAGATAGAACAGCCACGGTTCAGATGCTCATTTGCATGCCAAGTTCGACCACGCGGTCGGGCGGAATGCGGAAGAACTCGATGGCGCGCGACGACTGGTTGGCCAGCATGATGAAAATCCGTTGCTGCCAGAATGGCATTTTCGACCGCAGCGACGGACGGATGGCGCGGCGGCCGAGGAAATAGGAAGCCTGGCGCCGGATCGATCTCAAGCCCATGGGGCGCGCAGGCGCGCAGGGCGCCCGGGACATCCGGCTGTTCCATGTAGCCGAAGCGGGCCTGCACCAGCCAGGCGCCGAGCGGGCCCTGGCGCACCGTCACGCGGTCGCCATCGTGGCGCGGGTCTCGGTGGTTTCGACTTCGATGAACACCAGAATGTCATGCAGCACGCGGTTGTGTTTCAGATTGTGCATCAGCGCGCTTGGCGCATATTTGATATCGGTTTGCATGAACACGGCAGCACCTGCCACGCGGGTCGGCGGGCGGCGTTCGAGGCTTTGCAGCAGGCCTTCGAGCTCGATCGATTCGCGCACCAGTTTCTCGGCCAGCAGCTTGCGGCCCGTGCAGCCAGGTGACCATGACGATGATGATGGTGGCGCCGATCAGCACCGGCATATAGCCGCCGTGGGGAATCTTCAGCCATTGGCCATGCCGAGCAGCAGTTCAATGCCGAGAATGAACGACGAGGGCCGGAATGGCGATCCATCGCGGCCAGCTTCCGGCTTTCCAGAAAAACACCAGCGCCAGCATCGAGTCGACGATCATCGAGGTGTTGACGGCAACGCCATAGGCGGAGGCGAGATTCGACGATGATTTGAACACCACCACCAGCAGCACCACGCCGAACAGGATCAGCCAGTTGATCTGGCCCACGTAGATCTGGCCCTGTTCGGTTTCGCTGGTGTGGGTGATGTTCATGCGTGGCAGAAGGCCGAGCGACATGGCCTGCTGGGCGATGGAGAAGGCGCCCGGTGATCACCGCCTGGCTGGCGATGATGGCCATGGCGGTGGCGAGGATCACCAGCGGAATGAGGCCCCAGCGACGGCGCCATGAGATAGAACGGATTGTCGATGGCCTCGGGGTGCGAGATCACGAAGGCGCCCTGGCCGAGATAGTTGAGCACCAGCCCCGGCAGCACCACGGCGATCCAGGCGATGCGGATGGGGTTGCGGCCGAAATGGCCCATGTCGGCGTAGAGCGCCTCGCCGCCGGTCACCACCAGAAACACGCCGCCGAACACCAGAAGCGCCAGGGCCGGCTGGTCGAGCAGCATGCCGATGCCATACATCGGGTTGAACGACAGGAAAATCTCGAGATCGTCGAAGATATGAAAACACGCCGAGCACCGCCAGCACCACGAACCACAACAGCGTAACGGGCGCGAAAAACGCGGCGACCTTGGCGGTGCCGCGATATTGCATGGTGAACAGCGATATCATGATGACCAGGGCCAGCGGCACGACGTAGGATTCGAAGCGCGGATTGATGACCGTCAGGCCCTCGACGGCGCCGAGCACCGTCATGGCCGGGGTGATCATGGCGTCGCCGAAGAAGAAAGCGGCCCCCATGATGCCCAGCGCCAGAACGAAGCCGCCGCGCTTCTTGAGCAGGGTTTCGACCAGCACCACGAGCGAAAGAATGCCGCCTTCGCCCTTGTTGTCGGCGCGCATCAGCATGATCACGTATTTCAGTGTGACGACGATGAGCAGCGCCCAGATGAGCAGCGAGGTGACGCCCAGCACGGCAAGGCGCAAATCGCCGCCGGCACGCACCACCGGGTGCAGCGCTTCGCGCATGGCGTAAAGCGGGCTGGTGCCGATGTCGCCATAGACCACGCCGAGCGCCGCGAAGGCGAGTTTCAGCTGGCTTGTTGGCGGCGGAATGACCGTCAGAATCGGCGTGTGCCATTGTTCGGTCCGACGCCGCCCCCTTGAAACGCGGCTGCCCTTATTGGGCTGTTACGACGGCGCGGCATTCAGCAGGAAGGCCCGCGAGTGTCAAGGGGGGCGCCGGTTTCGGCTTGGGCTTGTTGGGATCGGGCTTCGGCGGCGGCTTGGCGGGCTTCCACGGAATGTCGCCCATCCAGTAGGCCAGTTCTTCGCCGCAGCCGGTGCCATCCTTGGGGGCGGGTGTCCACTGGTTCTTGCAGCCGGGCGAACCCTTCGGGCAATTGATGCGGATGTGGAAATGATAGTTGTGCCCGTAGTAGGGGCGCACCTTGGCGAGCCACGACTTGTCGCCCTTGGCCCAGGCGCACAGCTCGGCCTTGATCGGCGGATGGACGAAAATGCGCGCCACTTCCGGATAAGTGGCGGCGCGGTGGATGAGGCGGGCCATCTCCTCGGTCCACACCTTGTAGTTCATGGTCTTGCGGTCCTTGACGACCGAGGTGGCGCTGATGTCCTCGCGCTCCCGGTCGGTCAGTTTGCGGTCCGGCATTTCGGTGAGCCAGATGTCGGCATCGAGGCCGATCTGGTGGCTGGCGTGGCCGGACAGCATCGGGCCGCCGCGCGGCTGGGCCATGTCGCCGACCAGAAGGCCGTTCCAGCCATCCTTGTCATGGGCTTCGGCGGCCAGCCGTTCGACCAGCTTCACCATGTCGGGATGGGCCCAATTGCGGTTGCGCGACTTGCGCATCACCTGCCAGTGGGGGCCATCGAAGGGCAGATCCACGCGCGCCCGCCAGGCAGCCCTTGGCATAGGAGCCGAAGGCCTGGGCCTTCATCGGGGCGGGCAATTTGGCGGCGCCGAACACCTGTTTGGCGGGCTTCTTCAGCAGCGCCGGATCGCTCAATTCGGCCAGTGCCGCCTGTTCCTTGGCGGTTTGCGCGGCGGCCGGTCCCGCCGCAATTGCAGCCAGCAGAAAAACGACATGCGAAAGCCTGATCATGGCAGCCGATTTCACTTCTTGCGGAACGAATCCAGGGAAACGATCTTGTGTCCCTCAGCTTGTGCCGGAGTATCGGGCGATTTTGTGTCGGGCTTCGGGGACCGCATCCTTGGCGGGCGACGCGGCTTGGCCTTGGATTTGGGCTTGGCTTCGTCTGCGCTGCGGCCTCAACTGGCGCCACTTCGAACTGCAGGCCGAACTGCACGGCGGGATCGAGGAAACCTTTGACGGCGGCAAAGGGCACGATCAGCTTTTCGGGAATGTTGTCGAAGGATAGCTCCACCTCGAAGCGGTCTTCGAGAACCATTAAGGCCAAAGAACTGGTGTTGCAGCACAATTGTCATCTCGCGCGGGTATCGGGCGGCCAGGCGCTCGCCGATGTTCACGCCGGGATGGCTTGGTCAGGAAGGCGATGTAGAAATGGTGGTCGCCGGGCAGGCCACTGCTTCTGACGATGCGAAGGCCTCGCGCACCACGCCGCGCAGGGCGTTCTGGGCCAAAGGTCATAGCGCATCAGGTCGTCGGGCATTCCGAGGCTCACTCACATCGACTCAGGCGGGTCTTATAGGCCCCGAGGCGGGCCGGTGTCATCCCGGCAGTTGCCACGTTTCCCCTGGATTGCGTATGGTAAGCAATCGGGATTGGGGCTAGAATGTGCGTCCGGACGGCAGCGAGAACCGGGACAGAAAAATGGCATTTAAGCTGATATTGAAAATGGCCACAGGCACTGTGTTATTGGCCTTGTTGGTGGACGTTTCACCGGCCTTTGCAAGCGATGTTGCCGCGCCTGATCGCTGCGGTCTCAAGGCTGCCGTGTGGGGGGACTACAGCTTCTCGCAGTACGAATTCGACGATGGCGTCAACGGTGAATCCGAAGGACATGGACCGTCGGTAACAGGAGCTGGACTGTTGACATGCGGAGCCTGGAACATTCAACTCGATGCAGGGCTTGGCGCCAGTTTTGCCGAAGAAGAGAACGCTGATTCGCAATCTCTCGGCGCATCGGCGGGCGCCAAGATGTTTTGGCGCGATCGGGCCCTGGGTGCGGCCGGTGCTTTCGTGTCCTATGATTTTACCCACTTCGAGGAAGAAGACCCGTTCGAACAATGACCACATTGATCTCGATACTTACTCGGTTGGACTTTTTGGCCAGTATTTCGCGGGCGAGTCCCTGACCCTTGGCCTTTCAGGTGGAGTGAGCTGGAATGATGCAACCGACGAAAGCGGACCTGGATCTTTCGATGCTGGGGAAACCGATGTCTGGTTCGTATCCGCCGCTGCCAAATTCTACGCCACGCCGCAGTTTGCATTGGCGATCAACGGCGGCTTCTCGCGCGCTGATCTGTGGACTCTGGTTTTGTCACCAAACGATTTCACTGCGTGGCGGTGCTGAATACTTATTTGCAGATTGCGGGCTTTCGATATTCGCGGGCGTGGCGCTGATTTCTACAGCTTTCAGTTCGAAGGCGACGAAGGGCCCGGTACCGAATTTGATGCCCATGGTTCACGGTATTCGCAGGACTTCGTTACGATTTTGGCCCGTTAACAGCCTGGCCCGGCACGCGACCGCACGGCGCCGTGAACCTGTCTCTATTGCCCTGAATTTTGGATGAAGTGCCGGCTTCTGTTGCCAGGTGCCGGCGAACCCCGCCTGAAACGGCTAAGCCTCAGGACTTTGATTTCGGTTCTCGCACCGCATTAAGCGGCGAGAGCGACCGGAGCATAGTTGTCATTGGCAACTATAAGTTTAGTCCGATAACGTCGGAACCATCACGGGCAAAAAGCAGTCCTTTACACCCTCGTCGATCCTGTTTCGCCCCCATCACCGCCCTCCGCTTGAAGCGGTCGATGGTGGAGGCGCCGGGTACTGCCCCCGGGTCCGAAAGGCTTATTACGACAACCGTTTATCACCATAGTCATGCCCCTTGCGGAGCGTGACGGGGCCAATATAGGGCGCGGCGGCGCCCGGATAAAAGGAAAACCGGTTGCCGTAGCGAAAACTTGTTTGTCTTTGCCGGTCAAATGGCGTTAATTGTGCCCTTAGGGGAGCTTGCTCTTCCTTGGGGAGGTGGTTCATGTTGCGGCGTTTGGCTGCAGTGTTGGCGCTGGTGTGCCGTGTTGGTGCTGCGCCGGTGGCCGGCACTGTGCCGATGTGAAGTCCTGCGGCAAGCTCACCCATGTCAAAACCGCCTTCGACCGCCCGGCAGAGCCCGTTCACCACCTGGTCGCAGGCTTTCGTGGAAATTCCCAACACGCGGATTTCGTTCAATATCGGCGGCAAGGGCAAGTCCTGTGTGCTGGTGACCTATTCGGCGCGAATGCAGGCCGCCAATCCGGGAGAACTTTGGTTGCAACGTGGTGCTGGACGGAAAAACGCATCGCCCAACCGGGCGCCCTCGTGGCCGACCATGAATGGCGACGGCATGCACCTTCGAAGCGCAAAGCTTCACGTGGATTTTTCCGGCTGTCAGGCCCGGCAGCCGGAATGTCCGGGTGGAGTTCAAGTCCGGCAATGGCAGCGCCGTCAGCATCGACCAGCAGACGGTATTGTGCAATACCGCTAGGGTTTGTTTGGCCCGGCTGGCGGAATTCGGCTAGGCTTGGTCCCATGCAACAGTATCTCGATCTCATGCGCCACGTGCGCGACCATGGTGCGCGGACAAGATGACCGCACCGGCACCGGAACCCGTCTCGGTGTTCGGCCACCAGATGCGTTTCGACCTTGTCCCAGCGGTTTTCCGCTGGTCACCACCAAGAAGCTGCATCTGCGCTCGATCATTTACGAGCTCCTGTGGTTCATCAGGGGTGAAACCAATATCAAATACCTGCGCGATAACAAGGTGAGGATCTGGGACGAATGGGCCGATGACAATGGCGATCTTGGCCCGGTCTATGGCGCACAGTGGCGGTCATGGCCTTCGGGCGATGGCAACACCATCGACCAGCTGGCGGATGTGATTGCCCGTATCCGCAAGAGCCCGGACTCGCGGCGGCTGATCGTGACGGCGTGGAACCCGGCCGATGTCGACAAGCAGGCGCTGCCGCCATGCCACTGCCTGTTCCAGTTCTACGTGGCCAACGGCAAGCTCTCGTGCCAGCTCTACCAGCGCTCGGCCGACATCTTCCTCGGTGTTCCGTTCAACATCGCCTCCTACGCCCTGCTCACCCACATGGTGGCCGCCGTCACCGGCCTCAAGGTGGGCGAGTTCATCCACACGCTGGGCGACGCCCACCTCTATCATCAATCATCTCGAGCAGGCGGACGCGCAATTGCAGCGCGCGCCGTTGCCGCTGCCGCGCCTGGTCATCAAGCGCGAAGTGGCGGCCCTTGACGATTTCCGCTTCGAGGATTTCGAGATCGTGGGCTACCAGTCGCATCCGCACATCGCCGCGCCCGTGGCGGTGTAATGGCGGCAATCGGCGAAGATTTCCAGGGCGGCCAGCGCAGGCTCTATCGCGCCACGAATCCCGCCGGGCTTTGGTTGGCCTCGCCATCGCGGTTGTGCTGGTCGTTCTCAACCAGCTGCTGCAGAGCGGGTTTGGCTTGGCTGCGGTCGCACTCGTGGTTGGTGGCAACTCGACAACCAAGGCGATGTGATCAAGGGTTTTCTGATCGGTATCCTTCCCGCGTCGGTGTTGACCGCCATCGCTGCATGGTCTCTTGGCCAAGGTGCGCGGCGGCAAGCCCGCGGAGGTGCTCAATCTTCAGTGGCCGAAGCTTGGCTGGCTCGGCTGGTCCGGCGTTGCCATCGGCTTCATCGCGGGCATGTACCTGTTCCTCGTTGCCATTGTATTGCTTCTCGGCATCGACGTTTCGCAATACCAACCCACCGAGGGCGAAGATCAGTCAGATAGCATCGGCGCTGGTGAAGCAGGCGATGTTCGACATCGCCCATG
This sequence comes from uncultured Alphaproteobacteria bacterium, assembly GCA_963775105.1. Lineage (GTDB taxonomy): Bacteria > Pseudomonadota > Alphaproteobacteria > Rhizobiales > Aestuariivirgaceae > Aestuariivirga. Next base: position 88,879 of record CAVZHM010000007.1, on the reverse strand, counting down.
ATCCCAAGCTGTTCATGCTGGTGCTGCCATCGGTGGTCATCGGCGCGCCGCTGGCAGAAGAATTGGTGTTTCGCGGGCAGTTGTTCACGGCGTTGTCGCAAACGCGGCTTGGCTTTTGTAGGAACATCAGTCGTCACATCGGCGGCATGGTCCATGCTGCATGTTTCAGGAGCCATGGTTTTCGATTGCCTTCATTTTCGTCATGGGCCTGGTGTTCGGCTATCTGATGTGGCGTTTTGGCAGCCTGTGGGTGACGATCGTGTGCCATGGCTTGTGGAATGGTATCTATGCTGTAGTCACCTTTGCCAGTGTGGCGCGGCATGATCGCTGTCCGCCCGGCACAGCCCGGGGATGGCGCGTCGCTGCATGGCATGGTGCGCGAACTGGCCGTGCACCATGGCGAGATTGCGCATTTTCATTCCACACCTGAGGATTTCGAAGCCGCGCTGTTCAACGCGCGTTCGTTTGTCAGTGCTTTGATTGCCACCGTTGATGGTACGCCCGCCGGGTGCGCCGTCCTGCATCGCAGCTTTTCGACATTTCGCGGGCGGGAGGTGATGTATATGGAAGACCTGTCGGTGCTGCCGCAGTTCCGCAGGCAGGGTGTTGCGAAAGCCCTGCTGCGCGAAGTGGCGCGGTTGGCGGTTGATCGTGGCTATCCCGCCATTGCCTGGATGATGGTGAATTGGAACAGCGATGGCCGGGCGCTTTATGAGGGTATCGGCGCTGAATTCGAGGACGGCGTGAACTATTGCCGCCTCTCCGGTGAAGCGCTGGAAAGGTTGGCGCGATGACACGCATTGCTCTTGTCGTGGCGGTTTCAAGGAATGGCGTCATCGGCCGCGATGGCGGCTTGCCGTGGCACATCTCATCCGACCTCAAGCGGTTCAAGGAAATCACCATGGGCAAACCGGTCATCATGGGCCGCAAGACCTGGGAGAGCCTACCGCGAAAACCGCTTACTGGCCGGCACAATATCGTCATTACCCGACAGGGTGGATACGCCGCCGAAGGGGCGATGGTGGTTGCGACGCCCGGGGCAGCGCTGGCGGCGGCGGGTTCCGTGGAAGAGGTCGCGATCATCGGCGGCGGTGAAATCTACCGCAATGTTCATGCCCCTGGCCCACCGGCTCTATTTGACCGAAGTTGATTTGGACGTCGAAGGTGACACGCGCTTTCCAGTGGTTGATCCCGCCCAATGGCGGGAAGTGGCGCGGGAGCAGCATTCCCGGGGACCGAAGGATTCGGCACCTTTCACACTCCGAACTCTGGATCGCGCCGATGGTTGATGTCGTCATTATCGGTGCTGGAGCAGCGGGCATTGGGGCGGGACTGGGTCTTGCCCAGCTTGGCATTTCGCATGTGATCCTTGAATCGAAACAGCGCGTTGGGGGCAGGGCCTACAGCGAAACATCAAGTCTGGGCCATCTCTGGGACCACGGTTGCCACTGGCTGCATTCGGCGGATGTCAACGTGCTGCGGCAGATGGCCGACAAGGTGGGCCACGGCTACCGGTCCGAGCGCGGCAGGTCCTTTCACAACACTTTCATTGATGGCGAATGGCACCAGTGAGCCGATTGCGACGGCGCCTCTCTGGCAGCTCCTCGACCAGGTTGCCGAAGACGGCCGTTCGCAGCCGGATGGGGCGGTCTCCGAACTCCTGCCCGCCAGCATGCCGCGCCACGTATTGGCCGAGCATTGGCTGCACTGATGTTCAGCCACCCGCCGCGACAGACTTTCGCTCGCAAGACATCGGCAATTATCGTGATACCGGGCGGAACTGCGCCGTGCGCGATGGCTATGGCGCACTGATTGCCCGACTGTCCCATGGGCTGCCGATCCGGCTTGAAACGCCAGCGCAAGTGGTGCGCGTGCATCGCGGTGGCGTTCAGGTTGAGACGTCATCGGGGACGATCAAGGCTTCCGCCTGCATTGTTGCCGTGCCGGCGCGCATGCTGGAGACTGGCAGGCTGCGTTTCGAGCCTGGCCTTCCGGCGAACATAGTCGAAGCGGCTGCCGAGGTGCCGATGGGATACTATGAGAAGATCGCCATTGGGTTCAGGCGCCCGCTCTTCGACGAACAGGGGTTCAATCTGCCCGATGGCTGCGATATCGCCACCGGCGCGGCTCCCATCAGTTTCGAGCTCAATCCCTTTGGCAGGCCGATTGCCGTAGGCCATGTCGCTGGAATTCCGGCCCGGGAGCTGGCGGAACAGGGCAAGGCCGCCATGCTGGCCTTCGCCAAGGACGCGCTGGCGGCGGCATTCGGAGCCGATATTCGCAAGGACATCACCAGCGGCGAAGTTACTTCCTGGACGGACGATCCGTGGATCAATGGCGCTTATTCCTGTGCCAGGCCGGGCAAGGCGCATCTCCGCAAGAATTTCGGCGAAACCATCCACGACCGGGTGTTTCTGGCGGGCGAGCATGTGCACACCCATTTCATGGCCACCGCCCATGGCGCCTATGAAACCGGCCTTGCCGCAGCGGCGAAGGCCGCCCGGCTGCTGGGCCATGTCAACCCGGTGATCGATCCCCTCTGGCTTGCCCCCTGACAAAGGTGGACATCGGGCGAGGGGCTTCCTATATCGCGCTGACAGATTCACCCGCGACATAAAGGAAATACCATGCCGTGGAACAAAGAAGACGGTGGCGGAAACAACCAGGGCCCGTGGGGCCAGGGTCCATGGGGCCAGGGGCCAAAGCGGCCCCAGGGCGGCGGACGGGGCCCGAACCCGCCCGATCTCGATGAACTGCTTCGCCGCGGCCAGGACAAGCTGAGGCAGGCGCTACCGCAGGGCGGCGGGCGCTTCACGTGGGTTGTGCCGATCCTGCTGGTTGGCGCGTTCGTCATCTATAACAGCATCTATCAGGTGCAGCCGGACGAGCGTGGCGTTGTGCTGCGCTTTGGCCAATATGACCGCACTGCGGAACCTGGTCTGCATTTCGCCATCTGGCCGGTCGAGACGATGGAAAAGCCCAAGGTCGGCGCCGTGCGCCAGATCGCCATCGGCGCCGAGCGCACTGACAGCCAGATGCTGACCGCCGACAAGAACATCATCTCGGTGCCGTTCACTGTGCAGTGGCGCATTTCGAATCCCAAGGATTACCTGTTCAACGTGGCTGAACCTGAACGTACCATCAGCGCGCTGGCACAATCGGCGATGCGCGAAGTGGCGGCCCAGAACAACGCCCAGCTGATCCTGACCACCGGCAAGAACGCCATCGCCACCAAGGTCATGGGCATCACCCAAACCCTGCTTGACCAGTACCAGGCGGGCGTGATGATCACCGCCATCAACCTGGGCGACGTGCAGCCGCCCGGCGAAGTGGCCGATGCCTTCGCTGACGTGGTGCGCGCCGACCAGAACAAGAAGCAGCTTGAAAACGAAGCACAACTTTACCGCAACCAGCGCGTTCAGCAGGCGGAAGGCGAGTCGGCGAAACTCTTTGAAGAGGCCAATGGCTACAAAGCCCGGGTCATCGCCGAAGCCGAGGGCGAAGCGGCGCGCTTCCTGTCGGTTTACAACGAATACAAGGTCGCCAAGGATGTCACACGCGAGCGCATGTTCCTTGAAACCATGGAACTCATTCTCGGCAACACCAACAAGGTGCTGATCGAGGAAGGGGCGAGCGGTTCGGGCGTCGTGCCCTATCTGCCGCTTCCTGCAATCCAGCAGAATACGACGCAGAACTGAAACGCGAGAGGATCAACATCATGAACAAAAGTTTTCTCGCCATCATCGCCGCCGTTGTCGTGGCGGTGGTTTATATGTCCACTTTCGTCGTCAATGAGCGCCAGAAGGCGCTCGTTCTGCGCTTTGGCGACATCAACCGCATCGTCGAACTGCCGGGCTTGTATTTCAAGCTGCCGGTCGCCGAAACCGTCACCATGATCGAAGACCGCATCATGGTGTGGGAGAACGACAACCGTCCGGTGCAGGACAAGGACAGCCAGGTTTACATCGTCGATGCCATCACCCTGTCGCGCATCAAGGATGCGCGGCTGTTCCGCGAAACCCTGGGCGCCGATCTCGAACAGGCACAGATCCGGGTTGGCGCGCTCCTCGACGCGGCACTGCGCCAGACCTATGGCCAGCGTTCCTTCGATCAGGTGCTGTCCGCCGATCGCTCCACCATGATGCTGGAAATCAGCAAACAAGTGCGCCAGGAAGCCGACCAGTTGGGCATCGATATTGTCGACGTGCGGGTGCGCCGCACCGATCTTGATGGTGCGGTGCTCGAACTCGACCTACAACCGCATGAAGTCCGAGCGCAACGCGCTCGCCACCAAGCTTCGTTCGGAAGGCGAAGCGGTGAAAACCCGCATGAACGCCGAGACTGACCGCATATACGTGGTCCGGGTGGAAGAAGCCCGGCGCGATGCAGAGATTGTCAAGGGTCAGGCCGATGCCACACGCAACAAGGTGTTCGCCACGGCCTTCGAGCAGGACACCGAGTTCTTCTCGTTCTACCGCTCGATGCAGGCCTATGCGAAAGGCCTGTCGGGGCAGGGCACTACCATGGTGCTGAAGCCTGACTCGGACTTCTTCAGATACTTCGGGGGCAACGCCGCCAAGGACGTGGCGCCCGCTCCGGCGCAATGATCGCCGATTTGCTGGTGGCCCTCGGTCTCGTGTTGGTGATCGAGGGCCTTCTTTATGCCTTGGTTCCCGGCCATTTGAAGGCCATGGCGCAGCTTCTGCCGAATTTCAGCAACGAACAATTGCGGCTTGGCGGCGCGTCGGCCATCGCTCTCGGTGTCGTGATCGTATGGCTTGTCAAAGCTGCGGTAGGATAGGACTCGAAACTTGGAGAACGGCGACATGAAGTCTCTTCGGAACGTGAATTTGCGCGGCGCGGTTGCCGGTCTGGCGCTGGCCCTTGCGGCGGGGCTGATGGTGGTGCCGCCGATGCTGGCGGCTCCGGCCCATGCGCAAGAGTTTCCTTCGGTCGCCGATCTTGCCGAAAAGCTGCTGCCGGCGGTGGTGGAAATCGCTGTCGAAACCAACTTCCGGCTCTGGTTTGACTGCCCCGGCCATGCCGGAGCTTCCGGAAAATTCGCCGTTCAAGGATTTCTTCGACGATTTCTTCAAGCGCAATCAACCGGGTGGCGAGCACCGGGGCAGGGCCGTCCGCGTTCAGTGTCTTCGCTTGGCTCGGGTTTCATCATCGACGCGTCGGGCCTGATCGTCACCAACAACCATGTGGTCGAAGGCGCCAATCGATCGAGGTCCGCCTGCAGGATTCGACGTTGCTGAAGGCTGAACTTGTCGGCCGCGATCCCAAGACCGATCTTGCCGTGCTGCGGGTGAAATCCGACAAGCCCCTGCCCACCGTGCCGTTCGGCGACAGCGACAAGCTGCGGATCGGCGAGTGGGTGCTGGCCATCGGCAATCCCTTCGGGCTCGGCGGCTCGGTGTCGCTCGGCATCGTTTCGGCGCGCAACCGCGACATCAACGCCGGCCCCTATGACGATTTCATCCAGACCGACGCCGCCATCAACAAGGGCAACTCCGGCGGCCCGCTGTTCAACTTGAAAGGCGAAGTCGTCGGCATCAACACGGCGATCTTCTCGCCGTCGGGCGGCTCGGTTGGCATCGGCTTCTCGGTTCCCACCAACACTGCCAAGAATGTCATCAATCAGCTTGTGAAGTTCGGCGAAACGCGGCGTGGCTGGCTCGGTGTCAAAATCCAGTCGGTGACGCCCGATATTGCCGAAACCATGGGGATGGGCGAGCCGCGCGGCGCGCTGATCGCCGATGTCACCAAGACCGGGCCTGCTGAAGTTGCGGGCATCGAGGCAGGCGACGTGATCATCGAATTCAACGGCAAGCCCATCAAGGAAATGCGCGACTTGCCGAAGACCGTGGCGGAAACCGAAATCGGCGCCAAGGTGCCGGTGAAGCTGCTGCGCAAGGGCAAGGAAGTCATGGTCACGGCGGAAGTCGGCCGGCTTGAGGATGGCGAGAAACTGGTCGCCGATCAGGACAATGGCGGCACTGGCGGTGGCGATGCGCCAGCCGTGGTGACGACACTTGGCATGACGGTGACCTCGATGACCGATGAGTTGCGGTCCAAGTACAATATCGACGCCGAGGTCAATGGCGCCGTCATCACCGAAGTGGCGCCCGAGGGCGCCGCCGCCGACAAGCGGCTGGAGCCCGGCGATGTCATCACCGAAGCGGGCGAAAAGGAAGTGACGGGCGCCGCCGACGTTTCAGCCGCCGTGGCGGAGGCCGAAAAGTCCGGCAAAGGCTCGGTGCTCCTGCTCGTCGCCAAGGGCGGCAAGCAGGGCGAAATGCGGTTCATCGCCCTGAAGATCAAGAAGTAGGCGCCCTTTACAGCCGCGCCGGATAGGGCTTTGATCCGGCGCATGCCGTCTTGCTGCCGCTTCTGTTGCTGTTTTGGCCCTGTGCTGCTGGTTGGCGGCGGCACGCCACAGGGCGGGCGGGTGGCGCTGGTCATCGGCAACGGCTCCTATCTCGACGCCGGGAATGCTCGCCAATCCGGTGAACGATGCCGCAGGACATTGCCGCCAAGCTGCGCGCCATGGGCTTCACGGTGGTCGATGGCTATGACCTCGGCAAACGCGATCTCGAAGGTAAGATCGGCGAATTCGCCGACGCGCTGGAAGGTGCCGCGGCGGGGCTTTTCTACTACGCGGGCCACGGCATTCAGGTTGATGGCCGCAACTATATTCTTCCCGTCGATGCCAAGCTCAATCAACCCGCCAAGCTGAGGCTTGAGGCCATTCCCATCGAAGACATTATGGACCTGATGCAGCAGCAGGCGGGAACCTCCATTCTCATTCTCGATGCCTGCCGCAACAATCCCTTCGCACGGGCACTCACCGCGAAGTCCACGACCCGGGCAGTGCAGGCGGCGGAGGGCCTTGCGCAGATCGATGGTGCCAAGGGCACGTTTATTGCATTTTCGACAGCACCCGGCGCTGTCGCCATGGACGGCACAGGCCGCAATTCACCTTTCGCGGAAGCCCTGCTCAAGCACATCGACCGGCCAGGACAGAGCATCAACGACCTGATGATCGCTGTGCGCCGCGATGTGGTCGAGACGACCAAAGACTTCCAGACGCCGATGTCGTGGGATTCACTCACCTCGCGATTTACCTTCGTCGAAGATCGCGCAACCGGAGCCGGAACAACAGTGTGGCGGCCTTGGAAAATGACGAGACGATTGCCAGGCGCGAGATCGAGAGTTTCATCACCGGCAAATATCTGAAACCCGACATGGCGAATTTCGAGGCCGCCACACAGCCAGATTTACACGGCGGAAATCACCGCCTTCGGCCGCATCTACAAGCGCGGCGAGTTGGTGGAGGCCAAGGCCCAGTGGTTCAGCCAATGGGAGAAGTGGAAACTCAATCTGCTGCCCGGTACGCTGAAGGTCACGCTGATCGACGCCGGAAACGCCAACGTCATCTTCGACGTGCGTTATCGCTATTCACCGAAAGACAAGGCCAGCAGCCCGATCGTCGACACCGCGCACGTCACGCTCGACATGGTGAAGGAAGACGGCGCATGGCGGATCGAGGCGGAAAACCTCGCGGTTGGACGGCCAGTAGGTTTCGCTCCCGGCTACAAGTTCTTGTACATGAATGTCGTCGGGTCGAGCCGTTCGGTGGGGGTGTCGCGGCACCAGCCGGGAAGGACGCCGGCGATCTTGTAGCCCATTGAGGCATAGAGCGGCTCCGCCGCATCACCGGTGCGGGTGTCGAGCGTCAGCAAAGTGCGGTGCACGGCAACGGCCTCGTTCTCGAGTGCCGACATCAAGGACCGGGCAATGCCCTGGCGGCGGAAATCCGGATGCACCATCAGCTTTCGCACTTCGGCGCGGTGCGGCTGGTTGGGCGGTGTGTCGTAGTCCAACTGCACGGAACCGGCGATGGCACCATCGGCGCGGCCACCAGCAGCACCCGGCCAAAACCATTCAGCGCCGGGATCACCTTGTCGCGCCAGAAATTCTCGCCGTCTTCAAGCGAATAGGGCAGCACATAGCCGATGCTGGCGCCATCCAGCACGCAGGCGTGCATCAGGGCGCCTAACGGCTTGATGTCGCGTGCTGCATCGGCGGCGGCGTACTTGACGATTTCCAGTTTCATCTCACACCATGAACAGGAGGTAACGGGCGCCTTTGGTTTTTGGCGTGGTGAATTCGGTTGCGCCATGCAGTTGATAGCGCAGGCAATCGCCGGGTCTTCAGGCCGTGGCTGCGGCCATCGACGGCAATGGTGAGCGCGCCTTCGAGCAACACCAGGTGATGCTCCAGGCCAAGGCGTGACGGCTTGTCATAGGTAATGCGCGTCGCAGCGCCCAATTCGCATTCAATCACTTCTCCGGCAAGTGTCTTTGCAGGGGGCGAAACCGTGCGGCGGCAGAAATTCGTGGTGGCGTCTTTCCACACGGCTTGCGCGTCGCGGCGGAGCAGAGGTTCGAATTCCTCCTCCACCAGCATCATCAGCCGCGACATGGTAAGGCCGAAGGCGGCGCAGAGCTTGCCCAACACACTGGCCGTGGGGCTGACCTCGGCATTCTCCAGCCGCGACAAAGTCGCGCGGCTGACGCCACTGCGCTGTGCCAATTCATCAAGCGACCAGCCGCGCTCGGCGCGCAGTGATTTCAACCGTGTGGCGATGCGAATGTTAATGGTGGCGTCGTCCATATGTGGGAAAATGTCTCAGATACGGGCGAACGTCAAGAGCCTCGTTCAGTGGTCGAGAAATTCGGACATGGCATAGCCCTGGAGGTAGAGCAGGGCCGTCAGGTCGCCGTGGTTGATGCGGATTTTCGCCTGTGCCTGGACGTGGGGCTTGGCATGCAGGGCCACGCCGAAGCCTGCCTCTGCCAGCATGCCGAGGTCATTGGCGCCATCGCCGACGGCAATAGCGTCGTTCGCGGTCAGGCCCTTGTCCATGGCGATGCGGCGGAGTGCGTCGACCTTGGCCTGCTGACCGAGAATAGGCGTTGCCACTTCACCGGTCAGCTTGCCATCGCGGATAATGAGATCGTTGGCAGCGTTTTCGTTGAAGCCCAGCATGGCGCCGACGCGCGATGTGAATTGCCGGAAACCGCCGGAGACGAGGGCCGTGTAGGCGCCATGGCCGCGCATGGTTGCAATCAGTGTCCTGCCGCCGGGCATCAGCGTAATGCGTTCGGCCAAAAGTCTGTCGATCACTGCGGCGTCGAGTCCTTTTAGCAAAGACACACGCTCGCGCAGTGCGCCTCGAAATCCAGTTCGCCGCGCATCGCCTTGATGGTGATGTTCTTGATGCGCTGACCCACGCCCGCGGCAACGCCCAACTCGTCGATGCATTCCTGTTGGATCATGGTTGAATCCATGTCGGCGATGAGCAGGCGCTTGCGGCGGTTGGTGGCAGGAACGGTGTTCACGTCGATGGGGTTGGCATGCATCGCCGCCATGAACTCCGGCAGGCGCGGAAAATGTGCCACTTCCGCCGCCTCGCCCGGCGCCAGCCAGTGCGGGGCGCCGGCGCCGAATTCGCGCAAGGTGCCCAGCACTTCGGCGGTGATTGCGCCGGAGCCGGGGGCTGCTATGAGAACGGCAACGGAATCCATATGCTGAAACACATCTCCAAAAGTGCGGTGCTTATTGCAGGCCCAACCGCCAGCGGCAAGTCCGCTTTGGCGCTCAGGTTGGCGCGCGAACGGGGCGGCGTCATCATCAATGCCGATGCCCTTCAGGTTTATGCTGAGCTTCGCATCCTGACGGCGAGACCCACGCTTGTTGAGGAACGCCTGGCGCCGCACCGGCTCTATGGCCATCTGAGCGGCGTAGAGAGTTACTCGGTGGGCCACTGGCTCAAGGACGCCACGCGGGAGATCGAGGCCTGCTGGGCTGCGGGGCAAGTTCCCATCGTCACCGGCGGCACCGGTCTGTTCTTCAAGGCGCTGGAGCAGGGGCTTGCCGAAGTGCCGCCCATTGCTGCGGCGGTGCGCAATCATTGGCGCAACTTCGAAGGCGATCTCCATGGCGAACTCGCCCGCCGCGATCCCGATGGTGCAACACTGTTGCAACCCAACGACCGCCAGCGCCTCATCCGGGCGCTGGAAGTGATAGAAGGCACTGGCCAGCCATTGCGCGCGTGGCAGAAGCAATCAGCTTCGCCGCTTGCCGGCGCGGCGGTGGAGCGGCATTTCATCGACGTGCCGCGCGCCGAATTGCATGCCCGCGCCGAAGCGCGTTTCGATGCGATGATGAATGCTGGCGCTTTGGATGAGGTGCGCGCCGTCATGCATCTCGATCCCTTGTTGCCGATGATGAAGGCCATCGGTGTTCCTGAACTCTCCGCCCACTTGCGTGGTGAGATTGGTCTCGAGACAGCTATTGCCCAGTCCAAGGCCGCCACGCGGCAATACATCAAGCGACAAAGCACATGGTGGCGCGGGCAGGGGAAGGGGTGGAGCGGTTGAGGCTCAAAAAGAGTATTTCTCTGGCTCAGCGCCGCGCAAGGCGAGCGATACTCACTCCGTCAAACCCGCCTTGCGCAAGCCGTCGAGCAAATGTGCGTTGCCTGAGGGGTGGCGATAGGGTTCAGCGTCAACATAGGCGCGGACCGAAAGCCCTGCTGGCGATAATTGTTTGCAGCGGGCAAGATTGACGCTGGCTTCGGTGGCGCGGCCCAACTGCCCGAGGCTTGCTGCGATGTATATCTGGTCAATTATGTCGTCCCAGGCTCCTTGCGCCGGACGGGCCGCAAGTTCGTAGAGACCTAACCCATAGTTTACAATTCTTTCGAACGCCCCATAATAGACCGGTGGGAATGGGTTGAGCAGTTGGCCGGTCTCGAACCAGCTACCGCTTTTGTCCGGCTGGCCCGCGTAGGCCAAAAAGAGTCCCATGTGCATAGCGACGTGTGCTTCGTTGGGATTGAGCAAGACCGCGCGCTTGTGGTGGAATTCCGCTTCGTCAAACTGGCCTCTGTAGATCGCGCAATATCCGGCAATGATCTGGCAGCGGGCGTTCCGCTCATCAAGGTGAATGCCACGCTGGGCGAGCTCCCAGGCGCGATCGAGCGCGCTTGCGTCAAGATTGTAGATGCGAAAGATCAGATGGCATATTCCCAGAAAGGCGTGGGCTTCGCCGCAATTCGGGTCGAGTTCAATAGACCGTTCAAACAGTGGAATTGCGGCGGCAACATCTTTGAGGGTGTTACGTTGTTGCAATTGAAAGCCGCGCAGCAGGAAGTCGTACGACGCAAAATTCTCCGGACGCTGGCGCGAAGAGCGCTGCAATACATCGCCCTCAACTTGCGCGGTCAGTGAATACGCGATGACGCGGGCAACTTCATCCTGCACAGCGAAGACATCATCCAGGCTTCGGTCATAACGCTCCGACCAGATATGTTTGCCGCTGACGGCTTCGATCAGCTGGGCGGTGATCCGCACCCGGTTGCCAGCCTTGCGCACACTGCCTTCCAGAATATAGGCAACGCCCAATTGGCGGGCCAGCTCCGAGGTTGACAGTTTATGTTCGCGGAACGCAAATGAAGAAGCCTGCGCCACCACGAACAGTGACGGAAAGCGCGATACTTCGGTGATGATGTCTTCGGTAATCCGTCGGAAAAATACCGTTGCTCCGGGTCGTCGCTCATGTTGTCGAAGGGAAGAACGGCGATGGACGGTCTTTCTTCATGCGTCGCAGCCCGCTCCGGCAGGCCCGCTTTGAGGAGATGCTGGCGGAAATGTTCGAGATAACCTGCGTCGCCATAAGGCGCGAGCTTCGGGTCGGTCCATTTTTCCAGTGTGGCGCCTGGATCGAGTTCGAGCGCCCGTTTCACCGATTTCTGGGCTTGCTGCTGGTTCCCGGCGGCGGCGAAGCTGGCGGCCTGATAGACCCGCATGAGGGCGCTATCGAACGAACGCAGGCTGGCAAAAGTGGCGATGGCCTTGTCATATTGGCGGGCATCGAAATAGATCTGGCCGAGCTGAGACGTGTACCATTCATAGTGATACGGATTGAGGCGCATGGCTTTGCGCGCATATTCGATGGCCTCTTCCGCCCGGCCCGCATAGCTCAGGCAAAGCCCGTAGTCGGTCATCACCTCGGCGTCGTTGGGATTGCAGTCGAGGGCCTTCTGGAAGGCTTCAAGTGCCACACCATGATTCAATGTATACAAATGATAGTTGGCGAAGGCCCAATGGGACCAGGAATCGCCGTCGTCGCAGGCAATCGCTTTCACTGCCCATTGACGGGCCAGTTCCATCGAGACGTCATAGTCGTCGGCCCAGCCGCCATAGGCGTCGACCGTGTAACCCGACGCCATCTTGCTATAGGCCTTGGCAAGTCCCGGATCGCATTCGATTGCCCTGGTCAGATGCTCCCTGGCAAGGATCTCTCCCTCCTTGGTGAAACGGCAGGCATCATAGGCGCGTTGGAGATGGTCCAATGCGACGTAACTTTCGTGCCCGGCGGACCTGCTGCGGTCGCGCCAGGCCTTGCCGAGCCTGCCGCCATAGCCGGACGCCAGCGTGCCGATGATCGTCCCGGTGATTTCGTCCTGGACCGCGAAGATGTCGTCAGTTGCCGATCATAGGTCTCGGTCCAAAGCTGCCGGTTCTCGGCGCCATCGACGAGTTGGACCGAAACGCGGATGCGGTCGCCGGATTTCTGAACACTTCCCTCCAGAATGTAGCGAACCGAAAGTTCACGCGCCGCCTCGGCCGATGTCACCGGCCGGTTGCGGTAGGCCAGGGTCGAAAACCGGTCGATGACGAACAACTCGTGGAAGCGCCCGAGGCTGGCGACGATGTTGAGCGCCAATCCTTCGCAGAAAATATCCTGCGCCGCATCGCCGCTGAGATTGGCGAAGGGAAGGACAGCGATGGACGGTTTGGGCGGCACCGGCGTTTCTGTGGCAGGCAGCGGCGGGACGGGGTCCGGCATATTTGTATCCCCGGCCGTGGACGGTCGTGATCATGCCGGCAGGAAGCGCCTTGCGCAGCGCCGAGATATGAACCTGCAGGGTGTTCTCTTCGACCACGAGGCCGGGCCACACGGCGTCGAAGAGTTCGGTCTTGCCGACCACCGTCTTCCGGCTTGCCCAGCAGCGTGGCGAGGATGTCGAAGGACCGCGGCCGAAAGCTCCACCGGTCCCCGCGGCCCCAGCAGCAGCCGTTCGGCGCGCTTCAGCCGATAGTCACCGAACTGCACGTCCATTTGCCAGGCCCCAGTTTCCAGGCTGACAGGATAACCCAATAGTAACCGGTTTCATTCACGCAATCATAGGAGGCCCCCTTGACCAAATCCCTCCGCCCACGTACAAAGCCGCCCCATGAACACGCATTCTCGTAGTAGCACCGCGCAGCGCCGGGGAGGCTTAGGCCTCCAGGAGTTACGGTGTTGCGCGGAAAACAGGCTCCCTCGGGGGCCTTTTTTATTGCCTGAATTGAACTGATGTGATTGACGGAACGGACGAAGGAAGAGGGCTGAACATGGCCACGAACGAGATGACGGGCGCCGAAATCGTGCTGAAGGCGCTGGCCGACCAGGGGGTCGAGCATGTGTTCGGCTATCCGGGCGGCGCGGTGCTGCCGATCTATGACGAGATCTTCCAGCAGGAGAAGGTGAAGCACATCCTGGTGCGCCACGAGCAGGGCGCCACCCATGCGGCGGAGGGCTATGCCCGCTCGACCGGCAAATGCGGCGTGGTGCTGGTCACCTCCGGCCCCGGCGCCACCAATGCGGTGACCGGCCTCACCGACGCGCTGATGGATTCGATCCCGATGGTCTGCCTCACCGGCCAGGTGCCGACCCATCTGATCGGCAACGACGCCTTCCAGGAATGCGACACGGTCGGCATCACCCGGCCCTGCACCAAGCACAATTACCTGGTGAAGGACGTGAACGATCTCGCGCGCATCCTGCACGAGGCCTTCTATGTGGCGACCCACGGCCGGCCCGGCCCGGTGGTGGTCGACATCCCGAAGGACGTGCAGTTCGCCAAGGGCAAATATGTCGGGCCCAAGAACATCGAGCACAAGACCTATCGCCCGCGGGTGAAGCCCGAGCCGAAGCCGATCCAGCCGCGCGGTCGAGCTGATCGCCACGGCCAAGCGGCCGATCCTCTATACCGGCGGCGGCGTCATCAATTCCGGCGCTCACGGCGTCGAAGCTGCTGCGCGAGTTCGTGGCGATGACCAACATCCCGATCACCTCGACGCTGATGGGCCTTGGCGCCTATCCGGCGGCGGGCAAGAACTGGCTCGGCATGCTCGGCATGCACGGCACCTACGAAGCCAACATGGCGATGCATGATTGCGACGTGATGATCAACGTCGGCGCGCGCTTCGACGACCGCATCACCGGCCGGCTCAACGCCTTCTCGCCGGGCTCGAAGAAGATCCACATCGATATCGATCCCGTCGTCGATCAACAAGACGGTGCGCGTCGATATTCCGGTCGTCGGCGATGTGCGCCGCATGCGCTCGAAGACATGATCCGCGGTGTGGAAGGCGAAGTCGCTGCGCGCTCGACAAGAAGGCGCTGGAGGCCTGGTGGAAGCAGATCGACGGCTGGCGGGCGCGCGATTGCCTGCGCTACCGGAACAACGCCGACGTCATCATGCCGCAATACGCGATCGAGCGGCTCTATGCAGCTGACCAAGGACAAGGACACCTACATCACCACCGAAGTGGGCCAGCACCAGATGTGGGCGGCGCAGTTCTTCCAGTTCGAGGAGCCGCACCGCTGGATGACCTCGCGGCGGCCTCGGCACCATGGGCTATGGCCTGCCGGCGGCCGTCGGCGTGCAGATGGCGCATCCGAAGTCGCTGGTCATCGACATCGCCGGCGACGCCTCGGTGCAGATGACCATGCAGGAAATGTCGACGGCGGTGCAGTACCGGCTGCCGATCAAGATCTTCATCCTCAACAACCAGTACATGGGCATGGTGCGCCAGTGGCAGCAGCTGCTGCATGGCAACCGGCTGTCGGAAAGCTATTCGGAGGCGCTGCCGGATTTCGTCAAGCTGGCGGAGGCCTATGGCTGCGTCGGCATGCGCGGCGAGAAGCCGGGCGAGCTCGACGACGCGATCAAGGAGATGATCGCAGTGACGCCGCATCCGGTGATCTTCGATTGCCGCGTGGCGAGCCTCGCCAACTGCTTCCCGATGATCCCGTCGGGCAAGGCGCACAACGAGATGCTGCTGGGCGAGGACGTGCCGGACGAAGAGGTCGGCAAGCGCCATCGACGCCAAGGGCAAGGTGCTGGTGTAAGGAGAAACGCGATGAACGCCCATCTGCACATCCAGCCGGCTCGGCCTATTTCCTCGACAACCGCCAAGCTCGTCGTCGAGACCCACACGCTCGCCGTCGATCGTCGACAACGAGCCGGGCGTCCTCGCCCGCGTCATCGGCCTGTTCTCGGGCCGCGGCTACAACATCGACTCGCTCACCGTCTCGGAGACCGAGCACGAGACGCATGTCTCGCGCATCACCATCGTGACCACCGGCACGCCCGATGTCATCGTGCAGATCAAGCACCAGCTCGAGCGCATGGTGCCGGTGCATTCGGTCGCCGATCTCACGGTCACGGGCAATTCGCTCACCCGCGAACTGGCGCATGGTGAAGGTGGCGGGGCAAGGGCGAGAAGCGCGTCGAGGCGCTGCGGCTCGCCGAAGCCTTCCGCGCCCGGGTCATCGACGCGACCACCGAGAGCTTCATCTTCGAGCTCACCGGCAAGACCGACAAAGTCGACCAGTTCATCTCGCTGATGGTGCCGCTCGGCCTCGTCGAAGTCGCGCGCACCGGCGTTGCCGCCATACGCGCGGGCCCGAGGGCATGAAGGTCTAGGCGCAAGCGGCAGGATCGCTTGCCCGCAACCGTTGGCTGTGCTCTAAGCGGAGGTGAGGGGGCAGTTCGAACGGAGAACTGCCATGCGAAACTTCAAGACCGCGCTTCTTTCCGCGCTTTTCGCCAGCTTCGCCGCCACTGCGGCGCAGGCTGGAACCAAATCCTTCATCATCCTTGGCAAAGACCTGGTGCCGTATTTTGGGGCTTCCCAAGGTGTACTAGGCCTTGGCATCGATTTACCCGATGCATTGAGCACATATGCCATTGCGGTGCTGACGCTGCCAAAGGACTACAAGCAGAATTCTCCGGTAGAACTGCGTGCGCGCATTCTCGCGCCGGAGAATTGCGCCGTCATGTTCACGGCGTTGGCCGTGCTCCGCTTGCGCCCCGGCGACAGAGGGTCGGAGAGCGGGGGGTTGAGCTTGCCAGGTCCGGACCTTCTGGTCACGGGAACCAGCAGCGCCAAGATGCTGGGCAAGACTTTCAAGCTGAACAAGTCACCCGACGGGGTGGGCACGGTGGCCGGACAGAGGCCCGGAGACCAGATTCATGCGATCTTCGGCAGGCTGGGCGCAGATCCGGAAGACACGTGCGGGGACATCGCCACCGTCACGTCAGTCAAAGTCGTCTACACCACGGATTGAGGAGAAATCAATGAAACGGGTTCCTTCACTTCTCGCCTGTGGACTTGCCGCCGTGCAACTTTGCGCGGCGGCGCAAGCGAAAACCAAAACGCTTGTCATCGATCAGGCGAATTTGCAAGCCAGTGCAGCCGGTGGATTTGTCACGGCCCGGGCTAGGCGTCGTGCTTCCCGGCACGGGCGAGAGCGGGCTCATTGTCAATGTCGTCTTGCCCGGCAATTATAAAAAGAACACGCCAGCAATTCTGCGCCTGCAAATACTGAGCTTTTCCACGCCGCCGTGCGGCATCATGCTTGAGGCGGGCAACATCACCAGGTATCGCACCGGCCAGCTTTGGGAGTTTGAATCCGGCGCCGGCGCGGGTTTCGCCGCGGTGACCAGCGGCGCGACCCTGTCGCCCACACCTGCGGCAAAATTGTTCAAGAAGGAATTCAAAATCTCCAAGCCGTCGATATTCACGCTCCAGAACCAGAAACCAGGAGACAGCGTCACCCTGCAAATTCTCCGGGATGGCGATCATGCCAACGACACGTGCAACAGCAATATTGCGGTCACCGGCGCGCGGCTGATCTACAAGACGCCTTGAGCGCGAAATCGCTTCGCAAGCCGCCCGCACCGGCATTGCAGGCGCTACCGGTGGTCCGGAGGTGATGAATGTGCCGAACGCGGTTCAGTCGATCCCGAAGACAAGGGTGAAGGCAACTTCACCCTTTGATGGCGAAACCAATTGACCCCGCCCGGCGCTAGTTCCGTCTCGGCACCATGATTTCGATGCCCTGGCCGTTGCTCCAGGTGCCGCGCCAGACGCCGTCGCGGCCAATCGTATAGATCGCGGGGGAGTCAAGTCCCTCGACGGCAGCAATCGCCACATTGCCGGTCGTGGTGATCGTGCCCTTGGCTTCGGTCTTGTCGTTCCACACCCATTTCACTTGCAGCAGTCCCGGCAGATAGATCACGTCGCCAGTGCCGTAGTAGTATTTGCCGTTGGGGTTGCGGCCACGCACCTGATAGGAGCCGGCGATGTTGTCGATATCCATCACCGTGGTGCCAGTGGGAAGAGTGGGTGGTGCCGCACCCTCCTTGCTCAATGCCAAGTCCATGCACGAGTTCAACCGGTCGATGATGTCCTGCGAGCCCTTGAGGCCGTGCTTCACCTTGCCCTTGGCGAACTCAATGGTGAGAGAGCTTGCCACCGCCAGTTTTGGCATTAAGTCACGGGCCAGAAAGATGGTGATGTACTTGGTGCCGGCCTCGGCCACCGAGTTGTAAATATACGCGCCCGAATAGTCGAAGGCGTCCTTGCCGTCGATCAGCAGGCGGCCCTTGCCTTCGGTCTGGTCAGCGGCGATCAGCTTGCTGATGCCGTAGACCATCAGAAAATCGTCACCCCAGATGTTGCGGCCGAGCTGAAGACGGGTCTGGTTTTCCTCGGTGTTCTTCTTGGCGAGGCACTGGCTGAACAGGCCGTCGTCGGACTGTTCGTAGAGCGACCAACTGCCGTTGCTGAAATAATCGGTGATCAGCACTTCGGCGGAAGCCGGAGTTGAAACGGCAGTTAGCAATGAGCCTGCGCAACAGAGTGACTTTAGCAACATGACCGGTGGTCCATTTGGTTGGCGTCGAGAGTGCTTAACTTAACGCAAATGGGTTCTGCCAGTCCAGTTACCGTTCTGGTGCTCAATCCAGCAGTATGGAATAAGTGAAAGTGATGAATTCCGCGCCAGAGAAATTGTTCTTGGCTTCCAACGCAAGCCGGTCCCCCGCTGCGAGCGGTAACGGTATTTGAGCTGCCGCAATCGGCTTGTCCGGCGACAGTGCATTTCATGTTGGTGGCAGCGCCATTCTTGAACACTCAATGGCCATAGTGCCGCTGGTTGGCTCGTCTTCCGTGACGATGTGAACCCGCAATCTGCTCAAGCGTCCGCCCGCTGGCATGGGAATTGATGCGGCGCTGATGCCTTTGCCAGTGGCCGGATAGTCCATGCCAAACACCGTTCCCAACCCGGGAGCGGTGTAACGTACACTGTTTGGCGAAATCCGGAAGCCGCCGCTCAGAAGTTGCTTGGCGTTGTCGATTGCAAAAGCGGTGGGGGTGGCAAATGCCAGTGCAAGAAGCAACGTTGCAACGCGGGTCATGATCTTTCTCTATTCGGTGGTTTCGGCAAAATCCGGTTTCAAACGTCCGGCTCTCGGCACCTTGCACCAGCTTAGCAAGGTGTTGAATTCGGGTCAGCCCGGATCCCCAATCTTGTGAGCAAGCCGTTGACGTGCTCTAAACGGCACCGAGCGGGCTCTGTGCAAACGAGGTATATCATGCTGAAATTCAAGCTTTTCCTACTGACCGCACTAGTTGCCACTTGCACCTCCGGCGTGGCCAGCGCTGGTACCAAGACCCTGGCAATCGATTTGGGGGACTTCATTGCAGATAACTTAGAACTCCCAATTGCTTCCCGGACTTGGTGTCGCAATGAGCGATTTTGGGGACTCTCAATTTGGGCTCAATTTCACACTGCCCAAAGATTACAAGAAGAACTCGCCAGCCGTCATCAGACTGCAGATGTTGAGCAGCGTAACGTCGTGCAATATGGCATTTTTCCCCGTCATCACATTTCGCCAGCACAAAGCGGGAATACTGGCTATCGCGGACGGCTTGGTTTCTATCCCCGCCGGGCTGACGACAGTCGCAATGCCGGCAATTGAGACCAAGCTTGTTACACGGGAATACAAGTTGAAGAAACCCGTCAACTCCGCGCCGCCAGGGTTCACGGGTCAGAAGGCGGGAGACCTGATCACTTTGCTGTTTGAGCGAGATCCCGCCCTTCCTGCTGACACGTGCGCGGGGCAACTCATAATCCGCGATGCAAAGTTGATCTATCAGACACCATAGTCTCTGCTTATATTGAGCGGGGGCCGATGCGTCGGCCCCCGCAGTGTGGTCTGATGTTTATTCGGCAAACCAGACCAATTTGGCAAGCCGCTTTGTCGATCTAAGCGGGCCATGCCGTGCAAGCTTTCTGTAAATATCAACGCAATTGCCTACTTGCGCAACCGGCGCCATGTGCCGTGGCTGTCGCTGGAACATCTGGGGCGTTTGGCGCTCGATGCCGGGGCGGCGGGCCTCTCCAGTCATCCGCGACCGGACGAACGACACGTGCGAGGCGTAAATGCGCGCAGTTCCACCTACCATGTCCACGTCCTGCGGCATGGAATTGCCGCCTGCGAGGAGTTGCTTGGCGTTGTCAACGGCATGAGCACTAGTGCCAAGCGGCAGGGCGGTCCCTGCTGCCCAAACTTGCGAACCGGGCACGAAGTGCATTACAGTGTTCCGAGGGGCAAGTTCAAAAGGAGGAATATAATGTTGAAACTCAAGGCTTTCCTGCTCTCTGTAATGGTTGGCGCTTTGGCCGCCGGCGTGGCCAGTGCCGGAACCAAGACCCTTATCATCGACAATGGGGATTTACTGGCGAGCGGAACAAGTGGTGAAGTTCTTGACGGATTTGGTGTCGCAATGGATGACGTTGCGGACTCCCAGTTGGCTTTCGCTTTCACATTACCCAACAACTACAAGAAAAATTCGCCGGTTATTATCAGGCTGCAGATGATGAGTAGCGGAACGTCGTGCAATATGGCTTTCGGCCCTACTATCGCCGTTCGTCAACACAAGGCCAGCGGCATTGCGATCACCGACGGCCTGGTTTCTGTCCCTGCTGGGCTGACGACCGTCGCAATGCCGGCAATCACAACCAAACTTGTGACCCGTGATTTCAAGTTGAAGAAGCCAACAAGCACATTGCCACCGGGATTTTCTGGACAGAAGGCGGGAGACTTGATTACCGTGTTGTTTGAGCGAGATCCGGTCCTACCCGCCGACACGTGTGCAGATTCGCTTGTGATCCGCAGCGCAAAGGTTATCTACAAGACGCCATAATGATTGCTTTTTTCGGCGGGGGCCGATGCGTCGGCCCCCGGAAAGTGGTCTGATATTTATTCTCCGAACCGGACCATTTTGGCAATCCGCTTTGCCGATATAAGCGGCTCATGCCGTGCAAGCTGTCCGTCAACGTCAATGCCATTGCCTATCTGCGCAACCGGCGCCATGTGCCGTGGCCGTCGCTGGAACATCTGGGGCGTCTGGCACTTGATGCGGGTGCGGCCGGCCTCACCATTCATCCGCGCCCGGACGAACGGCACGTGCGAGGCTCGGATGTTCCGGTTCTGCGCGAATTGTTGCGCGGACATTATCCCGGCCGGGAATACAATATCGAGGGCTATCCCGACGAGCGCTTTCTGGCGCTGGTGGAAGCCAATCGCCCGGACCAGGTGACGCTGGTTCCTGATGATCCTGCCCAAGTCACCTCCGACCATGGCTGGGACATCGCGGCAAATGGCGCGTGGCTTCGGGAAGTGATCGCCCGCCTGCATGGCGGCAACATGCGGGTGTCGATGTTCATCGATCCTGATCCGGCGGCACCGGCTTTGGCAAAGTCATTGGGCGCTGACCGGGTTGAGATTTATACTGGCCCCTATGGCGGCATTTTCGATGAAGTTAGTGTTGCCCGCGAACTTGCCAAAGTCATCACAACGGGAAAAGCCGCTTTGGCGGCCGGCGTGGGCCTCAATGCCGGACATGATCTCACTGTTGCCAACCTTCCACCGCTGGTTGCTGCTTTGCCAAACCTGCAGGAAGTGTCGATCGGCCATGCGGTGATTGCCGACGCCATGGAATTCGGCATGGCCGAAGCGGTGAGGCGTTTCCGCAAGGCGATTGGCGATCTTTAGAGCGAGCCTGGATTTCCTCACACGCCATTCGTGCCCGCTTCGCAGGAGAGATGTGAATAGGCGCATCCTTCTTCCTCGCCCGCGCAGCGGGAGAGGTAGCATTCGCGCCAGCGAATGCGCGGAGAGGGCAGGGCCGCCCCGCGCTGATCTCCCTGAGTTTCTGATTTCCCCTCACCCTCCCATTGCTGCGCAATGGGCCCCGCCCTCTCCCGCTTCGCGGGAGAGGTGTGAAGGGGGTGTGGAAAATAATCCTTGACATGTTCCTAGTCATAGGACTATACACCGCTCGACTTGCCCGGAAAGGAGGGGACGTTGTGCATGATGTTTCATAATGACCGGGTAAGTTGGCAGCGCCTGCGGGGTTTGGGCCCTTCATCACCCAGATCTCCCGGGAGTCTCGGGCAAGGCCCTCGGACATTAGGACCCAAGCGCCTTGAATGGCTCGGGGCGGGCAGAGTTCCCGCACCTAAGATCTTGCCTCCGGCGGAAATCGCTGCGTCCCTTGGTAAAACAGCCCAGTCCATCGGGCGCCGGGCTTTGAGCCTGACTACCCACCACACTCACTACCGCACGTGCCGGCTTGAAGCCTCTGGCGGGGACATCCCCTCCATTTTGCTTGCGCCTCACCAGCGGAGTGCCGCCATGACTCACTCCCTTCATATCGCCATTTGTGGTGCGGGCCCAGCCGGGCTTGCGGCGGCGCTGTCGCTGTCGCGGCTTGGCCATCGCATCAGCCTCTATGATCAGTTCGACCGTCCAAGGCCGCTTGGGTCAGGGTTGATCCTGCAACCCACCGGGCTTGCGGTTCTGGACTGGTTGGGTCTCGGCTCCCGCATGCGCGGTCTGGGTGCGCGTATCGACCGGCTTTATGGCAAGGCCAGCGGTTCGGGCCGCACGGTGCTGGATGTGCGTTACGAGGCGCTGGGCGAAGCGCGGGGGCTCGCCGTTCATCGCGCTGCCCTGTTCAATGTGCTTTTCGATGCCGTCTCCGAAGCTGGGATTGAGGTTCAAACGTCGAGTTACATCAGCGGCTTGGACGGAACAACTCTAATTGTGAATCAAGGCCGCCGCGAAGGACCGTTCGACCTCGTCATTGACGCTTTGGGATCTCGTTCACCGCTCATTCCCCTTGCCTCAGGTCCCGATCACCGCAGCCGGCTTGATTACGGCGCAATCTGGGCCAGCCTTCCCTGGCCCGGGGCGCCGTTTGACGCCAATGCCCTTGAGCAACGATATGACAAGGCCTCAGTAATGGTCGGCGTGTTGCCCATCGGCTGTCAGCAAGAAGGTGCTGCGCAGCAGGCGGCATTTTTCTGGAGCCTGAAGACGGCAGGCTTTGCTGACTGGCAAGCGCAAGGGCTTCAAGGCTGGAAGAACAACGTGCGCCACTATTGGCCGGAGACCGAAGGGCTTCTCGACACAATTTCGAACGCTGATGAAATGGTGCTTGCCACCTATGATCATCACACGCTCACGCTGCCATTTGGCAACCGCCTGGCGTTCATCGGCGACAGTGCCCATGCCACCAGCCCGCAATTGGGGCAGGGCGCCAACATGGCGCTGCTGGATGTGTTCGCGCTGGTATCGGCGCTGGAGCAGAATGCAGATTTATCAACAGCGCTGGAATGCTACGCCCGAAAGCGCAGGTTCCACGTGAAGCTTTATCAGGGCTTGTCGCGGGTATTCACACCGTTCTACCAATCGGATTTGACGATGCTGCCGTTGGGCCGGGACTATCTGGTGGCGGGTCTTAGCCGGTTGCCACTCGCCCAACGCGTGCTGGCGCTTATTGTGTGCGGAAAGCTGGGATTGCCGGAGAGCGCACTGCCCTCCGGCAAGATGGTTCAGCAAGCGCCGTAGCAGACGCGGTAGCCCCAGTAGAGACTGCGGCCCGATTGGGCGTCGACATCGGGGATCGTCAGCGTCAGGTTCATCCAGCGGGTGTTCGGACCAGGGAAGTATGACACCTCCAGTGTCTCGGCGCCGATGAAATTGGCACCCGACTGGTCGGCCGCCGAGCAATTCTGGGTGCCGTTGTGGAGCGCTTCGCAGATGATGGCACGCAACCGGCCATCGCCGCTGTTGTTGTTGTCGAAACCGACCACCCGCGCGATTACCGGGCTGGCGCCTTCGGGATCGTAAGGGATCGGGCAGCGCAGGTAACGGTCGTCGTCATTGTGATAGTTCTCCGCGACACCTTCGCGGAAACGCACGGTGTCACCGGCGATTTTCCCGTTTTCATCCGTGCCCTGGCACATGGAAATGGGGAAGTAGAGGCTGTTGGCCTGGGCCGGGGCGTAGGCCGAAGCAAATGCAGTCAGGGCAATAGCCGTAAGGCTGGCAAGTTTAAGCGTGTTCATTTTAGTCTCCTGTGTTGGTTTGTAGGCGTTACGGCCACTCTGGGGACACCATGCCGCCATGCCCATGAACCGGCCTTGAAGCTGAAAGTTGGGTGCCGTTCATCGGCGCATGGGGCCCCGCCACAATGCCGCTTGCCATCCCCAGCCGCCCCCGCTATTCCCGGCCAGATTTTTCAACAGGGGTTCAACACCATGCGCGTTTATTATGACCGGGATGCCGACGTTAATCTGATCAAGGGCAAGAAGGTCGTCATCGTCGGCTATGGCAGCCAGGGCCGGGCGCATGCGCTGAACCTGAAGGACTCCGGCGCCAAGAATATCGCCGTCGCCCTCAAGGCCGGTTCGGCCACCGCGAAGAAAGTCGAAGCCGATGGCCTCAAGGTGATGACCGTGGCCGACGCCGCCAAGTGGGGCGACCTCATGATGATGGCGGCGCCTGATGAACTTCAGGCCGACATCTACCGCGACGAGATCGCCGCCAACATCCGCGATGGCGCCGCCATTGCCTTCGCCCATGGCCTCAACGTGCACTTCGCGCTGATCGAACCGAAGAAGACCGTCGACGTCATCATGATCGCCCCCAAGGGCCCCGGCCACACGGTGCGCGGCGAATATCAGAAGGGTGGCGGCGTGCCCTGCCTCATCGCCATCCATCACGATGCCAGCGGCAATGCCCATGATCTGGCGCTGTCCTATGCGAGCGGCGTCGGCGGCGGGCGCTCCGGCATCATCGAGACCACGCTTCAGGGAAGAATGCGAAACCGACCTGTTCGGCGAGCAGGTGGTGCTGTGCGGCGGCCTGGTCGAACTGATCCGTGCGGGCTACGAGACGCTGGTCGAAGCGGGCTATGCCCCGGAGATGGCCTATTTCGAATGCCTGCACGAGGTGAAGCTGATCGTCGACCTGATCTATGAAGGCGGCATCGCCAACATGAACTACTCGATCTCCAACACCGCCGAGTGGGGCGAATACGTCACCGGCCCGCGCATCATCACGAGCGAGACCAAGGCCGAGATGAAGCGCGTGCTGAAGGACATCCAGACCGGCAAGTTCACCAGCGAGTGGATGCAGGAATACCGCGCCGGTGCCGCCCGCTTCAAGGCGATCCGCCGGAACAACGACAGCCACAACATCGAGGAAGTCGGCGCTCAAAGCTCCGCGCCATGATGCCGTGGATCGGGAAGAACAAGCTGGTGGACAAGGCGCGGAATTAGTGCCAGAGTATCAGTTAAACCACTTCGTATCCGCCCAGTAAATTTCATGATCAGCGAGATGGCTTTCCATCAGTTGCAGAAATTCTGAAACTTGGCGAACAAAATCGGGAACTGAGAAAGTAATCGGGTCGCCTTCGTCTGACATAACGCAGCAAATAGCGGTATGTCTTAGCGGAAATGAGTGCGGTGTAGTGCTCAAAAATACATACTTTGAACTGCCCGAGTAGGCGCTTTGCGCATGGCGTACATCATTGAACACTTGGAATGTCTGTGGTGGATGATCTTCGGGAGCGTCCGCAAGTTTAATCTTCGATTGTAGCAGGAGTCATAAACTTGGTTCCTAGATCTGGCTACGACAAACCTTATCATGAAGTCGTTGAGCATACTTCGACGATCCCGCAGATTTCTGATTCGCCTCGCAGAAAGTGCAAGGCGTTACAGCAGTTGCGAAGTTCACGCGCTCATGTTATGAGCCCAAATTCCGATCTTCTTGGACTTGCTATCCAAATGAGCTGAAGTAGCGCCAAATCGAGTAAATCAATGGCGTAGCACAGCGACATTGCAGTCGATCTTTAATTGGTTCATGCTAAACCAACTCCACGCTCAACCTTCTCCCCACGATCTTTGCCGCGCGCTGCAGGTTTCCAGCGTCGTGTTGCCGCTTTCGGCATCGAGGATGCGGTCGAGCTGGGCGCGGCTGGTTTGCATCATTTCGGCCATGCGCTTCTTGGTGATTTTCTTCTTGCGCATTTCCTCGGCGATTGCCAGGCGATCACCGACTTGTGGCGGAGACTTGTCGTCTCCTCCAGGTTCCTTCCTCTTTCAGAAAGTCTTCAAATGTTGGAGCCACGATGCTTCTTGTTGAATTTCATCATCGCAATTCCTTCAGCGCTTGTCTGCCCAGTGCAAGTCTTGTGGCTGGCGTCTTTTCCGTCTTCTTGATGAATCCATGCAGGAAGATGAGCACTTCCCGTCGCTCGTGAACAAAATTCAGCCTCCGCGCCGGCTCGGCAGGGAGGTTCGCACTTCCCAAATCGCCACTTCGAGCCTGCGGCACGAGGGGCATGCCAATCGGCCAATCCGCACTGCAACGCGCAGTAGGTCCAAGCCAATCCCGAGCCGATCAGCCTGTCCAGAAGTGCTCGCAACCATTCGAGAACTGGCTCTTTGCTGCCGCCAGGCGACCAGAATTTGAGCGCTGCGGGCTGCAAGTCACCGGCCATTCAGTGATTCATGTACATTATAAGGTGCGGTCTGTCAACCCGAGTCTATTTTGGTGCCCCGCAACAACGTTTCCCGCACCCAATCCAGCCGCGTCACCTCGTTTCCCGAGAAAATCCGGAAGCCCTGCACACCCTGGTGGAAGTAGAGTTCGTAGCCCGACAGAAATTCGGCGCCGAGGGTTTCCGTCTGTGTGCGGAACATCGTGTGTTCGGGCGTGTAGACGGCGTCGAAGGCCCAGCGTGGCTGGCCCGTTCACATCGGCGGGCAGCGGGGAGCCTTCGCGGCCGGTCATGCCGAGGGGGGTGGCGTTGATGACGCCGTCGATGCCGGAGAGGTCGCGCAGGCTGCGATGCAGCTGCGACGTTGATGGCTGTCGATGGTGTAAGCTGCCGCGAGTGGCCTCATGCAGCGACTCGGCCTTTGCCGTCTCGGTGTCGTGCAGCAGGATTTCAGCGGCGCCGAGATCGGCCAGCGCGAAGGCGATGGCGCGGCCGACGCCGCCGGTGCCGATCAGCAGCACGCGGCCCGGCGGCTTCTCGCCCCAGCGTGCGCGATAGGCGGCGATGAAGCCGGTGTGGTCGGTGTTGAAGGCAAGCGGGCCATCGGCCGGTGAAGCGAATGGTGTTTGCGGCGCCCAAGGCCGTCACCACGGGAGCGCCCGGCGGCACCAGCTTCGTCACTTCTTCCTTGTAGGGATAAGTGACATTCACGCCGTCGAAGCCCGGCGCTCTGGCAGCGGGCAAGCATTTCGGCAAAGCTCAGGCCCTGCTCGGCGGGGATCAGCAGATCGTAGGTCACGTTGCGGCCAACCGACAGGCCGCAAACGATCTGCAAGGCAGGCGAGCGCGTTTCGGTGATGTTGCCGCCGATCAGCCCGAGGCGGAGGGTCTTCACTTCAGCCCTCGTAGCCGAACAGGCGCGGCAGCCACAACACCAGTTCCGGGAACAGCACCAGGAGCAGCAAGCGCCAGCAGCAGCGCCACGAGATAGGGCACACCTTCGCGCACGATGTCCTTGATCGGAATGCCGGTCGTGCCGTTCACCACGAACAGCAGCATGCCATAGGGCGGCGTGATGAGGCCGATCATGCAGTTGACCACCGAGACGACGCCGAAATAGATGGGATCGATGCCCAGCGCCCGCGCCGTCGGCAGGAACAGCGGAATGATGACGAGAATGATGGTGGTGGCATCGAGCACGCAGCCGAGGATCAGGAACAGCACCATGGTGAAGGCCATGAAGCCGCCTTGCGACGAGATCGAGGCTGGTCATGAAGGCGGCCAGCGATTGCGGAATGTTTTCGGTCGCCACGATGTAGTTGAAGATCAGCGCCGAGCCGATCACCAGGCCGACCGACGCCGAGGAGCGGGCCGAGTTCGAGCGCCACCTCGTAGAGATTGCGGAACGTCAGCGAGCGATACCACAGGCCCGCCACCAGCAGGGCATAGAGCGCGGCGATGGCCGCGGCCTCGGTCGGCGTGGTGACGCCGCCATAGATGCCGGCCAGCAAGATCACCGGCATCATCAGGGCGGGCAGGGCGCGCAGCGTGACGCCGGGAAGCTGGCGCAGCGGCACCGGTTCTTCCGCCGGAATGTTGCGGCGGTGGGCGATGATGGTGGTCATGACCATCAGCATGGCCGTCATCAGCAGCCCCGGCACCACGCCGCCCAGGAACAGGTAGCCGATCGAGGCATCGGAGACGAGGGCGTAAAGCACCATGGGGATCGACGGCGGAATGATCGGGCCGATGGTGGCGGACGCAGCGACCACGGCGCCGGCGAAGCCCGGCGTGTAGTGGCCGGTCTTCAGCATCATGCGGATCGAGATCTTGCCGACGCCCGCCGCATCGGCGACGGCGGAGCCCGACATGCCGGAAAAGATCAGGCTCACCAGAATGTCGACCTGGGCCATGCCGCCCTTGAAGCGGCCGACGGCGGCCTTGCAGAAATCCAGCAGCCGGTCGCTGATCGAGCCGACATTCATGATGTTGGCGGCGGTGATGAACAGCGGCACGGCGAGCAGCAGGAAGCTGTCGTAAACGCTCTGGATGAACTGCTCGGAGGCGAGCGACAGGTCCTGGCCCGCCAGCAGCAGATAGCAGATGGCGGAAACCACCATGGCAAAGGCGATCGGCGCGCCGATCGCCGCCATGAAGGCGAGCACCAGCAGGGCCGCGCCGAATTCAGCGCTCATGTGATGCTGCCCTCGTCGTGGTGGATATAGGAGGTGACCTTGCCTTCGACCTCGGGCTCGCCCTTGAGGAAGCGATAGATGACGTGGCCATAGCGCGCCATCACCACCACCATGAACAGCAGATAGATCGAAAACACATAGTGCAGGCGGATGCCCAGCGTGCCGCTGCGCTTGATCTTGTAGAAACTCACATAGTCCAGCGTCGGCAGGAAGGCGAGGCAGCGAAGGCCACGACGATCAGCAGCGCCGCCAAGGCGCCGAACATGCGTTGGGTGGGGCGCTTCACCGACAGGTAAAGCACGTCAAAGCGGATGTGGTCGGCGGGCCTGAGGCAGAAAGCGCCACCCCAGAACACCAGCCATAGCCACAGGGTGAGGCAGACCTCGACGGTCCAGCCCATGGGCACATTCAGGAAATAGCGGGCGCCGATCTGCACCAGAAAGACAAGGAACAGGGCGGCGAGCATTGCCGCCGCCACTGCTTCGGTCATGTGGCGCAACCCCGAAAGGAGTCGCTTCATGTGCTACTTGGCCAGTGCGTTGATCTTTTCGACAATGCCTTCAGGCCAGGACTTGGAGAAATCGGACTCAAGATAGGCCTTCTGCACGGTGGTGCGGAAAGCGTCGAGGTCCGGCTCGTAGACCTTGAGGCCCTTGGCCTTCAGGCCCTCCACCAGTTCGGCCTCCTTGGCCAACTGGTTCTGGCGGCCGAATTCGGCGGCATCATCGGCGGCCTTCTGCAGCTTGGCCTGGTTCTCGCGGCGACAGCCCATCCCACACCTTCTTGGAAAGGGCGAGGTAGTTCAGGTCGACGAGATGCGAGGTCAGCACGATCTGCTTGGTCACCTCGTAGAACTTGGCGTCCATGACGGTGGGCAGGGGGTTGTCCTGGCCGTCCACGGCGCCGGTCTGCAGGGCCGTGTAGAGTTCGGCGAAGGGAACGGGAACCGGGTTGGCGCCCAGCGCCTTGCCGAGGAACTGCCAGGCCTCGGACGGCGGCATGCGCAGCTTGATGCCGGCGAGGTCGGCGGGCGTCTTCACTTCCTGCTCGGTGCGCAGGTTCACCTGGCGGCGGCCGAGATACATGACGGCCAGCAGCTTGACGCCCAGTTCGGCTTCCACCTTGTCCTTGAAGGGCTGCATCAGCGGGTCGTTGAACACCGCCACCTGGTGGGCGGCGTCGCGGTGCAGATAGCCCGCCGAGAACACCGAGAATTCCGGGTAGAAGTTGGAAAGTTCCTGGGCCGAGGCAATCGACATTTCCAGGTTGCCGCGCGAAATCGCCTCAAGCTCGGTGCCCTGCTTGAACAGGGTGCCGCCCCAATGGGGTTCGAACTCGGCGAAATCGGCAATGGCGGGGCCGAATTTGGCGACAAGCGCCACGGCGCGCTGGTCGGTTTCGGAATTGACCGACGACAGGCGAAGCTTGACCTTTTCCTGTGCCATGGCCGGAACGGCGGTGAGCGGCAGGCCGACGGCCAGTGCGCCCGTGAGTGCGGTGCGGCGAGTGATTTTCATGTTAGTTCCTCCCAGTGTTGATGCAGCGCCTTTCTGTAGTGGCGCTTCCGGCCAAATTTGCAGAACTGAAAAGCAGAGTCCAGCTACAGTTGCTGGACAGCCGAAACCTTGCAGGGACTTTCATGGGGCCCGGGCTTCGGGCTAAAGTCGCAGAAGTCCTCATGGAGGATACGGATGCGGATCAAATTCGCTTTGTTCATGCCGCTTTGGTTGTCGCCGCTTGCGAGGCCAGCGCCCAGGTTGCGCCGTCGCCGGCCGAGGTTGCGGCCTACACCGGCCTGCATGCCGCTGCGGTGGTCGGGAAACACCGGCGCCGCGCAGGCGGCGGCCGGAAATGCGGCGCTGCTCGATGCCCGCGACAGCCATGGCCGCACGGCGCTGCATGTGGCCACCTATTATCGCCAGCACGATGTCATGCGGGCGCTGGCCAAAGCCGGGGCCGATGCCAATGCGCTCGACAGCCAGAAATACGATATCGTCACCATTGCCGCTGTTGCCGACGACGCGCCGACACTTCTTGTGGCGCTCGAGATCGGCTGCTCGCCGGCAACGTCACAAGCCCGTGGGATGGCACGGCGCTGATCGCCGCCGCGCACCTTGGCCATGAGGAGATCGTCCGTGAGCTGATCAAGGCGGGAGCGCCGCTCGACCATGTCAACACGCTGCACTGGACGGCGCTGATCGAATCCGTGGTGCTGGGCGATGGCGGCAAGCGCCACCAGGACACGGCGCGTTATCTGGTCGAAGCCGGCGCCGATGCTTTCCTCGCCGACAAGGAAGGCAAGACCCCGCTCGATCTGGCGAAGGAGCGGGGTTATGAGGAGATGGTGAAGATCATCTCCGCACGCTGAGTTCAGCCCAGAAACGCTTTGGTATTGGCCTCCAGCCAGTCTTCGAAGCCCTGTGGCTCTTTGCCGGTCAGCGCCTTGAAATCGGAACTGTCGCCGGAAAGTTCGCCGGCGGCGATGCTGGTGTCGAAGGAGCCGAAGACATGGGCCATCGGCTCAGGCATGCCACTGCCAGTCATGCCCTTGATCAAGCCTTCGAGTGGCACTTTGACGACTGCGATGGGCTTGCCGGTGGCTTTCGACACGAGGCCGGCGAGTTCCCCGGTGGAGCGGGGCTTGGATCCGGAGAGGGTGTAAACCTTCTTGCCTGTGAAATTTGAAGCCAGCGCCGCAGCGGCGGCCTTGGCAAGATCGGCCCTGGCGATATTGGCAATCTTGCCTTCTCCTGCCGCCGTATAAAGCGTGCCGGAGGCGATGGCGTGGGGAATGGAATAGAACAGGTTCTCGAAGTACCAGTTGTTGCGGAGAATGGTCCAGCCCTTGAACTTGGCTGCGGCGATGGCCTTCTCGGTGCCCAGATGGTCGGGCGCGAAGCTGATCTGCGAACGTTCGGCATTTGGTAACGAGGTATAGATCACATGCTCGACGCCGGCCTTTTCGGCGGCGGCCACGGCGCGCTGATGCTGTTCAAGACGGCGGCCCGGACGGTCCATGGCATCGGTCGAGATGATGAGCAGGCGTTTGACCGCCGGCGAAGGCCTTCACAAGTCCTGCCTCGTCGTCGAAGCTGCCTTCGCGCACCACCACGCCCTTGGCCGCGAGGCCGGCAAGGCCCTCGGTCTTGCGGGTAACCGCGACGATCTGGTTGGCCGGAACCTTCTGGTCGGCGATCAGGCTGTCGATTACGCCCCGGCCCAACTTGCCTGAAGCTCCTGTGACGAGATACATGGGATAGTCCTTTCATATCTGCTATACTCTCGTTTTGAGAGTTGCACTCATTTAGACTACTAATATAGAAATGCCCAAGACGGCACTTTTGCCGCCACTGGTTACTTCGAAGGAACCGCCGTGCTGAATAAAGTGGAAGCCAACCGCCTCGACCCCGATCTCACCGCCCGATGCCCGGTGCGCGATGTGCTGGACCGCATCGGCGACAAGTGGAGTGTGCTGGTGCTCACCCATCTCGAAGCCGGGCCCCAAGCGCTTCGGCGTACTGCGCCGTGAAATCAGCGACATTTCGCAACGCATGCTGACCGAAACACTGCGCCATTTGCAGCGCGACGGCTTCATCAGCCGCACGGTCTATCCTACAGTGCCGCCAAGCGTGGAATATGCGCTGACTGATCTTGGCCGGTCTTTGCTTACCCCACTCGACCTGCTTGGTCGCCTGGACCACTGACAACCACGCCGAAGTCAAGCAGGCTCGCCGCCGGTTCGACGATGCGTGACGCGCAACAGCGGGGAAGAGGATTGCAGTTTTGCCTACCTGTTGGTGCCACCCGGCGCTAATGTCGGCGCCATGAGTCTTTGCCAGCGATATCGAACTTCTCATCCAGCAGGAAAAACGCCTGCGGTTCAAATCCTTCAACGAAGCTGACGCTTGGGCGCTGGGATCCAAAATGCGGGCCGTTGCCGAAGCGCGGGCGCTGCCACTGGTCATCGACATCCGCTTCAAGGGCCGTCCGCTGTTCTATGCGGCATTGCCCGGCACCGATGCCGACAATCCGGAATGGGTGCGGCGCAAGAGCAACACGACATTGCGGTATTTCAAATGCTCATATCGCTTTGGGCGCGAACTGGCACTGAAGGGCCAGTCGGTCGGGCCCGACCGCGGCGTCAACCCCATGGACTATGCGACGGCTGGCGGCAGTTTTCCCATTCATGTCGAAGGCACCGGCGTAATTGGGGCTGTCACCGTTTCGGGCGTGCCACAGCGCGAGGACCACGGCTTTGTCTGCGAGATGATCTGCGAGTTTCTTGGTGTCGACCCGGCAACACTCATGCTGCCGGCGGAAACGGCGGAGTAATGGAAGGCTGGCTGTTCTACGCACTGGCTGTCGCGTCGTCATTCCTTGTCGGGCTTTCCAAAGGCGGGCTACCGATGGTCGGCGTGCTCGCCGTGCCGGTGCTGGCGCTGATGATGCCACCGTTCGCCGCCGCCGCCCTGCTGCTGCCGATTTATATCATCAGCGACATGTTCGGACTGTGGGCCTACCGCCGGCAATTCAGCAAACGCAATCTGGCCATCCTCATTCCGGCGGCGGCACTCGGCATTGTCTTCGGCTGGGCCACCTTTTCGGTGATCAGCGACCGGCTGGTCACCGGCCTTGTCGGTGGCATCGGCTTGGCCTATTGCATCAACGCCCTGATCAAGCGCGGCAACGTCGAAAAGAAGGAAGCCGATATTCCGCGCGGGCTCTTCTGGGGCGCGATTACCGGGTTCACCAGTTTCGTGTCGCACACCGGCGGGCCGCCCTATCAGGTCTACACGCTGCCACAGAAGATGGAGAAAATGGTGTTCGCCGGCACCAGCACCATCCTGTTCGCGGCGGTCAATGCCATGAAGCTCATTCCCTATTACGCACTTGGGCAATTCAACACAGGCAATTTGCAACTCGCCGCCAAATTGGCGCCGGTTGCGGTGGTGGGACTGTGGATCGGATACAAAACCGTCTCCATCCTCCCCGAGAAGCTGTTCTTCCGGCTGGTCGAAGTGGCGCTGTTCGTGGTGTCGGTGAAACTCCTGTACGATGCCGCCTTGGGCCATTGAGGTGGACGTCCACCGGCTTTCCGGCTTTGATCTTCGACACACGGGGCGAGCTTGGGCCTTTGCCGCCGAAAACCGGGCGCGCATTGCGGAGCATTGGCAGGCACTGGCGGCACAACGCCCGCATATGTGGAATGGTGAGGTTCTGGTGTGCCTGCGCGCTGGTCTCGACGACGGCGTGCTCGGTGCCGAACTCACCACGACCGACTATGCCAGCTTCCTCGCCTGGCGCGATTGGGGTGCGCCCGACAAGGCGGCACGCAACTGTTTCGGCAGCCCGGTCATTCTGACTTCGGATCGCGCCATCATCTATGGCGAGATGGCGGCCAGCACTCTCAATGGCGGCAAGATCTATCCGCCATCGGGTTCGCTTGAACCGCGCGACATCGGGGCCGACGGCACGGTCGACGTGCTGGGGTCAATCACCACAGAGCTTCGTGAGGAAACCGGGCTCGACGCCGATGAAGCACGGCGTGGTTCCCTGGTGGCGATCATGGATGAGCACCGCATCTCGGTTTGCCAGCCGCTGACCTTCGATCTTTCGGCGCGTGAAATTGAAGCAAGGTTCGACGCCCATGATGATCCGGAAAAGGAGCTGGCGCGGCTCGTCGCTATTCATTCGGCGCAAGGTGTTTCGGAACGCATGCCGCCCTATGCGCAAGAGATCGTCAGGAGGTTCGATACCTGGTTCGAGTAGAATTGTTGATGAATTGACGCTGGCCGTGGCGCCGTGGCAACTTCGTGTGTAGGGGTCACAGCGGACGGGTAGGGATGGCGATGTTGAATTCTTGGATTTCCTATCGTGTCCATGCAGCGCGCTGCATGTTGGGCGCCGCACTTGTGGCGGGATTGCCGGTCGCAGCAGGTGCGGCAGAATGGCCGCCGGATTTCAATGTCAGTCTGCTCGACGGCAGCAACGGCTTCCAGATCAATGGAGAAGCGGAGGCCGACCGCAGCGGCCGCTGGGTTGCGGCGGCAGGCGATGTCAACGGCGATGGCTTTGGCGACGTGATCGTCGGCGCCCATTACGCCGATATCAATGGCGATGGATTTAGGCGCCAGCTATGTGGTGTTCGGCAGGGCCTCGGGGTTTGCCCCGGAGATCGAGTTATCGGCGCTTGACGGAACGGACGGCTTCCAGATCAGCGGCGAGGCGGTGGACGACCAGAGCGGCAGATATGTTGCGGCGGCTGGCGACATCAACGGCGATGGTCTTGGCGATGTGATCGTTGGCGCCCATTACGCCGATATCAATGGCGTTTCATCCGGCGCCAGCTACGTGGTGTTCGGCAAGGCGTCAGGCTTTGCTTCGGTGATCGAACTTGTCTTCGCTTGATGGCGCGACCGGCTTCCGGATGAATGGCGAGGCGGAGGGCGACTTCAGCGGCCGGCCGGTCGCGGCAGCGGGCGATGTCAATGGTGACGGCTTTGGCGATGTGATCATCGGATCTCATTACGCCGATCCCAACGGTGACCGGACCGGCGCCAGCCATGTTGTATTTGGCAAGGCGGCGGCGTTTGCCCCGGAGATCGAGCTGTCGGCGCTTGATGGCGCGGACGGCTTCCAGCTCAACGGCAAAAACGCCGGTCGACAAGAGCGGGCACTCGGTTGCCGCGGCGGGCGATGTCAATGGCGATGGCTTTGGCGATGTGATCGTCGGAGCCGCTGGCGCCGATCCCCATGGCAGCGGTTCCGGCTCAAGCTATGTGGTGTTCGGCAAGTCTTCGGGCTTTGACTCGATGATCGAACTGTCAGGCCTCAATGGTTCCACCGGCTTCCGGATCGACGGCGTGACGGCATTTGACGAGAGCGGCCACTCGGTTGCATCGGCGGGCGATGTCAACGGCGATGGCTTGGGCGATGTGTTCGTCGGGGCCCCTGGTGCCGGACCCAATGGCATCGGTTCCGGCGCGAGCTATGTGGTGTTCGGCAAAGCCACGGTCTTTGCCCCGGTGTTCGAGCTGTCGGAACTCAGTCCCGCCTCCGGTTTCAGGATCAATGGCGAGTTGCCGGGCGATACAAGCGGCTTCACGGTCGCGGCGGCGGGCGACGTCAATGGCGACGGCTTTGGCGATGTCATCGCCGGAGCCCATAGCGCCAGTCCCAGTGGCGCCGGTTCTGGCGCCGGTCACGTAGTGTTTGGCAATGGGTCGGGCTTCACCTCGGTCATCGAGCCCTTGCTGCTGGATGGCAATGCCGGCTTCCAGATCAGTGGCGAGACCAGCGCCGACAATACCGGCCTTCCGGTTGCGGCGGCGGGCGACGTCAACGGTGACGGCTTTGGCGATATCATCCTCGGAGCCCACGGCGCCGATATCAATGGCAACAGTTCCGGCGCCAGCTATGTGGTGTTCGGCCGCCCGCCCAATGTCTCCGTTGCCCGCAACGGGTCGGCAGCATCCCAGGCCATCAGCGGTGGCGCCTTCACCGACCTGATTGTCGGATTCGGCGGCAATGATGTGCTCGAAGGCCGTGGCAGCAATGACTTCATATCCGGCAGCGCCGGGTCGCATACCGCGAGCTACCGGCATTCCCCTTTGGCGGTGACCGCCAGCCTGCTCACACCCTCCGTCAACACCAATGACGCGCGGGGCGATATCTATTTCGCGATCCGCAATCTCGAAGGCTCGGCCTTCGCCGACAAGCTCTCCGGCGACGGCAAGGCCAACATACTCACCGGCGGCAGGGGCAAGGATTCGCTTAAGGGTGGAAGCGGCAAGGATACCTTCGGCTACCGCTTCGCCAACGAAAGCCTGCCATCGGACCGCGACGTGATCGCCGACTTCAATCCCGGAACTGCGTCGTCGGCCGTCGACAAGATCGATCTTTCCGTCATCGATGCCAAGACGGCGATCGGCGGCAATCAGGCCTTCACATTCCGGGGTACCAAGGCGTTCAATAGCGCAGGCCAAATCCGTATGAAAATATCCGGGGTGAACATCATCCTCCAGGGCAACACCGGCGGTACAACTGCGCCGGAGTTCGAGATCGTGCTGAAGGGCTTGGCAAAGAAAGTGGGCGCCATTACCGCGAAGGACTTCAAGCTGTAGCTTGCGGCACAACCTATTGACGAAATGCCGCTGCCTTGCGAACGTGACGTGCGAGAGGCTGATTTGATCCGGAGTGTTTTCATGGCGGTTTTCCGTTCGCTTTTCGTTGTTCTCTTCGCAGTGTTGATGTTGGCGACTGCCCAGGCGGAGGGGCAGCGGGTTATTCTCGTCCTCGATGCATCAGGCTCGATGTGGGGCCAGATCGATGGCCGGGCCAAGATCGACATCGCCAAGGAAGTGGTCGGCAAGGTCATTTCCACCTGGAAGCCAGAGGACGAGATTGGCCTCGTCGCCTATGGCCACCGCAAGAAGGGCGAGTGCAACGACATTGAAACGCTTATCGAGCCGGGCGCACTCAACGCTGATGGTTTCATGTCGGCGGTGAAGGCGCTGAGCCCCAAAGGCAAGACGCCGATGACCCAGTCGGTGCGCCAGGCGGCTGAGGCCTTGAAGTTCACCGAGAAGCAGGCGACCGTCATTCTCGTGTCGGATGGCATTGAAACCTGCGATCCCGACCCTTGCGCCGTTGCCGCCGAACTTGAGAAAATGGGCATTGGCCTTACCGTGCACACCGTGGGCTTCGGGCTTGATGACAAGGGGGCCGTCGCCCAGCTGGCATGTCTTGCCGAGAAGACTGGTGGCATCGCCGTCATTGCCGACAATGCCGGCGAGCTTGAGGATGCGCTCAACAAGACGGTGAAAACCGAGCCGCCACCGCCACCGCCGGAACCGGCCGGCCACCCGAGTTCAATCTTGCAGCCAGCGTGGTCATGGCAGAAGGTGTTGAACTTCCCGACAAGTTCGAGAGCGCCTCATGGCAGTTCTATAGACCGGTAAATGGCGAAAAAGGCGAATGGCTGCGGACTGAATATGGCGAAAGCATCAAGATTAACGTTGAAGAGGCAGGCGACTACCTGGTGGAGGTGAAGAACGACATCGCGATGATTTCGGCGCCGCTGAAAATCGAGGATGGCAAGCAAGCAAAGCTCGATCTCAGTTTCGAGGCGGGACTTATCACCTTCAAGGGCATGCTGGATGGCACGACTCCGGTTCCCGACAACAACGGGACATGGGAACTGGTGGACTCCAACGGCCAGTGGATCACCACCAAATATGGCCCCGAAGTTTCGTTCTTCGCCAATGCCGGCGTCTACAAGATTTTTCTTTCGGTCGGCACTGCCAAGGTGGGGCAGGACGTGACATTCACCGCCGGCAAGATTGAAAACGTGGCCGTGATCGTCGGGGCCGGGAAGATCGATGTCAGTGCGGTCTTCGCACCCGGTGGCCCATCGGTTCTCGATGGCGCGACCATCGAACTGCGAAAGGGCGAGGCGGGACTTGATGGCCAGCACGAATGGATCACCACTACCTATGGCAAGGGTGCTGCGTTCGACGCGCCTGCCGGGAAATACCGGGTGGTCGCCATTCAGCATTATGCAACGGGGTTTGCCGATGTCGAAGTGAAGGCGGGGCAGGTGACGAAAGCCGAAGTCAACGTCAATGGTGGCTTCCTGGCGGTCACATCGCAAGCGGGTGCGACGATGGAAGTCTATTCCAGCGAGAAGGATATTTCAGGCAACCGCCAGTATATCGCCACCGAATTCGAAGGTCAGATCAACAAGGCGTTCAATGCCGGTGTGCTGCATGTCATCGCCAAGGCACCGGATGGCACGGTGATTGGAGAGAAGGACTTCGAGGTGAAAGCCGGCCAGCGCACCGAAGGCACCATCCCGTAACCGCCACAAGCGGGACAATGTTTCGATTGCATCGCCATGGCCCGCGGCTAGAGTCCACGGGCCATGAAACACGATTTTCACACGCTTGATGTCTTCACCACCCGGCGCTTCGGCGGTAATCCGCTGGCTGTTGTGCTCAATGCCGATGCTTTGTCGACGGAGCAAATGCAGATTGTAGCGCGCGAGTTTAATCTATCGGAGACAACTTTCGTGATGAAACCGGATGACCCGGCGAATACTGCGAAGGTAAGAATTTTCTTTCCGAAGGGCGAGATGCCGTTCGCCGGGCATCCCACCATTGGCACGGCCATTTTGCTGGCCGAATTGAAGCAAAAGGCCGGATGCTCATTCGAAACCGAAATCCGCCTCGAGCTCAAGGCGGGCTTAACGCCGGTCAAGGTCACACGCATTGCCGAACACTCTTTCGCCAAGCTGATTGCACCTCGCATCCCTGTGCTGTCCGAAGGTGATCTTCCGGGCCTCGACGACATCGCCCGTGCGTTGGATGTTTTGCCCCAGCACCTCGGATTTGATCGCCACTCACCGTCACTCACCCGTGGCGCTATCGGATTTCTCACCGTGCCGGTGAATTCGCGCGAGGTACTGGCGCGAGTCCGGATCATTGAGCCTAATTGGTCAAACATTCTCAAGGTCACTTCCGATCTTGATGCGGCCTTCGTTTACACGCGGGGCGGAGACAATCCGGCCACACATTACCGGGCGCGCATGTTCTCGCCGACTGGTGGCATCCCGGAAGATCCAGCAACTGGTTCGGCCACGGTGCAGATGGCAGCCCAGCTTCTGGCCGCCGAGGGCTTGAAGGATGGCACGCATGCGTGGCGTTTCGAGCAGGGCTATGAGATGGGGCGGCCCTCGGACCTGTTCCTGGAAACTGATGTCGCGCATGGAAAACTTGCCGCAGTGCGCCTCGCTGGCCAGGCCGTGCAAATCATGCGGGGTGTGATAGAACTCTGAGCCGGGGAATTGGGAACGGGCGCGGGGAGATTTTGCACATGAAGACTATCTTGCTCATTGCGCATTTCATGGCTATTGCCGTCGGCACCGGCATGAGCATCGCCAACTACGTGAATATCCGCATTTCGGCAGGTGAAAAGGGCGAGCGCCGTGCCGCCCTAGGCCATTTGCGCCGGACGTTGGCGCAATTTGCCGATGTGGTCATTGGCTTCATCTGGATCACCGGCATTTCACTGTTCTTGCTGTTGCCGGAAGGCTTTGGACCAAACGCATGGTTTGTGGCGAAGATCGGCCTTGTGGTCTTGCTGACGGTATTCCACGGCCTTGCCCGTATGACGGCAAGCCGCATGGCCCGCACCGGTGATGAGATGCTTTTCGGCCGCCTGGAAATGCTGGTCTCCGGCGTTTGGCTTAGTGCGCTGCTGGCAATTATCCTGGCGGTACTGGCCTTTGAGGCCTGAACCTACTCGATGCTCAACCGGGCCTTCACTTCGGCGGTGACGTCGAGACCTTCCTGAATGTTGCCAGCGCCGCAGAGTTGAACGGCTTGGCTCCGCATGTCGGTGACTTCGGCCTTTTCGCCAGGCGGCAACTCGGTCTTTTCGAGAGCGGCGTCGATTTTTTCGATGTCCTGTCTTGCAATCTTCGGCGGCCAAGGCCGGCGTGGCGAATACGGCCGCCATGGCGGCGGCTATCAGGGCATTTCTCATGGTGTGATTCCCTCGGGGTTTCTGGGTCCATCCTAGCGCCAAGTGGCGGGCAGGCCAAAATGATGTTCTCAGAAGCCATAATGCCGGACTTTGGCGGGATTGTGGGGCGAACAGTACGCGGGCCTTTTTCATTGCCGCGGGGAGAGCTAACATGCCCCGAGATTCAGGGAGATAGCATGGGCGAGGGAACTGCAACGAGGGGCGGTCTGATAACCACCATCATCCTGGTGGTCGGCGGTTTCCTGCTGCTTGTCGGAGTCGGCCAGCGGCTGATCGATGCTTATGAGCGGTTCAAAAGTGCTGACTATATCACCGCCGTTTCGCTGGTGATGGCGGGCGTGCCCAGCGATGCGTTGCCGGTGACGCTCCTTGATATCGACGACAAGACGCGCGCCGACTGGGGCAACCGCGCACCACGCCGCATGCGGCACTGGCCCGGCTGATCGAGGAGTCGGCCGAACAGGGTGCCGCCATGGTGGTGTCGGATTTCGACCTCTCGCCCGATAGGGTGGATGCACCGGGCGATCCTGCGCTCATTACCTTGCTCGCCAACTACAAGCCGGAATGGCCGCCGCTGTTGCTGGCCCGCAAGATCAGCTTCACGCGCGGAGGAGGCAACGGAGGAATTCGTGGCCCGTGATGCTGCCACAACTCCCTATGACGATGCGGCGAAAAGCAAGCCCAACATCCGCTGGATCACAACTCTCAACGATATCGGCGGCGACCGGCAGGTCAGGCGGGTGCGCATGTGGCAGATCGGTCTGCGCCGGTGCCGGCGGCACGGCATTTCCCTCGGCGGTGTTGATGGCGGCGGCGTTGCTCTACGCGGAGGACAAGCGCGAGGCGGAACTCGCAACCTTCCTCAAATCCCGCGCCGATACGGATTGCCGCAAGGAACCGGAGGCCAAGCTCGATTGGCCGAAGTTCGAGGGCCAGGGCATCACCATTCCCTACATGGTAGCCGACCGGGCGGATACGCGCTCACTATTCCGAATTGCCAAGGACGGCAAGGAAACGGTGGTCCTCCGGCGGATCAGCGCCGGACAGATCGTGAAGTTCGATGGGGTCAATGCCGAACTGGCTGGCGAACTCGATGCCGACCCGTTCAAGGACCGGGTGTTGATGATCGGTGCCACCCACGCCGACACCAGCGATTTCTACAATACGCCGCTGGGAACCATGCCGGGCGTGCTGATTGTCGCCAACAGCCTCATTCAGGCCAAGAGCATCACCGATACCGAGCCCATGAATTGGTGGCTTTCGAACATATTCGCGCTCGGATTGTTCCTGATTTACGCCGCGATTGTGCGCAATCTTCAGTCTGCCCTGGCGCTGACGGTCATCGGTGTGGTGTCGCTTTTCGCTCTGTTCATCATATCGCGGCTGTTCAGCTTTTACGATGGAGTGAACGTGGTGGCTGTCGCGGTTCCCGGCTTTGCGCTGTTTAAGCTGATCGATTCGCTGGCGCAGATTGCCGTCGATATTCCGCGCCGCGGCTGGCGTTCGATCTTCAATTGATTTCGAGGAGACTGGCGTGACGAAACTGATCCTTTTGCCGTTCGCGGCCTTCATGGCGCTGGCCGCCGCGGTTCCCGCGTTGGCCGAGCAGGTGCCGGCCGGTTACATCATGTCGATCGAACTTCATGGCGAGGACCAGGCCGGCCAAAACCACCATCCTGCGCGAGGGCAAGGAATTGACGCCCAAGCTGATGATGCCGCTCTACGAAAAAGACGTGGTTTTCCTGCGCGACCCGGAAAGCAAGATCGAGATCGAAGTTGGCGGCGGCGAAGCCAAGGAGGTGTCGGGAAAGGATGCGCGCTTTGAAGTGACGGGCGAAGTCGAAACCGGCGACGATGCCTGGAGCCTGATTGCCGCCGTGGCCGGCGTCATCGGTGGCGAGGAAGAGGAAGCCGTGCCCGACAACATGGCGTCGCGCGGCGACGAGAACGAACTGAAAATACCCATGGCGGTGCGCGGGCCCAATTTCATCTCCACGGACATGGACAAGATGTGGCTGGCATGGAGCGGCGGCAAGGCGCCGTACAAGGTCATCGTCGATGTCGATGGCCGCGCCAAGAGCTATGACAAGATCCGCTTGCAGGAGATCGAATTCGAAACGCCGCCGGACGACGCCAAGCGCTTCACGGTGACGGTGAAGGATTCGGAAGGCCGCATCGCCAATGTGGTGATGCGCTACCGCGACAGCCTTCCCACACCGAACGAGGGATTCAAGGGCGAACTTCCGGACGGTGACGCCAAGGACATCGCCTACGCCGCGTGGATGACCAGCCTGCACGAAGGCGACTGGACCATCGGTGCCGCGCAATTGTTGCGGGCTCTCCCCGACGACAATACGCAGGCCAAGCTGCTGCTGGCGAAAATCGTCGAGGGCTGGAAGTACGAGGACTGACGGCCATGAGCGCCGCCGTTACGGCCTCACATCAAACACGAACAGCCTTCCCGCCATGCCTGGTCCCTCGTCTTCATCGGCGGCGGCGCTGACGCCTCTTGTGGCGCTGCCTTCGACGTCGCCCAAGAGTGCCGCCAGCTTGTTTTTGCTGCCGCGGGTTCCCGGCATTTCCACGTCACGGGTTTGCTGCATGGCCTGAAGTGTCGGCTGGGTGAGCGAACAAAGTTTCGGTGGCTGGCGGTCTTCGCCCTTGGGAGTAGCCAG
The DNA here is from genome assembly GCA_963775105.1 of uncultured Alphaproteobacteria bacterium. Lineage (GTDB taxonomy): Bacteria > Pseudomonadota > Alphaproteobacteria > Rhizobiales > Aestuariivirgaceae > Aestuariivirga. The sequence goes on along the minus strand of CAVZHM010000007.1, from coordinate 46,414 downwards.
GATTACGAAGTTTTCGGTGCCGACTGAGGTGGGTTTTCCCTTCTTCTTGTCCCAGGTGTTGATCCAGAAGCGGAAACGCAGGTCCTTGGCGCCATCCGAGATCAACGTCCGCACGCAGCCGTTCTGCATGGAATTCGTAGGGATCGCGGCGATGCCGCCCAATGAATCGACATAGAAGCCGGAGACGTAATAGTCCTCGTCGGTTTCGTTGGTGACGCTGATCTCGACGAAATCGCAATTGCCGGTGGCCACCGGCAGCAGGGGTTCGACGAGCGATGATACAGCATTTTCCGGAACTTCCTTGGGGCAGGAACCCTTGGGGTCCTGGCCGGGAATGCGCTTCATGGTGGCCTTGAGGGTGATGCCGTCATCCTCCGACGCGGTCTCACCGAGGCCCGAAGCGACGCGGATCAGTTTCGCGGCGCGGGCCAGCGACCAGATGGCATTCTGCACGGCGGGCGCGAATTTTTCCGGCGCACCCTCCAGCGCAAGGCTCGGCGTCTCGTCATAGGCGCCGGGCGTTTCCACCCAGGCGAGGTCGGGGCGCACCACCCACAGCCGTTTATTCTTTACACGGAGGATCAGATCGGCGTCGGGATCGCCGGCCTTGCCGAGTGAAATACCGATCTTCAGGCCGGCGTCGCCGAAGGCAGCATCGAGGGCGGCTTGCATCAACTGTTTTTCGCCATCATCGGCAAAATCGCCGTCAGGCGGTGGCGAGACAACAAAGCGGAAATTGATGCCGGGAGTTTCGACCAGTGTCTGAAAAGTGCCGTTTTCGGTCTTTGCTGCTTCATCAAGCCATTCGATCTCCACGGCCTTGGAGGTAACGGCGGAGGCATCTTCAATGGTGGCGCGGGCCACCGGCTTGTCGGGAGCACCCGGAGCGTAGAGCGCAATCGTCGCCCCAATATCAAAGCCGTGAAGCGCGCCCGCCGGAATGGCGAGGCTTTCATCAGCGAGAATGGCCGACACTGAGTTTGGCACGCGCGCCGCGTCCGATCCGGGGACTGCGGCATCAAGGTCGCCATCGAACACCGGCGGCGGCACCTTGCCGCCGCTCACATCGGAATTCAGTTCGGCGACGATTTCCTGGGCGAGATCGCGGAAGGTCGACGCCGTATCGCGCATCAGCGCCCGGTGCAGGTGATAGGTGAACACGCCCATGCGCTGCTTCTCAGGCTCGCCCACCATTGGCAGATTGTAGCCGGTGAACGGCCGCTCGATGGCCTCGGCGTAGGATTCAACCGCGTAGAAACCGACAATGCCACCGGCACCGGGGCTCAACGGCACGGCAGATTCACGCTCGCCGCCATGGGTTTCAAGCTGAACGGGAGCCGGGGGAACATTGAGGGCACCAGGATCGACCGAACGCGTCACATCCTGGCCTCGGGTGACGGTGCCGGAATGGCAGGCGTCAACCACCGCCCACACGAAGGCGCCCTTGGCCCGCATGGCGTTGAACTTTTCGGCCAACTCATTGTCGACGATGGCGTTCTTGATCGACCGCGAGATCAGGTCATAGGGGCCGACGTCGCCGGGCAGGATTACCTGGTCCTGTCCATCGGCCTCGGGTTCGTCCTGCGGAATGTCGGGGTTCACCGGCTGCACGGAGCCATGGCCGGAATAATAGAACAGGATGGTGTCACCCTTCTGGGCATCGGCCACCAGCTTGTCGAGTGCGGCCAAAATTTCGGCGCGGTGGGGCAGGCCCACCGGCTTGGGGAAGTCGGTATTTTCAGGCAGGCCGTTGGTGAGCACGGCGATGTCTTCGGGCTTCACATCACGGCGCTTGAGGGCGCGCCACAGGATTGACACGTCATTTCGGGGGCCCAAAAGATCGTGGATGGCGTCGGTGTCATAATCGGCAACGCCGATCAGCAGGGCATGGGTCTTGGCCGCGGCTGAGGTGGCGGCGGCAAGTGAGATGGCACCAGACAGCAGCAAAGGTTTGAGGAATTTCACGGTGTCGCCTCCAAATCAATCGCCCCTGTGGGAGAGATTAGTGGCTGGCAAATATGGCGCAACAACGAAAAAGACCGGCCCGAATTGGGGCCGGTCTTGAAAACTGGCTCCCCGACCTGGACTCGAACCAGGGACAATTCGATTAACAGTCGAATGCTCTACCAACTGAGCTATCGGGGAATGTGGCCGCCGTATACCAGAGGCTTTTGGCCCGGCAAAGCAAATTTGTGCCGGGGGTTTGAACCGCTGTTCATGATGACCATATGGCTTGCAAGAAGGCGGGGGAACGCATGCACGTACGATTTGCAGGCTACAAGATGAAAATTCCGGGTCATCCGCTGCTGCGTGTAGTGCTTGGCGCGGCACTGGTGGTTGGCGGGTTCCTTGGCTTCCTGCCGGTCCTGGGCTTCTGGATGATCCCGCTGGGGCTCGGCATTCTGGCGGTGGATTTTCCGCCGGTCAGGCGGTTCTACCGGCGCGTCACGGTGCGATTTGGTGCCTGGATGCATCGGAAGTACCCACGCTATGCCGCGCGCGTCGGATTTGGCCGGCCACGGCCCGGCAAACATTCATGAGAGGATTTGGAGGCCTCGCCCGGAATCGAACCGGGGTGCAAGGATTTGCAGTCCTCTGCGTAACCACTCCGCCACGAGGCCTTCGGGCCGGGCTTATAGGCGAAGCATGTTAATGAAACAACCTCCGCAATTTCTGCTGTGCAATACCGCTTTGACGCAGGGCTGCTGCGTGGACTTGGCCCCGCGCTTTGGCTATCAGGGACTATCGACCGGGGATTTCGCCCCGCCTACGGAACACAAATGACTGATTTCGCTGCTGCCCGGGAAAATATGGTCGAATCGCAGGTGCGCCCCAATGGCGTGACAGACCGGCGCATCATTGACGCTATGGCGGCGCTGCCGCGCGAAGACTTCGTGCCGGACCATCGCCGTGCCGTGGCCTACATGGACGAAGATGTGGATCTGGGTGGCGGGCGCTTTCTGATCGAGGCCATGGCCTTCGCCAAGCTGCTGCATCTGGCAGCGGTGAAGCCCACCGACAAAGTTCTGCTGGTGGGTGCGGGTATGGGTTATGGCGCTGCTGTGGCATCGAATCTCGCAGGTCTTGTGGTAGCGCTGGAGCAGGCGCCGCTCGCTCGCTGCGGCGGCAAAGCGGGCGCTGGCGGGCATGTCCAATGTTTCGGTGATTGAGGGAACGCTGGCCGATGGCGCCAAGGCGCTTGGTCCATTCGAAGTCATCATCATCGAAGGCCGTGTTGGTGAAGTGCCGGATGCGCTTATTGCCCAGCTTGGCCCGGAGGGCCGGTTGATCGCCGTGGTGGGCGAGCAGGACATGGCCAAGGCCCAGGTAATCACTGTTGCTGCCAAGGCCGTGTCGCGCAAGGTGGCATTCGATGTTTCGATCGCGCCCTTGCCGGGCTTTGCCAAGAAGCGGCCGGCGTTTGTGTTTTAGGAGTTGGGCTCCGCGATGTTTGTAATGTTGCGTTTGGCGGGCGGCGGTTTCACGGGTGCGGCATAAAAGTGAGTCAAACGACGATGAAGATGAGAGCAGGGGTCACCTCCATTTTGGCTTTGAGCGTGATGCTGGGGTGGTCCGCGCCACTGGCGGTCGCACAGACGCTGACCGATGCCATGGCCCAGGCCTATGCCACCAACCCGACACTGCGGGCCGCCAGGGCCGGCCAGCGTGCCACCGACGAACTGGTTCCGCAGGCGCTTTCCGGCTGGCGGCCGACGGTGACGGCGACCGGACAAATCGAGCATACGGAAGCCGACATCAACCCGCCGGGCCCCGGCGGCGAGATCGATAGCGACAGCACGACCGGGACACTCGCCATAACCCTCAACCAGCCGATTTTCCGTGGCTTCAAAACCCTGAACAGCACCAAGGCCGCCGAGGCAACAGTTGCCGCCGGTGAGCAAGGGTTGCTCGCCACCGAACAGGCGGTTCTGTTTGATGCGGTCCGGGCCTACATGGGGGTCATGCGCGGGCGCTCGGTACTGGGGTTGCGGCAAAGCACGGTTGGCGTGTTCGGTGCCCAGCTTGAGGCGGCACAGGCGCGCTTCGATGCCGGCGATGCCACGCGTACCGACATCTCGCAGGCGCAGGTCGCGCGCTGCTGGTGCCCAGGCGCAGGTGGCGGCGGCACGTGCGAGCCTGGCCGCCAGCGAGGCCTTGTTCGCCAGGGTGATAGGCCAAGAACCGGGCAAGCTGAACTATCCCAAAACGCCGAAACTTCCGGGTTCGCTCGATGCGGCCTATGAAACGGCGGCGCAGATCAATCCCAACGTCCTGTTGGCGGCACTTCTCGAAGAAGCCTCGGTACACCAGATCGAAGTGGCCAAGGGCGACCTGCTGCCGACGGTTTCGCTGCAGGCGCAAGGGGTTGTCAGTGACGACTGGTCGGTCGCTGGCAACCAGAACGAATCACTTTCGATATCTGGCGTGGTTAGCGTTCCGCTTTATGATGGCGGCCGGACGTATTCTTCGGTGCGCGAAGCCAAGCACAAGGCCAGCCAGAAGCGAATTCAGGTGATCGAAGCCAACCGCGCCGTGCGCGAGGCGGTGCAGGTGTCGTGGAATTCGCTTTCAGCGGCGCGGCAGACCATTTCGGCGGCCAAGCAGCAAGTCTCTGCCGCCAACCAGGCGCTGGATGGCGTGAAACAGGAAAATGAGGCCGGAACCCGCACCACGCTTGATGTCTTGAATGCCCAGTCGGAAGTTTTCGACGCCCGTATCACTCAGGTGAATGCTGAGCATGATGCGGTTGTCGCGGCTTTTGAACTTTTGGCCGCCATGGGCCAATTGACGGCCGATCATCTCAGTCTGCCGGTTGCTGCCTATGATGCCTCCGAGAATTACGGCGCGGTGCGCAAGAAATGGTTCGGCACCGATGCCGAAGTCGTCAAATAGCCAGCCTTCCAACTCGACAAGCGGTGAGCCTTCGCGTATTCGTGTGGGGAAGGCTGTGTGGCGTTGGGTCAGGGTGCGGACGTGTCGGTAGAGCCACGAATGGAAGATTTGCTCGCTTCGATCAGGAAGGCGATCCACGAAGACATCGGCGACGTGCCGGGCCCATTGGCGGCATCCGGCGGGTTCAGCGGAACGATGCGCGAGTTGCGGGTGCGCTCTGGCGAAGACGTGAAATCGGCGGCCTCTGAGATCGAAACAATCCGCAGCCGCATCCAGCGCAACCGCGAGGCCGAGCCGCCGATGCGAACCATCTCTCCAGCGCCGCTGCCGCCGCGGCCTGCGCCCAATGCCGGGTTCGCCGACATTCTCTCCGGCGATGGCCTGCGGCCGGCGCGGTTGGCGGACTATCCGCTGCGCGATGAACCGCCGGCTTTTCGCCGCAGCCGGTTCGACGATGAGCCGCAACAGTATCTGCCGCCACCGGAGCCGCGCATCAGGCCTGATCCGATCATTTCGCCTGATTCTGCCGCGGCTGCCGGGAGCTCTTTCAACCGCCTTGCTGAAAATATCCTGGCGCGGGCCACCGGGGACCGTTCAGTCGAAGACATGACGCGCGAACTGCTGCGTTCCATGTTGAAGCATTGGCTCGATGAAAATTTGCCCAATCTCGTAGAGCGGTTGGTGCGCGAGGAAATTGAACGGGTGGCGCGGCGTGGCCGATGATGCACTTTTTGCGTGTATCTGGTTGTTTAATCAATCTTAAATAGCAGATGTGTGAATTTGGCTTGGTGGCGATGCGCCATGCAGGTTCATTTCATGCTGACGACCAGCGACAAACGCCGTGCGGCCCGGCACCGCGTTCTCAAGGAAGGCAAGATTGTCTTGCCCAACAACTGGTCCGTGGTCGATTGCTGCATTCGTGACATCTCAGAAACCGGGGCCCGCATCCGCTGCAAGGACCAACGGGCGGTGCCGAATGACTTCAAGTTGCTGCTCATTGCCGAGAACCGCATTCGCGATGCCCATGTGGTCTGGCGCCGGGACGATCAGCTTGGACTGCAATTTATAGGCGAGTGGAAGGCGGCACCTCCGCGTAAGTGGCAATAACTTCTCGAGGATTTTAGCTTCCTGTTGACGCGACCATGCCATGGTGGGCGGTGAATGAACGGCATTACGGCATGAGCGAAGAAGACAAAAACAAGGAACTGCGGATTGCGCGGCGGAACAAGGTTCTGAAAGCCGGAAAAATCCTGGCTCCCGGCAACTTGGCCGTTGTCGACTGCACGATCCGCGATATGTCCGAGACCGGCGCGCGCATCGTGGCCGGCGATCAGATGGCCATTCCCAATGCATTCCGGCTGGTGGTGCCGATGGACAACATCATGCGTGAAGCCATCGTGAAATGGCGGCGTGGCACGCTCGTCGGCATTGCCTTCACGGGCGAGGCCAAGCGACCGCCACCCCGCAAGTGGTAGCCACGCCCGGCAGTTGCCATGGGCAGGCCTGGCGTGTTTAAAGCCGCCAACTTCACGACAGCGGTTCGAATCCTATCATGCTCGACAAGACCTTCATGCCATCGGAAATGGAAGCCCGGCTCTATGCAGCTTGGGAAAAGGGCGGCTATTTCAAGCCCGGCCGCAAGCCCAAGTCGGCAGCCTATACCATCGTCATTCCACCGCCGAATGTCACTGGCTCGCTGCACATGGGGCATGCGCTCAACAACACCATTCAGGACATTCTGATCCGTTTCGAGCGCATGCGTGGCAAGGACGTGTTGTGGCAGCCGGGCACCGACCATGCGGGCATTGCAACGCAGATGGTGGTGGAGCGGCTGCTCGCCAAGGAAAACAATACCGACCGGCGCACCATGGGGCGCGAGGCGTTTCTCAAGCGCGTGTGGCAATGGAAAGAGGAATCGGGCGGCATCATTTCGCAACAATTGCGGCGGTTGGGCGCCTCGTGTGACTGGAGCCGCGAACGCTTCACGATGGACGACGGGCTTTCCAAAGCCGTGCTCAAGGTGTTCGTGCAGCTCTACAAGGAAGGCCTGATTTATAAAGACAAGCGCCTGGTGAACTGGGACCCGGTGTTGCAGACGGCGATTTCCGATCTCGAGGTCGAGACGCGCGAGGTGAAGGGTGCCATGTGGTCTTTCGCCTATCCGCTGGCCGACGGGCCGGTCGATGGCATTGCCGAAATCGTCATCTCGACAACGCGGCCCGAGACTATGCTGGGTGATGGCGCGGTGGCCGTTCATCCTTCCGACGAGCGCTATAAAAATCTCGTCGGCAAGATGGTGCGCCTGCCGATCGCCGAGCGGCTGATCCCGATCATCGCCGATGAATACCCCGATCCGGAATTCGGTACGGGTGCTGTGAAGATCACCGGCGCCCATGACTTCAACGACTTTGAAGTGGCAAGGCGCAACAACATTCCGCTGATCGTGCTGATGGACAAGCAGGCACAAATGATTTCGACGTCCGAGAACCATGTTCCCGAACGCTATCATGGCAAGGACCGTTTTAAGGCGCGTGAGATGGTGCTGCAGGAAATCGAAGAGCTTGGATTCTTCCGGGGGCGGGAAGACAAGATCATCGCCCAGCCCTTCGGCGACCGCTCGAATGTGGTGGTCGAGCCGATGCTTACCGAACAGTGGTATGCCAATGCCGCCGAACTGGCCAAGCCCGCCATTGCCGCCGTTGAGAAGGGCGACACGGTGTTTGTGCCCAAGAATTGGGAGAAGACCTATTACGAGTGGATGAACAACATCCAGCCGTGGTGCATCTCGCGGCAACTGTGGTGGGGACACCAAATTCCGGCGTGGTATGGACCCGATGACTCGGTGTTCGTGGAAGAAACCGAAGTGGACGCACACGCCGCCGCCAAGGCGAAGTTCGGCCGCGACGTGGAATTGACGCGCGACGAGGACGTGCTCGATACGTGGTTTTCCTCCGCACTGTGGCCATTTTCGACACTTGGCTGGCCCGATCAAACGCCGGAATTGAAACGCCACTACAAAACCGACGTACTCGTCACCGGTTTTGACATCATCTTCTTCTGGGTGGCTCGCATGATGATGATGGGGCTGCACTTCATGAAGGAAGTGCCGTTCCACACCGTCTACATCCACGCCTTGGTCCGCGACGAGAAGGGCCAGAAGATGTCGAAGTCCAAGGGCAATGTGATTGACCCCCTGGAGTTGATCGACGAATTCGGTGCTGATGCATTGCGCTTTACGCTTGCTGCCATGGCGGCCCAGGGGCGCGACATCAAGCTCGCCAAGTCGCGCGTTGAGGGTTATCGCAATTTCGGCACCAAGCTGTGGAACGCCGCGCGCTTCGCCGAGATGAATGGCGTGCAGCGTGATCCGAACTACGATCCCGTCGCTGCACGTGTCACCGTCAACCGCTGGATTGCCGGCGAAGCAGCGCGCACCCGCGATGCTGTGACAAGGGCGATTGGCGAGCATAAATACAATGAAGCGGCCGCCGCACTCTATCAGTTTGTGTGGAACGTCTATTGCGACTGGTATGTCGAGCTCATCAAGCCGATCCTGTCGGGCAGCGACGAGTCCGCGAAGGCCGAGACGCGGGGCTCGGCGGCGTGGGTTCTCGACCAGATATTATTGCTGCTGCACCCTTTCATGCCGTTCGTGACCGAGGAGTTGTGGCAAAAGACGGCGGTGCGCGAAAAATTCCTGATCGATGCCGAATGGCCGTCCTACAAGGGGCTTGGCGATGCAAAGGCCGATGCCGAAATCGAATGGGTGATCCGGCTTATCTCCGAAGTGCGCTCGGTGCGGGCCGAAATGAACATCAATGCCGGGGCCAAGATTGCTGCGGTGATCGTCGGTGCCAATGGCGAAACGCGCAGGCGCGCCGCCAATTGGGAAGCCGAGATCATGCGGCTGGCGCGGCTTTCTTCGGTTGCCTTCGAAGACGCGGTGCCGAAAGCATCGGCGCAGATCGTTCTTGGCGAGGCAACAGTGGCGCTGCCACTGGAAGGCGTCATTGATTTCGCTGCCGAGAAAGCACGGCTTGCGAAAGAACTCGAGAGGATTGCCAAGGATATGGCCGGTATAGATGGCCGCCTGAACAATCCAGGTTTCGTCGCCAAGGCACCGCCGGAAGTTCTCGACGAAAGCCGCGAGCGCAAGACCGAACTCGAAGCGCGAAAGTTGAAAATCGGCGAGGCGCTGAAGCGGCTGGGATAGGCGAGAACGAAGCTACTCCACTTTCAGTGCAATCGTGTTGTCCTTGGCGATCACGAAGGCGCCGGATTTTTGCAGGTAGTTGGCGACGGTGCCGTAGCCTTTGCGATAGTCCTTCGGCATGCGGTTGCCGAGGTAGCGGGCGAAGGAAGGGACACTCACCACCCGCTCGCTCTTGTTAAAGACCTTGTAGTGGGCGACGATTTCGGCAGCCGGAATGTCCGGCCTTGGGGGCTTTGGTGGTGGCGCTGGTGGGTCGGGCTTGGCTGTGGCGGGCGGCTTCCGCGACTTTGGCGCGAATTCAAACACCTGGTCGAACAGGCCGCGATAGGTGGGCTTCAGCTTCTTGCCGTCACCGACGGCATAGAGGCTGCGGCCATGCTCGCGAATGTGAAGCGCCAGCGGCGCGAAGTCGGCATCACTCGAGGCGATGATGGCGATATCAAACATATCGCGATGGAGCAAAGACACTGCATCGATGGTGAGCGCGAAGTCGCTGGCGTTTTGCTTGCCGGAAGCGATCAGGGTTTGCACCGGACGCAGGTGATTGCGGCCCATGGCGTCATACCAGCCTTTGAGTGCCTCGCCGTTGCCATAGCAACGCCCGAGCGTCAGCCGCCCAAGGCCCTTGGCATGGTCGATGATTTCCTGAACATGAGATGGCGCCACGTTCTCAGCGTCGATGAACAGGGCTACGCGCGGTTTTTCGTCCATGTTGCTTCCCCAAAGCAGAACAGGCTTGCGCCAACGCACAAGTCTACCCCAAGTCAGCAATAGCAGGGAAGACGCGTCTCGTCAGGCCGGACAACGTTTGGTCCAGGCATTGAGCGAGCGGCGCTTGAGCAATGGCGAGAATTTGAGTTCCGCAGCGCGGGCGCAGAACTTCTTGAAGTTGATGAGATTGTCGGTGTATTCGACGGCGAACACAGCCTTGCCAGCGGCGATGAAAGGCTTCATCTGGCCGCACCAGCGCTGGTCGTAACAATCCTCGGTCAAGTGCCCAATCGAACTTCGCCACCACTTGCGGCGCGAACTCGGGAACATTCTTCAGGCCGATGGACAGGCCGCGCGCGTGGGCAGCGTCGGCCAGCCAGTTGATGAAAGTCAGTTGATCGGCCTTGGTGATGTTGAAGCCCGTGTCGTTCTCGTAGGCATCGAGATTGTCGGGTTCGACGGCGTCGAAGCCCTTGGCCTTGCACTTGTCGAGGCGGGCTTCGAAAATCGGGGCGAGGATGGCGATCTGGCGGATGTCGAGCCAGCGCTCTCCGGCCCAGCCATCGTATTTCTTGCCAATGACCGAGGCCGGGAACTTGCCCTTGTCGGGCCGCCAGTTTTCCCACGAGCCGAAGGAGATGTAGCAGATCACTTTCTTGTTGTGGGCCTTGAGATTGGCGACGCGGATGGCCGAGGTCTCGAACATGTCGAGGTCGATGACCTTGGCCTTGGGGACGCGTGCCGTCATAGCCCTGCAGGATCCACTGGAACGACGTGCCGGGCGCGGGCTGCCAGATATCGGCGCGGGCCGGCGCCGCGGCCAGCGCCAAGAATGTCGAGCAGGATGGCAAGGGCGCGGATCATTCGGCGCAGTATATCAGTTTCTGGCGATGCGGGTAAGGAAATAGGCGCCGAGCGTCGCGGGCATTTCGCCGAAGCTCCGGGCGTGGCCTTGCCCTCGGAGTAGGCGCGGGTGATGCGTTCCATGATGGTGCCGAGCGGTCCCTCGGCGGTTGACGGTGGAGAGCACCGCCATGGTAGGCCGATTGAGCGAATAGGCTTTCTGGCCCTCGGCGGCGCGAATGATGCCTTCCAGCCGCATCCAGTCTTCGCCGCGCGCGGTCATTTTTGCGACTTCGTTGTCATCGACGCCTTCGGTGACCACTTTCAGCATGGAGCGGTCATAGAGCGTACCGGGCATCGGCATCTTGCTATAGAGATTGCCGAGGCTGACGGTGAGCATTTCGAGAAACAGGTCGCGCATGCTGGGCAAACCCGCATCGGCCTCAATCGGTGGCAAGTGCGGCATGATATCGGCGACCATCTGGTCGAGAACGGATTGTTCGGACATGGGGCCGCTTTAGCGGCAACCCTTTAACCCTCGTTAAACGGCGGCCTTCACGGTCTTGCGGTTTCTGAGCACGTGTTCGTGGGCTGGCATCATAGAGGGCCGAGTCACGGAAATCATGGGCGCCCAGCACCTGGCCCACGAGGACCAGCGCGGTGCGGGTGAGTTTCGCCGCGCGGACCTTTTTGGCAATGGTGGACGAGCGTGCCGCTGATGATCAACTGGTCCGGCCAGGTGACGCGATAGACGACGACCACCGGGCAATCGGCGCCATAGTGCGGCGTCAGGGCGCGTTCGATATAGGCGAGATTGCGGATCGACAGGTGGATGGCCAGGGTGGCTTTGCTGCGGCCCAGCTCTTCCAGCATTTCGCCCGGCGGCATGGCCGAGGCCTGCATGGTGGTGCGGGTGAGGATTACCGTCTGGGCGATTTCCGGCAGTGTGAATTCGGTGTTGAGAACGGCGGCGGCGGCGGCGAAGGCGGGAACGCCCGGGGTGACGTCATAGGGAATGGCGAGGGCATCGAGGCGGCGCATCTGCTCGGCGATTGCTCCGTACAAGGATGGATCGCCGGAATGGACGCGGGCGACATCGTGGCCCTGGTCGTGGGCGGATTTGATTTCGGCGATGATCTCGTCGAGGTGCAAGGGTGCGGTATCGACGACGCGGGCGCCGGCGGGAGCGGCCTTGACAATCTCCTCCGGCACCAGCGAGCCGGCATAGAGGCAGACGGGGCAGGACTGGATGAGCTTCAAGCCGCGCACGGTGATGAGATCGGCGGCACCGGGGCCGGCGCCGATGAAATGAACGGTCATTGCTGGTCTCGCTTTTTGGCATAGCCGCGCGGGGTATAGGCATAGGTCTTGCCGTCGCCGCGGGCGAAGGATTTGGATTGCGAGGAGCCGACCATCACCAGGGTGAGCATGTCGACGTCATCGGGGTTGAAGTCTTTGAAGGCAACGATCTTCACCTTCTCCTCGGGGCGGCCGAGGTTTGAGGCGATGATGACCGGAGTTTCGGGTGGGCGGTGCTGTGCAAGAATTGCGAAGGCGCGTTCGCAGCTGGTCGCGGCGCTTGAGCGAGCGCGGATTGTAGAAGGAGATGACGAAGTCGCCTTCGGCCGCGGCCTTCACGCGCTTCTCGATCACCTCCCAGGGCGTGAGCAGATCGGACAGCGAGATGCAGCAGAAGTCGTGGCCGATCATGGCGCCGGCTTTGGCGGCGGCGGCCTGGAAGGCCGAGATGCCGGGGATGACTTCGACGGCGATGCGGTTGGGCTCGAGATCGATGATCTCGTAAACCAGCGCCGCCATGGCATAGATGCCGGCATCGCCCGAACAGACGAGGGCGACTTGCTTTGCCTTCCTTGGCCAGGGCAGATGGCATGGCGGACGCGGTCCTCTTCGCCGCCCAAGGGGAAGCGGTGTTCGGTTTGATCCGGTTTTGAGATCGGCGACGAGATCGAGATAGAGGCCGTAGCCGACCCAGTCGGATGCAAGCTTCAAGAGCCGCTGCGGCGGCGGGAGAGCGCCAGTCCTTGGCGCCTGGGCCAATGCCGACAACGTGGAGAATGCCGCGCGGCTTGCCGGGAAGTTCCAGGATAGGGGACGGCGCGCGGGCAATGGCGCAGGTGGCGCGGGTGCTCTTGGTTTTTTCGACGAGGAGTTCTGCATGCGGGCCTGCGGCGGCGAGGGCTGCCGCTTCCGCCACGCTTGGCGTTCCCACTTCCTTGGCGACGATGGCTGACGGGTTCTTGAGGCGCGGGGTTTCGGCATTCAGGTCTTCGGCAGTGAAGAAGCGCAGCGGCACGTTGAAATGGCGGGCGGTGGCGTGAAGGGCCGCTTCGTCGGTCTTTCACATCGATTGACGCGAGGCAGGCGATGGCGGCAGGGGCGAGGTTGTGTTTCGAAAGCACATCCTCCACCAGTTCGATCACTTCGGCAGACTGGTGCCGCGCTCGCAGCCGATGCCGATGGCGAGAGTGCGCGGGTGATAGATCAGAGTTCGGTCGTCGCCTTGCCTCGCATGCTCGGTTATCTTGACCGTCACCCGGCGAAAGCCGGGCCATGCAAGTGAATTGGCGCGGAACGGATTTGTGGTCCGGCTTTCGCCGGGTGACGGTGAGCGGAGTTGCCCCAGCAAGGGTGGCAGCGGCCTTTGCATGTGTGGATTTGCAAGTACGTAACCTGCGGCGGGTTCATCGAGGGCAAAGCCATGGCGCACTTCGCTTGCTGTGGTGATGGCGGCGTGGCCGTTGGTGATTTCGGCGATGCGGCGGGCCAATTCGTTGGCACCGTGGTGGCCGCCCAACAACGGCACGGCGGAGGAACCATCCTCGGCCACGGCGATGACCGGCGGTTCGCTGTGCTTGTCCCTGATCTCCGCCGCAAACGCGCGGATGAGAATGCCACTGGCGCAGAGGCCGATGATGGGGCGGCCTTCGCGGAACAGGATGGCCAGATGCGCGGTGGCCTTGGTGTAGGTCACGTCGCCACCCGGCACGCAATTAGGCGCGTGGATTTCGCCGCCAAGTTCTTCCTTGAGCTTCTGGGCCAGAGGCAGGGCGGAAACGCCCAGGATGAAGATGACCGGCTTCACCATGGTTCACTTCCGGCATAGACGAGGATGGTCGAGAAGTAGGGGAGCGTATCGGCCGCTCACGTCCTCCACCTTGGTGATGCGCTGGTCATCGTGGGTGGCCTTTTCGATGACCACGGCCCTGGTGATGAGATCGAGGGCGCCGAGGATGTCTCGCACTTTCTTGAAGTGGCGGCCAACCTTGATGATGGCGGCGGAGGGGGCGGTCATCAGTTCGTCGCGCAGGCGGTCGGCGTCGAGCGTGGCGGGGAGGACTTTCAAGACTTCGTCGCGCGCCGCAAGTGGGCGGCCGATGGCGGCGGCGGAGGCGGTGATCGAGGTGACACCGGGAACGACGACGGTTTCGAAATCTTTTGCCAGTCTGGCGAAGAGATACATGAAGCTGCCGTAGAAGAAGGGATCGCCTTCGCACAGCATGACGACATCGCGGCCGGCGCGGAGATGGGCGGCGATTGCGGCGGCGCCCTTGTCGTAGGCGGCTTCGCCGGGGCCGCGTTCGACGCGCATGGGCATGTCGATGACCAGATGCGCGGCGTCTTCGGCGATGAAGGGCTTGGCGATGTCGCGGGCGGTCGAATCCTTGCCGTTGGCGGCGAGGTAGGCGATGACCTTGGCGGTGGAGATCGAGACGCCAGGCCTTCACCGTCATCAGTTCGGGATCGCCTGGGCCGACGCCGACGCCATAAAGCTTGCCGGTCATGGCTTCACCACGCGCCACTGGGTGACGGGCATGCGCGGCTTCAGGGCGCGCAAGGGGCCGATGCGATGGAGATGGGACACCTCGATGCGGACGAGATCGCCGCCGTGCTTCTCCTGCAGGTCATAAAGATGCAACTCGCCTTCCAGTGTGACGACATTTACCACCATGCGGCCGCCGGGTTTGAGATGCTGCCAGCTGGTTTCAAAGACGCCTGGAATGCCAAGGCCGCCGCCGATGAACACGGCATCGGGAGCCGGACCCGCGAGCGAATCAGGGGCTTTACCCGCAACGATTTTGAGGCGCGGCGTGCCGAGGTGATCGGCATTGATGGCGATCATCTTGAGGCGTTCGGGGTTTGATTCGAAGGCCATGGCTTCGCAGCCCCTCGTGGACCGCATCCATTCGATGGCGACGGAGCCGCAGCCGGCGCCCACGTCCCACAACAGTTGATCGGGGGCGGGAGCAAGGGCGGCAAGCGTTGCGGCGCGAACCTCGCGCTTGGTGAGTTGGCCATCATGTTCGAAAGCGTCATCGGGAAGGCCAGCGAGGCGCGGCCAGATTTTTGCGCCGGGCGAAGCGATGCAATGCATGGCGAGGGTGTTGAGATCGGAGAAGGGCGTGGCGGGCAGGCATCGGCGATGAATGACTGCTGGCGCTCGCGGGGGCCGCCCATGTTTTCGAGGACGGTGATGTGGCTCTTGCCGAAGCCGCGGGCCACGAGGCGGCGGGCCACTTCGGGAATGGTGGTGGCATCGGCGGTGAGGACGAACAGGCGCACATCGGGCTGGATGAAGGCTTCGATATTGGCGGCATCGCGGCCATGAAGTGTAAGCGTATCGCAATCGGGGATCGACCAGCCGACGCGCGCGGCGGCGTGCGAGAAGGCCGAGAGATGCGGGATGACCGTCATCTCGGCGAAGGGAATGAAGGTCATGAGCTTGCGGGCGACGCCGTAGTTCATGGGATCGCCGGTGGCCAGGATCACCGTGCGGCGGCCGCTCAGCGGCTTGATGCGGTCAACGACGGCGGAAAATGGTTGCGGCCACACGTGGCGGTCGGCGGCGGAGGGCGGAAGGAAGTCGAGCAGGCGTTCGGAGCCGACGACAATTTCGGCATCGGCAATTGCGGCGCGCGCGGGGATGCCGAGGCCCTCGTAGCCATCCTCGCCCATGCCGACGATGGTGAGCCACTTGCTCATGCGGCACCCTGGGTGAGGGCGTTCACCACGCTGGAGGCCATGGCCGAGCCGCCGCGGCGGCCCAGGATCGTGGCATAGGGAATGCCGCGCGGATTGGCGACGAGTTCATCCTTTGATTCCGCCGCACCAACGAAACCCACGGGGAAGGCGGCGATGGCGGCGGGCTTTGGGCGCACCCGCGTCGATCATCTCAAGCAGTGCGAAAAGGGCCGTGGGGGCGTTGCCGATGACCACAAGGGCGCCTTCGAGATGCGGGCGCCAGAGTTCGATGGCGGCGGCGGAGCGGGTGGTTCCAGTACTGATACCGATGTCACGGGCCGCGGGATCGTTCAGTGTGCAGATGATATTGCAGGGTCTTGCCGATGATGCCGTGGCGGACCATTTCGGCATCGGCGAGGATCGGTCTGCCCCTGCGGATCGCAACCCGCGGCAGCCTCGGCGAAATCCGGCGTGATGCGCAGGTCGTTGACGATGTCGGTCATGCCGCAGGCGTGAATGATGCGGGTGGCGATGGCACGGGCGCTTTCGGGCAGCCGCGATAAATCTGCTTCGGCGCGGATCGTCGCGAAGGACTTGGCGTAGATCGCCTGGGGATCGCGCAGGTAGTCGATCACGGCTTCAGGCTCTTGGGGCCGAGGGGATGATCGGCATGGGGGTAGGGCGTGTGGGTGTGATCGTGGCATGGGCGTGATCGTGGCCGTGATGGTGGTGCGGCTTGGCCAGAATGGCGTCGGGCTTCAAATCGAATGCGGGCCGTTGCCGGTGCCGATGCCTTCGACGTGGTGGTGGTGGCTTTCCTGGGGTGCGCCCACCTCGGCTTCGAAGCCCAGGACCTGGGTGCGGTACTTGCACATGCCGCAGTTCATGGCGTTGTCGCCGGTCAAAATCTGTTCGACGCGCTCGACGAAGGTGTCGATCACCTTGTCATGGTCGTTGAGATAGGGGGCCTTGATGAATTCGATTTCGGGATGGCGGGCCGCCACCTCATCGGTGGCGTCATAGATGCGGTCCACCAGAATGCCGGTGAACAGGAAATAGGGGAACACGATGATGCGGCGGTAGCCGAGTTTGGCGGCGTGTTCGAGGGCCGGGGCGACAAGCGGGAAGGTGACGCCGGAATAGGCGGTTTCGGCCCAGCCAAAGCCGAATCCCTCCCAGAGGAGGCGGGTGACTTTCGAGACATTGGAATTGGCATCGGGGTCCGATGCGCCACGGCCGACGACGACGAGCAAGGTTTCGTGCTTCGGCACGGCCTGTGCCGGCCTGTATCGAGCGCTTGCTGCACGCGGTCGGCGGCGGCGCGCATCATCTTGGGGTCGATGCCGAGATCCTTGCCGTAATCGATCCTGAGATCGTTGGCGGCGGCATAGGTGTTGAGCACCGAGGGAATGTCGTTCTTGGCGTGGCCCGCCGCGAACAGCATGCCGGGCACGGCGAGCACGCGGGTGACGCCCTGGGCTTTCAGCTTGTCCAGACCGGTGCGGATGATCGGGGTGGCGAATTCGAGATAGCCATATTCGACCGGATAGTGCGGCAGGCGCTTCTTCAGATGTTCCGACAGCACGGCGAACTCGCGCACCGCCGCCGCATCGCGGCTGCCGTGGCCACAAATCATCACACCGAGTTTTTCCGCCATGTCCGCTACCTTCCATACGCCTCAGCGGCCGGAAAATCCGGCCCGGAAGGCAGCTCTGGTCTTGGCCCCCGATTGGGTCGGCCGCACCGGAATTGCTTTCAGTCCCTCATGGGAACGCTGCGTAGCGAAGGGTCTAGGCGCGAGAGCGCCCGCCGTCAATGACGGCGGGCGGCACTTGAAGCTACGGAAACGTCAATGGGCGTCGGCGGCTTTCGCGGCCTTCACCACGTCATCAGTCGAGCCGCTGGCGCCGTTGAAATAGGCGTTGAGCGCCACCGCTGCAATCGAGGCCAGCAGGATGCCGGATTCGATCAGCGGATGAATGCCGTGCGGCAGCCACTGTTTGAAGTTGGGAGCCACCAGCGGGATCATGCCGAAACCCACCGCGATCGCCACGATGAACAGGTTGTTGCGGTTCGACTTGAAATCGACTCCGGCCAGAATGCGTATGCCGGTGGCTGCCACCATGCCGAACATCACCAATCCCGCACCACCCAGCACGAAGGTGGGGAGTGCTTCGACTAGAGCCCCCATCTTGGGGATCAAGCCCAGCACGATGAGAATGGCGCCGCCCGCCACGCAGACGAAGCGGCTCTTGATGCCGGTGACGCCGACGAGGCCGACGTTCTGCGAGAAGCTGGTATAGGGGAAGGTGTTGAAGATGCCACCGATCAGAGTTCCAAGCCCATCGGTGCGAAGCCCCGCCGAGAGCATCGGCTGGGTGATTTTCTTTCCCGTCATGTCGCCCAGCGCCAGAAACATGCCGGTCGACTCGATCATCACCACGATCATCACCAGCGTCATGGTGAGGATGAGGATGGGATCGAAAACCGGCATGCCGAAGTGGAAGGGCATGATGGGTGCGAACCATGAGGCATCAGCCACTTTGGCGAAAGTCATCTTGCCGAGAATCGCCGCCAGTACGGCACCCGCCACGATGCCGATCAGCACCGAGATGTTCGACAGGAATCCCTTGCCGAAACGGGCGACGCCGAGAATGACGGCCAGCACAAAGGCGGCAATCCACATGTTGGCGATGGGTGCATAGGCCGGGTTCGGCACTGAGGGCGCGATGTTCATGCCCTTGGGGAGAGCGGGCAGCGTCGAGCCTGCGGCGTCGGCCATGGCCTTGATGTCCTCCAGCCATTTGGCGTGGTCCGGGTTGATGATCGATGGCGCTGTCGGACCCACCGGATTGCCGAAAATCCAGTTGATGCCAATCCTCATCAGCGAAGCGCCGATCACCACGATGATGGTGCCGGTGACGACCGGCGGAAAGAAGCGCAACAGGCGGCTGACCAGAGGTGCAATGACTATGCCGATGATGCCGGCGCCGATGATGGCGCCGAATATCAGGCGTGCGCCATCGCTTCCCGGCGTGGCGTTGGCCATGGCGACCATGGGTCCGACCGAGGCAAATGTGACGCCCATCATCACCGGCAGCTTGATGCCGAACCATTGCGTGGCGCCGAGCGACTGGATCAGTGTGACGATGCCGCAGACGAACAGGTCCGCCGAGATCAGGAACGCCACGTCCTCGGGCGGCAGCTTCAAGGCGCGGCCGATGATCAGCGGCACGGCGACGGCGCCGGCATACATCACCAGCACGTGCTGGAGCCCCAATGTGAACAGTTTTCCGGATGGCAGCTTTTCGTCAACCGGATGCGACGACTCGATATGGGCCATTTTCCCCTCCCAATTCCCGATTCGTAAATTGCCGTGAATTATCGGGGCCAGTCAATTGAAAGTAATTTGTGGCAGGTCGCTAGAACTCGATCCCGGCCTGGGCTTTGACGCCGGAGCGGAAGGGGTGTTTCACCTGTTCCATTTCGGTGACGAGGTCGGCCAATTCGATCAGTTCTTCCTTGGCGTTGCGGCCGGTGACGACGATGTGCTTGTCCGCCGGTTTGTTCTTCAGGACGTCCAGCACTTCGGCAAGCGGCAGATAGTCATAGCGCAACACGATGTTGAGTTCGTCGAGCAGCACCATCTTGTAGGCGGGATCGGCGATCATCTTCTTCGCTTCCTCCCAGGCGGCGCGGGAGTGGGCGATGTCGCGCTCGCGGTCTTGCGTCTCCCAGGTGAAGCCTTCGCCCATGGCCTTGATGGTGACGAGATCGGGGAATTTCTCGAGCACGGTGCGCTCACCCGTTCCCCAGGCGCCCTTGACGAACTGGATGACGCCGGATTTCATGCCATGGCCCACGCAGCGGAACACCATGCCGAAGGCGGCCGTGGATTTGCCCTTGCCCTTGCCGGTGTGGACGATGAGCAGGCCTTTCTCGATGGTTTTTCCCGCCATGATCTTGTCGCGGGCGGCTTTCTTCTTGGCCATCTTTTCGTGGTGGCGTCTCATTGTCTTCGGTCATTGGGCAAGCTCCTTCAGGCGATCATAGGCGGAATTGAGGCGCGGCGTCCAAAGTCCGCGCTGCTGCGCCTCCATCAGGCGCTCGGCAATTTCTTTCAATGCGGCGGGATTGTTCTCGGCGATGAATTCCCGCGTGTCATCATCGGCGATGAAGGCATCGTAGGCGAGATCGAAGTGGTGGGGCTTCACGGCACCCGTCGTTGCCGCGAAGGCGAACATGTAGTCGATGGTGGCGGCGATTTCGAAGGCCCCCTTGTAGCCGTGGCGTTTGACACCGGCGATCCATTTGGGGTTGACGACGCGCGAGCGCATGACGCGGCCGACTTCCTCTTCGAGCGTGCGGATGACCGGGCGCTCGGGGCGCGAGTGATCGTTGTGATAAACGCGGGGGCGCTTGCCGCTGGCTTCCACCGCCGCACTCATGCCGCCTTCGAACTGGTAGTAATCGTCGGAGTTCGAGAAGATCGTGTTCGCGGTTGTCCTGATTGTGGACGACGGCTTCGATTGACGCGAGGCGTTTCCTGAACAGGGCCTCGTCGTTGTGGCCGTGGGTCTTGGCGCCATAGGCATAGGCGCCCCAGGTGACGTAAGCGGCGGCGAGATCGGCGCGTTCGGTCCAGATGCGTTCGTCGATCAGGGCCTGAAGGCCGGCGCCATAGGCGCCGGGCTTGGAGCCGAAGATGCGATGGCCGGCGAGGGTCCGGGCGTCTTCGGGCGAAAGGCCGGAGGCGGCGAGGGTTGCCGCTTCGGATTTCATGCGGTGGGCGATGGGGTTGTCGGCTTCGTCTTCGTCAAGCGCTCCCACGGCGCGGATGGCCTTGTCGAGCAATTCGATCTGGGCCGGGAAGGCATCGCGGAAAAAGCCGGAAATGCGCAGCGTGACATCGACGCGCGGGCGGCCGAGCTTGGCCAGCGGGATGATCTCAAAGCCGATGACGCGCCAGCTTGCGGGTTCCCATTGTGGTTTGACGCCGATCAGCGCCAGGGCTTGGGCAATGTCATCGCCGCCGGTTCGCATGTTGGAGGTGCCCCAGGCGGAAAGGCCAAGAGAAACAGGATATTGCCCGAAGTCCTGAAAGTGGCGGGTGAGCAGGTCTTCGGCGGATTTCTGGCCGAGCGTCCAGGCGGTGGGGGTGGGGACGGTGCGGTTGTCGAGGGAATAGAAGTTGCGGCCAGTGGGAAGAACGTCGAGGCGGCCACGGGTGGGGGCGCCGGAGGAGCCGGGTGCCACGCGGCGGCCGGCAAGGCCCGCGCGGATGGCGGCGAGTTCCGATGGCCCGCAGGAGCGGAGAGCAGGGGCAATTTCCTCTTCGATTTTGTGGATCACGTCCCACGCTTCGTCACCCCGGCGAAAGCCGGGGCCCATTCCTGCCGTGGGTCCCGGCTTTCGCCGGGATGACAGAATTTGAGTAGCATAGAGTTCGAGACGTTCCACCGTATCGCCGTTGGTGCGCCAGGGATCGGTGGTGAGGGTGGCGAGAGCGTTGGGTTTGGGGCCGGTCCAGGTTTCGGCGAAGGCGCAGGTCAGGGGGTCGAAATCGCCGAAGCCGAAGTCTTTTGCAAGGGCGCGGATCAGCGAGGCATCACCGCCTTCGCCGAGGCCTCTTGGCACGCGGGTCAGGGCCACCAGCAGATCGGTTTCGAGGCGGCCTTCGGGCGAGTTCCCAAGAATGTGCAGGCCATCGCGGATTTGCGCTTCCTTGAGATCGCAAAGAAAGGCATCGAGGCGCATGAGATCGGCTGATTCGTCGCCGGTGAAACCGGCGTCGATGTCGAGGCGATGGGTCTTGGTGAGATCGATGATGTTTCTGGCGAGCGCGGCGACGCGGCGGCGGTCGAGGCCGGAGGCGAGATAGTATTCGTCGACGAGGGCTTCGAGGTCTTTCAGGGGGCCATAGGTTTCGGCGCGGGTGAGCGGCGGCGTGAGGTGATCGACGATGACCGCGCTGGTGCGGCGCTTGGCCTGGGTGCCTTCGCCGGGATCGTTGACGATGAAGGGATAGAGCTGCGGCGTGGGGCCGAAGACAGCTTCCGGGAAACATGCGGCGGAGAGCGATGTGGCCTTGCCCGGGCAGCCATTCGAGATTGCCGTGTTTGCCGTTGTGGATGACCGCATCGGCTTTGAACACGTGGCGGAGCCAGAGGTAGAAAGCGACGTAGCCATGGGGCGGCACGAGGGCCGGATCGTGGTAGGTGGATTTGGGATCGATGTTGTAGCCCCGCGCCGGCTGGATGGCGACGGCGATGTTGCCGAAGAGGATGACGGGGAGGCGGAGGGCGCCGTCGTGGAAGAAGGGATCGCGTTCCGGCCCGCCCCAGCGTGAGATGATCTGTGTGCGGATGGTTTCGGGGAGGGTTTGGAACAATTCGTTGTATCGAACAATCCCCAACTTCACGTCTTCCCGGCGAAAGCCGGGACCCATTGCATGCAGTTCCATGGGTCCCGGCTTTCGCCGGGATGACGAGAGAAGGGAGATGAGTTCGTTGCCGGAGGAAGGATAGCCAACGCAATCGTAGCCTTCCGCCTTCAGCGTATCGAGAATGGCGATGGTGCTGGCGGGGGTATCGTAGCCCACGCCATTGGCGATGCGGCCCTCGCTTGTCCGGATAGTTGGCAAGCACGATGGCGATGTTGCGTTCGGATGGCAGCTTGCGGCGGAGCTTCACCCAGTTGGCGGCGAGATCAGCGACGAATTCGATGCGGTCCGGCACCGGCTTGTAAGTGACGATCCGGCACTCGGTGCGCTCATGCCACACGGCATCGGCCTTGAAGGAGACGGCGCGGGTGTGAATGCGGCCATCGAGTTCCGGCAACACCACGTTCATGGCGAGATCGCGGGGGCCGAGGCCCTGGATGTTTGCATGCCACTGGTCTTCCGAAGTTCCGGCGAAGATCATTTGCAGCACCGGGCAATCATACTGCGCAAGCGGATCAAGACCGCCGGATGATGCGGCGAAGCTGGTGGCATTGAGAATGATGTCGGGAGGTGCCCTTGCAGCTCGCTTTCGATGATCGCAACGCTTGCCTTGTCCTTGAGGCTGGCGACGAAGAGGGCGGTGCAGCCAATGCCGCGCGCGCCAAGGGCATCGATCATCGCATCGACCGGTGCGGTGAGCGCGCCTTCGACGACCGAGCGATAGAAAATCAGCGCAGCGTGGGGGCGTTGCGGATCGAAGGTGCTGCGATAAGTGCCAGACGTGGCGAAGGCGGCCGCAGGTTGCGGTTCTGCGCTGTTGAATGTGAGGTGGCGGCAATAGGCGAGGAAGGCTTCGGCATTGGCGGCTGCCGCCCGCCACCAGATATTGCCGCAGGCGTTCGCAGTGGTGCGGCGCCAGTGTTGAATGAGTAGCGAGTTCCGGATCGGCGTTGGCATCGCCTGGCAGTACGCAGAGCGCGATGCCATTGGCGCGGGCAAGGGCTTCCACCTGCTCGAGGCCATAGCGCCAGTATCCGGCGCCACCGAGCAGACGCAGCACGATGAGCTTGGCCTGCGCCGAGCGTCTTCTCGACATAGAGATCGACCGACATGTTGTGCTGGAGGTGCAGCAGATTGGCGAGGCGCAAGTTGGTTTCGCCCAGCGCATCAGCGGCGCGGGCGAGGCTTGCGAGTTCGCTATCGGCGGCGGAGAGGAAGACGATTGCGGCGGGAGACTGGTTGAGATCGACAGCCTCGGCAGCGCCGTCGATCACCCCGGTGGTGGTGGCGAGGAGGTGCATCAGCCCCGCAATGCCGCCTCGATGGCCGGCCGGTCCATCGTCTTCTCGCCGATCACCACGAGCTGGCTCAGGCGCGGCTCGCCGAGTTTCCACGGCCGGTCGAAATAGACGTTGAGGCGGGGCCCAACGGCCTGCACGAGCAGGCGCGAGTGGATGCCTTCGAGGGCCACGAAGCCCTTGAGGCGCAGGATGTCGTGATCGCCGATCACTTTCTCGATGCGCTTCACGAGATCGTCTTTCAACGGCACCGTCTTGAGCGGCACGATGAAGGTAACGAAATCGTCGTGATCATGCTGTTCCTCGCCCTCCATTTCGTGGTGCGACTGGCGATTGCCGAGGTCGTTCTCGGCGGAGGCGCCAAGGCCGAGCAGGGCGGTGATGTCCATGGCGCCATGTTTGGTTGGCACCAGGCGGGTGGCGGCGCGCACTTGCGCGATTTGAGGTTAGCCGACAGGGTTTCAAGTTCGCCGTTCTCGAGAAGGTCGGTCTTGTTGAGGATCACCAAGTCGGCGCAGTTCAACTGGTCCTCGAACAATTCCTCGATGGGATTTTCGTGGTCGAGGTTGGGGTCGGCGGCACGCTGGGCGGCAACGGCGTCTTCATCATCGGCAAAACGGCCTTCGGAAAGCGCCTTGGCATCGACGACGGTGACGACACCATCGACGGTTACGCGCGCCTTGATCTCCGGCCAGTTGAAGGCCCGCACCAATGGCTGGGGCAAGCGCGAGCCCCGAGGTTTCGATGACGATGTGGTCGGGCGGATCCTTGCGGTCCAGCAACTTCTGCATGGTGGGCACGAAGTCATCGGCCACGGTGCAGCAGATGCAGCCGTTGGAGAGTTCGATCACGTCTTCCTCGCGGCACAATTCATCGCCGCAGCCTTTGAGAATGTCTGCCATCGACGCCGATGTCGCCGAACTCGTTGATGATGAGCGCAATGCGGCGGCCCTTGGCATTCTCCAGCATGTGGCGGACCAGCGTGGTCTTGCCCGCGCCGAGAAAGCCGGTGATGACGGTGGCTGGAATTTTCATGTGGAAGTTGGCTCCTTGACGAATTTCTCCATGGCAAGCCCGAGGAACAGGCCGATGCAGGCCCAGAACACGGCGTTGGCGGCGATGGCATTGGATGCGAAGGCAGCGGCGAGGCCCGCTGGCACCGCCGTTTCATGGGTGGCGGCGGTGGGTGCGCCGAAGATGTGCGGCAAAGCGA
This sequence comes from uncultured Alphaproteobacteria bacterium, assembly GCA_963775105.1. Classification (GTDB taxonomy): domain Bacteria; phylum Pseudomonadota; class Alphaproteobacteria; order Rhizobiales; family Aestuariivirgaceae; genus Aestuariivirga. Next base: position 21,821 of record CAVZHM010000007.1, on the reverse strand, counting down.
TCAGCGCCACTGCGGCGAAGATCGCCCAGGCCTCGCGACGCAAGGCAATGAGGTAGAGCCCGGTGCCGGTGGCGGCGATGGTGAACAGCCACCACATCTGGCGGGCTGTCACATCGGCGGCGGGCATGCCCGGAAGCTCCGGCGGAAGGCCCGCCGATGGCGCCAGCGATGCGGCGAGAAATCCGCACAGGCCCCACACGACGCCATTCTTCCGGTTGATGGTGGCGCCAGCCAGCAGGCAGACTCCGGCCAGAATGATAGCGAAGCCGGCACCGGTCATCATCGCCGTGGCGGTGGTCGAAAGCGTGCGCTGCCAGCCATCTTCCGGCATCCAGCCTTCGTCATCGTGGTGATGTTCAGCCGTCGCTTCGCCTTCGCCGTGGGTGTGGCCCGCGGTTTCGAACTGCTCGGCTGCAAGAATTAATGGCGTCAGCCGCACATGCTGGATTGACGCCATGATGAGCCCCGCCACGATCCCCGCAAGGAGCGCGGCGAGAAGAACCCGCCCGATCATTTGAGTGCCTGCTTAGTGGCAGGGAAAGCCGATGGCGTGGCGCGTGTCGTGCGCCGCGTTGTGGGCGAGCGGCATCTGGGCGAGGCCAACCGTCCAGGTGAGGGTGAGCCCCACGAAGATGACGGTGAGACCGGCAGCGATGCGCTGGGAGCCCGAAAGCGAAACGGCAGTGGAACTTCGTTACAGTGGTCATGGACACCCTCCGTGCGACCAACAAATTTGAAACCCCGAAGGGGTTCCGGCGATACGCGGCAGGTCTCCTGACTTGCGGGTCGCTGGATTCGGACGCCTTCCCGGTTGCCCAGTGGCTATGTGCCCGAACCCTCGCCGCTCACAGTTGCGGGGGCAGTCACGGTTTTGGCCCCGATTGGGTCATCCGCACCGTGTTCCCTCTTGGGCTTCTGGGCCGTCTGGCTTCGAAGCACCGCGTGGCCCATCATATGCCGGGATGCCCGCGTGCCGTCAACGGCCTTACAGTTTGAAGTCCTTGGCGGTGAACTTGCTGGTGCTGGTGAGGCCCTTGAGCAGGATTTCGAATTCGGCGCCGGAATTGCCCGTGGTGTTGCCCTGGATGACGATACCCGCCGACGTTTTCTTCAGCCTGATCTGGCCCGCGCCGTTGAAAGCCTTGGTGCCGCGGAACGTGAAGGCCTGGTTGCCGTTCTTACCCGATTTCGCGTCCATTGCCGACAAGTCGATCCTGTCTTTCGCGGAGGATGCGGTGCCGGGGTTGAAGTCGAGGATTTCATCGCGCGAGGCAGGCAGGCTTTCGCGGCGAGGCGATAGGCGAAAGTGTCATTGCCCTTGCCGCCTTTCAGCTTGTCCTTTCCTTTTCCGCCGGTGAGGCGGTTGGCCTTGGCGTCGCCCGTGAGTTGATCGTTGAGGGCGGTGCCTTCAAGATTGGCAATCGTGAAGTAGCCGTCGCCAAAAGCATCGCCGCCATTGATCGCTTCGGCGGCAAGGCTTGCCGCGACGCCGGACAGGGAATGGACATAGCTCGCCGTGGTGGACGTTCCTCCCACTAGCACATCGCCGCCCTCGCGGCCTTCCAGGACATCGCCAGTCCGCCGCCACCAGAACGTCGACGAACGGTCCGCCCTGGATTGTTTGCTTCGCCCGCGATCCGGCCCGCAACACCGATTGATCGGGAGCCCTGCCGAACATAACGTAGCTCGAACCCTGTTGGTTGCCAGCGGTCGCGCCATTGGTGTCGGCACCCTGGGCGCCGATGATCAGGTCGGCGAAGCCGTCGCCATTGACATCGCCCGCCGTTGAGACATCTTCGCCACTGAAGTCACCTATCGCCACGCCGTCGAGCCGGAAGCCCGTGGTGCCATCGAGCGCCGAAAGGCTGAACGCCGGAGCAAAGCCGCCGGCCTTGCCGAACACCACATAACTCGAACCGGAGCCAGCTGCCGCTGGGGTCAGCTTGACGGGCGCTGACGATCACGTCGGCGAAACCGTCGCCATTGACATCGCCAGCCGACGAGACGGCCGGCCGCTGAAGTCATCGACCGCCACGCCATCGAGGCGGAAGCCGGTGGAGCCATTGAGCGTCGAGAGATTGACGCATCGAGGCAAACCCGCCGGCCTTGCCAAACACCACATAACTCGAACCCGGGAAGTAGCCGCCATTGGGATCGGCGCAAAAGGCCCCGACGATCAGATCGGCGAAGCCGTCGCCATTGACATCGCCCGCCGGTGAGACGGAGGAGCCGCTGCGATCACCGGCTGCCAACTCGCCGTCTGATCTGGAAGCCGGTGGTGCCATTGAGCGCCGACAGGCTGAGCACCGGGGCAAATCCGCCCGCCTTGCCGAACACCACATAACTTGAACCCGAGAATGTCGCCATTGGGATCGGCGCGATAGGCGCCGACGATCACATCGGCGAAGCCGTCGCCATTGACATCGCCCGCCGACGAGACGGCACTGCCGCTGTGGTCGTCGGCCGCTACGCCATCGAGGCGGAAGCCGGTGGCGCCATTGAGCGTCGAGAGATTGACGACCGGAGGCAAAGCCGCCGGCTTTGCCGAACACCACATAACTCGAACCCGAGGCAAGTGCCATTGTGTCGGCGCCATAGGCCCCGACGATCATGTCGGCGAAGCCGTCGCCATTGACATCGCCCGCCGACGAGACCGCAAGGCCGCTGCGGTCAATCGACTGCCACGCCGTCGAGCCGGAAGCCGGTGGTGCCATTGAGGGTCGAGAGGTTGATGACGGAGGCAAAGCCACCCGCCTTGCCGAACACCACATAACTCGCACCCTGGATCGCCGACGTCGCGCCATTGGGGTCGGCGCATATCAGGCCCCGACGATCAGTTCGTCGAAGCCGTCGCCATTGATATCGCCCGCCGAAGACGACGGCGCGGCCGCTGTAGTCACCCGCCGCCACGCCATCGAGCCGGAAGCCGGTCGATGCCATTGAGCGTCGAGAGATTGAGCACCGAGCCAATGCCGCCAGCCTTGCCGAACACGACATAACTCGAACCCGAGTAACTGCCGTCGGGATCGGCTTTAAAGGCCCCGACGATCAGGTCGGCGAAACCGTCGCCATTGATGTCGCCCGCCGTCGAGACGGCAGAGCCGCTGCGGTCGTCGGTCCGCCACGCCATCAAGCCGGAAGCCGGTGGTGCCGTTGAGGGTCGAAGGTTGAGGATCGACGGCCACTCGCTGGCTGCGGCGGCGTTGCGGCAAGCCTGACGAAAAACGCCACGCCCATCAGGCAGCGCGCCACATTGGCGCGATAGGAAGCACGCGAAGTCTTCATCGCCGTCACTCCGATGCCGTCAGGCCCAAGCAAAGTTTGACACACGGTGAAGAAAGCCGCAATGGGCGCATGTCCCAAATCGCGACACCCGCTGAACGCAGCCTCAACTTTCCCTGAACCTCGCCTTAACCCTAATCGATCATGATCGCCGGTCATGAGCGTCCGTAATGTGTTTCTTGCGTCTGTTTGTGCCGCGTTCCTTGCTGCAAGCGCAGCTGTATCCGGCTCTGCTGCCGCCACCGAGAATTCCAATGAAACCCTCGCCAAGCAATCCTACAAGGCGTTGGTGGCGGGTGATGCCAAGGCGGCCATCGCTGGTTACAGCCAGGCTATAGACTCGCGTGAGCTTGAGCCCGAGGTTCTGGCCAACGCGCTGTTGAACCGGGCATTGGCCTACCAGAACCTGAGCGAGCACCCTCTTGCCATCGACGATTACACGGCCGCCCTCAGGCTCGACGCAATGTCGGGAAAGCTCCGCGCTATGGCGCTTTATAATCGCGCCCTGTCTTACCAGAAAGTGCAACGCCCGGCGCTGGCCATGGAAGACTACACCGGCGCACTGTTCCTCGATTCCACATTCGCCCATGCCTATTACGGTCGCGGCAACCTGCTGCGCGACAGCGGGCAGTATCTCTTCGCGCTCGCCGATTACGACAAGGCGTTGCAACACAAATTCCCGCAGTTGGCCAAGGTTTACTACAATCAGGCACTGACCTTCGAGGCGCTGCAACGCCCGGACAACATGCGTCAGTCGCTCACTTTGGCGCTGGCTGCGGATGCGAACTATGGGCCGGCCAAGCAGAAGCTCGCGATGCTCGACAGCGGCGCGCCCATTCTGTCGGCGATGGCCAGACCCAAACAGCAGGGCGGTACTCTCGTTGCCCGCAAACAGGAGCTGCCGGACGCCCAGGCGCCATCCGCCGCGCTGCTGCCCGATCAGGCCACGGCGGAAATCGCCACCGCTTCTGTGACTGCGCCGGAAAAGCCCAAGAAGAAAATCATTGATCGCGTGGCGCCCTCCGAAGTCGAGACCGCTTCGATCGCCAAGCCGGTTGAAGAGAAGATCATCGCCATCGAACCGGTGACCGAGGACATGGCTGCCGAGGAACCTGCCGCTGAAGTCGTGGCCGAATCCAAGCCCGAGTCCCAGCCGGTGCAGAAGGGCTGGAGTGTGCAGATCGCGTCCGCCGCCAGCGAGGATGCCGCATGGTCGACCTTCAAAAAAATGCAGCAGCGCTACAAAGTGCTGCGCGACAAGGAACCGGTGGTCATCAAAGCCGATCTCGGCACCAAAGGTACGTTTTACCGCGTCCGGCTCATTGGCTTCGACGCGCAGAACGCCGCCAAGTCGGCCTGCACCAAACTCAAGTCCGGCGGCGTGAAGTGTTATGTCAGCAAGGCCGATGGCTGAGAGTACTTGGTAAACGGGTCCTGATACTTCGGCACAAAGTTTATGCGGAATCCACGCCGGGCGACTTAGCGTCAGCTTAAGTTCCCCGGCGTTATACATTGTCCATTCATTCAGGACAGTGCAGATGGACTCCGACCCCCAGTACTTGACAACTCCTTGGCCAACCAGGGCCATGCAACAGAACGGTTGTGTTGCAACCGCGATACCTTTTGGTGGTGAGGAAGATGGTACAATTGCCTTTGCCGTCGCGCAAACTCAGGCGGTTCTAGGCCCTCTAATCACCACAATCGCACGGCGGCGAGTTTTGCGAAAGCCAAGTAGGCTGAAGCTTTGCGGTCATAGCGTGTGGCGATGTGCCGGAACTGCTTGAGCTTATTGATACAGCGTTCGACGAGGTTTCGCTTTCGATACTTGCGCTTTGAGAACGCGATGTCGTCGATCCTGTTGGATTTTGGGGGAATGACGGGCGCGCAGTCCTGATCTTCGATCATCTCCCTGATCCAGTCTGCGTCGTAGCCCCGGTCGGCGAGCAGGCTGGTGCCTTTTGGCAAGTCTTGCAGGCGAAGTTCCGCCATCGGGGCATCGTCAAACGCCTTGATCGGCATGATTCACGCCCAGGGCCCGGAGTTCTTCGAACAGCTGGTCATCGATGTATTGTTGGCCATGGGTTATGGCGGACGGCGGCGCGACCTCGCCGCCAGACTGGGGCGCACCGGGGACGGCGGTGTCGACGGTGTCATTGCCCAGGACGAGTTGGGCCTCGATCTCATTTATCTGCAGGCCAAAAGGCTGCGGCCTTCGACCACTGTGCCGGTTGGCGATGTTCGCGATTTCGCCGGAAGCCTTGATGCCCACCATGCGGTCAAGGGCATTTTCGTCACCACCTGCCGGTTCAGCGAGCCGGCCGTTTCGTTCTGCGAAAAGGTCACACGCCGCGTCGTACTCATCGACGGGCCGCGTTTTGCTGAACTGATGATCCGCCACAACATCGGCGTACGCGTCAAGAATTCCTATCAGATCAAGCGCATCGATCTCGACTATTTTTCGCCCGCGGCGTCGGCCAGACGCAGTGCTGCAACCAGTTCGGATTCGATCCAGCCTTTCAGATAGGTGGCGGCGCGAATGCCTGCCGTGTCCGGGTCGCCGAAGGTCGCAATCATTTCACAGATGACACCAAACGGCAGCCCTTGCCTGGCCGACTGGAAAGCCATTGTCTCTTCGCTACCCAGAAGCCTGAAGCGCGAAGTGTAGGATTGCCGCCACACCAGAATGTCCTGGTGCGTCTGCAGCATGATGGGCGACGGCGGGCGTTCCTCGGCTTTCAGCGACGACCAGATGCTGGCGGCGTTGGTCTTGAAAGTCAGCAGTCGGGCCGACGGATGAATGGCGAGCGCCACGTTGGCAAAGCCCTCAGGATCGCAGGCCGCAAGTTCAGCAATGCCCACATGACCTGCGTCTTCGGCATCGAAAGCATCGCCAAGGGCCCCTTCGAGCCCAGCAAGCTCTGAAAGTTCAGGCTTGCGGGAGAACGGCAATGTCGTGGCCATGAAGGCCGGAACCTTGGTTGAAAACCAGCGCGCGTTGGGATGGGTGGAAGGGTGCATCCTGGCATAGAGGTTGGCCATGCCGTTGAACTTGTCATCGCCCATATAGGTCAAGAGCGAGGGGAAATCATTGCGCAGGAACTCGGCGTGGCGGAGGCCGTAAGCCTGCTGGTAGACTGACAGGCGCGAAGCGCTGGTGCCTTCCACCGGGTGCTTGACCAGGGGAAGGGCACTGGCGTTCTTAGCCTGAACGCTCTCCTGAACCCGGCGCTGCAATTCCGCAAGCTTCATGCCGCCCTCTTGAACACGCGCGCCGCCACGGCGCGGGCCTGTTGCAGTTCGGCCAGCAATTCGGCAAGGGGCGGAATGTTGTCGTCGCGCTCGATCATCGTCGAAACCTGGCCGAATCGCTCCAGCGCCTTGGCGTATAGTGAAAACACTTCCGGGCGGATTGGCGCGTCGTGGGTGTCGATCAGGCAGTCGTTGCCCTCGCTGTGACCAGCCAGGTGAAACTGCACCACGCGCTCTGGCGGAATGGCGGAGATGAAGTCCCGCGTATCGAACTCGTGATTGAATCCCGACACAAACACATTGTTGACGTCAAGCAGCAGCAGGCAATCGGCGCGTTTGGCCATTTCGGCCACGAAGTCCCATTCGCTCATTTCCGAGCATTGGTATTCGAGATAGCTTGAGACGTTTTCGATGGCAATGCGATGCCCAAGAAAGTCCTGCACGTCGCGAATGCGCGCGACGACATGGCCGAGCGCCTCTTCGGTATAGGGCACGGGCATCAGGTCGTGCAGGTTGACGCCATGAACGCCGGTCCAGCACAGGTGATCGGAAATCCATTTGGGATTGGTGCGCCGGGCCAGCGCCTTGAGCGCCGTGAGGTAGTCCCTGTCGAGCGCTGCCGTCGAAGCGATCGACAGGGAGACCCCGTGCATGACGACCGGGTAGCGCTCGGCGATCTGGTCGAGCATGCGCAACGGTTGGCCGCCGGGAACCATGTAGTTCTCGGAAATGATTTCGAACCAATCGATGGCCGGGTTGCCGTCGAGAATTTCACGGTAGTGCTGCGGCCGGAGCCCCAAACCAAAACCGAGATAAGCGGGTTTTTCCATGGAATTATTCAAGTGCTCGCGGGTCTGCAGCCCCGCATTGGCTTGATTAGCCTTCGATGACTTTGCCGCCCTGGGTGGTGCAATCGGCGGCACTCAGGCTCGTCCAGCCCTGGCCCTTGCAGGCATTCTGCCCCTTGCACGAACTGTTGGCCGTCTTGCATTCGGAATGGCCCTTGCAGGAATTCACGCCCGAGCACATCACCTTGCCTTCTTCGGCTGACGCCATGGAAGCAATGCTGACACCCGACACGGCGAAGCTGAAGGCGGCAGCGGCAAGTACGGCGCCGGATTTTGCGATGATCTTCATGAAAATCTCCTCGTTGATGAAGCACGGCGCGGGGCCGTGCGAAGACACATCCCAGATCGCCCGATCACCAGCCAATCACGAGGCCGTCAGGGTGCGCACAATCGCGTGAGTTACATTTAATCCTTCAACAGGAAGGTCACCTTCATGTTGACGCGCCATTCGATGACTTTGCCGTTCTTTACCACGCATTTCACGTCCTGGACCCAGGCGCCTTCGACCTGATCAAGCGTCGCGTCAGCGCGGCGGATGCCATTTTCGACGGCGTCCTCGATGCTCTTGGGCGACGAAGCGGTGAGTTCGATGACTTTGGCGACGGTTGTTGACATGGCGCTCTCCCTCGGGTCTGGAACCTGCGGATAACCGGGCCGTGGCGGTTTCCGATCATCCAATGCTATCATAGGATCATGCTCGCGCAATCGGTCAATGGAATTATGGCTCTGAACCTTGTCAAACTCTGTGTCGGCGTCAGCGAGATCGAAGAACTCGAACGCTGGATCAAGGATTGGCGGGCAGGGCGCGAGACGCTGGACCACACCACGCGCATGTTTCCCGAAGCGCAAGGATGAAATCCTTCCCGGCGGCTCGCTCTATTGGGTGATCCGCGGTCTCATCCTGTGCCGCCAGCCGATTGCCGGCCTTGTGGCGGTGACGGGAGATGACGGAATCGAGCGTTGCCGTATCGATTTCAAACCGAAGATCATCGCCGTGCACCCCGTGCCGCGCCGCGCCTTTCAGGGTTGGCGCTATCTTGAGCAATCCGATGCACCGCCAGATTTGCCGAAGGGCGAAAGCGGCAAGGGCATTCCCGAAAAAATGCGGCGGGAATTGTCCGAACTTGGTTTGTTATGATCATCCGCCAACTCACGGCGGCGGATGATCTTTCACAGGCGGTCGATCTGCTCTGCCGATTTTTTGCTGAAGAGGGTTTTGCCGCTGACCGCCAGCACATCGCGCGCAATACTAAAAACCTTGCGGGTCTTGGCACCTGCGGCCTGTTTGTTGCCGAAGCGCAGGGCCAGGCGATCGGCGTTGCCACCGTGTCACTGGAATTTGGCATTGAATACGGCTGGTGGGCCGAAATGGGTGACCTCTACGTGGTGCCCGAACATCGAGGCTCGGGGCTGTCGCGCAATGTTGATGGAAGCTGTCGAAGCGTTTTTGAAATCCAGGGGCGCCAGCGGATATCAGGTGACAGTCACACCCTTCGCCGCCGCGCACCACGATCTCGCCAAGTTCTACGCGAAGATGGGGTTTGATGACGAGGGCCGGGTGATTCTGGTGAAGCCGCTTGGATAATTTTACACCTCGATATTGTCAATCAGCCGCGTCTTCCCCAGCCATGCCGCAGCCAGAATTCGCATCGGTTCGTCGTGTTCTTCTGGCACTGCCAGGGTCTCGGAGTTGCGGGCCGTCACGTAGTCGACCTCTGAACCCCAGCGTGGTGAGCGAACGGGCGGCGGCGCGCGTGGCGCTCTGCGCCGAGCCGCCGCCACGTATCTTCTCGGCGGCCTGCGAGATCGAGCGAAAGATCGGCGGTGGCCTGGTGGCGCTCCTGTTTCGAGAGGTAGCGGTTGCGCGACGACATGGCGAGGCCGTCGCCTTCGCGCACGGTTGGTATTCCTACCACCTCGATTGGAATGTCCAGGTCCTTCGCCATGCGGGTGACCACGGCAAGCTGCTGGTAGTCCTTCTCGCCGAACATTGCGTAGTCGGCGCCGGACTGGATGAAGAGTTTGGCAACGATGGTGGCAACGCCATCGAAAAACTGCGGGCGGAACTTGTCTTCAAGTCCGGCCTTGGCGGGACCCGCCATGGCAACCGCCGTGGCGAAATTCTCCGGGATAAACTTCGCCGGGCAGCGGCGCGAAAATCAGATGCGCGCCAGCTTCGGCGAGTTTGGCGACGTCGCCTTCCTCGTCGCGCGGATAACGCGACAGGTCCTCATTGGCGCCGAACTGTTTGGGGTTGACGAAAATGGTGACGACCACGCGCTCGGCCCGGGCCAGGCCTTCGCGCACCAGCGCCAGATGGCCCTCATGCAGCGCACCCATGGTCGGCACCACGGCATAGCGATGGTTGTTGATGCGCCAGGCGGCGGTTTCGCGGCGCAGTGCGGCGACGGTGCGGACGATCTTGGGCTTCACGGTGTTCATGAGCGGTGTTCCGCGATGAGACGCAGGCATTCGGCAAAGGCCTCGGTGTCGGTGTAGATGGCATCGGGTGGGGCGTTGCCAACGACCACCTTGCCGCCGCGCCGCTCGGCGCCTCCGGGAAGCATCAGATTGTCGATCAATTCGTAGTTTTCCATTGCCAGTCCGTCGGGCCCGCGCGGCGTGCCTTCGGCATCGCGCTGCCAGCGGCCGCCATAATGGTCTGCGGTGCGCTCGAAACAGTGTGCGGGCAATGTTGGTGTAGGCATAAACGATCTTGTCGAGGGCGCACATGAAGCCCAGTTCATAGACGGTACCGACGTCGGCGGCGATGCCGCGCCACGGCGTCAAGTTGGCGATGATGGCGCCGGCCTCCAGCATCATGCGCTCGTTCACCTCGGAGATGGCGTAGGCAAAGTCGCGCATGTTGGCGCGCTTTTCGACCTTGAGATCGCCGGGGCTCAACGGTGTGAAACCGGCGGCGCGGGCCATGGCGGCCTTGCGGTCCAGCATCTCGCGGGCGTTGGGCAGGAACACCTCGGGTCCGGCGAGATAGATTTTCAGCGGCATCGCAATCCCCCAGATCAGCGGCGCACAAATTTCGGCACCGGCAGCAGCGGGCTTTCCTTTACTTCTTCCATGACGAAGTAGGAATGGGTGGTCTCGACCTTGGGCAAGGCGCCGATGACGCCGCCAAGAATGTCGCGGAACTCGGCCATGTCGCGCACCCGGATTTTCAGGAAATAGTCGAAGCCGCCGCCCACCATGTGGCATTCGAGGATCTGTTTCACCGGCTTCACGGCGTCGTTGAAGGCTTTGAGAGTTGGCTCATCGGTGGCCATCAGTTTGACCGACACGAAAACCAATAGGGCCTGATCGAGGGCCGCCGGATTGAGCCTTGCGTGATAGCCAGTAATTACGCCATCCTGTTCAAGCTTTCGCATGCGCAAGGTGCAAGGCGTGGCCGACAGGTTGATGTGCTTGGCAAGCTCGACGACGGACAGCCGGCCGTTGGCTTGCAGAGCATTGAGAAGGGCCAAATCGGTTGAATCGAGTTCCACTAGTTTTGTTGCGTATTGGCATTGCTAATCTCCTAAAACTCATGATATTTGTGACTGTTACAGCCATAGCATGATGTTTCATTAGTGAGAAACACTTCGTCGAGTTGTGGCATATACCGGCCATTCAGGAGGCCCCGATGACTGTGATCCGCGACCGTTCCACCATAGCCGCCATGTTGTTTGCCGACGAGACGGCGACCGTTCGAGCGCTGGCCATGGAGGCTTCGCTTTCAGCCGAACAGCAGCGCCAGGTGACAGAGCTGGCGCGGCAGCTGGTGGCGGCGGTCAGGGCCGGAAGACGCACGCAAGGGGGCATCGATGCCTTCATGCAGGAATACTCGCTGTCCTCCGAAGAGGGCGTGGTGCTGATGTGCCTTGCCGAAGCGCTGCTGCGCATTCCCGATGCCGAGACCCAGGACCGGCTGATCGCCGACAAGATCGGAGGCAAGGATTGGGAGGGCCATCTCGGGCAATCGGAATCGCTGTTCGTCAATGCCTCCGCCTGGGGCCTTATGCTCACCGGCAAATTCGTCGAACTGGGAAAGGGTGCCAAGGCCGACATCGGCGGCTATCTTAAACGCCTTGTGTCGCGCTCGGGCGAACCTTTCATCCGCAATGCCATGAAGCAAGCCATGCGCATCATGGGCAAGCAATTCGTGCTGGGGCGTACGATCGATGAAGCATTGTCGATCGCCAAGCCGCTGGAAGGCGAAGGCTATCGTTTCAGTTACGACATGCTGGGCGAAGCCGCTTTCACCATGGAAGACGCCGGGCGCTATTTCGCCTCCTATCGCGCAGCGTTGAAGACCATCGGCGCCAAATCGAAGGGCGATACGATTTTCGGCCGCGCCTCGATTTCGGTGAAGCTGTCGGCGCTTGCATCCGCGCTACGAGGAAAAGCAGGAAGCGCGGGTGATGGCCGAACTTCTGCCCAAAGTGGCGGAACTCTGTGTATTGGCCAAGGGTCTCGATGTGGCTCTAACTGTCGACGCGGAAGAGGTGAACCGGCTTGATCTCTCATTGGAGTTGTTCAAGCATCTGGCGCTGGATGCGCGGCTGAAAGGCTGGAACGGTCTTGGACCTTGCGGTGCAGGCCTACAGCAAGCGGGCAAAAACCACGCTGGAATGGCTGGCCGATCTCGCCGCCGCCACCGGCCGCCGGTTGCCGGTGCGTCTCGTCAAAGGCGCCTATTGGGACACAGAAGTGAAACGCGCTCAAGAGGCAGGGTTTCCGACCTATCCGCTTTTCACCCGCAAAGTTTCGACCGATGTGAGCTATCTCGCCTGCGCCAAGTTCCTGCTGGCGCAGGCGCGACGTGTTCTATCCGCAGTTCGCCACCCATAATGCCCACTCACTCGCCGCCATTTCTGTAATGGCTGGCGCAAATCGCGATTTCGAGTTCCAGCGCCTGCACGGCATGGGGCAGTCGCTTTATGAGCAGGTGGTCGGACCTACCAAGATGAACCAACCCTGCCGTATCTATGCGCCGGTCGGCAGCCATGAGGACTTGCTAGCCTATCTGGTGCGCCGCCTTCTCGAGAACGGCGCCAATACCTCTTTCGTCAATCGATTGGCCGACGACGAAGCGCCGATTGCCGACATCATCGCCGATCCGGTGGTTGAAGTGACAAAGCTTACCAGCCTGCCGCATCCGCGCATTGTGCTGCCCGAAGCAATCTTTGCCGGGCGCCGCAATTCGGCGGGCCACGCGATTTGGGACGACGCCACGCGTGAAGCGATGATCATGGGCATCAACGCAGCGCTGACTCAACCGCGTGAGGCCGCGGCATTTGTTGATGGCAAAATGCAAGGGCAGGGGCCCTCCCGGCAAATCACCAGCCCGCAGGACCGCCGCCACACGCTGGGCCAGGTGCGCGAAGCCGATGACGCAGCTGTTGCCAAGGCTATGGTGAGTGCCAGAGCGGCGCAGTTCGACTGGGACCAAGTTGGTGGCAGTGCACGTGCAGCGGTGCTGGAAAAGGCGGCCGATTTTTACGAGGCGAACCGCCATCTGCTTTTGGGACTTCTGGTGCGGGAAGCCGGAAAGTCGCTTGACAATGCTGTGGCCGACCTGCGCGAAGCCGTGGATTTCCTGCGTTACTACGCGGTCAGGGCGCGCGCCGAATTCGATGGGCCGGAGCGACTTTCAGGACCGACCGGCGAACGAAACGAGATGAGCTTGCATGGCCGTGGCGTGTTTGCGGCGATTGCGCCTTGGAACTTTCCGCTGGCGATTTTCACCGGCCAGGTGGCGGCGGCATTGGCTTCCGGCAACACAGTAATCGCCAAGCCCGCCGAACAGACGCCGCTCATCGCCTTCGAAGTCGATTAGGCTGCTTCATCAGGCGGGGGTTCCGGCCAATGTGTTGCATTTCCTTCCGGGCGATGGCGCAAGGATCGGCAAGGTACTGTTGGCCCATCCGGCCCTTTCGGGCGTGGCTTTCACGGGTTCCAACGAAACCGCAGCCATCATCAACCGGGCACTGGCGGCGCGCGATGGGGCAATTCCCACGCTCATTGCTGAAACCGGTGGCATGAATGCCATGATCGTCGATAGTTCGGCGTTGCCCGAGCAGGCGGTACGCGATGTGCTGGCCTCGGCTTTCGACAGTGCCGGGCAGCGCTGTTCGGCGGCACGGCTGCTGTTCGTGCAGGACGATGTAGGCGACAGGGTTATCAAGATGTTGCAAGGGGCAATGGCTGAACTTCGCGTCGGCGATCCCGAGGATTATGCCACCGACATTGGCCCGGTGATCGATGATGAGGCCAAGTCTACCCTTGAGGGCCATAAGGCCCGCATGGCGCGGGAGGGGAAAACCATTTCCGATCTGCCCCTTGGTACAAACTGCTCACATGGTACTTTTGTATCACCCGCCGCCTATGAACTGGCCTCGATCAGCTCCCTGAAGCGCGAGGTGTTTCGGCCCCATTCTGCATGTGGTGCGCTTCGCCGGTGACCGCATTGCCTGGCGTCTGCGAGGCGCTCAACAATACCGGGTTCGGCCTTACTCTTGGCCTTCATACCCGCATTGAAACCACGGTGGCGGAGGTGCGCAGGCATGCGCGGGTCGGCAATCTTTATGTCAACCGCAACCAGATCGGCGCCGTGGTCGGCGCCCAACCCTTTGGCGGCGAGGGGCTTTCAGGCACAGGACCGAAGGCTGGAGGGCCCCATTATCTCCACCGTTTTGCGACCGAACGGGTCACTTCCATCGATACGACGGCCTCGGGGGGCAATGCGGCATTGATGTCGCTGGAAAGCCGTAAAATTTGAAATACCGGTGAAATCGGCGGTTAGATGTTCCTCTCGTAAGGAGAGATGATGTTTGACGCCTCAATCCTTCCCACGCGCCCGTTTGGTTCCTTCAGTGAAGCGACCGAACGCCTTGAGCGCTTGTGCCGGGAACTTTCGGTGCGTCACCTGTCATACTGGTGCGTGAGCTATGCCGATGACTCTCCCGACCAGGTGACATGGATTGCCACCTACGCTCCGGCCTATATGAACCACTATATGACCACCTACACGCCGCTCGGTGATCCGGTGTTTGACATGGATGCCGAAATCGTCGACTGGGCCAGGGTCAACGCCGCCGATCCGGCGGCACAGGCCATGCAGGACCAGGCCTCGCGCTATGGCATTGCCCGCAACGGTTTCTCCTATCGTTACAAGGATGAGCAGGGGCTGTTCGTGATGTTCTCGGTCAACGTCGATTCCTCGGCGTCCGATTGGCCGTGGCGCCGCGACGCTTTGATCGAGCCGATCAAGGCCCTCGCGCACGTCATCCATACCAAGGCCAAGCCCTTGGTCGACTCTGCGCCGCATTGCGGCGTAATCCGCTACTCTTCGCCTTTTAACGCCAGGCCTCTTTCCACAGCTTTCTTGCCGAATTTTTCGCGGAGCTTGTCCATGGCGAGCTCGGCTTTGGCGCGGGTTGCGACTTTCACATCGAGCGTATCCTGCTCATGGGCCGCGTCTGCGGCTTCAAGGTTGGTGATGCCGACGCCGATGAGGCGGAAGCTTGGGCCTTTGGCTTCGCGCTTCAGGAGTGGATCGGCGGCTTCGAAAATGCGGTTGGCTAAAACCGTTGATTTATCGAGGGTTACGTTGCGGGTGCGGCTTTTGAAATCGGCGGTTTTGAGTTTCAGCACGACGGTTGATCCAGCGAGTCCTTCGCCTTTGGCCCGCCAGGAAACCCTTTCCGACAAGCGCCAGAGAATGGGGCGGAGTTCGTCATAGGCTGAAATATCGCTGTTGAATGTGGTTTCGGCAGAGATGCTTTTGGAGCTTTCGTCGCGGTGAATTTGCCTCGCATCTTCACCGCGAGAGAGGTGATAGAGGCGGTTACCCATCACCCCATAGCGCCGCAAAAGGTCATTCTTTTCCATGGCTTGCAGTTGGCTGATCAAGGTGATGCCGTCCTTCGCCAGTTGCTCCTGCATGGCGCGGCCGACGCCCCAGATGAGGCTTACCGAGCGTTCGGCCAGAAACGCCTTGGCTTCGGCCTTGCCAATCACCGAAAAGCCGCGCGGCTTTTCAAGGTCGGAGGCGACCTTGGCGAGGTACTTGTTATAGGCGAGGCCGACCGATGCGGTGATGCCGACCTGGGTGTTTATGTCCTTGATAAGCTGGGCCAATGTCAGCGCCGGGCTGTGGCCATGGAGCCTTGCGGTGCCGGTCAGATCGAGGAAGGCTTCGTCGATGGAAAGGGGTTCGACCAGTGGCGTGACCGTTTCCATGAGGGCGCGGACCTGCTTTCCGGCCTCGGCGTATTTCTTCATGTTGGGCTTGATGACCACTGCTTCGGGGCAGAGTTTCAGGGCCTTGAACATCGGCATGGCCGACTTCACGCCCTTGATGCGGGCGACGTAGCAAGCCGTTGAAACCACACCACGAGTTGCCCCGCCGATGATCACCGGCTGGTCGGCGAGGGCCGGATTGTCGCGCTTTTCGACCGCCGCGTAGAAGGCGTCGCAATCGATGTGGGCGATGGAAAGATCATGGAGTTCGGCATGGCGGAGAAGGCGCGGGCTGCCGCAGGCGAGGCAGCGGCGCTCGTCCGCTGAGGTTGCCACCAGGCAGTCGCGGCAGAAACCGGGGGTGGAGGGTGCGTCGCTCACGGCGGCAGTATAGCGCGAAAGGCGTTCGATTGCGTCGCTTTTGCGCATCAAAACGCGTCGTTTTCGCTTGGTTTTGAAGGCAAAATATTGGGGAATTCCGGCTTAATTCGGTGACAGTGCACGAAACTATCGCGCCACCCTGGGTTTCGGCCCGCGCCTTGCGGGCTGAAGCCGCCGCCCGGTCCGGCGTTCGATCCGCGCCACGAAGGATTTGGAGCCCAAGGGCCGGCCGATGGTCTCGTCGTCGCTGACCGTGAGCTCGTCCTCCCCGGCGAGGAGGCTTTTGATGTCGTCGAAGCGCGCCCGCATGGCTGCGGTGTCGGTGAGGCCATCGTGGGCGCCCTTGAGATAGGCCGCCGCACTCGACCACGGCCACATCTGCGGCTTGCGCACGAGCCCGGCCCTGACCGGGGCCAGCAGGATGTGGCGGAAGCAGGCGGCGAGATGGTCCTCGTCCATCACCGCCGCACCATAGCGGCCCTGCCAGAAATGGCCGGTGCGGCGGCGGCGCTCGTTCAGCGCGCCGGCATAGCGCCGGTGCACGGGGGCGAGTGCGGCGCGCAGGCCGTCTTCGGTGGCGGGAACAAGGATCGCGTGGATGTGGTTGGGGGTGAGCGCGAAGGCGAGGCATTTGACGCGGGCCACCGCGCAGCTGTCGGCGAGGAGTGCGAGATAGAACTCATAGTCGGCGTCGGTGAAGAACACCTTGGCACCACCATTGCCGCGCTGGGTGATGTGGTGCGGGAGGCCGGGGACGACGATGCGGGGGAGGCGGGACATGGGGGGCTCTGGAAGACCAGTGATGGTGGTGACAGACAGGATGCTAGAGCGTCGCGCTGTCAGGTTGAATCGAATTGAGATTTGCAAATCAATTGAGATGTGATTTCAAGGTATGCGGAGGTGATTTGCCATGAGGTGCGGCAGGGACTGACGTCAGGGCTGGCCCAGCACATAGTTGAAGCTCACACCGATGCGGTTTCCCGGCGCCCGGTTGAGCGGCACTTCGTGGCGCAACCAGCTTTCCCACAGCAGCAACGAACCGGCCTTGGGATATTCGCTGACGTGGGCCCGGAACTCGCGTGGCGCGGAATTTTTGCGTGGCGGCACGGCCATCATCATCGCCAGCCGCGGGTCTTCATATACGATGGGCCCAGCCCCTTCCGGCACCGCCACATAGTAGGTGCCGCTGATCACCGCATTGGCATGAATATGCGACGTATGCGAACCGCCCTCCGGCATCACGTTCACCCAGATCGAATCGCAGATCGGCCGGTTGCCGCGCAAATCCCAGTGCAACGACTTGGCGAAGGCCAGCGCATGCCGGTTGATCAGTCTCTCAAGCCGCGCAAATTCCGCGAAGCGCTGGTCGAGATCGTTCAACGACGCAAAAGACGTATACCCCGGATAGCCATGCTTTTCGCACCATCGGTTGCCGGCGCGATCATCCATGGCAAGCGCCATGGACACCCTTTCAAGATCGCGGTTCAGCTTGTCCGGTTTGGAAAACTCGGCGCGGTAAAGCCGTGTGGGGAACAGATCAAAGGTCTTGGCCATACCGCCCGCATAGCCTCACCCCGAAGCCGCTTCAAGCGCTTTGCGGACAATAGGAGCGATGTCCTTGGCCGCGTGTTTGGTCAGGTCCTTGTCGATGTCGAGAACCACCGCCCTGCGCAGTGCCGGTGTCACGGCTTTGCGGAACACTGAAAGTGCAACGGGCGGCGCCACAATAATGATCTGCGTGAAGTCGCCGCGCGCCAGGCCGGCTGAAAGCGAGGCGGCAATCTCGCCAACGAAGCGGTCCTCTGCCATCTGGTGATAGTCCGGCGCTTCCATCGCCGATCGGTGGCCCAAGCTGTCATTGGTGCGAGGCGGTGCATCCGAGCCCTGTTCGCGTGTCGGCGGATTGTCCTGCGAGCGGCTTGTCAGAAGTTTCAAATCAAGGGCAGGGGGCGCGGCCTCATTGCGAAAGGTGTTTATCCGGGCGCCATCGAAAACTGCCACCCAGCCATTCCGGTCAAGACGTTTCATGTGTCCTCCTGATTTCATGCAAGATCATCAACACCATCAAACCGCGCCGCTGTCCTTGCGCCATATCAATAAACTTCGCCGTTGACCGCACCGCATCGCCGGACCACTCTCCTGATATGTGGCACCTCTTTCATTTCGAACGCCGCCATGAACCGCTGGCCAACCACCAGAAATTCTCGTCGCGGCTTTTTCGCAACACGCTGTGGGCCAGCGTGGTCATTGCCGGCTGGCTGACCGTCGGCACCGCCGGATACGCCATTCTCGAAGGTCTGCCGTTGATCGACGCTTACCTCAACGCCGCCATGATCCTGTCGGGCATGGGCCCGGTGAACCCGTTGCAGTACGGCAGCGCCAAAATCTTCGCCGGACTCTATGCCATCGCTTCGGGCCTGCTGATTTTCGGCATCGCCGGTCTCGCCCTGGCGCCGATGTTTCACCGTATCCTGCACCGCTTTCACGTCGAGGACCGCGACCGCTGAGCCATCAGTCCGGCAGGATAATCTCCGGGTTGTCAAATTGCCGGGCCAGAAATCGCCTTGCTTCCGAGGCCTGTTCGAGGTCGGTACCATTGACAATAGCCAGCCGGAAGCCGCCTGGCGGCATGGGGTGGTCTTCAAGACTTTTGGTTTCATGAAATGTCACTTGCAGGCTGCGAACCCCCGGAATTGAGAGCACCTGCTTGCGAACGTTCGCAGGCGGATGACGAAAGCTGTTGCCATGCCGGGTGAACAGGGGAACCGAATAACCGTCAACGCGCTGATCATCGCGAAAGTTCCAAACCCCGTCGCGGTATAGCGTCACCAGCGCCTCCACCCAGCCGTCCCCGTAGAGATCGCACCACTGGTCGGCGAAGCGCAGATGCGCTTCGATGATCGTCCCGCCAATGGTTTCGAAATTCACCATGCCGGTGTATCCCGCCATGTGCCGAGCCACCCAATTGCCCAAGTAGGAATTGAGGCTATGGCGCGGGTCCGCGTGGATCGTCCAGTGTTTGAACATGCCACCATGCCACGGAACGCCCGTTGCGTGACGTGACCACACCATGCGTCCGCTCTCCACCGCGCAGTCGGTCGACACATGATCGCCTTTCAGCAGGTCCATCCACATGTGGCCCGGCGTGATAGCCATGCTCATAATCGGCGGCCGATGCCAATGCCCGGCTGCCGATCCCCATGCCCTTGAGGTTCATCATCGGTTTGGAAAACACCGGAAATGCCGGCGGCACCACACCATGGGGGCCGCAGGCAAGGCCCTGGGTCCCGGCAACTCTCAGCTTGTCGTAGACCCAGCGGTGAACGGGGATACCAGTTCCCAGCAGTCCGGATCGTCGGTGGGAATGAGGACATCATCCGGACAAGCGACACCGTCGAAATACTGAAACCGCCAGGGATCGCGCTCAACAATAGGCATGGCGGGTGCCTAACATGCCCAAGCTGACAGACAATGGTCAGCAGTGGTCTATTTGATTTCCCAGACAATATTGACATCGACCGCCAGCACCTGTTCGCCCTGGGCAATCGGCACATCGGAGTCAGCCTTGGCTTCCAGCCTGCGGATCATCGGCTGCTGCGGCGGGTAGGCCGTACCCTCGGTGATCGACAGGATATCGCCCAGGGTGCACTGAGGCGGCATCGGCATAAATACTGGCCTTGCGGGTGGCGTCCTCGACCGCCAGTTTGCGCGCCTCGTCGAGGGCCCGCTCGGGCTTCGAGACCAGAAATTGAATGCCGTTGATCTGGTTCGAGCCAGCTGCCACCAACTGGTCGAGCAGGGCGCCAAGCCGATCGAGTTGGCGCACGGTCGTAGTGATCACCATGTTGCTGACGTCATAGCCCACCAGCTTCGGCTGCCGTTGTTGCTGTAATCATAGCGCGGCTGCACCGTGAAATTGGAGGTCTGGATGAATCCTTGTCATCGATGCCGGCTTCCTTGAGCGCGCAAAATCGACTCATGGCTTCGGTGTTGGCTGTGAGGGCGTCGGCGGCAGTGTCGGCCTGGCCGACTGCACGCCAACCGAAACGGTGGCGCGGTCGGGCGCCATGCGCACTTCGCCATGGCCAGTCAGGGTAATGGTGCGGGGCAATTTGGTTTCGGCGGCGAAAGCCGGGGTCAGCATGACGGCGCCAGGATCAGGGCACTGGCGGTGCGAATGTGCGAAACATGGTACCTCCAAAACTTTTCGAGCCGCCACTATGCTGGCCGATTGCGGCGGGCTTGTGACGCGGTCAGCGGAACGGCGGCTCGTCGAAGCTTCTGAGTTTGCGCGAATGCAGTTGCGAAAGCTTGCCGCGCAATTGCGTCGATGGCCGCGAGGCCGATCATCAGATGCTCGCCGACGGCCCGGTCGTAGAAGGCGTTGGCCGCGCCCGGCAGCTTGATTTCGCCATGAAGCGGCTTGTCGGAGACGCACAGCAGCGTGCCATAGGGAACCCGCAGGCGATAGCCCTGGGCGGCCAGGGTGCCCGATTCCATATCCACGGCGATGGCCCGCGACAGGTTGATGCGCTTTCTCTCCTGGGTCCAGCGCAGTTCCCAGTTGCGGTCGTCGTTGGTGACCACGGTGCCGGTGCGCAGCCGCTGCTTCAGGTCTTCGCCGCGCTCGCCGGTCACCGCGGCGGCGGCTTCCTGCAAGGCCACCTGCACTTCGGCCAGGGCGGGAATGGGAATTTCCGGCGGCACCAGGCTGTCGAGAATGCGGTCCTGGCGCAGATAGCCATGGGCCAGCACATAGTCGCCGATGCGCTGCGATCTGGCGCAAGCCGCCGCAATGGCCGATCATCAGCCAGCAATGGGGCCGCAGCACCGCCAGGTGGTCGGTGATGTTCTTGGCATTGGAAGGGCCGACGCCGATGTTGACCAGGGTCACGCCGCCCTGGCCATCGTTGCGCGCGAGGTGATAGGCCGGCATCTGGAAGCGATGCCAGGGCGAGGCCTCGATAATGTCCTGCATTGCCTCCCGCGTCATGCCCCGGCGCAAGTTGCCGCCGCCCGGCAGGTGCAGCGTCTCATAGGCCGGTCGCCGGCAGTTGTTCGATGGCCCCAGCGGACGAACTGGTCGACATAGCGGTGATAGTTGGTGAGCAGGATCCACGGCTGGATGCGCCCGCCAGTCGCGTGCCGGTATAATGCTGCAGGCGCTTCAGCGAATAATCGACGCGCACCGCATCGAACAGCGCCAGCGGAAAATCCGCTCCGGGCGGTGTGATCCCATTCGCCGTCGGCGATCTCGTCGCCGACCAGGGCCAGCTTCGGCACCGGAAAATGCACCGCCAGTTCCGCCGCCGTCGCCCCGTCGCGGCCCAGCTCGTCGCTGCTTTCCAGCACATAAGGGTAGGGGATTTCCTGATCGGAGCCGGGCGACTTCGATGGTGGCGCCATAGTCGCGCACGAGATAGGCCAACTGCTCCACCAGATAGCGCCGGAAATGATCGGGATGGGCGATCGTGGTCGAGTAGGTGCCGGGACCCTGGAACTTGGCATAGGCCCGGGCAATCTACGGCTGCACGCCCTGGGCCTCGTAGTGCACCGCCAATTCGGGATAACAGAATTTCCGGCGCTCGCCGGGGTCGGCGGCTGGCGGGTTGCGAAGTAGCGGTCAAGGCCGGCTTTCAGCCCGGCTACCGCCTCGTCGTGAAGCGCGGCCAGGGTATCGACGGCGGCTTCGGGTGTATGGGTTTTGTGTGCATCGGAGCGGCCTATAGCATGGCGACGAAATTGCTGTAGCCATCCGCCCCGGCGGGCCCGTAGCTCAATGGTTAGAGCTGACGGCTCATAACCGTCTGGTTCCAGGTTCGA
>CAVZHM010000006.1:0-161504 GCA_963775105.1 uncultured Alphaproteobacteria bacterium | reverse complement strand
GGGATGACGGAATTATTGAGTCATTTCAGCAGGCGGTCAGCTAACCCGCCAGCGCCCGTGCCCGGCACCCAGGCGTAGCCTTCGTCGTCGAGGATGATGCATTCGCGAAGGCCGTGGGGTTTGTCTTCGCTGCCGGCCAGCACCGTGTGGCCGCGCGCCCGCGCCCGGGCTTCGGCGGCGTCGGGGTCGATGCCGTAGCAGCGGAGTTCAACGCCCGCCCCCCGGCCTTCAATGCCTTGCACGAGGCCCACGAGCTTGTTGCCGCGGTAGGTGTGGTCGGCGTGGAACATGAAGTCGCCGCCGGCAAGCTTCAGCATGGCGAAGTCTTCATCGTCATAGAGATTGATGGCGCCCAGCACCTCGGTGGCGAAGGCCACGGCGCGCGCCACGTCCCTGACCAGCAGATTGAAGCCGATGCCTTTGAGCGAGCGGCCATAGTCGGGAGCGGAGAGCGGCGGAACCTTGCCTTCGGAGCGTTTCTTCATGCCCCCAGAAGAACGCTTTCGCGGTGCGCCTGTCCATTCCACATGACCGTGCACGGAGGAATCCGCTTCGGGTCGGATATGCCCTGGCGCTTCATGGCGAGAAGAAAGACCACCGCCGCATCGGCCACCGCTTCGGCGAGATCGGAGGCTTCAAGCCCCAGTTCCATGATGTCGGCAAGGCGCTCTCCGGCCTGTTCCGACATCCGCAAGGCGGCTTCCGGCGACAGGCGGAGCGCTTCCTTCCAGCTTTCGAGGAGATCGTCGTGTTCGATTTCGGCGATCACCGACGAGCCAATGCTGAACGAAAGGTTACCGCGCGAGGCGGAACCACCGGCATGTTTGCCAGGGCCATGGTAGCCGGGGCAGCTCAGCACGAAGGCAGGCACTGTGTCATCGTCACCGGGATCGGCACGCATGGCGAACCTCACGCATCTACACTGTATCGAGTGTGCGCCTGTCCCCTTGCCAGACCGTTAATCAGGGGAGAGGTGCGCCCGGCAGCGCCAGCGCCTTCATCTCGGCCAGAGTGAAGACGCATTCATAGTCGCCCTCGTCGCTGTCGCCGATGACCCCGGTATCGAACAGGATCGACACCTCTTCGGCGGTGATCATCCACCGCGACAGGGTGGCGACGTGTTCGGCGATGATCTCGTCCTTGAGCATCGCGTCCTTCGTGGCGTCGTAGAACTCGTCGATCTGTTCTTTCTTGGCCTCGATGATGCGGGCCCGGCATTGTTTGGCCAGCTCCTTCGCCGCGGCTTCGGTCATCAGATCGGCGATGGTGACGTCCGTTCCGGTTTCGAGATTGACGTTGAAGCTTTGCAATCCGCCGGTGCCGTCCTCGGCGTTGTCGTACCACCAGAAGGCGGTGGCGGCGAGAAGCTTGGGCGAGGCATATTTGATCGACATGCTGGTGTCCGACTCCAGCGCCTCGCCATCCTCGGTTTTGGGGATCGCCGCCAGCGGCAGTTTCGCGAGCACATCGGCCACATGGGCGTTGAACAGTTTCTCGCCGGGGCTTTTGGGTTCGGCGAAGCGGAAGGACTGGGCATAGATCGAATAGTGGGTTTGATCGCCGGGTCTCACCACGAACACCGGGATCATCCGCGACGGCGCACCGGGGCCGGAATCCGGCATCGCCATGAATTCGGCGATGCGTTCGTCGAGCCCCTCGGCCAGGCACTCGCCGAGGCTTTCGCCATCAAGATCGCCGCAATTGTCGGCGCGTTCCTCGATCCAGCCTTTCTGCACGAGGTCGAGCATGGTGCGCTCTTCGGCATTCGATAGTTTCGACACCTCGGCGAACTGCGCTTCCATCATCTTTTCCTTTTCGGCAAGTGCTGGCGACGCGCACAGCCCCTTGTCGATGACCGACGAGGCCGTGGCGCAATCAAGCGCCTGGGCGTGGCCGGTGAGTGCCAGAAGCACAATGAGACTAGCGAGCAATCGCATGGGCATGTTCCTTCCATTCTTTTTGATAGGGTGCGAGGCCTTCGAGCCCGGCAGCGGTGATTTCAGTAACCTTGATATCGATATGCGGCAGTTTGCCATCGCTCATCAGCGCCAGGCAAGCCGCCCCCGCCGTGGTGCCATCGCGCAGCGCCGAGGCCATCAGCCGCTGGCCGGGCCGGAGTTGCGCCGAGCACCGCCATCATCACCTTGTTCTGGGCGAAGGGCCCATCGACGATGATGTCATGGCGCGATTTCACATGGTCAAGCTGTTCCGACACCATCACGGCGCAATAGATGCGACGCCAGTGCGGCGCGCGAGGTTGGCTTGCCGATGATCCGCCCCTTGCCTTCCGTCCCCGGCATCGGCCCCGCCGATCCGCCGAACGACGGCAGCGCGAAAACCTTATCGGCGATGAGTTGCTGCACGTCTTCAAGGCGTGGCGTGGCGCTGGCTTCATCGCCCGCCACCAGTTCATACTCCCGGCCGCCGAAGAACCGCGACGTCGCGACATGGCGGCCGAAAATATCGGTGTTGGTGGCGGTGTCATATTCTTCGCGGAGATCGGAAACCTGTGCCGCCGTATCGAAGGAAATGCTCCACGTGCCGGTTGACACCAGCGTGAATTGGCCGAAGCCGCCGGAGAGATAGCGCACGTAGTTGGCCGAACTGTCGTGAATGCCGGCCAGCACATCGCCACGGCCACGGAAGGCAGCACCGCGGAATTCCGGCTTCAGCGCGCCAATGACGTCCCACGATTTGGCCATCGGCGGAAAAAGCTTGTCCCAGCCCTGCCCCTTCACCAGCGATGACAACCCGCCTTGGCGACGTTCATCAGATGCGTCTGGCACGACATCGCGGTGATCTCGGTCACCGCCGTGCCGGTGAGCAGATAGCCCATATACTGGATCCAGGTGACGATGGTTGTGGCCTTGGCGAAATCGTCCGGAAACGCCTGGGCCTGCCAGAAGAGTTGCAGGCCATGGGTCAGCGCCAATGGCAGCAGCGGGCAATAACTTTCCGCGAACGGCGGCATGATCCGGCGGTAGTCCGCGACGATATCAGCCGGTGGCTCCGACTGGTAATCCATCACCGGCATGGCGAGCGTTCCATCGGCCTTGAGCAGCGCCAGTGCTGCGCCATGGGCCGAGGGCACGATCACATCGATGGGCAGCATGGCGTCGAGTTCGGAAAGGGCCGAGCGAAACAGCGCCGCGATGGGTTCCGGGTCGATCCACCGGTAGGGCGGGCCCTCATGGTGAACGCTCGCCACCTTGCGCTCGGCCACCGGCTGGCCATCGGGCGAGAAAAGCACGAGCTTGGTGTTGGTATATCCGACATCGGTGACGGCGATGCCGCGCGGCTTGGATTGAGTCATGGTGCAACTCTGCGCATTTCGTGGCAGGCCGTCAATCGCCGCTTCGGCTTTACGAGGCCTGCCCCCTTCGCTAGGGTCCGCGCCAAATCTGGAGACACCCATGGCCAAGCTGAAATACCGCGACCTTCGCGACAAGATCATCGAAACCTGCCTCAGAATGAACGCCGAGGGCATCAACCAGGGCACCTCCGGCAATGTCAGCGCCAGAACCGAAGACGGTTTCCTGATCACCGCCTCGGGCATCCCCTACAAGAAGATGAAGCCCGAGCACGTGGTCGAGATGGATCTCGACGGCGGCTATCGCGGCGACTTTCTGCCGTCAACCGAATGGCGCATGCACATGGATATTTTCAGGCACAGGAAGGAAGCCCAGGCGATTGTCCATACCCACTCGATCTATGCCACAGCGCTCGCCTGCCTGAGGAAAGACATTCCGCCCTTCCACTACATGATCGGCGTTGGCGGCGGCACGCACCATCCGCTGTTCCGATTACGCCGAGTTCGGCACCCAGGAATTGTCCGACACCATGCTCAAGGCCCTCGAAGGCCGCACCGCCTGCCTGCTCGCCAACCACGGCCAGATCGTCTTCGGCCCGAACCTCGACAAGGCGTTGTGGCTGGCCGGTGAAGTCGAGACGATCTCGCACCAGTATTGGGCGTCACTGCAGGCCGGAACCCCGGTGATCCTCAACGACGCGCAGATGACCACGGTGCTGGCGCGATTCAAAACCTACGGCAAACAACCCGGCGAACTCGGCAAGAACGAAGCCCATGCGGTGTTCGCGCCGGTGAGGCGGGATGCACGCGAAGAAGGCAAAGAAGAAGGATAAGAAGAAGTAGGAGAACAATTTAGGGTGCCGCTAAGAATCCACACAACACTACCCTTCAGGACCTGCGTCATTCAGACTATCTAAAGTCGCAGTCAAGCCAGACCACATCTTGCACTTCCGCACGGAGGGAAGTCTTGACCGACCGAATTGAGAAAGCTGTAGCCAAGTTTGGCACGCGTTGGCTTGAGCGACTTCAACCAATTGTCTCATGGCCACCGTGCCTCTATCACTACACTTCCGCATCTGGGCTCATCAACATTCTACGCACAGGCAAATTATGGGTGAACAACATCGCTCACCTGAACGACAAGGCTGAATTGCGCTATGCTGTTTCAAGTCTTCCTCGCAAGCCTGCCTAGATCGAGCGCTCGCAAATGAGGCTCGATGGTGGCAGTCGATTCGACCTCTGCTCAGAGAAATGCAGAAAGCATAGAACTCGGAAACGCGCACGTAGTCTATATCGCATCGATTCCGCAACGACGGGTGCACGACCTGTAACGGATGCGGAAATTTATACGCTGACGAGCAGGCTTCTCATGCCATTCCAATTCATCTTTTTGAGCTACGGAGGATTCCATGAATGTCACGATGACCATCGCGTTTTCCAAAGCAGGCGATATCAGTCACTAGATTTGTTATGGGAGCAAGCAAGAGTGTGCAATCTCAACATGCCCGATTGTAGTCGCATGTTCTTGTGGAACATTTTGCGTACTTCGCTGGGCTATTCAAACCTCATATTTGAGCGGATAGCAAGAATAGCGATTATTTATCCAGCTATGCTTATGTGCAGTTCGAGCCAAACATTCGCATTCTCAATCCAACGCATCAGAAGCAACGGAGTGACCCCGCTCTGGTGGCTAGAGCAGAATGATATTTGACGGCTTCCAGTTAACAGCTGTCATCCCGGCGCAAGCCGGGACCCCATGAGCTTATCCGCATGTGTTTCGCAAGCTGAACTGGCTCATTGGGTCCCGGCTTTCGCCGGGATGACGGGTTAGGGTCGAAACCAACTAAATTCATGTTTCATTCCTTCACCAGTTCTCGTCCGGCTTCGGCACCTCCCATGCTCCACACGGGAGAAGGATGGTCATTCTCCAGAGGCTGCATGGGCCCATTTTTCCTGTTCAAGAACATGCCCGCTTGCTCGCCGGAACCGCCAGACGTAGTCTTCAAGCAAGATACGGGAGGGCTAGGACGTTGACCAAGAACCTCGAGGCGGAAGCCGACTATGTGGTGATCGGTGGCGGGTCGGCGGGCTGCACGCTTGCGGCGCGTTTGTCGGAAGACCCTTCGGTGTCGGTGCTTCTCATCGAGGCTGGCGCCAAGCGCGGTGGTTTGCTGGACTACTGGAAGATCGAGATGCCCGCCGCATTCGATCATGTTTGGCGCAACCCGAAATTCAACTGGATGTTCGAGGGCGAGCCGGAACCCACGATGCACAACCGCCGTATCTTCCAGCCGCGCGGCAAGGTTCTGGGCGGGTCGTCGGCGATCAATGGCGTGTGCTTCATTCGTGGCCATGCACTGGATTTCGAACGCTGGGTGAGCGAAGGTGCTGCCGGGTGGTCATGGCGAGAAGTCTTGCCCTACTTCAAACGTTCGGAAACCTGGGAAGGAGGCGAAAGCCCCTACCGCGGCGGCTCTGGTCCGGTCCATGTGCGCAAGGGCAGATACCCGACGGAACTCTATGACATCTTCATCCAGGCGGGCGCCCAGGCAGGCTATCCGTTGACCGACGACATCAATGGCGAATTTCAGGAAGGGTTTGGGGCGTTTCAAATGAACGTCCACAACGGCGTTCGCGCTTCGACGGCCGAGGCCTACATACGGCCAAATGCAGGGCGGCCGAACCTCTCGGTGGTTGACCACGCCATGGCGGAAAAGTTGATCATTGAAGGCAACCGCGTTGCCGGAGTTCAGTTCAGCAGGCCCGGTGCCAAGGGCATCACTGCCCGCGCCCGCAAGGAAGTGATCCTTTCGGCTGGGGCTATCGGTTCGCCGCATCTTTTGATGCTCTCCGGCATTGGGCCCGCCGATCACCTGGCGGAAATGGGGATCAACTGTACCGTAGACCTGCCTGGTGTCGGTCAGAACCTGCAGGACCATCCTCTGGTCTACATGAAATTCAAGATCGACAAGCCGGTTTCGATGTCAAGATACATGAGCAAGAGCCTCATGCTCTATACCGGTGCGCGGTGGATGACGACGCATACCGGTCCTGGTGCCACAAACAATGTCGAAACCTGCGGACTGGTGCGCACCGATCCATCGGTTCCGCACCCTGACATTGAGCTACAATATTTGCCGGTCATTATCGACCATGATCTGGGGGTGAGCCCGGATGTGCATGGCTTCACAATTTGCTCTGGGCCGACCCGTGTTGAGGGCACGGGATGGGTGAAGCTGCGTTCATCCAACCCCGCCGACCCGCCTCGTATTCTTTCAAACATGCTGTCCACCGATTACGACTTGGGGCAGATGCGTCATGCCGTGGAGATCGCTCGCAATATTGCGTCTCAGCCCGCCCATAGAGGACTGGGCGTCAGCGAAGCCGAGCCCGGACCGAAGGTGAAGGCGCGGGACGAGATCGACGATTATCTGCGTGGCAACACCTCGGGTGATTTCCACCTGACGTGCACCTGCAAGATGGGAAGCGGCCGGATGGCTGTGGTTGACTCCCGGCTGCATGTCCACGGCATTGAAGGCCTGCGTGTCGTGGATGCCTCGGTGATGCCCTCGATCGTCAGTGCAAACACCAATGCGACAACGATCATGATCGCCGAAAAGGCCGCTGACATGATTCTCGGCCGTCCCGCACTTCCTTCGGCGGACGTTGCACTCCCAGCCTGACATGGTGGCCGGCAGCGAACTCAGTTTCCGCTCACCCACTCTTCGCCGCCGCTTCGCTCGCGGTCTCGGCGGCGTCTTCCAGCGTCTTGCCGCGGCTGAGTTCGGCGGCGAGCGTGCCGCAGAAGGCGTCGCCGGCGCCGTGGGTCGAAACGACGTCGACTTCGAAGGCCGGAACGTGCAACGGCGGCCTGCGCTTTTCGGCAACCCAGCAGCCGTTTTCGCCCATGGTGACGATGGCCGCGACACCGCTTTGGGCGATGAGGCGGGCGGCTTTTTCCATGTCCTTTTCGCCGGTCAGTCCCTCGGCCTCGACGCGGTTGGCGACGATGACATCGGTGATGGCCAGGAGTTGCTGATCGACGGGGGCGACCGGCGCCATGTTGTGAATGACGATGGCGCCATTGCGCTTCATGGCCTTGGCGGCGGTGCAGCGTGGTGCCGGCGGCGATTTCATTCTGGATCAGCAGCACGCGGGCATCGAGGCCCTGGAACTGCAAGCGGCAGAATATGCTGGTTGGCGCCCGAAACGGCGACCGCGCCAGAAGCCGCCTTCGGCAGTTTGGATGGCAACACTCATGCCCGAGCCCTGCAAGGGATCGGTGACGATGCGGCTGATGTCGACACCGGCGCCGCCGAGATGGGCGAGCAACCGCTTGCCGAAATCATCATCGCCCACCCGGCCCACGAATGCTGTGCGGGCCCGGGCCTTGGCTGCGGCCACCGCCTGATTGCCGCCCTTGCCGCCGCACTTGAAACCCCATTCGCCACCCATCACCGTTTCATCGAGCATGGGAAGGCGCGGGCCCTTCACCATGATATCGAAATGCAGTGAGCCGATGACGGCGACATCAAAGCGTTCAGCCATAGAGCGCCCCGTTGACGCGCCACAGGTTCATGTGATCGACGGCAATAAGGCCAGGCATCAGGTTACTTGGCCAACAGCCACTGGTGTTCCGGCGCGTTGTGGAATTTCCAGATGCGGGTGGGGCCGGCCATGACGTTGAGATAATAGAGATCGTAGCCGTGGGTGGTGGCGCAGGGGTGATAGCCCTTGGGCACCAGTGTCACGTCGCCATCCTCAATCGCCATCGCCTCATCAAGCGAGCGGTCATCGGTGTAGACGCGCTGGAAGGCGAAGCCCTGGGGCGGATTGATGCGGTGGTAATAGGTTTCCTCCAGCAGCGACTTGTGCGGGAGATTGTCCTGGTCGTGCTTGTGCGGCGGATAGGACGACGTATTGCCGCCCGGGCGTGATGACTTCGACGACGAGCAGACTTTCGGCGGGTTCCCATTCCGGGAATGATGTTGGTGACATGGCGCACGTTGGAACCCTTGCCGCGGGTTTCCTGGTGCAGGCCATCGGGGCCGATGACCCGGGCCGGAAGCTTGCCCTCGCCGGGCGAGGTGCAGATGGCCAGCACGGCATTCGTTCTCGGCGGTGACCTTCCAGCTTTCACCGGCAGGGATGTAGACCGACCAGGGCTTGCCTTCGAACGGCGAATTGCGCTCGCCGATGACGCCGAAATCCTTGGCCGCCGATGCTGACCTTGCCCTTGCCGGAGATGAAGACGATGCACACTTCGCGGCCTTTTTCGCCGCCCGACGCTGTTTCGCCGGGCTTCAGCCGCCAGAGATCGAAGCCCACATAGGTCCAGCCCGCCGTTTCCGGCGTGACATGGGTAATGCGGCCTTCGCCGTTCTTTGGCTTGACGAGCAGCTTGGACATGGTGGCCTCCGTTTGCCGCTGTTCTAGTTCCCCAGCCGCTGCTTTGGAAGGGCCGCTTCATACTTCGGGCGCGCCGCGTTGACGGTGGAGCGCACCGAAACTTCCGGCACCGCCACATCCCACCAGTGGCCACCGGCATCGGTGGAGATCATCGGGTCGGTATCGATGAGGATGACCGTGGTGCGGTCATTGTTCTTCGAGTTCGACGAGGGCCTTTTCGAGATCGGCGAGCGATGAAACCTTCGAGGCAATCGCCCCCATGCTGCGGGCATGGGCGACGAAATCGATGGCGGGAGAAACCTGGTGATGGGTGTTGTAGTCGTAGAGATTGTTGAAGCGTTCGCTGCCGGTTGCATGTTGCAGGCGGTTGATGCAGCCGTAGCCGCGATTGTCGAGCAGCACCACGGTGATCTTGACGCCCAGCATCACCGAGGTTGCCAGTTCGGAATTGGCCATCATGTAGGAGCCATCGCCGACCATGACCACGACATCGCGATCCTTCTGCGCCATGGCGAGACCAAGGCCACCGGCGATTTCGTAACCCATGCACGAGAAGCCGTATTCCATATGGTAGGAGCCGGGATAGCCGGCCTGCCACAGCTTGTGCAACTCGCCCGGAAGCCCGCCTGCCGCACAGAGCAGCGAGACATCGCGGCCAAGGGCCCGCTGTACGGCGCCGACCACCTGTGCGTCCGACGGGCTGTTCGGCATTGCTGGCGGCGGTGTAGGTATCGGCTTGTTTCATCCACGCCTTGAAACCGTCTTGCGCCGAAGTGGTCCAGCTCGCCGGCGCTTTCCAGTTGCCGAGATTGGCGGAGAGTTCTTCGAGGCCCGCCTTGGCGTCGGCGACCAGCGGCAGGGCGCGGTGCTTGGTGGCGTCGAACACTTGCGTGTTGAGGCCGATGATCTTTTTGTCCGGATTCTGAAATAGCGCCCACGAGCCGGTGGTGAAATCCTGGAGCCGCGTACCGACAGCAACGACCACGTCGGCATCAACGCACAGACGGTTCGAGGCGGTCGTGCCAGTGACGCCGACCGCGCCCATGTTGAGCGGATGAACGAAGGGCAGCGACGACTTGCCGCCCATGGTTTCAACCACCGGAATGCCGTGGCGTTCGGCGAAGCCTGCGAGCGTCTTCGTCGCCTCCGAAAACATGACGCCGCCACCCGCCACGATCACCGGCTTCTTGGCGGCGCGGAGCGTTTTGACGGCATGCGCCAACTCATCTTCATCGGGCCTGACACGGCGGGTATGCCAGACGCGTTCTTCAAAGAAGCTTTCGGGATAGTCGAAGGCCTCGGCCTGCACGTCCTGGCAAAACGCCAGCGTGACAGGGCCGCACTCGGCGGGATCGGTCAGCACCACCATGGCGCGGTTCAAGGCCGGGATCACTTGTTCGGGCCGGGTGATACGGTCGAAATAACGCGACACCGGGCGGAAACAATCATTGGCCGTGGCCGCGCCATCGTTGAACACTTCGATCTGCTGCAAGACAGGATCGGGCCTGCGGTTGGCGAACTGGTCGCCGGGAATGAGCAGCAGCGGAATGCGGTCGACATGGGCCACGGCAGCGGCCGTCACCATGTTGAGAGCGCCGGGGCCGATCGACGTGGTGCAGGCCATGAAGCGCTTGCGGTGCATGCCCTTGGCATAGGCGATGGCCGCGTGCGCCATGGTCTGCTCGTTCTGGCCGCGCAAGGTCGGCAACTCATCGCGCACCTGGAACAGCGCTTCGCCGATCCCCGCCACGTTGCCGTGGCCGAAGATCGCCCAGATGCCGGCGAAGATCGGAACCTTCTTGCCGTCAACCATGGTCATCTGGCGCGTCAAGAAGCGGGCCATGGCCTGGGCGGCCGTGAGGCGGATGGTGCTGGTCATCGGTTGGCTCCTGATTACGCCGCGCGCTGCGCGTGCGCCCTGTTCCACATGTCGACGAGTGTCGCGAACCGCCCCGCCATATCGTCAACGGCGGCAGTATCGCTCATCGTGCCGGCCAGCCACTGCTGTGCGGCGTCGTTGAAAATGGTGCGGCCCACCGCGAAGCCCTTGACCGCTGGTTGTCCGGCGGTGGCGCGGAAGGCCTTCTCAAGTTCGTCCTCCGGCGCTTCAAGGCCCAGCAGCACAATACCCCGGCAATAGGGATCGTGCCGCGCGATCATCGCACCGATATTATCCCAGGCCTTGGCTGATGCCTGCGGTTCGAGTTTCCACCAGTCGGGTTTGATGCCGAGGGCGTAGAGTTCTTCGATGGCCCGGGCGACGGTGTCATCGGCCAGCGCGCCATTCTTGCCGGCGATGATCTCCACCAGCAACTCGCGGCCAACCTTGCGGGCGGCTTCATAAAGTGTGCGGAGTTTCTGCGCCTGTTCGGCCTTCATCTCGGCGGGATCATCGGGGTGATAGAAGGCGAGGCACTTGATGGTGTGGGTGACCGGCCATTCGACCAGCCTGGCGCCGACATCCTGGGTGAACTCGAATTGCAGGGGCCTGCGAGCCCGGCTTTTCCAGCGGGCGGCCAACCCACAGGCCAAGCTTTGCGGCATCGAACATGGCATCGCGGCCATAGGTATCGTCGAGCAGCGTGCCGAACCCCGGTTTGCCGCCCGACACCTTGGCGATTGCCTGGATGGCCAGGCGCTTGAAGGCGGAAATCTTTTCGCGCGGCGCCCCCACCTTGTCGGCCATGGCTTCAAGTTGCATGCGATGGTCGATGGCCAGCGCCAGAAGCGATGACGGCTGTTCGCGCCGCGTGGTAGCCCAATGCACATGGTTGATTGCTTCATCCATGCGCAGCGCCTTCAGCGGGCTGCCGTTCTTGAGAAAGAATTGCAGCTCGTCCCAGGTCGGAATTTCCGGCGAACAGAGAAGCCTCGACACGGCGAAGGCGCCGCAGGCATTGGCCCAGGTGGCGCAGGTGGCGATGGGCTCGCCCTTCGAGCCAGCCGCGCAGGAAGCCCGACAGGAACGAGTCGCCAGCCCCCAGCACATTATAGACTTCGATGGGAAATCCAGTGCCGATAATGCCGCCTTCCAGGGTTTCCGGTATGGCCCCAGGATAGACCACGCAGCCCATGGGTCCGCGCTTCAATACAATGACCGCCGAAGAAAGAGACCTGATCGTCTTGAGGGCGGTCAGGGTGTCTTCACTGCCAGCGGCAATGTGGACCTCCTCTTCCGTTCCGACGATCAGGTCACAGTCAGGGAGAATGGTCTTGAGGTGATCGGATACGGCATCCGACTTGATGTAGCGCTCTTCGCCAGCACCAAGGCCTGCGAGGCCCCACAGGTTGGGGCGATAGTCGATATCGAGAATGACCTTGGCGCCGTGCTTTTTGGCCAGCCGCATGGCCTTCCTTTGGGCGGCATCAAGATGCGGTTTGGAAAAATGCGTGCCAGTGACCAGTACTGAAGCCGAGCGGGCGATGAAGGCCTCATCGATCTCGTCTTCGGTCAAGGCACTGTCGGCGCAATTGTCGCGGTAGAAGATGAGTGGGAAGGTCTTGTCGTTCTCGACCGACAACAGCACCAGCGAGGTGAAGCGCGTGGGATCGGTGATGATGCCGTCGATTGAGACACCTTCGCGGGCCATCTGCTCCTTGATGTAGTCACCCATCTGTTCGGCACCGACGCGGGTGATGACACCGGACTTCAGCCCAAGCCGCGCCGTGCCGATGGCGATGTTGGCGGGACAGCCGCCCACCGACTTGGCGAAGGATGCCACATCCTGCAATCTCGTGCCGATCTGCTGGCCGTAAAGATCGACCGAGCTGCGGCCGACGGTGATGACATCAAGTCTGCCGTGAGCTCCCGGTCCTGCGACGCCATATTTGCCTCCTCGGCGCAAATTCATATTGACAATACGAAACAACAATTCCAAAGTAATGTCAATTCGGAATATTTATTCCAAACACGATTTTCTGGATAAAACCTTGTGAAAACAAGACTTTAGTGTCCAGATTGCGTGTCCCATGCTTGCAGTTTCAAGGGTCGAGGAGGACCACATGATCAGATTTGGTGTCATAGGCGCAGGCCGCATCGGCAAGGTTCATGCGAGCGACCATTGCCAACAATCCCAAGGCGAAACTGGCCTACATCGCCGACGCCATGCCCAAGGCGGCGGAAGACCTGGCCGCCACCCATGGCGCCAAGGTCGCCTCGGTCGACGACATCATGAAGGCCAAGGATGTTGACGCCGTTCTCATCGGTTCGCCCACCGGCTTCCATGCCGAGCAGATCCAGGCCGCTTCCAACAACGGCAAGGCCATCATGTGCGAAAAGCCGGTGTCGCTGTCGGTCGACATGATCAACGAAACGCTCAAGGTTGTGGACAAGAACAAGTCCACCCTGATGATCGGCTTCAACCGCCGCTTCGACCCTAACTTCGCCGAACTCGAAGCCCGCCTGCGGAAGGGTGCGGTTGGCGCCATCGAGATCGTCACCGTCATCAGCCGCGACCCTTCGCCGCCGCCCGCCGAGTATGTGAAGGGTTCCGGTGGCCTGTTCCGCGACATGATGATCCATGATTTCGACATGGCGCGCTTCCTGATGGCTGAGGAATTCGTCGTCGTGAATGCGCTGGGGTCCGCGCTCGTCGACAAGGCGATCGGCGAGGCAGGCGACGTCGACACCGCTGCCGTGCAGATGCAGACGGCCTCGGGCCGCATCGCCGTCATCACCAATTCGCGCCGCGCCACCTATGGCTACGACCAGCGCATGGAAGTGCATGGGTCCAAAGGCATGCTCAGTGCACGGAACGTCCACAACACCACGGTGGAACTGCACAATGCCGAAGGCTCTCTGGCCGATCCGGTGCAGAACTTCTTCCTCGAGCGATACATGCAGGCCTATGCCAACGAGCTCGGCACCTTCATCGATGCCGTCGAAAGCGGCAACCGCGACCCGAAGCCCAGTGGCTTCGACGGATTGCAGGCCCAGAAACTCGCCGATGCCGCGACTGAATCGTGGAAGACCGGCAAACCCGTGAAAGTGAGTTAAAATGGACGTTTCTTCGCTATCGAACCTCTCCATGGACGGCAAGATCGCCGTCGTCACTGGCTCGACGCAGGGCTTGGGTGAAGCCATCGCCAACCTCTTTGCGGCGCGCGGTGTTGCGGGACTGGTGATCGCCGGGCGCAACGCCAAAAATGGCGCCCGTGTCAAAGCCGATCTCGAAAAGAAAGGCGTCAGGACCGTGTTCGTCGAATCCGATCTTGGCAAGCTTGACGACGTGCGGAAAATCGTCGCCGCCTGCGACAAGGAATTCGGCCGTGTCGACGCGCTGGTGAATGCCGCCGGCATGACCGACCGCGGCACCATCTGGGATACCACGCCCGAACTCTACGACCAGATGTTCGCGATCAATGTGAAGGCGCCGTTCTTCCTCATGCAGGATGCGCTGCATCTGATGAAGAAGTCGAAGTCCAAGGGCACCATCGTGAATATCCTCTCGATGTCGGGCCATGGCGGCCAGGATTTCATCTCGGCCTATTGCGGCTCGAAGGGCGCACTTGCAACGCTCACCCGCAACGTCGCCTATTCGGTGATGCGCTACCACATCCGGGTCAACGGACTGAACATTGGCTGGATGGATTTGCCCGGCGAAGACCGCATCATGAAAACCTATCACGGCGCCGAAGACGGCTGGTTGCAGAAGGCCGAAGCCGCGAGGCCGTTCGGCCGGCTGATCAAGCCCACCGAGGTGGCCCGCGCCGCCGCCTACCTGTCGAGCGAAGAATCGGGCCTCATCACCGGCTCGATCATCGACTTCGACCAGCAGGTGCTGGGCACCGGAAACGCCATACCGGAGCCGCCGGAAGCCATTTGGTAAGTTGCGTCAAAGCGTCTCCCTGACTTGATGGCCGCCCTCCGGGGCGGCCTTTTTTCGTCGATTCCCATTCCCCCTCATCCTGCCATCGCTTCGCGATGGCGTCCTTCTCCCGCTTTGCGGGAGAAGTGAAGAAGGCCTACGCCGGCCTTCGCTTTTCGGCAATCGCCACCGTTAGCGTCATGGCCAGCGTCAGCGTTGCGGCCATCGAGCGGAAGCCTTCGAAGTTGGCTTCGCTGGCTTCGAGCCAGCAATCGGCGACTTGCGCCAAAGGCGAGAACGGGCTGTCGGTGATCGACACAATGGGTACGCCGCGGGCTTTGGCGCTTTGCGCCAGCGTCACCGTTTCGCTGGCATAGGGCGTGAAGCTGATGGCCAGCACCGCGTCCTTGACCGAAGCCTGCGCGAATTGTTCCGGCGCCAGGCCGCCGACGCCATCGACCAGAATGTTCCGTACACCGAGTTTTCCGAAAGCATAGGCCATGTAGGACGAAATCGGGAATGATCGCCTGAGCCCGATCAGATAGATGGTGTGGGCGCGGGCCAGCATGTCGACCGCCTTGTCGAGGGCCGCAGGATCGAGCTTTTCGCGCAACGACGCCACCGACTTTTCAGCGGCATCGGTAAAACCATGGAAGATGACGTTTGATTTCGATGAACTGAGCGCGTGTTCGCGCAATTGCGCGATACGTTCGTCGTAGTTCAGAATGCGGTCACGGAGTCTCGAGCGGAACACTTCCTGCAGATCGGAAAAACCCTGGTAGCCCATGGCCTGCGAAAAGCGCACCAGTGTTGATGGCTGCACATCCGCCTGCCCGGCAATCGTCGACACCGTGCCAAAGGCAATCTCGTCGGGATTGTCGAGCGCATAAGTGGCGATCTGCGTCAACCGGCGCGGCAGTTCCGGGGCACGTGCTGCGATGTGGGCCTTGAGGGCGGGAAAGTCACGCGGCGGCGAATCGCTTGAGGTCATGGCGTCTCCTTGTTTTCAGGCTATTCCGGATGGCGGA
Source organism: uncultured Alphaproteobacteria bacterium (assembly GCA_963775105.1). Classification (GTDB taxonomy): domain Bacteria; phylum Pseudomonadota; class Alphaproteobacteria; order Rhizobiales; family Aestuariivirgaceae; genus Aestuariivirga. Next base: position 145,950 of record CAVZHM010000006.1, on the reverse strand, counting down.
AAACTTCAACCGGTCTGGAACGAATGTTCCACGGGTTTCTGGCTTGGCGAAGCAGGTGACGGCACGGTAGGAAAGCCCATGCAGCACATAAGCAAAATAAGTTGGCTCCTGGCGGCGGGTCTGGTGGTGGTAGCGGCGATCAACGGGGCGTTGGCCTGGCTTTTGACGCAGTCCTTTACCGACAGCTTGCTGACCCGCGAAGTGGCGATGTCGCGCGAGTACATGCAGGCCATCGTCAACACCGAAAACTACAGCGAGGTGATGTTCGCCAAACCCGCCCCCAGCGCCGCGTTGACGCGCTTCTCGGGATTTGTCGAAAACTTGCCCGGCGTGGTGCGCGCTAACGTCTATTCGCCGGACCTGTTTATCCGCCATTCCACCGAAGCCAAGATGATCGGTCTCAAGTTCGGCCACAATGACGAACTGGTGGACGCTTTCAACGGCACCATGACCGCGACCTTCGAGGAAATCACCGCCAATCCCAAGCCCGAGCACTTGGGCCTCAACCAGTTCGCCGGGCGCAAGTTCATCGAGGCCTATCTGCCGCTGCACAGCAAGGACGGCAAGACTTTCGCGGTGATCGAATATTACAGCGACGCCGAAGACCTGCTGACCGAACTCGGCCGGATGAAATGGATCATCGCCATTTCCGAACTGCTGGCGGGATTGGCCCTGCTGGCCGCCCTCTACGGGCTGTTCCGCCGGCGCGCCGTGGGGATTGCATGACATCGCATCCGCTTGACCCGCTCACTGCGCCGGAGATTTCGCGGGCCGCCGCCATCGTGCGGCGCATGGGCGGTCTGACAGATCGCGCCTGGTTCGAAACCATTGCGCTGCATGAGCCGTCCAAGCAGGCCTTGCGCGATGGCACGGCGCGCCGCAGCGCCTATGTCTGCTGCTACGACCCGCAATCGGGCGAGACGTGGAACGGTGTCGCCGAACTTGATGCTGGAACTCTCGCGGGCTGGCATCACGTCGAGGGTGCGCAGGCCCGCATCATTGGCGATGAATTCGCGGCGGGTGCCGCCATGGCGCGGCACGACCCCAGGGTCATCGCCGCCCTCGCGAAACGCGGCATCACCGATGTGTCACAGGTGCTGATCGAATGCTGGGGCGCCGGGCATTTCGGCTTTCCCGAAGACGAGGGCCTTCGCCTTGCTTACGGGCACTGCTGGCTCCGCAACGAAGCCGGCGACAACCCCTATGCCCGGCCCATTTCCAACCTGCATCCGGTGATCGACCTCCGCCACATGATGGTGTTGCGTGTTGATGATTTTGGCGTCGTGCCGCTGCCGCCGGAAGGCCCGCCCATTCGTGGCCATGATACCCGCAAGGACGTGCGGCCCATTGAAATTACCCAGCCCGAGGGCCCGAGCTTCACTGTCGATGGCCATGAGGTTCGCTGGCAGAAATGGCGGCTGCGGGTGGGTTTCCACGTGCGTGACGGATTGATCCTTCATGCCATCGGTTACGAGGACAAGGGGCGCGTGCGGCCCATCATGCACCGCGCCTCGTTGGCCGAAATGGTGGTGCCCTATGGCGATCCTTCGCGGCGGAAATTTTCGCAGGAACGCCTTCGACACCGGCGAATATGGCGTCGGGCAGTTTGCCGACTTCGCTGACGCTTGGCTGCGATTGCCTTGGCCACATCCACTATTTCGATGCCTGCAGCCATGACTGGCTGGGCGCGCCCAAGCTCATCCGCAACGCCATCTGCATGCACGAGGAAGATTTCGGCATGCTGTGGAAATACACCGACTGGACCACCGGCCAGGTGACCGTCAAGCGCTCGAGGCGGCTGGTGATCTCGTCGGTCGCCACCATCGGCAATTATGTCTACGGCTTCTTCTGGTATTTCTATCAGGACGGCACCATCGGCATCGAAGTGAAGGCCACCGGCATTCCCCTCGCCAATGCCATCGCCCCCGGCACTATCATCCGTATACGGAGCGCTTGTGGCGCCGGGCGTCGAAGCCCATGTGCACCAGCACATCTTCTCCTTCCGCTTCGACATGTGCGTCGATGGCGAGAGGAATTCCGTGTCGGAAGTGAATTTCGCAGCACTGCCCGTGGGGCCAGCGAACCCCCATGGCAATGCGGTGGGCATTTCCGAAACCTTGCTGAAGATCCGAAGCCGACGCCCAGCGCACCATGGATTTCGCCGCCGCCCGCTATTGGAAAGTACTGAACCAGAATTCCCGCAACGCCCTTGGCGAACCCGTGGCCTACAAGCTGGTGCCCGGCACCAATGCCGCGTGCCTGCTCGACCCCGCATCGCCGGTGGGCCAGGCGCGCCGCATTCATGTTCAAGCATTTCTGGGCCACGCAATTTGCCGGAGACGAACTCTATCCGGCCGGCCTGTATCCCAACCAGCACCAGGGCGGCGACGGCCTGCCGGCCTGGACCGCCGCCAACCGCTCGCTCGACAATGAAAATGTCGTGGTGTGGTACACGTTGAACTATCACCACCTGCCACGCCCCGAGGACTGGCCGGTGCAGCCCTGCGTCTACGCGAGCTTCCACTGGATGCCGTCGGGCTTCTTCGATTGCGAACCCGGCCCTCGACGTGCCCGATTCAGCACCGAAGGACTGCTGCAACTGATGGCGCCTGACCCGCATCGTCCTCCCTCCGCTTTGCGGGCGAGAGGACATTATTCCTCACCCCTCGTCCACATACCCCCGGCTTCTTCGCGACGGGCCTGACATCGGGCCTCTGCGCCGTGTGCTGTCGTCGCCGCCGTCGCCGGCCAGCGCCCGGCGCAGGCTGCGGACCAGTACGGCGCGGGCCTTGGGATCGGCCACCTTGCGCAGTTCCTCGTCGATATCGAGATGCAGGCTCGCCGCCTCGTTGTGGACATCGCGCGAGGCCACCGCCGTGGGATCGATGCGCGGTTTGGTTTCTTCCGGAATGAAAGCGCAAGCCTCGCCTTCGAGATCGTAGACATCGTCAAGCCGCGGCCGGATGATGCAATCGCCTGCAATGCCGATGCCCATGAGATCGTTCTCCAGCGCCATCTGCCCTTCTTCTTCGCCGTGGGTGAGGAACACGGTTTTGGAGACCGGCAGGCGCTCCTTCATCCAGGCCACAAGCTCCGGCCCATCGGCATGGCCGGAATAATCCTCGATGCGCTTGATCGACGCTTTCACCGAAATTTCCTCGCCCATGATGGTGACCGACTTTGCCCCATCCTCAAGGATGCGGCCGAGCGAACCCTGGGCCTGGAAGCCGGCCAGCAGCACCGTTGTCGAAGCCTGCCACAGGTGATTCTTGAGATGGTGGCGGATGCGCCCCGCGTCGCACATGCCGCTGGCCGCCACGATGATGCGGAAGCCGGTGAAGCGGGCCAGCGATTTCGAATCCTCGACGCTCTCGGTGGCCTTCACATAATCCGAACTGAAAGCCTTGAGCAGATCGGCGCCATGGTCCAGCGACTTCGCATGCTTCTTGAAAATCGCCGTGGCCTTGTTGGCGAGCGGCGAGTCGATGAACACCGAGGCATGCGGCACCTTGCCCTGCTCCATGAGCATGACGAGGTCGGTGACGATTTCCTGGGTGCGCTCGACGGCGAAGGAGGGAATGAGCAGAGCCCCCTTGCGCGCCGCTGCGGCGTTCACTTCGGTGGCGAGATGGGCGCGCCGGGCTTCTTCGCCGCGCTCGAAACGGTCGCGGCCGCCATAGGTCGATTCGCAGATCGACCGACATCCGAAGCCGGTAGGCGCTTCCGGATCGGGCTGCAGCATTTTGTGGTCGGGGCCGATGTCGCCCGAGAACAGGATGCGCAGCGGCTTGGCGCCCTCACGCGCCACTTCGACTTCGACCGAGGCCGAGCCGATGAGGTGTCCGGCGTTCCACCAGCGGGCGCGAATGCCGGGCGCCACGTCTTTCCACATCTCGTAGGCCACGCCATCGAAATGTTCGAGTGCGGCCATGGCGTCGTCGGCGGTGTAGATCGGCTCGACCTCGGGAAGCCCGCGCTTCCGGTTGCGGAAGTTCAGTTGCTTGACTTCGCTTTCCTGGATGAAGCCCGAATCCGGCAGCATGATGCCGCACAGATCGACGGTGGCCGCGCGTGCAGTAGATGCGGTTGGCATAGCCGTGCTTCACCAGCTTGGGGATCAGCCCCGCATGGTCGATGTGGGCATGGGTGAGGATCATCGCGGTGATCGAATTGGGCTCGAACGGGAAGGCGCGATAGTTCAGTTCGCGTTCGGTTTTCGAGCCCTGGAACATGCCGCAATCGACGAGCACGCGGGCCTTGTCCGTCTCGATCATGTAGCACGAGCCGGTGACGGTGCGCGCCGCGCCATGGAAACGGAGCTTGAGGGTCATTGCTTAAGCCTTTGGAACTTGGAGGCCGAGGGCGAGCAGATCGTCCCAGGCCTGTTGCGGGGTATCGGCGAAGCCGAAGAGTTTGAGATCGTTCTGGCTGATCAGCCGCGTATCGGCGAAGTGCTGGAAGTTGATGGCGCTGTTCCAGAACTTCGAATCGTAGAGAATGACCGGCAGCGGCTTCTGCATCTTGCCGGTCTGGCGGAGAGTCAGAATTTCGAACAATTCGTCCATGGTGCCGAAGCCGCCGGGGAACACCACAAGCGCCGCGGCGCGCATTGCGAAGTGCATCTTGCGCATGGCGAAATAGTGAAAGCGGAAGGTGAGGTCGGGCGTCGAATAGGCGTTGGGTTCCTGCTCCATGGGGAGCGTGATGTTGTAGCCGACCGAAGGCGCACCGGCATCGAAAGCGCCGCGATTGGCGGCTTCCATGATGCCGGGCCCGCCGCCCGTGGCGATGACGTTCTGGCGCGGCGGCTTGTGGTCAAGCTTGGCGCCGCCGTGTTCGGAACAGATGCGCCCGAATTCGCGCGCGCCCTTCGTACCAGCCCGAACCGTCGCCCTCGGCGACGCGCGCCGAGCCGAACACCACGATGGTCGACTCAACCCCCCAGGCGCGCAAATGCTCTTCGGCCTTCTGGTATTCGAGCTGGAAAGCGCACCGCCCGGGTGGAATCGCCGAGAAGGAAATCCTGGTCCCTGGCGGGAAGCCGGTAGGCGGCGGCAGCCATCTGCGCCTTGTTCGAATGCGTCACGTGAAAATCCTCGGGAATTGGCGTTCTCAACCGGGATAGGCGGAAGGCCTGCGCCGATCAAGGGGTGTGCAAGTCCCGCGAAATCGGCCGGGCCCACGGTGAAATCGCGGAACGTGACGTCGAGCCCTGCACGCTCCGGCGTGCAGCACATCATGCCCACGGCAACGCTTTCGCCCATCGCCAGCATGGCGAGGCGGGCGGCGGTCCACGCGCCACCGGGCATAGCGGTATTGCACCCGCAAGGCTTCGCCGTGGCGGGTGATGCGAACCTCCAGCGCCGTGCCCACCGTCCTCCGGCAAGCGGAACTGCGACCAGTCGGAATAACCGTCGCGGGTGACGACGGTGGAGAAATGCGCCGCGCCATCGGTGAACTCGATGCCGGTTTTCAGCCAGTTGCCGGCATCCACCCGCACCATCAGGCCCGCCTGGTCGTAAAGTTGCGTGTAGGCGGCATCGACGGTGACCGACGCGGTAAAATCGCCGGCTGTCTCGACATGGCGAAAGTGCCCGTTGTCGCGAACAAAGCCATAATGCGTGCGGCACCAGAAGTCGGTGCGGTCTCCTGTAGTGACGTGGAGTGTATTGCCGTCTTCGCGCCAATGGGGCGGCGCGTTGAGCCATGACAGATTCATAAGGGCTGACACTCCGTTTCGGGCTGGTCTATGATGATCCCGAACGACATTGCGAGGAATTTCTCATGACCGGCAAGACCACACCATTCGGCACGCGCTTCATGGCCCAACCCGGCAAGAAATTCGAGTTGGCGAAGATCGATCCGCGCGATGACAGCGCCTTCGGCGACAAGGAGCAAGCCAAGGCACAGAACGAAAAAGACGCCGCCGCCATCGACGCGTTGCAGGACCGGTTGTTCGCCGAGGGCAAGCGCGCCCTGCTGGTGGTGTTGCAGGGCATCGATTGCTCGGGCAAGGACGGCACGGTGCGCGCCGTGTTCAACACCTGCGGGCCGATTGGCGTGCGCATCGCCAGCTTCAAGGCGCCGACCGCACCGGAACTGGCCCAGGACTATCTGTGGCGCGTGCATCAGGTGGTGCCGTCGCGCGGCCTCATCGGCATTTTCAACCGCTCGCACTACGAGGATGTGCTGGTGGTGAAGGTCAAGAACTATGCCAGCCCCGAGGCCATCGAGCGGCGCTATGACGAAATCAACGCCTTCGAGAAAATGCTGGCGCAGAATGGCACCAGGATTCTCAAGTTCATGCTGCATATCTCGAAGGAGGAGCAGGCCGAGCGCCTGCAGGAACGCATCGATACACCCGAGAAGCGCTGGAAGTTCAACCCTTCCGACCTCGACGACCGGGCCCTGTGGGACCAGTACATGGCAGCCTATGAGGTGGCCGTGAATCGCTGCTCGACGGAACATGCGCCGTGGCATGTGATCCCCGCCGACCGCAACTGGGCGCGCAACGCCGCCATCGCCGCAATCGTGCGCGAGGCGCTGGAAGAGATGAACCCGCAATATCCCGAAGCAAAGGGCTGGGACCCCAAGACGGTGAAGGTGGTGTGAGATGGACCTCGATCTCAAGGGACGCCGGGCGCTGGTGACTGGCGGGACCAAGGGCATTGGCCGGGCAATTGCCTTTGCTTTCGCCGCCGAGGGCGCCGACGTGGGCATTTGCGCCCGTGATGACAAGGCCGTGGCGGCCACCGTGGCGGAGTTGAAGGCCAAGGGCGTCAATGCCTTTGGCGCAGCACTGGATGTGGGCGATGGCGCGGCGTTGCGGGACTTCGTGGCCGAAGCAGCGGCGGCCCTTGGCGGGCTTGATGCGGTGGTGGCCAATGCGTCCGCACTTTCTTCCGGCGCCAGCGAAGAGGCATTCAAGAAGGCCTTCGACATTGACCTGATGCACACCCGCAACCTGGCGGAGGCGGCACTACCGTTTCTGGAAAAGAGTTCGCAAGCCTCGTTCTGCGCCATCTCTTCGGTATCGGGCGAGGAGGACTATGGCTATGGCGCGGTGTCCTACGGCACCATGAAGGCGGCACTGTTCTTCTACGTGAAATCGCTCGCCCGCCACGTGGCACCCAAGGGCATTCGCGCCAACATCGTGTCGCCCGGCACCACCTATTTCAAGGGCGGGTACTGGCACACTGTCGAACTGAACGATCCCGAGCGTTTTGTGCGCAACATCGCCGAGAACCCGCATGGGCCGCATGGCTACGCCGGAAGAGATCGCCAATGTTGTGGTTTTCCTGGCGGGAGCGCCGGCAAGTTTCGTTTCTGGCACCAACGTGACGGTCGACGGAACATTGACCATCCGCATTCCGAATTAGGCCGGGGCGAGAAACGCTTCCACCTCGGCGCGGGTGGGGGCCGCCGCCGCCGCACCCTTGCGGGTGACCGAGATGGCGGCCGAGGCTGACGCAAAACGCGCCGCTTCAAGGATTGGCATGCCGCGTTCCAGGGCATGGGCGAGGCTGCCGTTGAAGGTGTCTCCCGCCGCCACCGTGTCGATGGCCTGGACTTTGAACGGGGTCGAGCACGCCTTCGCCGTCCGGCCGACGACACGGCAAGCCCCTTGCCGCCAAGCTTGACGATGGCCGTCGCCACGCCGCGATCGCGCAACTGCGCGCGCCGCTTTTAGGCCATCGTCCAGGCTCTCCGGGCCGCCAGCCGACGATCTGCGAAGTCTCGGTTTCGTTGGGGGTGATGACATCGACGGCTGCCAGCACATCGGCCGGCAAGGCCGCCCTTCGGCGCCGGTGCGGGATCGAGCACCACGAGGCCACCCGCTTGCCTGACCACCTGCGCCGCCGCCAGCGATGCGGCAAGCGGCACTTCAAGTTGCAGCAGCAGCACCCTGGCCTTGGTAAGTGCCGCATGGCCGCGTGCCACGTCGCTGTCGTCCAGGCGCAGATTGCTGCCGCCGATCACCGTGATGAAATTCTCGCCCGCCTGCGCAACCTTGATGATGGCAATGCCGGTGGCGCCGCCAGCATCGTTCAGTACAAGCCCGGTTGCGACGCCAAAGCCTTCGAGCTGGCGCAGCGCCGCCTGGCCGAATTCGTCGGGACCGATGCGGCAGATGAAAGCGACATCGCTGCCGAGCTTTCGCGCCGCCACCGCCTGGTTGGCGCCCTTGCCGCCAAGCCCGGTGATGTAATCGCGTGCCATGCAGGGTTTCGCCGGGCTTCGGCAAGCGCTCCATGTAGGCGGTGATATCCATGTTGATGCTGCCGAACACCGCAATGGTCATGGCCTTGTCACCTCACTTCACTCCGCGCTGCCAGCCTTTGAGATATTCGAAGATGCCGGGATGATACCACACTGCCGACGGACCATCGGTTTTGATGGTTTGCAGCGTTCCCGCCAATGCAGCGCGCAGGGCATCGGTGAGCGCCTGCAGTGCCGCAGCGGTTTGCAGATAGGGATAGGTGACGAAAGTGTCGGCAGGCGTGGGTTTGGCATGGGCCCTGGCAACAACGTCACCGGTGTCGATGCCCGCATCGACGATGTGAACCGTGACGCCGCAATTTTCCGCATCGTTGTTGTAGAGCGCCCAGTACGACCCGTGCGACCCGCGATAGTGCGGCGTGTAGCCCTGGTGGATGTTCAGGAACACCGCAGGCGTGGCGTCGAGAATTTCCTTCTTGATGATGCGCGTGCCATTGACGATGACCACCTTCGGCTTCAGCGCCACGAATGCCTGGCGGCAGGCCTCGCTGTTCACGCTATCGATGTGGCGGATGTAGCTGGCTTGCGGTGCTGCGGTTTCAAGCCCGCGCTCACGGCAAATCTCGCCGATGCGCGCCTTGCTGCGCCAGCGCAGAACCGGCCGCACCAGAAACACGAAGGCGATTTGTGACAGGGTGCGCAGCAGCCCCAACTTGCGCAGCCGCAGGCGCACCAGGGTGACGCGCGGCATGGGCTTTTCGACAAGCACGGGAAACGGCCCGAACACCGCCACCAGATGATTATAGACGATCCAGCTGGTGACATTTTCACCGGCCAGCATGACGATGTCATTGCGCAGGAACAGGTCCATTACAAACCTTTGGCCACCGTCGCCGTTTCCACACCCTGCTTGACCAAAGCCAGGGTACGGGCGATCGGTTCGATGCTGCGCATCCATTCAACCGTTGGCGCGTTGGTGACATAGACCGTATCATCGGGCCTGATGCCGAAAGCCTGGGCCAGAAACATGGTCTCGGGCTTCGACATGTTGAAGCGGAATATCACCGGCCCTTCCTGCCAGTTGCCAGTCTCATCCTGGAAGGCACGCGGTTCACGCAACCGGAACACGAACACCCCGGTGGTGCTGGAATTCACATTGTCGAGACCGCCCACTTGCGACAGTGCGTCAAGCAGCGTTGGCGATGGCACTTTGAAATCCACCTGTCCCGCCTGTTTGACAGCACCCAGGGCATTGAAAGCCTTGAGATTGGATTCGATGATGACTTCATCGCCCGAGCGCAGTTCTTCATTGTTGCCGTCATAGACCTTGCCGAGCGGCACGCGGTAGACCTTGCTGCCACGGCGGATCAGCACGTCAAGCTGGTGGGGTGGCTGGGTGGCGCCACCGGCCTTGTTGATGCCGTCGATCAGGGTGAGCGGGCCCTTCGAGCAGCGAGAAGCGGCCCGGCGACTTGACCTCGCCGCTGACCAGCACGCTGGTGGCCCGGCCCGATTGCAATTCGACGAAGGCCTGCGGCTCGAAGGCCACCCCCGAAAGCCTGCGCCCGCAGCCGTTCTTCAACTCTGGTGGTATCGAGCCCCGCCACTTTCACCCGCCCGGCATAGGGCAGCGAAATCGTGCCGCGATCATCAACCCGGACATTGTCGAAGGACGTGCCACCCGACGCCAGTGGGGCAAACAGCCCGCCCTCCCGGCTTTCGGAAATCTTGACTTTCAACAGATCGCCCGGCGCCAGACTGATGCGCGGGGCCGCCGGAATGCCAGCCGTTCCCGCCGTGTCGCTGTTGCGCAACAGGCGATAGTCGCTGACATTTTCCGCAACAATTTCGATCAGGCTGAAACCCGCAAGGTCGGCATGTTTGCCATTGATCACGCGTTCCGAAGGACCAGGCCCCGGAATCGACGTGCATCCCGCCAACCCGAGCAGCGCGAGTATGGCCGCGACTTTGGACAGCCAACTGAAATTCATGAAGACAATTTCACCCCGGTTCCCGCCAGACCCTTGCGGGTGTCCTCGCGGGCGTTCGCTCCTGCACCAATTAACCTTCTTGAAGTTAGCCTTGCAAGCCGCTGTGCACCGTCCCCAACTGTTAGTTTAGTGCATTGATAATTTTACAACACAGCGCTGCGGCCAGATGGTTAACGTGTGCAAAGGTGGCAAGCATTTCAAAAGATTAGCGGCTTAAAGATCGAGCGCCCCAGTCCAGAACGCCCGCACCCGGGCGCCACTGCCGAGCTTCGCCGACAGTTCCTGGCCGCCTTTCGCCAGATTGGCGGTCAGGGCGCGGTCGCTGGCCAGCCGCCGTAACGCCACGAGCCAGGCCGAAGGTTCGTCGGCCAGCAGCAGTCCGTTGCGCTCGGCACGAACGGCGGATTTGAATGGCGGGCGGGCGCTGTAAAGACCGGCGGCCCCGAAGCCCGCATGGTCGTGGATCTTGCTCTGCGAACGGGCCCGGTTGAACCGCGTATCAAGGCCCGGCGCGAGGCCGGCATGAAACCGGTTGGCGGCGGCAAAGGCGCAGTATTCGGGCCACGACAGGGGCGCCAGATGAGTGGCATTCGGCAGATCCCGCAGAATCTGCGGCGCATCATCGCCAAGCAGGGTCGTCAGGCGAATGTCAGGGTTCTCGCGCAACAACTGCGCCAGTCCACGGGCGATGTGGCCGATATCGCGCGTATGTGCGCGGGTACCGGCGGCAATGATATTGAATGGGCCAGCCGTCATCGCATGATGCGCCAGGCTACCTGGCTGATGGACTTGCGCCGGTGCGAGCGACATATCCGAGCTTGGCGGGATAGCCGGCGAGAATCGCCACCGATGGCGCCACCACATGGGTGACATGGGGAAGGATGTCCTGCAGCGGTCCATCGCGGAAGGCAATGAGGCGCCGCCGGTAATCGCCGGGCAAGCCATCGCCCGGAGCCGCCGCGCGAAGATCGTCGTCGATCACATAGTAAACCCTGTTCCGGACGCAGCGCCACGAGTTGGGCAATCTCTTCCGCCCCGCCATAGCGGATGATCACCGCGTCTCTTCCGGTGGCAAACAGTGTGGCCGTCAGCTGCCGGATAGGCCGCGCGCCATGCTGCCCCGTGGCGTCGATCAGATGCCGAAGCGGATCGCAAAAATATATCGCCATCGTCGGACTGGCCCGCACGGCGGTGGGCGCTGTCAGGCCATTCGCCGTCAAACGGAAGGTGACCGTCCTCTTCAGGAGCGCCGGAAACGCTGGCAGTGTGACCCAGCGCCTCTTCGCCTGTTTGGCGCTTTCACCACGATGCGGATTTTCATCGGAGGGTTTCATGATCGAGGTTCCGCCAGGAGTTCGGCGACAACCGCCTCGGATGACGACTGCCAGGCTGGAAGTGTGAAACCAAAGCGCCCTTCAAAAGCCTGGCACGATAGCCATGAGTTGCGCGGCCGCCGGGCTGGTGTTGGGTATTGTTCGCTGGTGATCGCTTCAACCATGGGCGAAGGACCGCCGTGGCGCGCCGACACGGCAAAGATATGGCGGGCGAACCCGCACCAGTTGGTGTGGCCGGTGCCCGCCAGATGATACAGTCCACCCGTCTCCGGCGTGATCGCCGGTGCGATACGGAGAATGGCATCGGCCAGATCAAGCGCCGAAGTGGGATTGCCGGTCTGGTCATCGACCACCCGGAGGTGATGGCGTGTCGCACCCAGCCGCAGCATGGTTTTCACGAAATTGCCGCCGAATGGGCTGTAGATCCATGAGGTGCGCAGGATGACGGCTGCGGGACAGGCCGCCAGCACCGCCCTTTCGCCCGCAAGCTTCGACTGGCCATAGACTTGGAGCGGGCCAGTGCCGTCGCCTTCCACATAGGGTGATGGCTTGGCGCCATCATAGACATAATCCGTAGACAGATGAATGAGCGGAATGCCGGACTGTTGCGCGGCGCTGGCCACGGCGGCGGCCCCGTCGCGATTGATGGCGAAGGCCCGTGCCGGTTCTTCTTCGGCCTTGTCGACGCTGGTGTAGGCGGCAGCATTGACGATGACATCCGGCGCCAGCACCTTGAGCGCTGCCGCAACGGTTTCCGGCCTTTCGAGATCAAGGTCCGGGCGGCCCACGGCTTCGACCGTGATTTTTTCATGCCGCGGGACGCGCCGCTTGAGCGATTGCGCCACCTGTCCCTGCGTGCCGGTGACCAGCAGCCTGAGCATCAGGTTTTGCCTCCCAGCCGCTCGCCGCCGTAGTTACCGGCCCGTATTGCTTGCCACCAGTCACGATTTTCGAGAAACCAGCGAACCGTCTTGCGCAGGCCCGATGCAAACGTCTCCTCGGCTTTCCAGCCCAACTCGGCCTCGATGCGCGTGGCGTCGATGGCATAGCGAAGATCATGGCCCGGCCGGTCGCCCACGAAGGTGATGAGCTCACGGCGCGAGCCAGTATTGCGCGGCACGATCTCGTCGAGAATATCGGCGATGGCTTCGACCACCGCGAGATTGCTGCGCTCGTTGCGCCCGCCGATATTGTAGGAGCGGCCCGGCTGGCCCTTGGCGACAACCATGGCAAGCGCCCGGGCATGATCTTCAACAAACAGCCAGTCGCGCACGTTCTGGCCATTGCCGTAGACCGGCAGAGGCTTGCCCTCGATGCCATTGATGATCATCAGCGGAATGAGCTTTTCCGGAAAATGGAAGGGCCCGTAGTTATTCGAGCAGTTGGACAGCACCACCGGCAGGCCATAGGTCTTGTGCCAGGCCCTGACCAGATGATCGGAGGCGGCTTTCGACGCCGCATAGGGCGAGGATGGCGCATAGGGCGTTTCCTCCGTGAACAGACGATCATCGAGCGGCAGATCGCCGAACACCTCGTCGGTCGAAATGTGATGGAAGCGGAAGCGCTCCTGGCGCGGGCCTGCAAGCTTGCCGTGGTAGGTCCGCGCCGCCTGCAACAGCTCGATAGGTGCCCATGATGTTGGTCTGCATGAAGGCGCCGGGCCCGTCGATCGACCGGTCGACGTGGCTTTCGGCGGCAAGATGCATGACAGCGTCCACTTGCTCCTGCCACATGATCGCCAGCATCGCTTCGCGGTTGCCGATGTCCTGCCTATGGAAGGAATAGAGCGGCGAAGCGGCGATCACCGCTGTCGATGCCTCGGTCGCCGCATAGGTCATGCTTGTCGGCATTCACCACGGCGCAACCAAGATCGGTGACCAGATGGCGGCACACCGCCGAACCGATGAACCCCGAGCCGCCTGTCACCAGAATCTTCATGGTCAAAAGCCAATCTCCGCAGCGATGTCCGCCAACAGCGGTGCGTTTTGGTCCTTGTTCGAGAGCAGCGGTGCAGCGCCTTCGAGCGGCCAAGCGATGCCGATGGCCGGATCATCAAAACGCAACGCCCGGTCGCAACTTTGCGAATAGGGGGCCGAGACTTTGTAGAACACCTCGCACGAGGGTTCGAGCGTCAGGAAGCCGTGGGCGAAGCCCTTGGGCACCAGCAGCTGATTGAACTTTTCCGCCGACAGAATGCACGAGACCCATTGGCCATAGGTGGGCGAGCCTTGGCGGATATCCACCGCCACATCGAAAATAGCGCCCTTCAGCACCCGCACGATCTTGTCCTGGGCGAAGGGCGCCACCTGGAAATGAAGGCCGCGCAACACGTGCTTTTCGGCTGAGAAGCTTTGATTGTCCTGCACCCAATCCATGGCGAAACCGCTGTCGGCGAACCGCTGGCGCGACCAGGTTTCGGCAAAGAAGCCGCGGCTATCGCCGAACTTGCGCGGCACGAATTCCACCACATCGGCAATAGCCAGGGGCCGCACCTCCACAGCATCACCCTTGCGATTTTTCGGCGGCAATGCGCCGGAGATAATTCGCATACTCGGTCTTGCCGAGTTCTGCGGCGCGGGCCAGCACTTGATCCGCCGTGATGTATCCGCACGCGAAGGCGATTTCCTCAGGGCAGGCAATCTTGCTGCCGGTGCGGGTTTCGATGGTGCGGATAAATGATCCGGCATCGTGCAGACTGTCATGGGTACCGGTATCGAGCCAGGCATTGCCACGGCCCAGCTTTTCGACAGTGAGATCGCCGCGCTGCAAGTAGGCGCGGTTGACATCGGTGATTTCCAATTCGCCGCGCGCCGACGGCCGGATGGAATTGGCGATATCAACAACATCGGCATCGTAAAAATAGAGCCCGGTGACGGCCCACGGCGATTTCGGCTTGGCGGGTTTTTCCTCGATTGACGTCGCCCTGCCGTCTGCATCGAAGGCCACGACGCCGTATTGCTGGGGATCGTTGACGTGATAGGCGAACACTGTCGCACCTTTGGTGCGCGACGCCGCCACGCGGCAGCGCTCGGCCAGCCGGTCGCCATGAAAGATGTTGTCGCCCAGCACCAGGGCGGCAGGGCCGCCTTGCAAAAACCTTTCACCGATCAGGAAGGCCTGGGCCAATCCGCCGGGATGCGGCTGTTCGGCATAGGCGAGATTAATTCCGAAATTCGCGCCATCGCCCAGCAGGCGCTGGAACAGCGGCAGATCCTGCGGCGTTGAAATGACCAGAATGTCACGCAGGCCCGCCAGCATGAGCACCGACAGCGGATAATAGATCATCGGCTTGTCGTAGACCGGCAGCAGTTGCTTCGAAATGCTGAGGGTAAGCGGATAGAGCCTCGTTCCGCTTCCGCCAGCCAGTATGATACCCCGCATGCACCAGACCTAACCGCCGCACCGCATTGCGGGCCGCGCAAAAACTGTCTTGCCGTCAGCGGCTGGTGTTTGACAACTCTACCGGGGGATGTCAATTGGCGATGGACACGTGAGCGGGAGCGGCGTTCAACCTTCCTGCCCGGCGATGCGGAACTGGCCGCGGCCGGTCCGTTTGCATTCATAGAGCGCCCGGTCGGCGTGGGCGAGAAGGGCGGCAGCCTCGATGCCATGATCAGGCGCCATGGCGATGCCAAGGCTGGCGCCGATGTCGAAGCGCCAGGAGCCGAGTTCAAAGGTCATGCCCATCGCGTCAATGACCCGGCCGGCAATCACCGCAGCATGTTTGGCGCTGGCAATGTTGGCCTGCAGGATCACGAACTCGTCGCCGCCAAAACGCGCCACCGTATCGACCTCGCGCACGCAATTATTGAGGCGTTCGGCCACCGCCTGGAGCAGAAGATCGCCGGCCTCGTGGCCGTAGGTGTCATTGACCGGTTTGAACCTGTCGAGATCGACATAGTGGACAGCAATCATTTCACCGCGCCGCACCCGCGCCAGGGCCTGCTCGAGGCGTTCGAAGAACAGTGCCCGGTTCGGCAAGCCGGTGAGCTGATCGAAATGCGCCAGCCTGGCCACCAGTGTCTGATGGCGGCGCTGTTCGGTGACATCGGTGTAACTGGTAACGAAGCCGCCTTCGGCAACCGGCGTGCCGCGAATTTCCAGCACCGTGCCATTGGGCCGTGTGCGCTCGAACACGTGATGCAGGCGCTTGCGCACCAATTCCATCTTGCTGTCCACAAGAGTCTCGATGTCGCCGAGGCCATATTCGCCGCGGCTGGCATTGAAGCGGAAGATTTCCTCAAGCCCCGGCGCCCCCATGGTGAAGAACTCTTCCGGGTAATCGAGGAGTTCGCGCTGCTGGGCATTGCACAGCACGACCTTGAGGTCTTTGTCGGTAAGAAGTATGCCGCCGGGAAAATTGCCGATCACCGCTTCGAGGAGACGCAGGCGGCTGCGCAGGGAAGCGATCACCGCGTCCTTGTCTTCGCTCATTTCGTCGAAACCCATGTTCCCCCCGGAACCCTCGCCGCTGCATGTGACCAGCGGCACTCCTTATTCATCCGGAAATCTTTCGCGGGGCTTATCGCGATGGCGGTGCTGTCGATGCCCGGGTGATGAGGCGGGGTACTATGACGTCATTGCGCGGCAGCGAACCCTCGAGAATCATCCGCGCTGCGACCAGGCCCTTGTCGCGCCCCATGCCGTCAACCGTCGTCAATGGCGGAACGCACAACGCCGCCTCGGGGATATCGTTGAAGCCGGTGACCGACAGTTCGCGGGGCACATCGATGCCGCGGCGACGGGCTTCGGCGATAACGGCGATCGCCTGCATCACCGACATCGACAGGATGGCCGTGGCGGCCGGTGCCGCATCGAGGAGGAGTGCTGCGGCGTTCGTCTCCCAGGGATCGGCCTGCAGCATGGGCACGGTTTCGATATCGATGCCGGCCTCCGCGAGGGCGTCGCCGTAGCCCAGATATTTTTCCTGGTCGATTTCCATGCCGGTGGCTTCCACGCCACGTGCCGCACCCGGCGGATGATAGCGCGGCGGGCCATGGACGCGGCGGAACGACATGATGGCGAAGTCACGATGGCCGAGGTCCAGCAGGTGACGGGCGGTGAGACAGGCGCCCAGCCTGGCATCGACCTTGACCGAGGCGATACCCGGTCCACCATCGGCATCGACCACCACAAACGGCAAGCGCCGCAGCCGCGCCGGTTCGGTTTCGGCGAGTTGGCTGATACGCCCGAAAATCAGGCCATCGACCAGGGCGGCACCGATGCCGCCGCTGCCGGCCTTGTCGGGAATGAGCACGACACTTGCCCCCACCTCATCACAGGCTTCCGCCACACCCAGCAGGAACTGGTGAAACACCGGATTGCGCAGACCGTCGGCAACCCCCCATTTGCCCGGCGGTATGATGCCGATGGTGTTGAACTTGCCATCGCGCAACAGCCGCCCCTTGGGGTCCGGGCCAAAATATCCCAAAGACCGGGCGGCCGTTTCGACGGCCTTGCGAAGATCGGCCCGCACCCGCTCGGGGTGGCTAAAAACGTTGGACGCGGTACTCCGCGACACGCCGGCGGCGCGGGCGACGTCAACCAGGGTGGCTTTCGGGGTGGTGATCATGAAGTGTATATAGAGCAAGGATTGGATCGATCCAAATTTATTGTTGACTCCCGCCAGCAGCAGGAATAGGTTGATTTTGGATCGATACAAAACCGTGCCTCCCGTGCCAGCCCCCTGCAAACCGGAGCCTCGCCATGACCGCCAATTTTGATCCCGAACCGATCCTCGATGTCGCCCATCTGGCCCATGTCGAGATCCTGACACCCGACCTTGCCGCCACAACGGCATTCTTTACAGACCTGCTCGGCATGCAGGAAACCTTGCGATCAAAGCAGTCGGTCTATCTCCGGGGCTATGAGGAGCACTATCACCACTCGATCAAGCTGACCGCCGCCGCCGAACCAGGCCTCGGCCATGTGGGTTGGCGCGCCCGGAGCCCACAAGCCTTGGCGCGCCGCGTTGCCGCCATCGAAGCCATGGGTCTGGGAAAGGGCTGGATCGACAACGAGACCGGGCACGGACCGGCGTTTCGTTTCCAGTCGCCCGAAGGCCATGCCATGGAACTGTTCTGGGACGTGACCTATGCCGAAACGCCCAAGGGCCAGGACACCAAACTGAAAAACCGCCCGCAGCGGCGGCCCGCCACCGGCATTCCGGTGCGCCGCATCGATCACCTGAACCTGATGACCGCCGACACCGGCTTGTGCCGCGACTTCATGGTCAATGCCCTGGGTTTCCGCGAGCGTGAGCGCGTCGAGGCGGGTGCCGATGGCCCGGTGATCGCCAGCTGGCTGAGCGTCACCAATCTTTCGCACGACATCGCCCTGGTGCCGGAGCCGAGCGCCAGGCGCGGGCGCTTCCACCACGTGTGCATGCACTATACCTCCGCCCAGCATTTGTTCGATCTCGCTGAACTGGCGACCGAAGCCGGCATCGCCATCGAGCATGGTCCGGGCCGTCATGGCATCGGCGGTGCGGCATTCCTCTATCTCATGGAGCCCGGCGGCAACCGCATCGAGGTGATGGGTGATCCCGGCTACATGATCTTCGATCCCGACTGGAAAACCGTGGTGTGGGATGCCTCGGAAATCGCCCATGCCGCCGCCTGGGGCTGCCCGCCGATGCCCGATTCGTTCTGGGTCTACGGCACCCCCATCGCCCAGCCGCAACAAGCCGCCGCTGAATGATCTGTAAGGGAGGATCACAAAATGAACGCCCAATTCCGCATGGCCAATGAAATCCCCAAGGACGACGCCGACTGGGTAACCCGCCGCTGGGTGAGCCATCCGGCCTCGACCGGGGCTACACAATTGACCGTTGTCGATGCAACATTGGCACCCGGACAGTCACACGGCTTTCACAAGCACCCTGATCAGGAGGAAGTGATCGTGGTGATTGCCGGCAAGGTCGAACAGTGGCTCGGCAAGGAAAAGCGCATCCTGGGTTTTGGCGACGCCGCCTTTATTCCAAAGGGCGAGGTGCATGCGTCCTTCAATGTTGGTGAAAGCGATGCCAAGCTGCTCGCCATCTTCGGTCCTTGCGTGGGCGAGGGTTTCACCACGGTGGAAGTGAGCGGCGAGGCGCCGTGGAAGGACATGCGCGAGAAAAAGGCCGCCTGAATTTGAGGCAGTCAGGCGCATTTGCAGCGCCGTCACATCCTGCTAGTTTGCGGCAGGCATGGAACCGGCGGCAAACCCAGTGCGCTCCAACAGGAAATTCGTAGCAATCGCGTCGCTCGATGTTGCGGGTTACACCAGGCATGTGCAGCGCGGTGAGGCCGCCGCCCTTGCCGCTCTGCATGACCTGTTCGACAACCGCGTGCGCACCACCATCGGCAAATTCGGTGGCACGATCTTCAAGACCATGGGCGACGGCCTGCTGGCCGAATTCGACAGCGTGGTCTCTGCCGTCGAATGGGTGATCGGACTGCAGCTTGGCCTTGCCGCCCAGCCGGTGAAGGCGGGAGGCGAAGCCTTCCTGCTGCGCGCCGGAATCGTCATCGCCGACGTGATGATGGAGGGCGACGACCGGCTGGGCGAAGGCGTGAACCTCGCGGTCAGGGTCGAGGAACTTTCGCCGCCCGGCGGCCTGGCGATCTCCAAATGGATCCAGGAGTATCTCACCGGCAAAGTCGATATTGCCTGCAGCGACATCGGTTCGCAGGTTCTGAAGAACGTCAGCCAGACGGTGCGGATCTTCATCTGGCATCCCGACGCCGCACTCCAGCATCGCCTCGCCTCCGAAAAAATCAGTGCCGCGCAGCGCAACGCCACGACGGCGACCAGGCCTTCTCTGGTGGTGCTGCCCTTCGACAATCTTTCGACCGATCCCGAGCAGTCACATTTCGCCGACGCCGTGGTCGAAGAGATCACCGCCACCTTGTCCAGGGTTGGCGACTTCCTGGTGATCGCCAGGAATTCCGCCTTCGCCTACAAGGGCCGCAGTGTCGATGTCCGCCAGGTGGGCAAGGAACTGGGCGTGCGCTACGTGCTCGAAGGCAGCGTGCGCCGGGTGGGCGAGCGGGTGCGCATCACCGCGCAATTGATCGAGACCGAAACCGCCGCCCATATCTGGTCGGGCCGCGAGGAAGGTGCGACCGCCGAACTCTTCGACCTCCAGGATCGCATCGCCGAAATGGTGGCGGGTGCCGTCTATCCCTCGGTGCGCAAGGCCGAGATCGAACGCGCCCGCATGAAGCGGCCGGACAATCTCGAAGCCTATGATCTCGTCATGCGGGCCCTCCCCCATCTCTGGGCCCACCGCATGCACGAAAACCCGGAAGCCATCGGCCTGCTGACGCGCGCGCTGGCGCTCGACCCCAACTATGGCCTTGCCGCCGCCCTGTGCGCCTGGGCCCATGCCCAGCAGATCGTCTACAACTGGACCGCCAATCTTGAGGATGACCGCCAGAAGGGACTGCGCCTGATCGAGACGGCGGCGCGCCACATCGGCGAGGATGCCTCGGGCCTCACCGCCCTTGGCACCGCCATCATGCTGCTTGAGGGCAACGCCAACCGCGCCATGGGTTTCATCGAGCGCGCCCTCAAGGTCGACCCCAACCACGCCTGGGCCTGGATGCGCCACGGCTTTGGCAAAATCTACACTGGCAAGGCTGAGGAGTCGTACCACTCCTTCGCCAGGGCCGAACGCCTGTCGCCGCTCGATCCCTTCACCTTCAACATCCACGTCGGGCTGGGCCTCGCCCATTTCGCAGCGGAGCGTTATGCCGAGGCCTGCCGCTTTCCGCAAATGGTGCTCGATGAACGCCCCGGGCTGACCTGGCCCTACCGCGACCTCGCCGTTTTCCGGGCCCTTGCCGGCGATTTGCCCGGGGCCCGCGACGCGCTGGAGAAATTCGTCTACCTGCGCCCGCCGATGACACTCGCGTCCATCGCCGACGGCCTGCGCTTTATGGATAAATCGCTGCTTGCCCGCTACATCGAAGGCCTGCGCCTGGCGGGGCTGGAGTGAGATGGAGCAGCGGGCAGTAAAATGAATCCGACCTTACTTCTCTCCCTCGGCGGGCTTGACCCGCCGATCCAGACTTTCAGGTCTACAAACCGATGATCCACTGGGTGGCCGGGTCAAGCCCGGCCATGGAGAGTTTGGGGAATCGATTCCAGTAGACTGACCAGTCCCCTAACTGTTGCGCTTCCGCGCCGCAAGTGTTCTCAGCCGCAGCGCGTTTAGACGGATGAAGCCTGCCGCGTCCTTCTGGTCATAGGCGCCGCGATCATCCTCGAAGGTGACGAGCGCATCGGAGTAGAGCGACTTCCGGCTCTTGCGGCCAACGACGATGACGTTGCCCTTGTAGAGCTTGAGCCGCACTGTGCCTTCGACATGCTCCTGCGATTTGTCGATCATCGCCTGCAACATCTCGCGTTCCGGCGAGAACCAGAAGCCGTAATAGACCAGTTCGGCATATTTGGTGATGAAGCTGTCCTTCAGATGCGCGGCTTCGCGGTCGAGGGTGATCGACTCGATGGCGCGATGGGCGGTGAGCAGGATGGTGCCGCCCGGCGTTTCATAGACGCCCCGCGACTTCATGCCGACGAAACGGTTCTCGACAAGATCGAGCCGGCCGATGCCGTTGTCGTGGCCCAAACGATTAAGTTCGGTGAGGATGGTGGCGGGCGACATCGCCTTGCCGTCGATGGCAATGGGATCGCCGTTGTTGAATTCGATCTCGATATAGGTTGCCTTGTCGGGCGCATCCTCGGGCGCGATGGTGCGCTGGTAGACGTAGGGCGGCGGTTCCACCCACGGGTCTTCCAGAACTTTTCCTTCTGACGAGGAGTGCAGCAGATTGGCGTCAACCGAGAACGGCGCATCGCCGCGCTTGTCCATGGTCACCTGAATCTGGTGGGCTTCGGCGAAAGCAATCAAGTCGCTGCGGCTCTTGAACTGCCACTCGCGCCACGGCGCGATCACCTTGATGTCGGGATTGAGCGCATAGGCCGTCAATTCGAAGCGCACCTGGTCGTTGCCCTTGCCGGTGGCGCCGTGGGCAATGGCATCGGCGCCCGTCTCCGTGGCGATTTCGATCAGCCGCTTGGCGATCAGCGGCCGGGCGATCGACGTGCCGAGAAGATAAACGCCCTCATAGACGGCGTTGGCGCGGAACATCGGGAACACGAAGTCGCGCACGAATTCCTCGCGCACGTCTTCCACGTAGATGTCCTTGATGCCCAGCATCTCGGCCTTCTTGCGGGCGGGCTCAAGCTCGCCGCCCTGGCCGAGGTCCGCCGTGAAGGTGACAACCTCGGCGCCATACTCGGTCTGCAGCCACTTGAGGATGATCGAGGTATCAAGTCCGCCGGAATAGGCGAGGACGACCTTGTTGATTTTCTGCTTGGACATGTGTGGCTTCCGCGATGCTGGGTTGCCGTTGCCCTATCATGCGGTTTCTGACTGTGCAATTGCGCCGCTTTGCCGCCGCAGCCGCTTGACCATGGCGGTTGCGGCCAGCCAGCCAACAACGGCCACGGCGGCTGCCGCCAGAAAAATTCCGGTCATCACCGCAATCAGGTCATCGCCGTTGACCAGCGAGAATCCGGCGAAATTGGCAGCAAGGCCGAAGATCGAAGCGCCGATGCCATAGCCCGCAGCCTGAACCGTTGGCAGAAGGCCAGATGTGGCGTCGCGGTCGGAAGGCTCGGCATTTTCCATCAAGACCTGGCTGAGCGCGCCCCAGTTCATTCCGAAAGCCATGCCAATGGTGAACTGCGCGAGGATGACGAGAGTAAGGCTGTGGACGTTGAGGGCCAGCACAAGACAGAGCAAACCGCAGACCAAGAGCGCTGCTCCAAGCCGGATCAGATGGGGCTTTGGCCAGCGGCCTCCGAAGGTTGATATGGCAAATTGCGTGGCACTCCAACTCACCGCCATCACCGATGCCATGAGACCGGCGGTTAGTGGTGAGGCATGCCATGCAAACTGCAGCGTGTAGACAAGAAATACACTGGTTGAAGACTGCGACAGGGGCATGAGCAGGGCTAACCAGAAGCCTAGCCCCGATGCAGAGCGAAAGCCGAAAGCTCCGGGCGGGAACAGGCGGCGTTGCGATTGCCCGTCTCTCCGGAAGGTCCACCAGAAAACGCCAGCGCCCATTGCAACCGTCGCAAGCTTGGCAACCGGGCCCGGCATGGCGTCGGCAAAGGTGATCAGTGCCATGCCGCAGGCAACGCCGAAAAGCCTCGTCCACGGAAACAGCGGGCGATCGGTTTCCGGCGGGTTGTGCCGCACCACAAATGGCACCAGCACCAGGAACACGATGCTCAGTGGCAGCGCCGACAGGAACGCGGCGCGCCATGACAAAACCTCCGTGAGGTAGCCGGCAATAGCCGGGCCGCCGAAAGCCGAAAGCGCCCAGGCAATGGCCTCGACGCCGAAGATTTTCGGCACGAGGCGGGACGGGAACAGGCGCGGAATGAGCATGTAGCTCGTGGCTTCGATGAACCCTGCGGCTGTTCCCTGCAGGGCCCGCCCGGACAGCAGCATCGGCATCGACGAGGCAAACCCGGCAACCAGCGTTCCCGCCATGAAAGCAAGGGCCGCGGCAATGAAGACGAACCTTGCGCCAAGGCGTTGCACGATGGCAGCAGCCGAGGTTCCCGCGATGATGGCCGGGATCAGGTAGAGGCTGGTGGCCCAGGCCATGAATTGGCCGCCGCCCAGTTCGGTCACAGCCGATGGGAGTGCGGTGCTGACCAGAAACACATTGAACGCGAACAACACCACGCCGAGGCACAAGGTGATGGCGGCGAGAAAATACGGCGGTGCCAAAAGCTCCGGCCAGCGGCCGGGGGAGTGGTTCTCGGAGTCGGCTGCTGTCATCTCATCGGCCTGTTGCTGAAAATATGCCCTGTGCTACGACCTCAACCTTGGTTAAGGTCAAGGAGAATTCCACACCATGACGGAACTGGCGGTTGGCGAACTGGCACGGCGCAGCGGAGTTCGTGTGTCGGCTATCCATTTCTATGAGCGCAAGGGATTGATCGCCAGCGTGCGCACGGCGGGCAACCAGCGGCGCTACGAACGCGACACCTTGCGGCGCGTTGCCATCATCAGAATGGCGCAGCAGGTTGGCATTCCGCTGGCTGAAGTCGTCCACCTGTTTGCGGCATTGCCGGAAGCGGCGAAGACCACGCGCCGCGACTGGCAGAAGATATCAAAGCGCTGGGCCGATGACCTTGACCGGCGAATTGCCTTGCTGCGCGACCTCAGGGCCAATCTCGGCGATTGCATCGGCTGCGGCTGCCTGTCGCTCAGCCGCTGCAACCTGCTGAACCCGCATGACCAGTTGGCGACCAAAGGTCCCGGTCCCCATCGCTTGCGCGCCGCCCGCACCCGGATATGAAGATCGGTGTTTCATGCCGGAGGCTCGCCCCGCAAGCCCGCGTTTTGCCCGGCAATCGCCCAATAGACCAGCCCCGCCAGCGCCGAGGCGAGCGAGGCGGCGAAGAGTGATCAGCCAGCGGTCGAACGACATGTCCGCAAACCACGTGGCATCGAACATGAACACCGCATTCAGCATGATGGCGATGGGCACGGCGAGATGCAGCCACAACTGGCGAAGGCCGAAGTACTCGGTCGCCAAATGGACGGCGATGGCCTGCCAGATGGTCGATACCGCCACGAACCAGAAGACGAACAGAAACACCACCGGAGCCACCAGCAGCACAATCGCGCCAAAACCCAGATAGGCCCAGACCTCGCTCTCCGGGAACAGTTGGCCGATCAAGACGATCGCCAATGGAAATGCCGCCGAGCCAACCGCCACGGCGGCAAGATAGCCGAGGATCACGAAAGCAATGCGATGGGCGATGTGTGTGATCATGACTGTTGGCGGCTACCTCTACAATAACCGTCATCCCGGCGAAAGCCGGGACCCAGGCTTGCCGCGGAATGACTGCGGGACGTCATAGTTTGAAAGCTGGGTCCCGGCTTTCGCCGGGATGACGGATCGGGGGTGAATGGCGCGCCTCACGCAAGGTTCCGTTCTTTCGCCCTCACCTTCTGGCTTTCGCTTTTCAACTGTCCGCAGGCCGCCATGATGTCACGGCCTCTGGGGGTGCGCACCGGGTGACGCATAGCCCGCCTTGTTCAAAATTTCTGCGAAGGCTTCGATCACGTCCCACTCCGAACATTCATAGGCCGTGCCGGGCCACGGGTTGAAGGGAATGAGGTTGACCTTGGCGGGAATGCCCTTGAGCAATTGCACCAGGCGCTTGGCGTCGGCCACCGTGTCGTTGATGCCTTTCAGCATGACATATTCAAAGGTGATGCGCCGGGCGTTGGAGGCGCCGGGATAGTTGCGGCAGGCGTCGAGCAGTTCGCTTGATCGGATATTTCTTGTTGAGGGGGACGAGCTTGTTGCGGATCTCGTCGGTCGTGCCGTGAAGGGAAATCGCCAGCATGGTGCCGATCTCCTCTCCGGCCCGGCCGATCTCCGGCACGACACCACTCGTCGACAGGGTGATGCGGCGCTTCGACAGCGACACGCCTTCGCCATCGGAAATGATCTCCATGGCGTCCTTCACATTGTCGAAATTATAGAGGGGTTCCCCCATGCCCATCAGCACCACGTTGGTGAGATAGCGCCCGCCCGCTGGCGGGTTTTTCATGGCCTCGATCTGGTGCGGCCATTCGGCGAGCTTGTCGCGGGCCAGCATCACCTGCCCGGCGATTTCGTTGGCGGTGAGATTGCGGACGAGCTTCTGCGTGCCGGTGTGGCAGAAGCTGCAAGTGAGCGTGCAACCGACCTGGCTGGAGATGCACAGCGTGCCGCGATCTTCCTCGGGGATATAGACCATCTCGATTTCATGCCGGGCACCGCGTTCATCGGGTGCCAGACGCAATAGCCACTTCCGCGTGCCGTCCGTTGATTTCTGCTCGGTGACCACATCGGGGCGGCCGATGACGAATTCCTCGTCCAGCCTTTGGCGGAGATCGCGCGTGATGTTGCTCATCTCGGCAAACGAGGTGACACCGCGATGGTAGATCCAGTGCCAGATCTGCCCGGCCCGCATGCGCCGCTGCTTTTCCGGCACTCCGGCCTTTGCCAGCGCATCGGCCAGCCCGGCGCGCGTCAACCCGATCAGCGACGGGCGCGGATCATTGGCGATATAGCGGGGGGGCACGTCGATGGTGTTCAGAACTGTCGGCATGGGCGGCGGGATAGCACAGCTACTTCACCACCGCCACCATGGGCCCCAATTCGAAGAAGCTGTCGCTTCGCCCCAGTTCCGGGGCATGGAGGCTCGACACCGAGCCATCGAGGAACAGGGCGTTCTGGCAGGCGAGACCATTGCGGAACAACCGCGCAAAAGCGTGGAAATTGACGACGCCTTCGGTGATGGCGAAGGCCACTTCGCCAGGGGCTGGCGCACACACGCCGTTCCGGCGCTTTTTCGACGGGCCGGTTTCAGCGAATTTGGGATGGATCTTGCCGTTGATCACCAGCATGGGGCCTGACTGGGTGGCGAAATCAGGTTTGACGCCCTT
Source organism: uncultured Alphaproteobacteria bacterium (assembly GCA_963775105.1). GTDB lineage: Bacteria > Pseudomonadota > Alphaproteobacteria > Rhizobiales > Aestuariivirgaceae > Aestuariivirga. The sequence continues at coordinate 119,887 of CAVZHM010000006.1, read as the reverse complement.
CTTCACATAGGCCTCGGTTTCGAGCACACCCGCCTCACCACCTGATACATAAAACACGCCATTGGGCTTCAGGTGGAAATTGCCGGAACCATTGCGGCGGTTGATCTTGCGCGCCTGCTTGCCGTTTTCGACATAGAGGCCGATGGGCTTCAGGTCCTCGCCGAACATGCCGGCGTTCATGGCGAAGGCCAACTGCTTGGCGTCCGCCGCCAGCGCCTGCGCCAGTGCTGAGAACGAGCCATAGGGAACACCCGTGGCATCGAGATTGAATAGCGCCAAGTGCTCCGTAGACAGATCAAAACGGCAGACGGTGTAATTCTCGCCCTCGAAGCGCATGGCTTCGCAGGCCGCTTCGGCGGGAGAGGCGAGAAACGCCACGGCCAGGGCGGCGGCGGCAGGCTTCAGCATGATGCTACTTGCGGCAGGCTTCGTCGATCTTGGCGAGCGCCGAGGATACGCCTTCGAGGCCATAGGTATCGACCGTCTTGGTGCCCTTCCACGAGGTGCCGGTGACCTTCAATGCCTTGCCGGCTTTCAGGGCCGTGACGATCTTCTTCTCGGTGTCCGACGTATCGGCCCATGCGCCGTCGCCGTTGGTGTAGAGTTCGAACTTCGTCTCGTCGATGACGACGAGAACCTTCGACTCTTTCTTGAAGGGATAGCCGATGATGGTCGAGACTTCGCCCTTCACCTTGCGGCCCGGCATGTTGGAGACGAGAAAGAAAGCGGGATCGCGCTTCACCTTGGGCTCGCTCGCCTTCGGCCTGGCCGAGATGTAGCAAACCTTCGTATCCGACGCCTGATAGGTGTAGGCCGCCCAGCTTTCGAACTCGCCGAGCAAAGCCGGTTCCGCCGCCTGGGCCAAGCCCATGCCGCAGGCGCACAAAGTCATGATCGTGAGTGCCTGGCACCCGAACCGCCGTGAGGGAATCATCGTCTGAACTTACTCCATCCCTGTCAAAAATCCATCCACTGCAATTGCTTGAGAATTCCGGCCCAATTTGGGCGGGGTTCCGGCCTCATCCGCAGGGCTTATTGCGGCGCAGCATAAGCTCCTGTAAGTCCATAGGAAACTGCGGTTTGGAGACTTTGATGAGTGCGTTGACAGGCGATCTGCAAAAAGCAGCCGAAGCAGCTGACACGTTGTTTGCGAAAGCCAGGGCTGTACTTGCGGCGAAGTTCGGCAAGGACGATTACGACCGCCAGCAACACGCGCTGCATGGCCTCGCCTGGTATGCAACCTATGCGGCAACGCTGCGTGAACTCGCGAGTTACGCCCGGCGCATCGAGAGCGAAGAGCGTTTTGGCGAGGTGGAGCAGCTGCTGTGCCGGATTGCCGCTGGCGAATATGTGAACCAGATGGCTGGCGGCATCCCGATGAACCAGGGCGAGTTCGCGCGGGCCCAGGAATTGGGCTTGAGCCGCGCCGATGTGGCGCCGCTCTTTGATCTGGCGCTGTTCGATGGGGGCAACACGGCGGCGGCGCGCGCCCGGCTGGTGGAACTTCTGGCCTCCGGTGCCACTGCCGATGCCGGGCTTGATGACACGCTCGCCGAAATGCGCATCCAGATGCGCCGCTTCGTCGATGACAGGGTGGCGCCCCACGCCCACGCCTGGCACCTGAAGAACGACTATGTGCCGATGGCAATTATCCAGGAACTGGCGGACCTCGGAGTCTTCGCATTGACACTGCCGGAAGACTTCGGCGGCATGGGGTTGTCGAAGGAATCGATGTGCGTCGTCTCGGAAGAATTGTCGCGCGGCTGGATCGCCGTCGGCTCACTCGGCACAAGGGCCGAGATTGCCTGCGAGTTGATCCTGAATGGCGGCACCGAAGCGCAGAAAGCCAAATGGCTGCCGAAAATCGCCTCGGGCGAAATTCTCCCGACGGCCGTGTTCACCGAACCCAACACCGGTTCCGATCTTGGTGCATTGCGCACCCGCGCCGTGAACAACGGCGACATCTACAAGGTGACCGGCAACAAGACGTGGATCACCCATCCGGTGCGCGCCGACATCATGACTCTCTTGGTCCGCACCAACTCCAATGAGCCGGGCTACAAGGGCCTCTCCATGTTCCTCGCCGAAAAACCGAGGGGCAGTGACGCCAATCCGTTTCCGGCCACGGGCATGTCGGGCAGCGAAATCGAGGTGCTCGGCTATCGCGGCATGAAGGAATATGAAATCCGCTTCGAGGATTTTGAAGTGAAGGCCGAAAATCTTTTGGGTGGTGTTGAAGGCCAGGGCTTCAAGCAGTTGATGCAGACCTTCGAGTTAGCGCGCATCCAGACGGCGGCCCGCGCCATCGGCGTTGCCCAGAATGCCTTCGAACTCGGTCTGAAATATGCCATCGACCGCCAGCAGTTCGGCAAGGCCATTGTGGGGTTTCCGCGCATTGCCGACAAGCTCGCCCTGATGGCGGCGGAAACCATGGCGGCGCGGCAACTCACCTTCCATGCGGCGCGCGAGAAAGATGCGGGCCGCCGCTGCGATGTCGAAGCCGGCATGGCGAAGCTGCTCGCCGCCCGCGCCGCCTGGACCGCCGCCGACAACGCCTTGCAGATTCACGGCGGCAACGGCTTCGCACTCGAATTTGAGATCAGCCGCGTCCTCTGCGATGCCCGCATTCTCAACATCTTTGAAGGCGCCGCCGAAATTCAAGCCCAGGTGATTGCGCGAAGATTGCTCGAAGGCGGCAACTGATCAGCTCTCCGCAAGCGGTGGCCTGTCACGCCGGGCGGCCAGCACGCGGTTCAATTCACCGCCGAGAATGAGCACGATGGCCGCGAGATAGACGAAGAACATCGCGGCGAATACGCCCGACAGCGACGCGTAGGTCGACGCGAAGCTGTTGAAGTTCACCAGATAGGCCGAGAACGCAATGGCCATCAGGGCCCACACGAAGACCGTGAACACCACACCGGGCAGCAGTTCGAGGATGCCGCGCCGCCTGGCGGGCAGCCAGCGATGGCAGAGCAGCAATCCCACCATCAACAGCACCATGGCCACCGGCACGCGCAGCGTGTTGATCCAGCCCAGGCTTTCGCGAAATCCCGGGGCATGGGGCTCGATCATGTTGATGGCGATGGGTGCAAAGATGATGAGTGACGAAAACAGCATGAGCCCCACCGCCGAGCCAATGACGAACAGAACGTCGATGGCATAGAGGTGCCAGATGCCGCGGAATTCGCGCAAGTCATAGGCGCGGTTCAGCGCCACGCGAAGGCAATCGACACCACCCATGGCGCTCCACACGGTGAGCAATGCCGCAACCGAGGCAAGCCCCGATCTTTGTGTGGTGAGAATGGAGCGGATTTCCGGAACCAGCGGCGCCACCAATTGTTCGGGCGCAACACTCAGGAGATAGTTCACCACCCGCTGGGCGAGATCGTCATTGCCAATGAAACCGGCCAGCGTTGTCAGGAAAATCAGGAATGGAAAAGCCGAAAAGATCACCCGGAAGGCGATGTTTCCAGCCAGCGGTATCGCCTCGTCGGCGAACAGGCGTTGCACCGCCTGATACGCCAATGATGCAATGCCGGTGTTGTCCTGAGCCATTGGCAATCACTAGCCCAGGCTTGCGGCCTAGGCCAAGGCCTTGCGGGCTTCGGTCTCGATCGACGCAGAGAGGCCGGGATCAAGCTTCAGTCGCTCGGCCAGAGTGGCAAGATAGGCCTGCTCGTCCGGATGGTCGGGATCGATGGCGAGGGCCGAGGCGGCATAGATCTCGATGGCCAGTTCCGGCGAGGTGGCGGCGGCCACCACGGCATCAATGTCGAGAGGTTTCCGCAATTCGTCGATGACGAAGGCTTTGGCCTCGGTATCAAGATTGGCCGCGTCGAGCTTGGCGAAGATGGCCTTCTGTTCGGCGGCATCGATGTGGCCATCGGCCTTGGCGGCGGCGATCATGGCGCGAAGGATCGCCAGTGCCGCAGCATCGGTTGCTGGTGCCTGCAAAGCTTTGACGGTTTCGGGCGTGGGGGTCACGTCCTTCATCGGCTGCGGAGCGGCATCACCTTCCGCCTGCTTCTGCGATTGCCAGTTCTTGTAGGCCGAATAGGCAAGGCCGCCGAACACCGCGATGCCGCCATACTTGACGGCCGATCCGGCGAGGCCGCGCCCGGTTTTGGAACTGAGCAGAATGCCGGCGAGGCCAGCAGCGCCTGCACCTTTCATGAAATCACCCGACATGCCGCCGGACGCCGGGTCCTTGGCGCCGCCGAGAAATTGTTCCAGCAGTTTTTTCGGATCGAACATGGGTGCTCCTCGTTGCAGGTGACCGGACCGGTTCGCGCCAATGTGGGATACTCGTTCCGTGGTTGCAAGCCTGCCGTTACGCGGACACTGCCTCGCCCTTCCTGAGGCGTTCCAGGGTTTCGCGGGCCCGTTCGCGATGATGAGGCTTGAGGTGGGTGCGGATGACGTTGAAGGCGGTCAGCAGCACCGCCATGTCGTCGGTGAAGCCCAGGCCCAGAATGAAATCCGGGATGACATCAAAGGGCATGATGAAATAGGCGAGTGCTCCGATCAGAATGCCGCGTGCCCGGAGTGGTGTAGCCTTGTCAAAAGCGCAATAGTATGCCGCCACCGCATCTTCGGCGAACGGCACGCTGGCCAGCACCTTGGCAAGCTTCGGGAAGAAGCCCTGGCGGACATTGTCTTCTCGATTGGACATGAGCGGCATGCTCGCCTCCCCGCAAGTGAACGGGCTTTTAGATGGGGAATGGTGAAGGGGAATTCAACCCGCTACCGCCCCTGCAACCAGACGACCACCATGATCAGGATGATGGCGCCGAATTGCAGGACGACGCGCCAGCGCATCAGCGTCTGCGAGCGGTTGGCGGAACCGCCGCGCAGCATGTTCCACAGGCCCGCCAGTAGCACGGCGAACACGGCGCCAATGGCCACAAGAATCACCCAATCAGAACCACCCATCACAACTCCACTGTCTGGCTTACGAGCTTCACATGGCGGCAAGCCTCGCCGCCGTCAAGCGCCCTAGGAACCCCGTTCCACGAAGCGGTCAAGCAGCGGTTGCGGCAAGAAGCGTTTGGCGGCGGCGGCCATGTAGGTCGGTACGGTGACGAAATAGCGCGCCCGGGGATTTGGCGACTCGACGGCGTGAATAAGTTTCTTCACTACGGCATCAGGCGGAAGCTTCCACTTGTTGCGCGTTGACCCGCTGAGCCGCGCCCGCTGCTTCACGTAGTGGGCTTATAGTGCGACGATGTCTCATCGATGTTGGCGTCAAAGAATTTCAGCGCCGTTTCGATAAAGCGCGTGGCGATGGGGCCGGGCTCGATCAGCGCCACGTGAATGCCGCGTGCCTTTCAGTTCCATGCGCTGGGTATCGGCCAAAGCCTCGATGGCAAACTTCGAGGCATTGTAGGCGCCGCGCCATTTCATGGCGACGAGCCCCAGCACCGACGAGCAATGGACGATGCGGCCAGAGCCATTGGCGCGCATCAGCGGCAGGCACAGGTTGGTGAGTTGCAGCCAGCCAAACACATTGGCGGCGAACTGCGCTTCCAGCACCTCGCGCGTCAGGTCTTCCACCGCACCCGGCTGGCCATAGGCGCCATTATTGAACAGCGCGTCGAGCTTGCCGTCTGTGCGCTTCGCCACCTCGGCGGCGCAGGCGGCGACACTTTTGCGCTCGGCATAGTCAAGATAGAGCGCTTCGACGCCCTTGGCTTCGAGCATCGCCAAGTCTTCGGATTTCCGCGCCGTAGCAAACACCCGCCAGCCCCGCGATTTGATTTCAAGTGCCGAGGCGAGGCCAATACCGGAGGAACAACCGGTGATGAGAATGCTACGAATCGCTGTCATGAACGTCTTGTAGCGCAGACAGGAGTTTTTCGATAACCAGCTCCAGGCCAGGCTAACGCCGCTTCGCCTTCACTTCGGCGATGAGCACATCCTTTTCAGCCTTGTCGAGATCGCGCCAGTCGCGGTCTTCAAGTCCCGCCACCAGTGCCCACAGGAGATTGAGCGAAACGGATTTTGGCCGAAGTGCTTTCACGCGGGAGTAGGCCCTGACCGCTCCAAGTTCGCGCAACTCGTCAAGCGTACAAACGCCAACCTCCGCCAGCATCATCGCCGACTTTGGGCCAAGATTTCGGAGGGTGGCGATGGGTTTGTCCAGTGTCATTCTCCAAGCGACTTCCGGATGACGGACATGCGGATCATCATGGCTCGGCGCGGGTCGAATGGCAACTCTTCGAAATCCCACTTGCCATAAAGTTGCCGGACACCATCATCGAGAGGATGCGCAACGACACCCATGCTGCCGATCAATTCCGAAGCCCGGAGCGCGGTGCGAAGTACAAACACCAACAGGGCCGAGCCATAACCTTGGCCATGAAAGCTTTTGTCTACCGCCAATTGCCCGAGCAGTGTGACCGGAATTGGATCTGGAACGTTGCGCTGACGAGGCTTGGCCAGAAATCCGCGCTCGACCTGCGCGGCACTGAGGGCAACGTAGCCGGAAATCCGGCCACTGGCCCTATCGGTTACGATGCTAACCCGCGATGCACCGGCCAGATGATTGGACAGTGCATGCCTTTTGAACCACAAATTGAGCGGTTCCCGCCCGCAATCGAAAGAATCGCGATCATCCGCCTCGGTCAGGGGGCGGGGAGGTTCGGCCGCCGCCAATTCAATCTGCCCAAGGCGGAGATTTTCGTGCCAGTTTCTTCAAGGCCGTACTGGCCTTGGCCGGGCGTTTCAGCCAGCTCTCAAACGCTTCCCAATCTTTCGCCGGAATGGTGATGACCGTCCTGTTCATGACGTCCAGCTCGGCCTGCTCGAGCGCCTTGCGCCGCACGAAATCGCTCAAGGTTGTGCGCGCCTGTCCGGCGGCCGCTTCCAGAATTGCCCGCTCCTCGGCGCTGACGCGCACGCTGAGGACCGATGTCGATGGCGTGTCCATGTGTATGACAATAGCATACAGGCCGCGATCCGGTCAATTCGCGCGCAATCCCATCACTTCAATCGCCTGGCAACGGCAACAGGCCCGTGCCCGGCGACGAAAAATTCGCGGCGAGGCTCTGGCATCCGCCCTTCGGACAGTTATCGACCAGCAGGATCTTGCTCCCCTCGAGCTTGTAGAGGTACTGCTGATCGGTGGTGGGTTGCAGGACGCTGCAAAAATTGCCGCCGAGCCGCAGTGACTTGGGCCGGGTAATCACCAGGGTGACTGGATCACCATCGTAAATCCGGTTGACGACGCCGGGTATGAAAAGTTTCTTGCCCCGGAGTTCGCCGGAGAGCAGCAGATTGCCCCACGGACACGGACTGCCTGTTCCGGTAAAGGCGCCTGGTTTCTCGCTGCATCCGAACATGCAGTTGTAGACGACGTAGTCCGTCTTGCCATCGTCATCGACATCGCTCAACCCTAGGTCCATCAGATCGTAATTGTCGCTCTTGACGACATGCCCCATGCCGGAAGACTTGCATTCGCGATCAAGATTGCGGGCAAAAGCGGCAACGGCGGCAGGCATGGCTTCAAAGACATCCTTTGCCGCCGCCTGTGGGACAGCGAGGATGCACAAGGCGATCAAAGTGCTGGCAAGGCGGAACATGGGCCACTCCCAATCTGCAATTGCTGCAAGGCATTGGAAAAGACGGCACGGCACAAAAAGCACGTCCCGACGACCATATCACCATGCCGGGGCTTCAACAATTCACAAATTTTGGTGGGACCAGACGATCCGGCATTCACCCCGCCAGCCGCTCGCGCAATCCATCAATTGCCGCCTGCCATTCGCTGGCGTCGCCTTCTTCCCAGAGTTGTTTGAGTTCCGACTGCTCGGCCTCGACGCGGTCGAGTGCTGCGAGTGCCAGCTTGCGCAGCGTGGCGAGGCGCGGGCGGATTTCCGAGGCGTGGCGTTCGATGGCTTCGTAGAGTTCCGGCGTGATAGCCGCTTCGTCGCTGACCCCGGCCTTGCACAGCATCAGGATTTCGGCTGCGGCAATGGCCCGCTGGGCGGCGGGGCCTTCGAGATAGTCTTCGTCAACAATGTCGAAGGCCAATTCAAGCGCCTCCATGCCATCCTGTTCGAATTCGATGGCAAAGTCCGAGCCATCGTCGTTGTCGAAGCTTCCTGCCCCCCAGGTTCCCATGATTGCCCGCTAGCCCGCCGCTTCGACCGCGTCGTCAAAGGTGCGAAGCCCGGTGCGCGGCGCCGACACCAGCACCGCCATGTTGCCGGGGCGGTGCTCGTTTTTCCACATTTTCATGTGGGCCTTGGGAATATCGCGCCACGAATAGACTTCCGACATGCAGGGGTCGATGCGCCGGGCCATTACCAGCTTGTTGGCGGCCGCGGCCTGCATCAGATTGGCGAAGTGCGAGCCCTGCACGCGTTTCTGGTGCATCCACAGGTAACGCGCATCAAGCGTCAGGTTGTATCCCGTCGTTCCGGCACAGATCACCACCATGCCGCCGCGCTTCACAATCAGCACTGACACCGGAAAGGTCGTCTCGCCCGGGTGTTCGAACACCATGTCGACATTGTTGCCCTTGCCGGTGAACTGCCAGATGGCCTTGCCGAAATCACGCGCGCCCTTCAGCCAGTCGTTATATTCCGGCGTGCCGACCTTCGGCATCTGGCCCCAGCACTGGAAATTCTTGCGGTTGATGACGCCCTTGGCGCCCAGCTGCATGACAAAGTCTTTCTTGTCGTCATCGGAGATGACGCCGATGGCGTTGGCACCCGTGGTGGCGATAAGCTGGATGGCCATCGAACCCAAGCCGCCGGAAGCCCCCCACACCAGCACGTTCTGCCCCGCACCCAGCACATGCGGGCGGTGGCCGAACAGCATGCGATAGGCGGTGGCCAGCGTCAGCGTGTAGCAGGCGGCCTCTTCCCAGGTGAGGTGTTGCGGGCGCGGCAGCAACTGGCGGGCCTGCACGCGGGCAAACTGCGCGAATGAGCCATCGGGCGTTTCGTAACCCCAGATCCTCTGCGAGTTCGAGAACATCGGGTCGCCGCCGTTGCACTCCTCGTCGTCGCCATCATCCTGATTGCAGTGGATGACAACTTCATCGCCGACTTTCCAGCGCTTGACCTTGGCGCCCACCTTGTAGACCACGCCCGAGGCATCTGATCCGGCGATGTGATAGGGGTTCTTGTGGCCGTCAATGGGCGAAATGGGCTTGCCGAGGGCAGCCCATACGCCGTTGTAGTTGACACCCGCCGCCATCACCAGCACCAGCACCTCGTCTTCGCCGATGGCCCAGGTGGGAACGACTTCGATCTGCATTGCCGTATCGGGGGCACCATGACGCTCCTGACGGATGCACCAGGCGTACATGTTGGCCGGCACATGGCCGAGTGGCGGAATCTCGCCGATTTCATAGAGGTCTTTCAGCGGCTGGTTGCCATTGGCGGGCATGGCGGCAAGCGGTGCTGTGGCGGACATGGTGTTCTCCGGGTTTTCGAGACGCTAGGTTATGCCAAGAATTTTTGCACTGCAACAACAGGCTAAGGGTGCCGTTTGCGCAGGCTCGGGAATCAACTTCGATAGAATTGTAATGCCGCTGGCAATCCGCCGTTTACCTCCGTTTCGGGTTGTCGTTGGTTAATGTCGTAAATGGAGTCATAAACAAGTCTCGAAGGTTAGGTGAAAACCATGCTTGAGCAAATTCTGTTTGGTATCCAGTCATGGATCCCCGCTGCGGGTGACTTCGGACAGGTTTCATCCGAGGAGCTGCCGCTCGCCATCATCTGTTGCCTGCTGGGCTCGCTGATCCTCACCAGATACACCGGCACACTTGGCAACCTCACCCTTGCGGTGAACTTCTCGGCACTGTTCATCGGCGTGGTGACGGCCAACTGGCTGTTCCATGGCATTGACATGCAGATCGACAAGGTGGTGGCCCAGCCGGTGATCATCAGCGTGATCGGCATGACCCTCGCGTCTTTGATCATGATGGGCTGGCTGCAACGCGACGGCATGAAGTCGTGAAGTCCGCTTGACAGACGCGCCATGCCTCTTGATCCTGAGGCATGGACACCACTTCCCAACAGTCATTTGATGACGCCGTGCGCCTGCACCGCCTCGGCCGCTATCGCGAGGCCCATGCCGCCTATCTGAAAGTACTTGACGATCCGGCACGCCGCGCCGACGTCGCCTCCAACCTGTCGGCCCTTGCCATGCAGATGGGCGATGTGGCGGGTGCCGAGAATTATGCCCGCGAGGCGGTAAACGACACTCCGCAGCACGCCAATGGCTGGAACCATCTGGGGCTCGCGCTTCGTGCCAGGGGTGCGATGACCGAGGCCGGCAACGCTTTTCGTGCCGCCACCCAGTATGATCCGAAACATGCGCAGGCCTTCGCCAACCTGGCCGAGGTGCTGGTCGGCCGCGATGACATTGCCGGTGCCGTCAAATGTTATGCCAGCGCGCTCAAGATCGACCCCGAACTATCCATTGCGCTGGTGGGCTATGTTCACCGCAAGCAGCAGATTGCCGACTGGAACGGTTTGGACGAGGCGCTGGCCCGCATGTCGCGGCAGATTGCCCGCGGTGAACCGGCCATCGACCCCTTCATGTTGCTGTTCTGCTGCACCGAGCCCGGCGAGATTGCCAGGGCCTGCCAGAATGCCGGGCATCGCCCGCGACCGCAGCGCCGATGCCCTGTGGGGCAAGAACCCTTTTGCCAAACGTCCGCGCAAAGGTGGCCGCATTCGCGTCGGCTATGTCTCCGCCAATTACTACGACCACGCGGTAGGCACGCTGATCTGCCAGCTGCTCGAAAGCCATGACCGCGCCAGCTTCGAAGTGTTCTGCTACTGCCACAGCACGGTGAAAACCGGCCATCGCCGCGACCGCATCAAGCGCGCCGCCGATCATTTCATCGAGATCGATGTGATGAATGATCGCGACGCCGCGCAGCGTATCTACGACGATGACATCGACATTCTCGTCGACCTCATGGGCTTCACCAAGGGCCAGCGGCTGTCGATCTTTTCGCTGAGGCCCGCTCCCGTCCAGGTGACATGGATTGGTTTTGCAGGCAGTGCCGGAGGCCGCGCCGCCGATTACATCATCGCCGACGCCACGGTCATTCCCGAGGGCTTCGACCGCTTCTACAGCGAGAAGCCGGTGCGGATGCCGGTGTGTTATCAGGTGAATGATTCAACCCGTGATCTTGCGAAGGAACCACTGACCCGGCCGATGCTGGGCATTCCCGACGACAAGTTCGTGTTCTGCAATTTCAACCAGATTGCCAAGATCACCCCGCCGGTCGTCGACCTGTGGGCAGAGATATTGAAGCGCGTGCCCAATTCCATCCTCTGGCTATGGGATCTGTTTCCGGTTGGCAGCCGGGCGATGCGCGCCCATCTCGCCGAGCGCGGCATCAATCCCGAGCGCGTGTTTTTCGGCGGCACCCTGCCCGAGCCTGAACACCTCACGCGCTATTCACTGTGCGACCTGTTCCTCGACAGCTTCCCCTATTGCGGCCATGCCACGGCCAGCAATGCGCTGTTCGGCGGCGTGCCGCTGCTGACCTTGCCGGGACGGACCTTTGCCGTCCGCGTGTCTCGCCAGCCTGCTGACCGCACTCGGCATGACCGAACTGATCGCCACTTCGCCCGAGGACTATGTGAAGAAGGCGGTGATGCTGGCGAAAAATCCGCAGAAGCTTTCAGGCACTCAAGACCCGCCTGATCGAGGCCCGCCGCACCTCTCCGCTGTTCGACGGCCGCCGCTTCGCCGCCGACATCGAGAAGGCCTATCGCATCATGGTGGAGCGCGAACGACGAAGGGCGAAGCGCCGAGTGGCTATCAATCTTTAGGACTGTTGCACCGCAGCATAAGCCGTGCTTCGATGCAGCATGACATCTCGCGACAAACCCTGGCTGTTCCGCACCTATGCCGGCCACTCCAATGCGGCGGATTCAAATGCTCTCTATCGCGGCAATCTCGCCAAGGGCCAGACCGGACTGTCGGTCGCCTTCGATCTGCCGACCCAGACGGGTTATGACTCCGATCACCTGCTGGCCCGCGGCGAAGTGGGCAAAGTAGGTGTTCCCGTCTCCCACATCGGCGACATGCGGACACTGTTCGACCGGATCCCGCTTGCTGAAATGAATACGTCCATGACTATCAACGCGACAGCCGCGTGGCTGCTGGCGCTTTATGTGGCGGTGGCCGACGAGCAGGGTGTTGCCCGCACCGAACTGCAGGGCACCACGCAGAACGACATCATCAAGGAATATCTGTCGCGCGGCACCTATGTGTTTCCACCCAGGCCGTCGCTGAAGCTCATCACCGACACGATCGAATTTTCCACCCGCGAACTGCCAAAATGGAACCCGATGAATGTCTGCTCCTATCATTTGCAGGAGGCAGGTGCGACACCGGTGCAGGAACTGTCCTATGCGCTGGCCACCGCCATCGCCGTGCTCGATAACGTGAAGGCTCGCGTTTCGCCTGACGATTTCCCCCAGGTGTTCGGGCGCATGTCGTTCTTCGTCAATGCCGGCATCCGCTTCATCACTGAGCTGTGCAAGATGCGGGCTTTCACCGAATTGTGGGATGAGTTGGGCGCCACGCGTTATGGCATCACCGACGAGAAGCTACGGCGCTTTCGCTATGGTGTGCAGGTGAACTCGCTGGGGTTGACCGAGCAGCAACCGGAAAACAACGTCTACCGCATCCTGATCGAGATGCTGGCCGTGGTGCTGTCAAAAAATGCCCGGGCGAGAGCCGTGCAGCTTCCCGCCTGGAATGAGGCGCTGGGCCTGCCCCGCCCCTTCGACCAGCAATGGTCACTCCGCATGCAGCAGATCATGGCCTATGAGACCGACCTTCTCGACTTGGCGACATCTTTGAGGGCTCGAAGGAGATCGAGGCCAAGGTCGAAGCGCTGAAGGCCGAAGCCCGCGCCGAACTGGCGAAGGTGATGGCCATGGGTGGCGCCGTGGCGGCCATCGAGAGCGGCTACATGAAAAGTGCCCTGGTAGAAAGCAACACGGCAAGACTTGGCGCGATTGAAATCGGGTGCGACCAAAGTTGTTGGTGTCAATGTGTTTACCACGAGTGAGCCATCGCCCCTGTCAGGTGGTGATGGTGAACAAATCCTCACTGTAAAGGACGATGTCGAGTACGCACAGATCGAGCGGCTGAAAGTCTGGCGGGCGGGGCGTGACTCGGCGGCAGTGAAACAGGCCCTGGCCGCGCTGAAAGCCGCTGCCAATGAAGGCCGCAACATCATGGAACCTTCCATCGCCGCTGCCCGTGCGGGTGTCACGACCGGCGAATGGGGCGAAACTTTGCGCGCCGTGTTCGGCGAGTATCGCGCCCCCACCGGCGTTGCTCTGCTGATGCATGAGCCAGGTGATTCAACACTTGAAGGACTTCGCAGGCGTGTGAGCGCTTTGACTCAAAGCCTTGGTGCGACTCCGAAATTCCTGGTCGGCAAGCCCGGCCTCGACGGCCATTCCAATGGTGCTGAACAGATCGCCGTGCGGGCCGCCGAAACCGGCCTTGAAGTTGTTTATGAAGGCATTCGCGTGACGCCCGAACAGCTTGTGAAAACGGTTGAAGAGAAAAAGGTGCATGTGCTGGGCCTCTCCATCCTCTCCGGCAGCCACGTGCCACTGGTCCGCGAGGTGATGCAGCGGATGCGGGCCGCAGGACTGGAATCAGTGCCGGTCCTGGTCGGCGGCATCATCCCGTCCGATGATGTCAACGTCCTCAAACAACTCGGCGTCACCGCCGTCTACACGCCGAAGGATTTCGACCTGAACAGGATCATGGGGGATGTCATCGGGCTGATCGAGAAGTGGGCGGGCGGCGGGGTGGATTAAGGCAGCTCAATTCTTGAAACATCGCGTGCGCCATCGACAACGCGCACGACAAGCACGTTGGCAACTTCGATCCGGTAGAGAACGAGCCATCGCTCAGGACACCAGCGAGCGGACATCGGCGCTATTTCAGGACGGGCGCGGCCCAGCTCGGGAAATGAGCCCAGCCTGTTGCAGGCTTCAGCCAGTGTATCGACAACCCGGTTCGCGGTTGCTTCATCGCGGGTGGCAATGTGTAGCCAAATATCTGTCAGATCGGTCCGGGCGTGCCTGGTAAAGTGAACGGCCTTCACGCCTTGCGGGCCACGGCAAGCTTCTCGCGGGCTTCAGCCTTCAACTAATCAAATCCAGTTCCCCGGCATCGCCACTGGCAATGCCATCCTGCCACGCCTGCTGGAGCCATCGCAACTTCTCGGACTGCAGTACATCCTGCTGTTCGAGTAATCGCAAGGCCTCGCGCACGACCTCACTCGACGAGGTGTAGCGCCCACTGGAAACCTTTGCCTTGACGAATTCCGCCAGTTCTTCTGGAAGCGAAACGTTCATGTTCATGCTGACCGCATAACACATTCTTGCCTGCACCACAAATTTTGGCAAAGTTAGACATGGCAGATGCCGCCCTTACTTCACCGCCACTTTGGCCTTCTCGATCTCCGCCGCCAGTGCGCCTTTGAGGGCTTCGGCGGAGAGGGGGCCGATCCACTTGTAGCGGATCATGCCCGGCGCCATCGACCACATAGGTTTCGGGAACGCCATAGACGCCCCAGTCGACCGCCACGCGGCCCAACTCGTCGGCACCGATCGCCGCGAAGGGCTGGCCCAGGGTGCCGAGGAAGCGCCGGGCATTTTCCGGGTCGTCCTTGTAGTTGATGCCGTAGACCTTGATGTCCGCGCGCTTCGACAGTTCCGTCAGCAGCGGATGCTCGTCGCGGCACGGCACGCACCACGAGGCCCAGACATTGACCACCGTCACCTCGCCCCGTTTCAGCGCCGCCGTGTCGAACCCCGCAACGCCGCTTTCAGGGATGGCCGGCAGCGCGAACTCCGGCACCGGCTTGCCGATCAGCGCCGAGGGGATTTCATTGGGATTGCCCGAAAGCCCGCGCCAGAACAGTACCGCCAGTGCCGCGAAAGCGATGACCGGCATGGCGACGAACAGGCCACGGGATTTCGGCTGTGGTTCGCTCATGTGTCGTTCCAGCGCCGCGATTGGTCGAGCTTCGCCGCTTCGGCCCGGAGGCGGCGGTCGCGCAGTACGATGTAAAGCGCGAGGCCAATGATCAGCAGCGCCGAGAGCCCGTAGGAGGCGATGACGAAGCCCATGTGCGGTGCGGCGAAATCCATCAGCTGTTCTCCGATCTCGGCAATGCGCATGGCTCTGATCTTGCGCGCCGCGATTTCGCCGCGCATTGCGATCAGGTGCAGCGTGAGAAACAGAAACGTGTAGGCCGCCCCATGACCAGCAGCGGCCACAACATCGGCCAGGCGATGGTCGGGCCATCGGCGCGGAACACGCTCGCCGGCTGGTGCAGCGAGTTCCACCAGTCTACCGAAAACTTGACGATCGGAATGTTGATGACCCCCACCAGCGCCACGATGCGGGCAATCATCGCGGCGCGGTGGGCTCGTCAATCGCCTGCCAGATCGCCATGTAGCCGATGTAAAGCAGGAACAGCACGAACATCGAGGTGAGCCTGGCATCCCACACCCACCACGCCCCCCACATGGGCTTGCCCCACAGCGAGCCGGTGGCCAGCGCCAGAAAACAGAACACCGCACCGATGGGGGCCGCCACTTTTGCCGCCGCATCGGCCAGCGGGTGGCGGAAGATGATGGCGATGGCGCTGGCCAGCGCCATGACCGTGTAGACCATGAGGGCGATCCAGGCGGCAGGCACATGCACATACATGATGCGCACCGTTTCGCCCTGCTGATAGTCGGCGGGTGCTGTGAAGGCGCCATAGAGGCCGAGGGCGAAGAGTACGAAAGTGATGATCCACGCCGCCGGAATGACGCGGTTGGCGATGGCTGTGAAGCGAGTGGGGTTGGCGAGATATTGCATGGCGCCTGTTTAGTGTCTTGCACGTCATTTCAGATAGGACCTGAGTGCCGCAGCCGCCGCAAGCGGCGACAGCACCAGGCTGGCCAGCGCCAGTGCCGCGAGTATCAGCAACGAGGGTGTGGCAATATCGGGGCCGGTGGTCGTGGCCGTTGAGGCCGAGACGCCGAAGATCATCACCGGCACATAGAGCGGCAGCACCAGCACCGAGACCAGCAAGCCGCCGCGCCGGAGACCCACGGTCACAGCGGCGCCGATCGAGGCCAGCATCGACAGCGCCACCGAGCCCAGCACCATGGCCAATGCCAGCGGCAGAATGGCGGCGGGGTCGAGATTGATCAGAAACCCCAGCACCGGCGCGGCAATGGCCAGCGGCAGGCTGGTCGACAGCCAGTGGGCAATGGCCTTGGCCAGCGCCACGATTTCGAAGGGCACCGGCCCCATGGCCATGATGTCGAGCGAGCCATCCTCGTAGTCCTGCTGGAAGATGCGGTCCGCCGATAGCAACACCGAAAGCAACAGGGCGATCCACAGGAGGCCCGGCGCAAGGCGCTTCAGCAGCGCCTGTTCGGGGCCGAGGCCGATGGGCAGCAGCACCACCACGGTCAGAAAAAAACCAAGTGCCGTGCCCACGCCACCGCCCTGGCGGAGGCTGAGGGTGAGGTCGCGCTTGATGAGGGACCAGACGAGGTTCATGGCACGCGCCCCAGTTCGAGTCTTCACCTGCGGCTCAAGGCCCAACGCCACATGGGTGGCGGCGACGATCAGGCCGCCCTTGGCCAGATGCGCGCCCATGAGTGTTGCCAGCTTCGCTTGCGACGCCGTATCGAGACCGACCGTCGGTTCGTCGAGCAGCCACAGGGCCCGCGGCACCAGCGCCAGCCGCGCCAACGCCAGCCGCCGTTTCTGTCCGGCCGAGAGCAGGCCCGCGGGATAGTGGGCAAGGCGCGTGAGATCGAGCGCCGCCATCGCCGCCGCAACATCGCCGCCGCCGAGAAAGTCGCGCCAGAAGCGCGAGGTTCTCGGCGACCGTCAGCGCCGCCTTCACCGCTTCCTGATGGGCGATGTAGTGGGCCTGCTGGCCGATGGAGAGCTCGGCACTGCCGCCTTCCAGTGCCAGCGTTCCGGTGGTGGCTTCATTCAGTCCGGCGACCAACCGCAACAGCGAGGACTTGCCCGAGCCATTGGGCCCGGTGAGTTGCAGCATCTCGCCCGCCGCAACGCGAAACGAAACGCCGGCAGAACACCGTGCGCCCGCCGCGATCGCATTGCAGGTTGTGGCCCGTGAGGATCATTCACACTCTAATCCGCCACCTGTGATCAAACGCACAGGCTGTTATTTTGCTTGCATGGTGCTGGACCCACAATGGATTGCACACTCCCAGACCGTCATCCCGGCGAAAGCCGGGACCCAGGCTTTCAAACTCAATGATCGCACAATCATTACGCCGCAAGTCTGGGTCCCGGCTTTCGCCGGGATGACGGCAAGTGGATGTGCTCCACGCATCGTCACATCATATATTGGCCGCCATTGGCGGACAGCGTCGAGCCGGTGATGAAGCCGGCATCGTCGGAGGCGAGGAACACCACGGCGCGGGCGATTTCTTCCGGCTCGCCCAAGCGGCCGACCGGGATTTGCGGCAGGATGTTCTTTTCCCGAACCTCCTGCGGCACGGCCATCACCATTTCGGTGGCGATATAGCCGGGGCAGATGGCGTTGACGGTGATCTTGGCCCGCGCGCCCTTCCTGGGCCAGCGCCTTGACGAAGCCGATGTCGCCGGCCTTGGCGGCGGAATAATTCGCCTGGCCCATCTGGCCCTTCTGGCCGTTGATCGAGGAGATGCAGATGACCCGGCCGAACTTCCGGTCGCGCATGCCGCCCCACACCGGCTGCGTCATGTTGAACAGCGAATTGAGGTTGGTGTTGATGACCTCGTTCCACTGCTGCGGCGTCATCTTGTGGAACATGGCGTCCCGGGTGATGCCGGCATTGTTGACCAGCACCTCGACGGGGCCGAGATCGGCCTCGACCTGTTTGAGGCCGGCGACGCAGGCGTCATAGTTCGACACATCCCACTTGTAGACGGCGATGCCGGTTTCGGCCTTGAACTTGGCGGCGGCCTCGTCATTGCCGGCATAGGTGGCGGCGACCTTGTAGCCCGCCGCCTTCAACGCCTTCGAAATCGCCGCCCCGATGCCGCGGCTTCCGCCGGTTACGACTGCAACACGTCCCATGTCGATTCTCCTGTTCTTGTTCTTAGCGTTCGACGCACATGGCAACGCCCATGCCGCCGCCGATGCACAATGTGGCGAGGCCCTTCTTGGCGTTGCGGCGGCCCATTTCGAACAGCAGCGTGTTGAGCACGCGGGCCCCCGACGCGCCGATCGGATGGCCGATGGCGATGGCGCCGCCGTTGACGTTGACGATGTCCGGGTTCCAGCCCATGTCCTTGTTGACGGCGCAGGCCTGGGCGGCGAAGGCTTCGTTGGCTTCGACCAGATCGAGGTCCTCGACCTTCCAGCCGGCCTTCTTGAGGGCGGCGCGCGAGGCCGGGATCGGGCCCGAGCCCATGATCGCCGGATCGACGCCGACGCTCGCCCACGAGGCGATGCGGGCCAGCGGCGTCAGCCCGCGCTTTGCGGCTTCCTTCGCGCACATCAGGATCACCACGGCGGCGCCGTCGTTGATGCCGGAGGCATTGGCGGCGGTCACCGAGCCATCCTTGGCGAAGGCGGGCTTGCAGCTTGGCGACCTGATCGAGCGTGACGCCCTTCTTGATATATTCGTCGTCGGAGACCACCACATCGCCCTTGCGGGTGGAAATGGTGACGGGGGCGATCTCGTCCTTGAACTTGCCGGCGGCTTGGGCCGCTTCGGCCTTGTTCTGCGAGGCGACGGCGAAGGCGTCCTGCATGTCGCGGGTGATCTGCCACTGGCGGGCGACGTTCTCGGCGGTCGTTCCCATGTGATAGCCGTTGAAGGCATCCCACAATCCGTCGCGGATCATGGTGTCGATCAGCTGCCAGTCGCCCATCTTCACGCCATCGCGCAGATGCGCCACGTGCGGCGCCTTGCTCATCGATTCCATGCCGCCCGCCGCCACGACATTGGCGGCGCCATCGGCGATCTGCTGCATGCCGAGCGCCACGGCGCGAAGGCCCGAACCGCACAGCTGGTTCATGCCCCAGGCCGGCGTGGTGATGGCAATGCCGGCATTGATCGAGGCCTGGCGGGCCGGGTTCTGGCCCTGGCCTGCGGCCAGCACCTGGCCGAGGATCACCTCGTCGACTTCGGCGCCTTCGACCTTGGCGCGCGCCATGGCGGCCTTCAGCGCCACGGTGCCGAGATACGACGCGGCAACGCTTGCCAGCGATCCATTGAACGAGCCCACCGGCGTGCGCGCCGCCGAGACGATGACAACCCCATTTTCCGAACTGGCCATTTGTGCCTCCTGTTTGACGTTGACGCTGCTTATGCCTCACTTTGGGGTTATTGTGCAATGCGACATCGGTAGCGCCATGCCGGGCTGGCATTTTGCACTTGCAATTGTGCAATGCGGGGCGCAAATTTTGCAGATGCAAAGGCCATCAAAAGGCCGCAAGCCTGTCACGGGGAGTTCAGGGCGGTGAGTGAAGAAAAGCAGTCTGCCGAGAACGCGGTGGTCATCAAGAAATACGCCAACCGCCGCCTCTACAACACCTCCACCAGCACCTATGTGACCCTCGACGATCTCGCCACCATGGTGAAGGCCGGCACCGATTTCGTGGTCTTTGACGCCAAGACCGGCGAAGACATCACCCGCTCGGTGCTGACCCAGATCATCTTCGAGGAAGAGAACAAGGGCACCAATCTGCTGCCCATCAATTTCCTGCGCCAGCTGATCCGCTTCTATGGCGACTCGATGCAGGCCTTCGTGCCGGGCTTTCTCGAATTTTCGCTCGACAATCTCGGCAAGGAACAGGAGAAGTTCCGCGGCCAGCTGATGGAATCCTGGGGCCAGATCCGTTGAAGGCCATGCAGGATGCGACCACCCGCAACATGGCGATGTTCAACGACGCCATGCGGGTGTTCAATCCCTTCGCCGCCATGGCCGTGCCGCCCGGTGCCACCGCCTCAGCCGCCGCCGCAAGCCCGCTGCTTCGGGCAAGGACGACCTGCAGGTGCTGAAAGACCAGCTCGCCGCCATGCAGCAGAAGCTCGATACCATGGCGCCGAAGTAGGCGGCTTCAACCGGCCTTGCGTTGCATGGTGTCGCTGACCAGATCGGCGAAGCTTGGTTCGGCTAAGGATCTCCCCGGCGGCACTGCGATCTCGAAATGCCGTGTCGAGGGCGGCAATGGCCGAGCGCAATCCGAACAGCTCGTTCTCAAGTTCCGGGCCATAGTCGAACGGGATTTCGGCCACGTCCTGCTCCGGCGCAGCGGCGGGAATATCATCGTCGAGGAAGGCGATTTCCGAAGGCGGAATGAACGGCATCGGGTGCCCCGGCATCGAAGCGGGCGGCTTCGCGGCACCGCCTGCCACGGCGGATCGAGACTGGCCTCACCGAACAGGTTGCCCTGCATGAAGTCGGCGTCCCACTGGCGCAGCAGGCTGGCGTCCTCTTCCGTCTCGACCCATTCGGCCACCGTCCTGATGCCGAAGTTGTGGGCCAGATCGATCAGTGAACGGACGAAATACTGGTTGTCGGGATTGCCCGACAGATTGCCGCAGAAGGTGCCGTCGAGTTTCAGGATGTCGACCGGCAGGGCACGCAGATTGCGGAACGACGTGAAGCCGGCGCCGAAATCGTCGATGGCCACGCCGCAGCCCAGATCGCGCAGCTGCTCGACGAATTTGCGGGTTTCCTGCGAGGTCGCCCAACGCCACGGTTTCGGTGATCTCGACGATCAGCCGGCCGGTGAGCGCCCGGTTGGAGGACGAGAATTTCGATGATCTGCGGATACCAGCGCGGATCGGTGGCGGTGGTGCCGGAAATATTGATCGACAGCCTGGCATCGGGATAGTGTTGAGCGTCGCCGACGCTCATCTGCACCACGGCGCGGTCGATGAGCCGCACCAGACCAAGCTTTTCGGCGACCGGAATGAGGTGCGCGGCGGCAATGATCTCGCCCGCCGAATCGGTCATGCGCAGCAGGGCCTCGTGGAAGGCCGGCTTTCCGGTCTGGGCATCGACCATCGGCTGGAAGGCCAGGCGGAACCGGTCCTCGCGCAGGCAGCGCACGATTTCGGTGGCGCTGTGGGCATTGAGGCGGCGCTCGAGGCGCGCTGCGCCGAGGGCTTGTAGATGACGTAGCCATCGGATGGCAGGCGGCGCGCTTCGGTCAGCGCTTCCTCGGCGCGGGCCATGGCGGTGTTGGCGTCGGCGGCGTTCTGCGGCAGCACCAGCGCGCCGATCGACAGCAGCGCCCACACCGGCCCGCGTTCGGTTTCGATGACGCTTTCGCGCGCCACGCTGAGAAAGCGTTCGGCGGCGATTTCCAGATCTTCCTCGCCGCAATTGTTGAGGATGAGGCCGAACTTGCTGCCGGAATAGCGGGCGATGGCATCGCCGGTGCGCACCACCTGGCGCAGCCTGCGGCCGCATTTGATGATGACCTCGTCGGCGACTTCGAAGCCATAGGCTTCGTTCACCACCGACAGATTGTTGATGGCGGCGATGACGAAGGCGCAACTCGTGCCCTCGCGGGCGGCCACCGTCATGGCTTCGCCGAGGGCCTCCGTCATGCGGCCGCGGTTCATCATGCCGGTCAGCGGATCGCAGTTGCCGAGGAAGCTCAGATGCTGGTCGCGCTTGTGGCGGGCATCGATGCGGCGCACCGTGCCGAACACTTCGCTGGGCCGGCCGTCGCCCTGCAAACCAGCGGCCGTGGTCCTCGAGCCAGTTGCAGGCGCCGCCGATGCGGCCTTCGGGGCGGAACTTGTATTCGATCTGGAAGGCCACGCCCTTGCCGCCATCGCATGGCACTGCTGCGCATCACCGTGTCGTAGCGGCTGGTGTAATTGTCGGGATCGAGAAGGCGGCATAGGCGCGGCCGGTGGCGACCGCGCCGCTCGACACCCAGCACCTCCTCGGCATTGGCGCACCAGACGATTTCGTCGCTGTCGATGATCCAGTGATAGGCGGCGGCACCCGTGGCTTCCACGACCTTCTTCAGCCGTTCCAGCCCGTCATAACTTCGTCCTGGCCAGGGTCACCGGCACCCGCCGGGCGAGTTTGAACTCCGCCATCGGCGGCAGATCAAAGCTGAAGGGTGTGGGTGTGCTGTAAATCGCTCAAGTCAGGCTCCGCCGGAAAACGCTTCGCGAAAGCCGATTCGCAAGCCCCACAGTGTTAGCGCGGCATCGTTAAGGAAAGGCAAAATACTGGGACGCTCAGTAGCCCAGCGCCAGCCCGTCCTTGCGCGGGTCGGAGCCGCCGATCAGCAGGCCGATTGCTCCGGTCGATGGCGATGGCCTGGCCGCCGCCCAGGGGCTTGGGCGCGGCCACCACCCGGTGGCCGCTGGCGACGAGACCGGCAAGGGCCGAGGGAGCCACGCCAGTTTCCGCCCTCACCTCGCCCGCTTTCGGGAAATAGCGCGGCCAATCAAGGCATTCCTGCGGGTCCATGCCATAGATATAGCGGTTCACCGCCACCGTCATGTGGCCCATCGGCTGGTAGTCGCCGCCCATCACGCCATAGCTCATGTCGATCGCGGCCCTTGTGGCGCACCATGGCGGGAATGATGGTGTGCAGCGGGCGCTTCGAGGGCCCGATGCAATTGGGGTGGCCGGGCGTGGTGACGAAACCGGCGCCGCGGTTTTGCAGGGCAATGCCGGTTGCGGGCGTGACGATGCCTGAGCCGAAACCGTCATAGACCGAATTGATGAACGAGACGGCGAGACGGTTCTTGTCGACCACCGAGAGATAGATGGTGTCGGACGGCGGCAGCGCCGTTTCGATGTCGAGGCACTGTGCAGGCCTCGATCAGCCCCGCCAGCTTTTGGGCGAAAGCTGGCCGAGAGCAGTTCGGCCACCGGCACATCGGCGAAGGCGGGGTCGGCGATGTGGCGGTTGCGGAATCCCCAGGCGAGTTTCATCGCCTCGATTTCGAGGTGCATGCGCTGTGGGCCCGCCGGATCGAGCGACTTGAGGCCGAAATTGCTCAGGATGTTGAGGGCAATGAGCACCGTGAGGCCCTGGCCATTGGGCGGAATTTCGAGGACCTCATGGCCGGCAAATTCGGTGGCGATGGGCTTCACCCAGTCCGAGCGGTGGGCGGCGAAGTCTTCAAGGTCAGAAGCGAACCCATGGGGGCGATGGTGGCGACGATGTCCTCGGCAATGGCTGCCTTGGTAGAAGGCATCGCGGCCTTCGCTGGCGATGAGCTTCAGGGTTTCGGCCAGCGCCGGATAGCGCATGATATGACCAAGCTTCGGCGCTTCGCCCGTCCACCAGATAGTGCTGGCGCCCGCCCGGATCGGCGGCCAGGAACTCGGCGTCCTCCGGCCAGTCGAAGGCAACGCGCGGCGTGACGGGCACGCCCTGTTCGGCCAGTGCGATGGCGGGTGCAAGGCAGTCGCCGAGCGTCATGGTGCCGTAACGCTTCAACAACTGGTCCCAGGCATCGATGGCGCCCGGCACGGTGATCGCATGGATCGAACGCGGCGCGATGGCCGTCAGCCCCGAGGCCTTCAGCCATGCCGCATCGGCGCGGTGCGACGACCGGCCCGAGCCATTGAGGCCCATCACCTTGCCCGAAGGCTCGCCCACCAGCGCGAAGCAATCGCCGCCGATCCCGGTCATGTGCCGGTTCGGTGACGCACAGGACGGCGGAGGCCGCCACCGCCGCATCGGCGGCGTTGCCGCCGGCCCGCAGACATGTCGATGGCGGCGAGCGTGGCCAGCGGCGAGGAGGTAGCGGCCATGCCGTTGCTGGCATAGGCGGCGGAGCGGCCGGGGCGTTCGAAAGTTGCGCATCTTCAGCCTTTGACAAAAATCTCTCAGAAACGTCGCAGCCAGCATGTCCCTGTGCTGCGGCATATTGCAAGAAATGCCGGTACAGGCACTTGCCGCAGCTGGCATAGCCTGACAGGAGGAACACCCGTTTCCAACCCTCAATAGACAGGGACAAGCGCTTCGGCTAGTTCCTGCCGTTCAAAAGTTTTTCACGCCCGGAAGGATCAGACCCACCATGACCGTCAAGTCCGATATCGAGATTGCCCGCGAAGCCAAGATGAAGCCGATCATGGAGATCGGCAAGGGCCTCGGCATCCCGGAAAAGGACCTGATCCCCTACGGCCACACCAAGGCCAAGGTGTCTCTGGACTATATCGACACGCTGAAAGCCAAGAAAGACGGCAAGCTGATCCTGGTCACCGCCATCAACCCGACGCCGGCCGGCGAAGGCAAGACCACCACCACCGTGGGCCTCGGCGATGGCCTCAACCGCATCGGCAAGAAGGCGATGATCGCCCTTCGCGAACCCTCGCTCGGGCCGTGCTTCGGCATGAAGGGCGGTGCGGCGGGCGGCGGCTATGCCCAGATCGTGCCGATGGAAGACATCAACCTGCATTTCACCGGCGACTTCCACGCCATCACCTCGGCCCACAATCTGCTGTCGGCGATGATCGACAACCACATCTATTGGGGCAACGAACTCGGCATCGACACCCGCCGCGTCGCCTGGCGCCGGGTGATGGACATGAACGACCGGGCCTTGCGCGACATCGTCTGCTCGCTGGGCGGCGTTGCCAATGGCTACCCGCGCGAGGCAGGCTTTGACATCACGGTCGCCTCGGAAATCATGGCCATCCTCTGCCTGTCGAACTCGATTGAAGATCTCGAGCGCCGCATGGGCCAGATCGTCGTCGCCGCAAAACGCGACAAGGGCCAGGTGCTGGCCAAGGACATCAAGGCGCCGGGCGCCATGACGGTGCTGCTGAAAGACGCGCTGATGCCCAATCTGGTGCAGACGCTCGAAAACAATCCGGCCTTCGTCCATGGCGGCCCCTTCGCCAACATCGCCCATGGCTGCAACTCGGTGATGGCGACGAAGACCGCCCTGAAGCTCGCCGACTATGTGGTGACCGAAGCGGGCTTCGGCGCTGATCTGGGGGCCGAGAAGTTCTTCGACATCAAGTGCCGCAAGGCCGGCCTCACCCCCGCCGCCACGGTGATCGTCGCCACCGTCCGGGCCCTCAAGATGCATGGCGGTGCCGCCAAGGACGATCTCAAGAAGGAAAACGTCGAAGCCCTCAAGAAGGGCCTCGCCAACCTCGGCCGCCACATCGAGAACGTCAAGAAATTCGGCGTGCCGATCGCCGTCGCCGTCAATCACTTCGTCACCGATACCGAAGCCGAAGTCGATGCCGTGAAGGCCTATTGCAAGGAGCATGGCGTCGAAGCCTTCAAGTGCACCCACTGGGCCGAAGGCGGCAAGGGCACCGAGGCGCTGGCCCGCCACGTGGCCGAGATCGCCGACAAGGCGTCGTCGCAGTTCAAGCCGATCTATGACGAAGAGCTGCCGCTGTGGGACAAGGTCAAGACCATCGCCCGCGAAATCTACCGCGCCGACGACATCGTCGCCGACAAGAGTGTCCGCGACCAGCTCAAGGCCTACGAGGCGCAAGGCTACGGCAAGTTCCCGATCTGCATGGCCAAGACGCAATATTCGTTCTCGACCGACCCCAACCTCAAGGGCGCCCCCGTCAACCACGTGGTGCCGATCCGCGAAGTCAGGCTGTCGGCGGGCGCCGAGTTCATCGTCGTCATCTGCGGCGACGTCATGACCATGCCGGGCCTGCCCAGGGTGCCCTCCGCCGAAGTGATCGGGCTTGACGAAAAGGGCCAGATCGCCGGGCTGTTCTAGGGCTGCGACATCTCTATAGTGAAGGGCGCGGGGGCAACCTCGCGCCCATTATGTTGGAGGCTCCATGCTGCGCCGGATTTTAGCCGCCATTGTTGCAGGAATTCTGGCCGGGGCCCTTTATGTGTGGTGGAATTTCTGGCCGGTGAACGTGCCGTTCCTGCCGCCGCCCAAGGACTCCTGGGAGGCTTTGCTCCGTGAACGGATCAAAGTGCCGGAAGGTTTCGCCTTCTCGGTCTTCGCCCGTGAACTGGGGAGGCCGCGGCTGATGCAGATGACGGCGGCGGGCGATCTTATTGTCTCCGGGCATTCGTCCGGCACCATCATGCTGGTGAAACGCGATGGCGACGGCGATGGGCGCTCGGACGCAACGGCGGTGCTGAAGGATGGCTTGCAACTTCCACACGGGTTGTGGCTTGAGGGTGATCGCCTGATCGTCGCCGAAGAACACCGCGTGGTGTCTTTCCAATTTGATGGCGCGTCATTGACGGATGAGCGGGTTCTGCTGGAAGGATTGCCCGATGACGGCGGCCATTCCTCGCGCACCGTGAAACGCGGTCCCGACGGGCTTCTCTATGTGGCGATCGGCTCCACCTGCAATGCCTGCATCGAGGACCACCCGTGGCGCGCCGCGATGATCCGCTTCAAGGAAGGCGAGCCGGCAGAAATTTTTGCCACGGGCCTCCGCAACACGGTGGGTTTCGACTGGCACCCCGAAAGCGGCGCACTCTATGGCGTCGACAATGGCCGCGACCAGCTGGGCGACGACGTGCCCGACGATGAAGTGAACCTGATCGCCGAAGGCGGCCACTACGGCTGGCCGTTCATGCATGGCACGGATGTGAAGGACCCGTCGCTGGGAGACGCCGGCACCTGCGGGCGTGACACTCACCCCCATGGCCCACGGCCTCGGCGCCCACGTGGCGCCGCTGTCGATCACCTTCCTGAAATCCATACCCGGCACCGCCCTCGTCGCCGAACACGGCTCATGGAACCGCAGCAAGAAATCCGGCTACCGCATCGTGCGCCTGACGTTCGAGGGCGCGACAATCACCGAAGATGTCTTCCTCACCGGCTGCGAGCACGACGAAAACGTCATCTGCCGCCCGGTCGATGTGCTGGAAGCAAGCCGATGGCACGCTCTACGTGAGCGACGATTATGCCGGGGCGGTTTACCGGATTGTGCGTCGACCCTAGCCAAGATGCCTGATATTGCAGCGACTACCTCGCCAAATGCGGCAAAGCTGCCACAATTGATGCATTGCAGCACAACGAATTCATCAGTGTGAACGTTTGTTAAACAATTGAAATAATTATATGAATTATAGCTATGCGTTTTTTGCACTACTCGTTTATGGTGCGATGCACATATCTTTCGGGTGTTGAAAGAAACCCCGACCAGTCAATCCAAGAGGAGTGACATCATGTTTGAGACCCTGAAGACCCGCTATGCCAAGTGGCAGCGTTACAGCCGGACCGTGACCGAGCTTGAAGCCCTTTCCAACCGCGATCTCGCCGATCTCGGCATCAACCGGTATGACATCAACCGGATTGCCCGCGAGGCGGTGCGCGGATGACCAGCTTCTCCGGTTTGGCGGCGCTGTTACTGCGTCAGCGCCGGATGAACACTTACAAGTCCATCCGGCGAGAGGTCGAGGCCATCCCCGATGCCGACCTCGCTGACATGGGAGTGAAGCGCTACCAGCTGGGCCATGTCGCCCGCAGCCGCTTCCTGCCCACCGACATCATCAAGTAGTTTGAAGGGCGGACCCCCGGGTCCGCCCTTTCCATTGCCTGTTAACCGGTTTCGGTACATCATCCAGCCTGACCATTTGCAGGTGAAGCGGTGGACGAACAGGAACCGATAGTTTCCTTCCCGTCCTGGGGCTCTGGCCCCCGGCCGGGAACGGACAATGCCAGAGACCAGGGCCGCGGCCCCGAACGCGTGGCGTTCGACCGCAAGGAACTCAACACCATTCTCAATCTCTATGGCCAGTTCGTCGCCGCCGGCGAGTGGCGCGACTATGCGCTGGATTTCGGCCGCGACCAGGCCACCTTCTCGATTTTCCGCCACGCCAGCGAACAGCCGCTGTACCGCGTGGTGAAGGACCCGGCACTGGCGAGGAAGCAGGGCATCTATTCGGTGATCGCCCAGGGCGGCCTGATCCTCAAACGCGGCCAGGACCTGGCGCAAGTGCTGCGCGTTCTGATGAAACGGCCGAGACTCAGCACGGTCTAGGGCGGAATGAGTTTAGCTCGACCCTTCCTTGACCTGTCATCCCGGCGAAAGCCGGGACCCATTGAGCAGATTCAACGAGGGGAGCACCTCCGGAAAATACTCAGGGGGTCCCGGCTTTCGCCGGGATGACAGTCATTGGGTGGAGCCACCAAACTTCATTCTGCTATAGGGCCAACAAAAAAGCCCGGCGCGAAGGCCGGGCTTTTCGTCGAAATCGTGTGGCGATTATTCTTCGCCGCGCATGATGCCGAGGATGTTGAGGATGTGCACGAACAGCGTGATGAAGCTGCCGTAGAGCATGAAGGCGCCGAAGATCGACTTGCCCTTGGCGACGCCCGGCGCATCGCCTTCATAGTACATGGTCTTGATCTGCTGGGTTTCGTAGGCGGTGATGCCCGCGAACAGCACGACAACGGCGACCGAGGTGAGGAGGCTCATCATCGTCGAACCCACGAAGATCACGTTCACCAGCATGGCGATGAGGATGCCGATCGAGGCCATCATGAAGAAGGCGCCCATGCCCGACAGATCGCGCTTGGTGGTGTAGCCGATGAGGCTGGTGGCGCCGAAGGTGACGGCGGTGATCAGGAAGGCGCGGTAGACGATCGAGGCGTCAAGCGCCAGATAGGTGCCGACCATCGGCGCGATGGCAAGGCCCCAGAGGCCGACATAGCCCCAGAAGGCGGCATGCGCCGTCGTTGTGTTGCCCGAGAAGATCAGGCGCGGGGCAAGGAAGCCCATGCCGATGATGGCGATGAAGAACACCCACTTCAGCGAATAGACCGTGGCCATCGCGGCGGGGCTCGAGGCCACCGCCATGGTGATGATCGCCGTCAGGGCGACGCCCAGCGCCATGTAGTTGTAGACGCCCAGCATGTAGGACCTGAGGCCCTGGTCGATTTCGGCCCTTGAGCCGGTCTGAACCCGGGGTTGGAATTTCACGTCAGCCATTGTTCCCTCCAAGAGAATTGCCGTGGAAACATGGGGATGCCTCCACGGGAGTTCAAGTTACAGGACGGTAAGCCTGTCCTTAGCCGGCATATTCATCCATTTTGCGGGCCAGCGCCACATCCTTTTCGGTGACCCCGCCCGCCGTATGGGTGGCCAGTGTCACCTCCACCCGCCCGTAAACATTGGACCATTCCGGGTGGTGATCGGTCTTCTCGGCGAACAGCGCCACCCGGCTCATGAACCCCCAGGCGCGGCTGAAGGACTTGAACTGGAAGGTCTTGGTGATGGCATCGCGGCCCTTGGCCTCGGTCCAGCCGTTGAGGGAGGCGAGCGCCTTCGCCCGTTCGACGCCGATCAGCACTTTGTCTGTCATAGACCTGCCTGCAGTTGATAGGATTCCTCCACCGCGTAGGGACCGCCGCCGCGGCTTGGCCTGGACGAAAACAGCACGAAGCGCGCCACGTCGAACGTCCGGCTCTTGTACAGGCTATGTGAGGCCACGATAGCGCTGCAAGGCAAGCACATCGGGGTCCTTGAGCCGGGCCAGCGTCACATGCGGCATGAATTTGCGCGGTTCCGCATTGAGCCCCAGCACCTGGCAGATGCGCTCGTGAATGGAATGCAGCCGGCGCAGTTCGGCGTTTTCCTCGACGCCGGCATAAAGCGTGTGGGGCTTGTTGCCGCCGAAAAAACCGATGCCCTTGAGCCTGAGCGCAAAAGGCCGGGCCTCGACGCCATCGAGCTCATAGGCGATTTCGCGCGCCAGGCTGTCGTCGATGTCACCGATGAAGCGCAGCGTGATGTGGAAGCTTTCGCGGTCGATCCAGCGCCCGCCCATGATGCCGCCGCGCATCAGATCGAGATCCATGGTCACATCGTCTGGAATTTCCAGGCCTGTGAACAGTCTCGGCATGGCGGGCCTCCTTTGTCGCTGAAGGATTGCTCGGAACGCTGGGTTCAAAGCTATCCTGATTCGAAAGTTTGCCAAGGGCTATTTTGCGGCGGCCTTTGTTAACAGTTGTTCAACAACCGGCAGCATGCGGGCGACGATGACATCAACGCCTTCTCCCGTTGGATGCAGGCCGTCGGCCTGGTTGAGCCTGGCATTGGCGGCCACGCCATCGAGGAAGAATGGGTAAAGCAGGGCCCCGTGTTTTTCGGCAAGGCGTGGGAACATGCCGTTGAATTTTGCGCCATACTCCGCCCCAAGATTGGGCGGCGCCAGCATGCCGGCAACCAGCGTTGGAAGGCCGCGTGCTGCGAGAATTTCCATGATCTTGTCGAGCGCCTGTTCCGCCTGTTCCGGCGGCAGACCGCGCAACACGTCGTTGGCGCCAAGTTCGACGATCGCCGCGTCGATGTCATCGCCGAGCGACCATTCGAGCCGCGCCAGCCCGTCGCCCGCCGTATCGCCGGAGACGCCACCATTGACGATGGTGACGTCATGTCCCCTGGCGCGCAGTGCCGCTTCAAGCTTGACGGGAAAGGCCTGTTCGGGCGGGCAGGCCATAGCCCGCCGTCAGGCTGTCGCCAAATGCCAGGATGGTTAAAGTTTCGGCACGGGCCGGAACCAGAGCTGCGGCGAACATTGCAAGGGACATCAGCAGGCGGATCATTGCTGTAAGTTAAGGGTCGCCGAGGGCCGTAACAAGCCTTCGCCCTCGACAAATCGCCGTGATCTCCCCATCTTGCCGCGATGACCGATTTTGCCGTCTCCCTGAACAATGTCCGCCTCACTCTTCCGTCGCGCGCCGGCGATGTTGAAATCCTGCGCGGTGTCGATCTCGCCGTAAACCAGGGCGAGGCGCTGGGCATCGTCGGGCCATCGGGCTCCGGCAAGACCACGCTGCTGATGGTGATTGCCGGGCTGGAGCGCGCCAGTGCTGGCACCGTGGTGATTTCCGGAAAGCCGCTCGCCGGACTCAACGAGGATGCGCTGGCCCGTTTCCGCCGCGACCATGTGGGCATCGTGTTCCAGTCCTTCCATCTGATCCCCACCATGACGGCGCTGGAAAACGTCGCCGTGCCGCTGGAATTCCGTGGACTGACGAATGCCATGGACGTGGCGCAAGAGAAACTGGTGAAGGTCGGCCTCGGCCATCGCCTGACGCATTATCCCGGCCAGCTTTCGGGCGGCGAACAGCAGCGCGTGGCCATTGCCCGGGCACTGGCCTCCGGCGCCCGCATCATTCTCGCCGATGAGCCCACCGGCAATCTCGACCAGGAAACCGGCGAACAGATCATCAAGCTGCTGTTCGATCTTCGCCACGAAGAAAATGCCGCCCTGCTGCTGGTCACCCATGACCGGGCGCTCGCAGGGCGCTGCGACCGCATCGCCGAAGTGCGCGATGGCAAGATCATCTCGGGCGCCATGCCCGGTAACAAGTCATGAACTTCGGGCTGTGGCTGCGTTTTGCACTCCGCGACCTGCGCTCGGGGCTGCAGGGCTTCTGGGTGTTCCTGTCGAGCCTCGCATTGGGCACGGCGGCCATCGCCATCATCGGATCATTGTCGGCGGCGGTCGAGCGCGGGCTCGACGAGCAGGGCCAGCCGCTGCTCGGTGGTGACGTCGAATTCTCGCTCATTCACCGCCAGACCACGCCTGCGGAATTGACCTTCATCTCCTCGAAGGGCGACATCAGCATCGCCGCCAATTTGCGCGGCATGGCCAAGGCTGGCGAACGCACCACGCTGGTTGAAATCAAATCCGCCGATCAGGCCTATCCGCTCTATGGCGCGCTCGAACTGGAAGGCGGCGGCACCCTTGCGGCAGCGCTCGACAACAAGGGCGTGGCCGTCGATCCGCTGTTGCTCGGCCGCCTTGGTGTCAAAGCTGGAGACACGCTTTCCATCGGCACCGGAGACCTTCACCATTCGCGGCGTCATCGCCAGGGAACCCGACCGGTTGTCCGACGGCATCGTGCTTGGCCCCCGCGTGTTGATGCGCGAGGCGGACTTGCAGGCAACCGGCCTCATCCAGCCCGGCAGCCTCATCACCTGGCGCTACCGCGTGAAACTGGCTGACGCCGCCAACGCCGGCGCCGCCAACAAGGTGATCGACGAAGCCAAGGAAAAATTCCCCGATGCCGGCTGGCGGCTGCAGGAACCGCAACAATGCAGCGTCAGGTGCCGAACGCTTCGTCGAACGCCTCGGCATGTTCATGACGCTGGTCGGGCTGTCGGCGCTGATCGTCGGCGGCGCCGGCATCAGCAATGCGGTGTCGGCCTTCGTCAACCGCCGCAGCGAATCGATTGCCACGCTGAAATGCCTCGGCGCTTCATCGCGCGATGTGTTCGGAATCTATCTGACCGAGATCATCCTGTTGTCGCTTCTCGCCATCGCCGTGGGGCTGGCGGCGGGTGCGGTGGCGCCTTTTGTGGTGGGCGCCTTGTTCGGTTCGATCCTGCCGCTGCCAATCACCGCGCGGGTTGAATTCGTGCCGCTGGCCATTGCCGGGACGCTTGGCTTTCTGGTGGCGCTGGCCTTCACCCTGTGGCCCCTGTCGCAGAACCCAGCAGGTTCCGGCTTCGGCCCTGTTCCGCCATCGCAGCATCAACATGGGCGGCTGGCCGGGATGGAAGACGCTGGTGGTGATGACACTGCTGCTGGTGGCCACGGCGGCAATCGTGTTCCTGGTGTTCGATGACCGGCGCATCATCTCGTGGTTCCTCGGCGGCTTGCTGGCGAGTTTCGTGGTGCTGCTGGGACTGGCGAAATTCATCGTCGCCGTGAGCGCCAAGTTGCCCCGGCCTTCAAACGTCATCTTGCGCCACGCGCTCAGCAACATCCATCGCCCCGGCACCCATGCGGTGTCGGTCATTCTGGCGCTGGGATTGGGCCTCACCCTGTTCGTGACGCTGGCCTTGACCGACCAGACCATGAGCCGCGAATTGCGCTCGGGCATTCCCGACAAGGCGCCGGCGTTCTTCTTTCTCGATGTGCGCAACCCCGAGCTTCCGGCCTTCAAGGAGGCCTTGCTGAAGCAGGAGGGCGTGACGGAAGTCAACTCCTCGCCGATGATGCGCGGCCGCATGGTGAAGATCAAAGGTGTTGAAGTCGCCAAAGTCAGTACTTCCCCCGACTCGCGCTGGGCCACGCAAGGTGATCGCGGCCTGACCTATGCCGACACGCTGCCCGAAGGCTCGCAACTCGTTGCCGGTGAGTGGTGGCCCGCCAACTATGAAGGCCCGCCGCTCG
Organism: uncultured Alphaproteobacteria bacterium; assembly: GCA_963775105.1. Classification (GTDB taxonomy): domain Bacteria; phylum Pseudomonadota; class Alphaproteobacteria; order Rhizobiales; family Aestuariivirgaceae; genus Aestuariivirga. The sequence continues at coordinate 86,769 of CAVZHM010000006.1, read as the reverse complement.
TCTCCCTCGTCGATGAGATTGCCGAGGGCCTCGACATCAAGATCGGCGACGAGATTTCGGTGAATGTGCTGGGCCGCGAGATCAGCGCCAAGGTCGCCAATCTCCGCCAGGTGAACTGGCGCAGCCTTGGCATCAATTTCGTCATGGTGTTCTCGCCCAACACGCTGAAATCCGCCCCCCACAGCCACATCGTCACCGTGGAAATGAATGGCGGCGATGAAGCGAAACTGCTCAACGAAATTTCCGGGGCCTACCCCTCGGTGACGGCGATCCGCGTCAAGGATGCAATCTCGATTGTCAGCGATCTCCTGACCAAGATGCTGAATGGCATCCGCGGCGCCAATGTGGTGACCCTGCTGATCGGCGTTCTGGTGCTGGCCGGCGCATTGGCGGCGGGGCTATCCGATCGCAGCTATGACGCCGTGGTGCTGAAAACCTATGGCGCCACGCGCTGGCAGCTGATGGGGGCCTTCTCAGCCGAATACGCGGGCCTTGGCCTTGCGGCGGCGGCTTTCGGCATTCTGGTGGGCTCGCTGTCATCGTGGTTCCTGAGCTATTTCATCCTCGAATTGCCGTGGACTTTCTCGCCTGGACGGCGGGGCTGACGGCACTCGCCGCCATGGTGCTGACGGTGGCGGCGGGCCTGCTCGTCACCTGGTCAGCGCTGACCACAAGGCCGGCGAGCGTTCTCAGAAACGAGTAGAATTGCAGCCTCGTTCCGGATAGTCATGGGCGATGGTCGTTCTCCTCCAAGTCCCTCCCCCTTGTGGGGAGGGGTTGGGGTGGGGGTCTGGGATTGGATCAAGAATGATTTCGAGATTGGCGGTTGGGTTCGGAGCGACCCCCACCCTTAATCCCTCCCCGCAAGGGGGAGGGAAACTCAGTCACATCGCGGCACTACCATGGTCGTCCTCAACCGCATCTACACCCGCACCGGCGACAAGGGCGAAACGGCTCTTGGTTCCGGCGAGCGCGTGTCGAAGGCGCATTTGCGCATTCACGCCTATGGCACGGTCGATGAAACCAATGCGGTCATCGGCATGGTGCGCCTGCATACGGCGGGCTTCGAGAAGCTCGACGCCATGCTGGCCCGCATCCAGAACGAACTCTTCGATTTGGGCGCCGATCTCTGCGTGCCCGATACCGGGAAGGATCTCGGTTACGCACCTTTGCGCATCGCGCCGAAACAATTCGAGCGCCTTGAAAACGAAATCGACCTCCTCAACGGCGAGCTTTCGCCGCTGCGCTCCTTCGTGCTGCCGGGCGGCCATGCCGCCGCCGCCCACCTGCATCTCGCCCGCACCGTATGCCGCAGGGCCGAGCGGCTGATCGTCGAATTGAAATCCCATGACGGCGAGCACGTGAGCGAAGGCGCCATTGCCTATATCAATCGCCTCTCGGATTTCTTCTTCGTCGCCTCGCGCTGGGTGAATGCCAAAACCTCGGGCGACGTTCTCTGGGTTCCCGGGAAAGACCCTCTGATGTTCATCCCGATCCATGACGAAACGCCGCTGCAAGTCATCCGCTTCCAGCTGGTGACCTTGACGATCATCGTGCTCAACGTTGGCGTCTATCTGATCACCGGAGCGTTTTCCTCGGACCGGGCGCTGATGGCGGTGGCCGGCGGCTTCGGCGTGGTGCCGGCCGAGTTCTTCGGCATTGTCGAGCCGCTGATCGGCTATGATCCGGTGAGTGAGCCCGTCACCCTCATCACCTACCAGTTCCTGCATGCGGGCTGGCTGCATCTTGTCTCCAACATGCTGTTCCTCTGGGTATTCGCCGACAATGTCGAAGATGCCTTCGGCCACGTGGCCTTCACCATGTTCTATCTCGTCTGCGGGGTCATCGGCGCGTTGGCCCATATCGCTGTGACGCCAGGCTCCCTGTCGCCGCTGGTCGGCGCTTCCGGGGCCGTCTCGGGCGTGCTCGGCGCCTATTTCCTGCTCTATCCCAAATCCCGCGTGCTGGTGATCTTCAACTTCTTCATCCCCGTGAGGCTGGGGGCCATGTGGATTCTCGGCGGCTGGTTCCTGTTGCAGGTCGGCGCCCTGTTCTGGAACGAGAACAGCGACGTGGGTGTCGCCTTCTGGGCCCATATCGGCGGCTTTGTGGCGGGTGTGGTCATCACCTGGCTGCTGCAGAAACCGGCTGCTGATCCGCATCGCCAAGTAGGCGCAAAACGTCGCAATTGGCTGGTGTCTGCCGGTCCCGGAATTGACTTGGGGTGGCGCTCTCACTAGGTTCCGGCGCAATTTCAAACGAGGGTTACGATGAAAGTCCTGGTCGCTGTAAAGCGGGTCGTCGACTACAACGTCAAGATCCGGGTGAAGGCCGACGGTTCGGGTGTCGAACTGGCCAATGTCAAGATGTCGATGAACCCCTTCGACGAAATCGGCGTCGAAGAGGCCATCCGCCTCAAGGAGCAGGGCAAGGCCACCGAAGTGATCGCCGTGACCGTGGGCCCGGCGCAAGCCCAGGAAACACTGCGCACCGCACTCGCCATGGGTGCCGACCGCGCCATTCTGGTGAAGCATGACGAATATGTCGAGCCGCTGGGCGTCGCCAAGATCCTGAAAGGCGTGGTCGAGGCCGAGAAGCCCGACATCGTCATCCTCGGCAAGCAGGCGATCGACGACGATTGCAACCAGACCGGCCAGATGCTGGCGGCCCTGCTGGGCTGGGCCCAGGCCACGGCCTGCTCGAAGCTTGAGCCCGGGTGCAGGCGAAGCCACCATCACCCGCGAGATCGACGGCGGCTTGCAGACACTGAAGGTGAAGATGCCGCTGATCGTCACCACCGACCTGCGTTTGAACCAGCCGCGCTATGCCTCGCTTCCCAACATCATGAAGGCCAAGAAAAAGCCGCTCGATGAAAAGTCGCCTGCCGACTACGGCGTCGATGTGAACCCGCGCCTCAAGGTCGTCAAGACCGAAGAGCCGCCGAAGCGCCTCGCCGGTGTGAAAGTGAAGTCACCCGCCGAACTCGTCGCCAAACTCAAGGAAGCGGGAGCAATCTGATGGCCGTCCTCCTCATCGCCGAACACGACAATGCGTCACTGAAGGACGCAACCCACAAGGCCTTGACCGCCGCCGCGAAAATGGGCGGCGACGTGCATGTGCTGGTGGCCGGCAACAATGCCGCAAGCCGCCGCAGCCCAGGCCGCCAAATTGGCCGGTGTGAAGAAGGTGCTGCACGTTGAAAGTGCCGCCCTCGAACGCCCGGTGGCCGAACCGATGGCGGCAACCATCGTGGCGCTGGCCGGTGCCTATGAACATCTGGTGGCGGCCGCCACCACCAACGGCAAGAACTACATGCCGCGCGTGGCAGCCCTTCTCGATGTCATGCAGATTTCCGATATTTCCGATGTGGTGTCCGCCGACACCTTCGTGCGCCTGATCTATGCCGGCAACGCCGTGCAGACCGTGCAGTCGACCGATGCCAAGAAGGTCATCACCGTGCGCACCGCCTCCTTCGCCGCCACCGGCGAAGGCGGTTCCGCCGCCATCGAGAAAGTGAACGGCGCCGCCGATCCGGGCCTGTCGTCCTACCAGAGCGAGAACCTGTCGAAGTCGGACCGTCCCGAACTCACCTCCGCCAAGGTCATCGTGTCGGGTGGCCGCGGCATGCAGAATGGCGAAAACTTCAAGCTGCTCGAATCGGTGGCGCGCAAACTCAACGCCGCCGTCGGCGCGTCGCGCGCGGCGGTAGACGCTGGCTATGTGCCGAACGACTATCAGGTGGGCCAGACCGGCAAGGTCGTGGCCCCCGATCTCTATATCGCGGTCGGCATTTCCGGCGCCATCCAGCATCTCGCCGGCATGAAGGATTCGAAGATCATCGTCGCCATCAACAAGGACGAAGAAGCGCCGATCTTCCAGGTGGCGGATCTGGCCTGGTTGCCGACCTGTTCACCGCCGTGCCGGAGTTCGACGCCGAACTGGCGAAGCTGGGGAAGTAGGTGCTGGCGGCGGAAGCCTTGGCCTGCATCCCTTTCGAAATCGGTCATTGCGCAGGCAGTGGTGATTTAAACCAATGTTCATCTATGCACCCTAGCTTGCCGGAGCATTGAATTCTTTGCACATGACGGAATGAGGCATGGACCCCGGTTCAGTTTGGCGTCGCGATTTTCTGGGGCGCGTTTTGATCGTCGCCGTCTTCAGCCATGCCGCGAGCATTTCTGTTTTGGCCATCGCCCAGCAAATTGCCAAGGGTTGGCCGCCCAATTCACTTGAGTCGGGCCTACAACTCGCCGCCGGATTCTCCAATTTTGCATTCCTGATCATGGTCGTCGCGATGACGGTTGCGCGCCGCACGCCGGTACGTTCGGCCAGCGGGCTGGAACCGCGCGTCACCGCACTTCTCGGCACCTACGCGCTCTTCCTCCTGCCGGCCGTGTCACCAGGCGTGCCCGCAAGTCCGGCCTTGGCTATTGCCGGATTTATTCTCTTGTTCGTTGGCTTCCTGTTGTCGGCCTACGTCATCAGTTGGCTTGGCCGGTCATTCAGCATCATGCCCGAAGCGCGGAAACTCGTGTCCAAGGGTCCCTATGCCATCGTCCGCCATCCGCTCTATGTGACCGAGGAAATTGCCGTCTTGGGCATTTTGTCGCTGAACCTGTCGTTGTGGACCGGCATTCTCGTGGCCGTTCATTGGCTCTTGCAATTGCGCCGGATGCACAATGAAGAAATAGTTCTGCGCGCCGAGTTCCCCGACTACGGCCAATATGCTATTCGTACGCCGAAGTTTTTCCCAAGGTGGCCTTTTTCTATGGCCGGGACGGCGGATTGACATGGACGCGATCTGGCAATTTCTTCCGAATTTCAAATTGCTGATGCTGGCCGTTCTCGTCTTCGTACCGCTTGAGCGGCTGTTCGCCCTGCATCGACAGCAGCAGCTGTTTCGAAAATTGTGGAAGATGGATGCACTTTACATACTCCTCAATTCGGCAATAGTTGGATTGGGAATTCACTGGCTGTTGTTCGCGACGCTGCTATTGGCACCGATGGCGGTTCCCGACGAATTTGAGGCCTGGTTGGGCTCGCAGCCGTTTTGGCTTCAGCTTCCCTTGTTGTTGATCGTGGCTGATCTGGTGTTTTACGGCATGCACCGGATGTTCCATAGAGTTCCCTGGATGTGGAAGTTCCATGCCGTTCATCACAGCATTGAGGAGTTGGACTGGCTTGCCGCCCATCGCATCCACTCCTTCGACCTGATACTGACCAAAGGTGCTTCCCTGCTCCCGGTTTTTGCGCTGGGGTTCTCGGACGGCCCCATTGCAGCGTTCTTTTTTATCTACAGCTGGCAGACGCTGTTCATCCACGCCAATGTCCGGTTCGAATTTGGACTGCTCGGACGCATTCTGGCGACACCCAGAATTCCACCACTGGCACCATGCAAACCACGCGGAAGCCATTGACCGGAACTTCGCGGCTCAACTTTCGTTCCTTGATTGGCTGTTCGGCACGCTCTACATGCCGGAGCGCGAAATGCCCAAGCGCTACGGAACCGATACCCCCGTGCCACTTGGTTTCCTCGAGCAATTTGTGTTTCCCGTTGTGAAGGCCAAGCACCCCGCACCGGAAGGGCAGAACTTGGACAAGGAACGCCTCTCAACATCATCACCGCAGGCCGAATAGGACCGTACTCCTTGCATCTTTACTCCGGTCCTTTGAGCCTGTTTGCCCGCAAGGTTGAGGTCGCGCTTGGTGAAAAGCATCTTGCCTTCACCCGCACCATGGTGCCTTTCACCCAGACCAAGGGCTACAGCCCGAAGCACGAGGCGGTGCTGGCGGCGAACCCCAGGGGCCAGGTGCCGGTGCTCGTTGATGGCGATGTGACGCTTTACGATTCGACCGTCATTCTCGAATATCTCGAAGATGCCTATCCCGAGCCTCAGCTTTATCCCCACGATGCCAAGGCGCGCGCCCTGTGCCGTCAACTGGAACTGGAAGCTGACGAAGTTCTGCTGGCGCCAGTGCGCACTCTGATGTTCCGCACCGAACCGCCGGGGCCCGATACTGCACGGCGCGAACGTCTTGAAGCGGAGGCCACGAAAGCACTGCCGCTGATCGACGGTCATCATCGGCGGCTTGATGCAAAGCTCGCCGGACAGGCGTTTCTGTGCGGCGCGTTTTCGGTCGCCGACATCGCCACCTTCATGGTGGTGCACTACGCCCAGCGGCTTAGTGGACCGGCCATCAGTCACCACGCCAACCTGTCCGGTTGGTATGGCCGCCTTCTGGCCCGGCCGGCCTTTGCCCAGGTGGCGGCCGAAATTGCCAGTGCCGACCGGGAGTTATCTTGGCCGACCGGTTGAGCCCCCTTCATATTGCACCTGCGAAATGATGCTTGCCCAAGGCTTGGGCGCGATATAGGCTCCCCCGGCTTTTGAAGGCGGGCAGGATAATGGAAATCAGAAAAATCGGCGTGATTGGCGCCGGTCAAATGGGCAACGGCATTGCGCAGGTGTGCGCCGAGGCCGGTTTCGACGTGGGGCTGAACGACGTCAGCAAGGACCGCATCCAGGCGGGGCTCGCCACCATCAACGGCAACATGGCGAGGCGTGTCAAATCCGGCAAAATGACCGAGGCCCAGCGCGAAGGCGCCCTGTGCCGCATTGCCCAGGTGCCGGGCTATGAAGGTTTCGGCGACTATGATCTGGTGATCGAGAGTGCCGTTGAAGACGAACAGATCAAGCGCAAGATCTATCAGGCGCTGTGCCCGCATCTGAAGGCCGATGCTCTCGTCGGCTCCAACACCTCGTCGATTTCGATCACCAGGCTTGCCGCCGCCACCGACCGGCCGGAAAAATTCATGGGCATTCACTTCATGAATCCGGTGCCGGTGATGGAGTTGGTCGAACTCATCCGCGGCATCGCCACCGACGAGCCGACCTTTACGGTGGTCAAGGAATTTGTCCTCAAGCTGCAACAAGACCATCGCCGTCTCCGAGGATTTCCCAGCCTTCATCGTCAACCGCATCCTGCTGCCGATGATCAACGAGGCGATCTACACGCTGTATGAAGGCGTGGGCGGCGTGGAAGCCATCGACACGGCGATGAAGCTTGGCGCCCGCCATCCCATGGGGCCTCTGGAGCTCGCCGATTTCATCGGCCTCGATACCTGTCTTTCGGTGATGCAGGTGCTTTATGAAGGGCTGGCCGACTCGAAGTACCGCCCCTGCCCGCTGCTGGTGAAATACGTCGAAGCCGGCTGGCTCGGCCGCAAGACCAACCGCGGCTTCTACGACTACCGCGGCGAAAAACCGGTGCCGACGCGCTAGGTCTTCTCCGCCACCGCCGCCTTGATCAGCGCCACGGCTTCGGGGCTCGCCCACTCGGCGGGGCCGACCAGTCTGGCGGCTTCCCGGCCCTGGCGGTCGATGAGGATGGTGACCGGAAGTCCCGGGGCCTGGAACAGGTTCAACAGCGTCACCTCCGGGTCGATGTAAAGGGCCAGTGCATCAACGCCAGTTTCCTTGAGAAAGGCCGCCGAGGCCTCGGCACCCTTGAGATCGACGCTGATCGCCACCACTTCGAAATCCTTCGACCCCATCTGTTTCTGGAGTTCGTTCAACGCCGGCATTTCCTTGCGGCACGGCCCGCACCAGGTGGCCCACAGATTGACCAGCACCACCCGGCCCTTCCAGTCCTCAAGTTTAAGAGGCTTGCCGTCGCCCGATCTGGAACACAATGCCGGTGGGCGCCACCCGCTCTTTTTTCACCAGCAATGCCGCCAGGGCGCCGGTGGCATAGGGCTTGAGGCCTTCACCCGCATCTGTTGCCGGTTCAACCTTGCGCTCCGGGGGTCCTAGCCCGTAAATGCCTGCGAATGCGGCGAGGATGCCCAGGACAATGAGGAGCCGAAGCGGTTTCTTGATGGGCATGTGGATTTTCGTTTCTGATGGAGTGGGTTTGTGACCAACAAGATGTGGGGCGGCAGGTTCTCTTCGGGGCCGGACGCGATCATGGAAGAGATCAACGCCTCGATCGGCTTCGACAAGCGCCTCTACGCCCAGGATATCGCAGGGCTCCAAGGCCCATGCGGCGATGCTGGCGCGGAAGGGCATCATCTCGAAGTCCGATGCCACTGAAATTAGGCGCGGGCTCGACGCCGTGCAAGCCGAGATCGAGGCCGGCACGTTCACGTTTTCGCGGGCGCTGGAAGACATTCACCTGAATGTCGAATCCCGCCTCAAGGAATTGATCGGCCCAGCGGCGGGGCGTCTGCATACGGCGCGCTCGCGCAATGACCAGGTGGCGCTCGATTTCCGGCTTTATGTGCGCGACGTGATCGACCATCTCGATGACCAGTTGCTGGAACTGCAGAAGGCGTTGGCCGAAAAGGCGCTTGCCCATGCCGCCACCATCATGCCGGGCTTCACCCATTTGCAGGTGGCCCAGCCCGTCACCTTCGGCCACCATTGCCTCGCCTATGTCGAAATGCTGGCGCGTGACCGCTCGCGGCTTGCCGATGCCCGCAAGCGCATGAACGAAAACCCGCTGGGGGCAGCGGCACTGGCCGGAACCTCCTTCCCGATCGACCGGCACGACACGGCGAAGGCCTTGGGCTTCGACCGGCCGACGCGCAATTCGCTCGACACGGTGGCCGACCGTGACTTCGTGCTGGAAACACTTGCCGCCTGCGCCATCTGCTCGACGCATCTGTCGCGCCTCGCCGAGGAAATCGTCATCTGGTCGACGGCGCAGTTCCGCTTCGTGAAACTGTCCGACAAGTTCACCACCGGCTCGTCGATCATGCCGCAGAAGCGCAATCCCGATGCCGCCGAACTGGTGCGCGCCAAACCGGGCCGCATTATCGGCGCGCTCACCGCACTTCTCGTCGTGATGAAGGGCCTGCCGCTGACCTATTCCAAGGACATGCAGGAAGACAAGGAACCGGCCTTCGATGCCTTCGACAATCTGTCGCTGGCCATTGCCGCCATGACCGGCATGGTGAAGGACATGGTTCCGAATGTGGAAGAAATGCGCAAAGCCGCGGCTTCCGGCTTTTCGACGGCGACCGATCTGGCCGACTGGCTGGTCCGTACACTGAAGATGCCGTTCCGCGATGCTCATCACGTCACCGGAAGCCTGGTGGCGCTGGCCGAAAAGAACGGCTGCGACCTGCCGGAACTGTCGCTCGCCTGACATGCAGAAAATCGAGCAGCGCATCACCAAGGATGTCTACAAGGTGCTGACCGTCGAAGCCTCCGTCGCCTCGCGCACCAGCTTCGGCGGCACGGCCCCGGCCAATGTCAGGAGAGAAGCCAGGCGCTGGCTGGAACTGCTCGCAAAGGACAAGAGATCATGAAGCGCATCGTAACACTGTTGCTCGTCGCCCTGGCGCTCGCCGCCTGCGGCGTCAAGGGCGATCCCGAGGCGCCGGAAGAGCCCGTGGAACAGAGCCAGTAGCATGCATCACTTTGCCTATCGCGATGGCGTTCTCCATGCCGAGGACGTGAACCTCGAGGCGCTCGCCGACGAGGTGGGAACGCCGTTCTATGTCTATTCGACAGCGACACTCGAGCGCCACTACAAGGTGATGACCGAGGCCTTCGCCGGCACCGATCACCTGCTCTGCTATGCCATGAAGGCCAATTCCAACCAGGCCGTCATCAAGACCATGGCGGAGCTGGGGGCCGGCATGGATGTGGTGTCGGAAGGCGAATTGCGCCGGGCGCTGGCGGCGGGTGTTCCGGCCCGCAAGATCGTGTTCTCCGGCGTCGGCAAGACGGCGCGCGAAATGGCCTTGGCGCTGAAGGAAGGCATTGCCTGCTTCAATGTCGAATCGGAAGAAGAGCTTGAACTGCTCTCGGCCGTGGCGCTGCGCACCGGCCAGCGCGCCACCGTGTCGATCCGCGTCAACCCCGATGTCGATGCCAAGACCCATCACAAGATCACCACCGGCAAGGCCGAGAACAAGTTCGGCGTTTCCTATGCGCGGGCCCCCGCCGTCTATGCCCGCGCCGCCGAACTCGGCGCCATCGATGTCGCCGGGATCGACATGCACATCGGCAGCCAGATCACCGAGCTTGAACCCTTCGAGAAGGCCTTCAAGCTGATGGCCGAACTGGCGGCGGAGTTGAAGGCTGGTGGCCACAACATCCGCCATCTCGATCTCGGCGGCGGATTGGGCGTTCCCTATCGCGGCACCAATGACGTGCCGCCGCACCCCGATGAATATGCCGCGATGGTCAAGCGCACGCTGGGCCACCTCGGCATGAAATATGTGCTGGAACCGGGCCGGATGATTTCCGGCAATGCCGGCATCATGGTGTCGCGCGTCATCTATGTGAAGGGCGGGACCGAGAAGCACTTCGTCATCCAGGACGCGGCGATGAACGACCTGATCCGCCCCACACTTTATGACGCCTATCACGAGATCATCGCCGTGAAGGAACCAGCAGGTTCGCGACACCATGATGGCCGATGTGGTGGGCCCGGTGTGCGAATCCGGCGACTATCTGGCCATTGCCGCAGCTTCCCGAACTCGAACCGGGCGACCTGATCGCCACCATGACGGCGGGCGCCTATGGCGCGGTGCAGTCCGGCACCTACAACACCAGGCCGCTGATTGCCGAAGTGCTGGTGAAGGATGCGCAATGGTCGCTGGTCCGGCCGCGCCAGACCTATGAGGAGCTGATCGGCCTCGACCGGCTGGCCTCCTGGCAGGGTTAACTGTTGGCGGAAAAGTGACCGGTGGGCTTAGGCACAATTTGGCCCATCTGTGCTAGCATGCTGAATCAGATGACAGCCGCGGCCCCACGGAACCTGGACCGCAAGATCGCCCTCGCGCGGCTGGCGCTGGGTCTTGAGCGCCTGTGGGCGGCACTGCTGTGGCCCTTGCTCATTCTTGGCGTACTGGCGGCCTTGGTGGTGTCCGGCCTGTTGCCGATGTTGCCGCCGATCTCGCGTTATGCCGCTCTGGCGCTGTTTGTCGGCGCCTATCTCTGGTCGATGCGCGCAGCCTTCGGCGTGAAATGGCCCAGCCGCGACGAGGCCATGCGCCATCTCGAAGTTCCGCAGGCCTTGCCCACCGCCCGGTCGGTGCTGTGAACGACCGGCTGGCGCAAAGCGAGCCCGACGAACGCACCAGCTGCCCTGTGGCAGGAACACCGCCTGCGCCAGCTGCGCAGGCCGAGGCCGTTCCGGTGGCGCCGCCGCGTTCGTTCTGGCGCGACCTCGACCCCCGCGCCCTTCGCGTTCCCGTGGCCATGGCGCTTGTCGCCAGCTTTGTTCTGGGCCAGGGCGACCCGCGCGCCAATCTCGCCGAAAGCCTGAAACCGGGCTCGGTCAGATCCGCAGCCGTAGTAACGCTCGATGCCTGGCTGAAACCGCCGGCCTATACCGGCAAGGCGCCGGTGGTGCTGACCAGTGCCGCCACCATCGAACGCCTCAAGTCCGAGCCTGAAATCCTTGTGCCGGAAAATTCGGCACTGGTGCTGCGGGTCAACGGCGCCGAAAACCCCGCACTTTCCTTCTTCGAACTGGTTGACGGCCCAGATGCCAAGCAACTGGATGGTCTGGCACCCGCCGAGAAAACCAGCGAAGGCCTGTACCAGTCCGAAACCATAATCACCCGCCCGGTGATGGTCGAGGTGATGGATGGCGAACGCGAACTGGTGAGCTGGCGCATGTCGGTCATCCCTGATACGCCGCCGACCGTCGTTTTCACCAAGGACCCGGAAGCCGACGCTTCGGGCGCGCTCACTGCCTTCTGGAAACTGACCGACGACTATGGCGTGACGGGATGTCAGCCGAAATCTCTCTCTCCGACGAACAGGAAGACGGCCTCGGCTTCGAATCGAATGGCATGTTCGTCTTCGACGCGCCGAAATTCCGGTGAGCCTGCGCAAGTCCTCGCCGAAGCTCGAAGACGGCAAGGCCAACGCCGATCTGACCGCCCACCCGTGGGCGGGCTTCATGGTCGATATGGTTCTGAAGCCCGCGATGCGGCGGGCCATGCCACCGCCAGCGAAGTGAAGCGCTTCAAGCTGCCCGAGCGCCTGTTCATGAAGCCCCTGGCCCGCGCCCTGATCGAGCAGCGCAAGGAACTGATCCTCGACCCCGACAATGGCCCCGATGTCTCCAGATGCTGCAGGCCATTCTCGCCTATCCCAAGGACTTGATCGAAACCACCGGCACCCACATCGCCATCGCCACCGTGGTGTCGCGCCTCGACAACGCCTACGACGGCGATGACATTCGCGGCGCCGTCGATGCCCTGTGGCAGATCGCCGTCAATGTCGAGGATGGCACGCTGGCCGATGCCAAGGCCGAACTGCAGGCGCTGCGCGATGATCTCGAACGCGCGCTGGCCGAGGGAGCACCTCCCGAAAAAATCCAGGAGCTGATGGACAAGCTGCGCGCCGCCATGGACCGCTACATGGAGCAGATGACGGCGGAAGCCATGAAGCGCATGCAGAACGGCCAGATGCCGCGCCAGCAGCAGGGCCAGATGGTGTCGCCCCAGGACCTGCAGAAGATGCTCGACATGATCGAGAAGCTGTCGAAGAGCGGCGCCAATGAGGCGGCGCGGCAAATGCTGTCGCAACTCGACCAGATCCTGCGCAACATGCAGCCGGGCATGGCCCAGCAGCAGCAGGGCCAGCAGGGCGAAAACCCGTTGGCTGAGATGCTTGATCAATTCTCCGAAATGATGCGCCAGCAGCAGGGCCTGATGGATGACACCCAGCGCATGCCTGACCCCGGCGAAGGTTCGCCGGAGCAGCCGGGCGAGGGCCAGTTGAGCCCCGATGCTCTTGGCGACCGCCAGCGCGGCATCGGCGAGATGCTGCAGCAGATGCTCGATCAACTTGGCCAGCAGGGCATGCAGGGTCCACCGTCCCTGGGCGAGGCCGGCCGCGCCATGAAGGATGCCGAAGGCTCGCTTCGCCAGGGCGACCGCGAAGGAGCGCTCGGCGAGGAAGGCGAAGCGATGTCGAAACTGCGCGAGGGTGCGCAGGGCCTTGTGCAGCAGATGATCCAGCAGGGCCAGGGCGAACAGGGTTCGCAGGGCGATCACGGCCAGGCGCGCGGCGATGACCGCGATCCCCTGGGCCGGCCGATGCCCAACCGTGGCGAAGACTATGGACCCGAACGCGATATGCTGCCTTCGGAACTGGCCATCCGCCGCGCCCAGGAAATTCTCGAAATGCTGCGTTCGCGCGCCAACATTCCGGAACTGCCGAGGATCGAACGCGATTACATCGAACGGCTGCTGCGCGGGCTGTACTAACGTTCGCCGGTTATGGTCATTGTTGTCGTGCTGAGTTGCCAGCGGTTTTGATTGCGGCTGATGCGGGTCACCTCACCGGCACCCGGGAGATTGGTGCCGACATCGACGGGCCACAGTTCCGTACCTTCGGGTCCCATTACCTCGACAAAGGCCACGCCATCGACAACCGACAAAAGCCGGAACTCCAGAGCTTGCGGGCCTTGTTCGCGGCGGCGCCCGTTTGCGGCACGTCCCGCCGGTGGTCTTGTGCGGCCGATGGTGCCGGTGTGGATCGGGTCAGTGGCGATTTTTTCAGCATCGGTTTGCAGGCTGGAGAAGTCGAGCCCCATCATCAGCGGCGGGTTTTCCATGCGTTCGAGCCTGATCACCATCAATCCGCCGAAGCCGCCGCTGATCGCCGCGAATCCAACCGCCACGATTGTGAAGAGGCGATCACCGAGCTTGCCTGATGGCGAAAATTTCATCGGCGCAAAATGCCCCCGTACACTTGCGCGAGGGATGATCACGATCTTGTGATCGCTAAATCCAGCAACTGTGATCTCCATCACAGTATTAAACTTAAGGTTGGGTAAAGCTGTGCCTGTCGTCAAACGTGGATCGGAACTCGCACCTCGATCCGAATGAACCGCAAGGCCATTTGGACCGATTCTCCCGACAGACGTTTTGTTCGAGGAGGTGGCCCTTAGGCCCCCTCTGCCGCCTCCTCGAAACAATTCCCCCGAAAATCTACTCCAGCTTCACCGCCGTGCCGGTGGCCGAGACCATCAGCATGCTGCCGCTGGCACCGATGGTTTCATAGTCGATGTCAACGCCGATCACCGCGTTGGCGCCGAGACGGGCGGCTTCGTCGGTCATGTCGCCGATGGCCGTCTGGCGGGCGTCGTTCAGGACCTTTCTCATAGGCGCCGGAGCGGCCGCCGACGATGTCGCGGATCGACGCGAACAAATCCCGGAACATGTTGGCGCCAAGAATGGCCTCGCCCGCAACGAGACCCTTGTATTCGACAACGCGGCGGCCTTCGACGGTGTGGGTGGTGGTGACAAGCATGGGTGCCTCCTGTTTTGGCACCCCTAACTTAATGCCGGAAATGCCGCATGCCAGTGAAAATCATCGCCAAGCCCGCCGCGTCCGCCGCCTTGATCACTTCGGCATCGCGCAGTGAACCACCGGGCTGGATGACCGCCGTGGCGCCCGCTGCCGCCGCTTGCAACAACCCGTCGGCGAAGGGGAAGAAGGCATCCGACGCCACCACCGAGCCCTTGACCTCAAGCTTTGCCATTTCCGCCTTGATGACAGCGATGCGCGAAGAATTCACCCGGCTCATCTGGCCCGCACCGATGCCGATGGTCGCGTGGTCCCTGGCATAGACAATGGCGTTGGATTTGACGAACTTCGCAACCTTCCAGGCGAACAGCATGTCGGCAATTTCCGTGATGCTCGGCTGGCGCTCGCTGACCACGCGGGTACCTTCGAGCAGTTCAAGATCGGCGTCCTGCACCAGCAGACCGCCGGTAACTTTCTTGTAGTCAAGCCGCCGCGCCGGGTTTGCCGACAATGGGCCACAGGTCAGCAGCCGCACATTCTCCTTGGCGGCGACAATTTCGGCAACACCGGCTTCAATCTCAGGTGCGATGATCACTTCCACAAACTGCCGCGCAACGATGGCCTTTGCGGTCTCCACATCAAGCTTGCGATTGAAGGCAATGATGCCGCCGAAGGCCGATTCAGGATCAGTGCGATAGGCGCGGTCATAAGCGGCCAGCAAAGTAGATGCTTCAGCCACGCCGCACGGATTGGCGTGCTTGACGATGACGCAAGTGGGTTTCTCGGTGAACGCCTTCACGCATTCGAGTGCAGCATCGGCATCGGCGATGTTGTTGTAGCTGAGCTCTTTGCCTTGCAGTTGTTTAGCGGTGGCAATCGACGCTTCGCCAAATTCGCGCGAAATATAGAAGGCTGCCTTTTGGTGCGGGTTTTCGCCATAGCGCAGGGCTTGCGCTTTTTCGTATTGCACCGTGAAGGTGCGTGGAAACTCGCCGTCGTCAACGATGCCGCCCAGCCAGTTGGAAATTGCCCCGTCATAGGCTGATGGTGCGGGCAAAGGCTTTCTGCGCCAGATCGCGCCTGAGCTTCGCCGTGGTGGCCCCGCCATTCGCCGCCATCTCGTCGAGAATGCGGCCATAGTCGGCAGGTGACACGGCGACCGTGACGCTCGCGTGATTCTTCGCCGCAGCGCGGATCATCGCCGGGCCGCCGACATCGATGTTCTCGATCACCTCGTCGAACTCCGCACCCTTCGCCACCGTCTCTTCAAAGGGATAGAGATTGACCACCAGGAGATCGATGTTGTCGATGCCATGGGCGGCGCGGGCCGCGTCATGGGCGGCATTGCCGCGCACCGCGAGAAGCCCGCCGTGGACCTTGGGATGCAGCGTCTTCACCCGGCCATCCATGATCTCCGGAAAGCCAGTGACAGCAGCGACATCGACCACCGCAATGCCTTCGGCGGAGAGGCCCTTGGCGGTTCCGCCGGTCGAGACGATTTCGACACCGCGCTCGGTCAAGGCACGGGCGAAGGCCACAAGGCCGGTCTTGTCGGAAACCGAAATGAGGGCACGGCGGATCGGGCGGTCCATGGTCAATCCTTGCGGCGTTTGGCCAGTGCATGTCCCGCCAAAGTGTGAAGCGGTTTGGCGGCAAGGACATGCACCAACTTGTGTTGGCGCCCGATAGCACGCTGGCCTGTGGATTCAACCGGCAAAGATCAGGTGGCGATGGACGCCTGCTTGCGGAACGCCCAGTTGACGATGTCGGGCCTGCCGGCAGCGCCGCGAATGACGATCTGGCGGCATTTTCTTGGGGGCCCGCCGGTGGCCAGAAACACGCTGTCTTCAAGCGACAGATTGCCGCCCCGGCTGGTGAAATGCCATTCGGCGCCATTTTCAAGGCAAAGCGCGATACCGGGCCGCCGCCATCGCCCGTCAGCCTGGCATCAACATCGGGGTGGAGATGAAAGCGGATGGCGAAGGTGCTTCCGGCCAGTCGCCTTCCAGGGGCTCGGTGCGCACCAGCCGGTCTTCGCCGCGAAAATCGTGGCCGTCGGACGACAGGAACAGTTCGCGATGATGACGAAGGCCAAGAACCGCCGCATGACGCGACGACTGGCCCTTGAACAGCATGCCATGGGGCGAGGTGATGAGTTCGCCGGTAACCTGCGGAGTTTCGCCGCGTTTCCTCGCCGGCGCGAAGAACCGGTCGATGGCGGCAGTCTGTGCCGTCTCAAGGTGCAGCGCCGATTGTGCCGCGATGTTCGCCGCCGCCGTAGCCCAGGCGGGGCTGGCTTTCGCCGGAAAACCGCAGGGACCAAAGATTCGCGACGGTCCGTCGGCGAATTCCAGCGCCAGCGTACCATCGCAGCGTGACTTTGGTCCAAAGTCGGCGAGCACGGTGGTGGCGCCAAGTGCGAGGCGCGCATATCCCGATTGCCGCGCCAGGTTGGGCACGCGTCCCATGGTGGAATCGCCCGCCACCAGCGCTTGCACCACCGCCTTCTCTAGCGTGCCGCCGCCTTGCAGCAGGCTCAGGCCATCATCGCCATGGCAGAGCATGCGCAACATCGGCATGGCGCGTTCGATGGCCGCCAACAGGGCTTGCGGCATGGCAATGCGCTGGCTTGCCATGAGCTGGCGGACGGGCACGAGAAGCGACAGGGTTTCGACGAGCAGTGCCGGTCTGCGGCTGGCATGACCGCCATCGGCAAGGATCACCGCATCGGCAGCGGCACCGAGTCTTGCTGCGGCCTCATCGCGCAGGCGTTCCGGACCGCCATGGCAGATAGCCGCCGAAAGAACCGATGCCGATTGCAGCACCGCCTGATCGGCGCTCTTCACCTTGGCTTGCGTCATGCGGCGGATATCGGCGGCGACCTGGGCTTGCAGCAATGAGCGGAATTCGGCGCTGGCACCGTGCAGCAGGAAGCCGCCATGGCGGGCGAAGGCAAGAAGCCGGGCGGCGACAACGTCCAGTCCGCTGGCCGATCCCTGATGTTGCCAGTTGCGCACCAGCTTCCGCGCAAAAACGCGGTGGAGATCGAGGTTCGCGGCCTGAAGATCGGCCAGCCATTCGAAGCCGTCGCTCTGCGGCGTGGTGCTGCCATAGATTGCCCGGGCCCGTTCGCCAATGCCCGGCACCAGCACCGGCAGATCAGCGACGTGGCCGGCGAGCGGCAGCGGTTCGGCCCCCAGCCTTTGCCGCAGCGACGACACGGCCGGCGCCACGGCGCGCAGCAGCAGTTGTGGGAACTGGGTGAAGGAGGTGCTGCCGCCGGCCATGGCGCCCGGTCTTTCGAAGTGATGGGAGAGACCACATTGCCGAGGCCATGGTTAACGAAGTGCTAACGCCGCCGCAGCCTCGCGGCAAAGAACCCGTCGAGACCGCGCGATGGCCCGATGGTCATCGACGGCAGGCTGCGGAAATAGCCTTCGCGGGTTATCATCTGCGGTTCGAGCCCCGCCTCGCCCTCTTTGATGGTGACAATCTCGAACTCCGGCCGTTTGAGCAGGAATTTGGTGATCTGGCCAACACCTTCCTCGGCTTCAAGCGAGCAGGTGCAGTAGATGAGCAAGCCACCCGGCTTCACGAAAGCCGAAGCCCGCGTCAGCATGTTGCGCTGGAGGGTCACCAGTTCACCGATGTCGCGCGGTGATTTGAGATAGGGCAGGTCGGGATGGCGGCGGATGGTTCCGGTGGCCGAGCACGGCGCATCGAGCAGAACCGCATCGAAAGCAGACGCTGGGCTGTAGGTCAGCGCATCGGCGCACACGGTTGCGGCGGAAAGTTTGGTGCGCGCCAGATTTTCCGAGACGCGCAGCAAGCGTTTTTCCGAATGATCGACCGCCGTGACAACCGCTCCCATTGCCGCCAGCTGCAACGTCTTGCCGCCGGGCGCGGCACAAAGATCAAGCACCGATTTCCCGGCGATGCCATCCAGCAACTTGGCGGGAATGGCCGAAGCCGCGTCCTGCACCCACCACTCGCCGTCGCCAAAGCCTTCAAGTTCTTCGACGGGGGGATGCGATCCTTCCAGGCGCACCGTGCCAGTGGGCAGCGCCACGCCACCGAGGCGCTCGGCCCACGTTGCCGGATCGGTTTTCACCGTGATGTCGAGCGGCGCCTGCATGAGGCTGGCCGCCGCCAGTTCCCGCGCCACGGCTGTACCATGGGCGGCGACCCAACGGGCCTGCAGCCAAGGAGCGACAGCGGGCGGAATGTCCGCAAGCTTTTCCCTCCCCTCCGCCGCCACCTTGCGCAGCACGGCATTGACGAGCCCCGCGAAGTGCAAGGCGTTGCGGTCGCGCTTGGCCAGCGTCACGGCGGTGTCGATGACGGCATAGGCTGGTGAACCGAGATAGAGAAGCTGGGCCGCTGCCGTGAGCAGGATCGCGCCAGTCGCGCCGGATTTCTTCGGCAGTGGCTTGGTCAGAAACTGCGCCAGCACGGCGTCGAGCGTTTCCTTGTGGCGGAGTGTGGTGAACACGATGGCCGAGAGGAACGACCGGTCGCGGGGATCGAGGTCCCGCGTATCGTCAAGGGCGTCATCAAAGGCCAGCGCATGATTAAGGATGGCCGCGAGGGCTTCAGCCGCCATGGCGCGGGCGGCGAAGCCCTCCTTGTCATCGCTCACGATCAATCAGCCCCACGGCCCGCGCGGCGCATTGGCCGGTTGCCCGGCCCATGGTCCGCCGCCGCCTTGGGGTGCGCCCATCTCCTGGGCAATTGTTTGCAGTGCGGCGATGCGGTTCTCGGTGGCCGGATGTGTTGAAAACAGATTGTCCATGCGCTGGCCCGACAGCGGGTTGATGATGAACATGTGGGCTGTCGCCGGATTGCGCTCGGCGGCATGGTTTTCGATGCGATGGGCCGCACCGGAAATCTTGGCGAGCGCTGACGCCAGCGCCATGGGGTTTCCGGAAATTTCCGCTCCGCCGCGGTCAGCACCATATTCGCGGGTGCGGCTGATCGCCATCTGCACCACCATGGCGGCAAGTGGCGCCAGAATGATCATGGCGATGGTACCGATCATTCCCAGCGGATTGTTGCGATCGCGGCCGCCGAAGAACATGCCGAAATTGGCGAGCATCGAAATCGCACCGGCCAGCGTTGCCGTCATGGTCATCACCAGCGTGTCGCGGTTCTGGATATGGGCAAGCTCATGGGCCATGACGCCGGCAATCTCGTCGCGGCTGAGCGTTGCAAGCAGGCCGGTGGTAGCGGCCACCGCGGCGTTCTGCGGATTGCGCCCGGTGGCGAAGGCATTGGGCTGCGGATTGTCCATGATGTAGACGCGTGGCATCGGCATGTTGGCGCGTTGCACCAACTCTTCGACGAGGCCATAAAACTCCGGCGCGGCAGCGCGATCGACGGGCCTTGCTCCGTGCATGCGCAGTACCATCTTGTCGGCGTTCCAGTAGGCGAACAGATTCATGCCAGCGGCAATGACGAAGGCCATGACCATGCCGGTCTCGCGGCCAAGCAAATAACCAACTGCCATGAACAGGCCGGTCATGGCGGCCAGCAGCAGTCCGGTGCGCATCGTGTTCATGGGGCTCGAAACTCCTTGAATACCCAAATCCGCCGGGACATATGATCATCAACCAAGGCCGGAACAAGTGCCATGACTTCAGGACCATGACCGCCAAGCCGCTCACCCCCGAAGCCCAACGCGCCCTCGCCGAAGCCGAGGTGCGCCGTGCAGCCGCGAAACAGGAGCCGCTGCCCAAAGAGTCGAACGGCCCCAAGGGCCCGGAACCCACGCGTTATGGTGACTGGGAGAAGAACGGCATCGCGTCGGATTTCTAGACCGGCGCAAGCCTCAGGTGCGGCGCCGCGTCTTGGTCTTGCGGCTGGCCTTCACCGGATCCTTGTCTTCGATCTTGTCCATCTCGGCGGCAAGCACCGCGAGATTGTCGAGGAAGGTCTTGCGCTCGCTGGCAGCGATCAGTGACAGGAGCTGGCGATCAACTTCATCCGCACCGGGAAGTGCCGTCTTCAGCATCTTCTTGCCGACGGCGGTGATGCGGATGGAATTGGTGCGGCCATCGTCCTTGGTGCGGCGGCGCTGCAGGTAGCCCTGCGCCAGGAGGCGTGCCACCAGATCGGCGAGAGTTGAACGGTCGATGCCGGTGACCTTTACGAGATCGGTCTGGCTCTTGCCGTCGTTGTTGTCGACGGCCAGCAGCACGGTGTATTGGCGATGGGTGAGTCCGGACTTGCCGACTTCGCCCATATAGATGTTGTTGGAATACTGAGCCGACCGCTTCAGCAAATGCGATGGTGAACGCGTGAGTTGTTTCACGTCTTTGTTGCCCGTCATGAACCCCTTCTCCTGTCACTGAAGTGGCAGCGCTTCTGTCGTCGCGCCACTCCTGACTGCTCCGCCGTTGCCTCGTTTCCGGCATCATCCATCCCCTGGGAAGGGCGAGTGAGCCGGCACGAAGCGGAGCCGCGTTGTCCTAGCGAGTTGAATTTCCACCTGCAAGCGAAAAGACACAGTGCCCGCAATTGGAAATGCCCCTAATTCCACTGCAATTAAAATGATCAGAGCACGGATTGCAACCCTTGACAATCGCCGCGATGTCGAGTCTTGCCCGTCCGCCACGCGTCAAGCGTTGCATTGCCGCAACGCCCGGCAACAAATCGATGCAATGCGTCAGACTTTTGGTGCCGAAGGGTCTTCGATCATGTGCTTGGTCATGTAGGGCGCATTGGCGAAGGCGAAAACCAGGGTGAGCGGCAGCAGGCCGAAGACCTTGAAGTTCACCCATTGATCGGTCGGTAAAATTGCGCCAGACGATTTCATTGAGCCCCGCCATGCGCGAAGAAGAAGACGCCCCAGCGGATCGACAGTGTGCGCCACGCCGTCTCGCTCGAGCTTCATCGCCTCGCCCATCACCAGTTTGAGATAATGCTTTGCCGAAGGCCACGCCGCCCAGCAGCACGGCGCCGAACAGGGCGTTGATCAGCGTCACCTTCACCTTGATGAAGATATCGCTCTGCAACCAAAGTGTCAGCGCCCCGAACAGCGCCACGAACACCGCCGAGATCAGCGGCACCATGGCGAGCTTGCGCGTCATGATCCACGAAGCGGCAAGGGCGATGGCGGTGGCCACCATGAACACGCCGGTGCCCCAGAAAATGCCGGCCTTCCAGTTGGCGATGAAGAAGGCCACCAGCGGGCCCATTTCGATCAGCAGTTTCATGCTCTGTCCTCAAGTCCGGCAATGGCCCGCGCAAAGCCTTCGGCATCGAAGGGCTGCAGATCGTCGATCTGTTCGCCGACGCCGATGGCATGCACCGGCAGTTTGAATTTCTCGGCGATGGCCACGAGAATGCCGCCGCGCGCCGTGCCGTCGAGCTTGGTCATGATGAGGCCGGTGACGCCCGCCACCTTGGTGAAGATGTCGGCCTGGGCCATGGCGTTCTGGCCGGTGGTGGCATCGAGCACCAGCAGCACGGCATGCGGCGCCGCCTCGTCCTGCTTCTTGATGACCCGCACCACCTTGTCGAGTTCGTCCATCAGATAGGCCTTGTTCTGCAAGCGGCCCGCCGTATCGATGAACAGGATGTCGGTGCCGGTCTTCCTTGGCCTCCTTCATCGCATCGTAGGCAAGGCCCGAGGCATCGGCACCCGGTCGGCCGCGAAATCGTCGTGGCGCCGATGCGCTGGCCCCAGATGGTGAGCTGCTCGATGGCCGCGGCGCGGAACGTGTCGCAGGCCGCGAACATCACCTTGAAGCCTTCGCGCGCGGCGATGGCGCCGAGCTTGCCGATGGTCGTGGTCTTGCCCGCGCCATTGACGCCGACGACGAGGATGACGAAGGGCTTCTCGGCTGCCGAAATTGAACGGCACTTCGACCGGCTTCAGCACCTTGGCGACTTCGCTGGCGAGAATGCGCTTCACCTCTTCCGGATCGATCTCCTTGTCGTAGCGCCCGGTGGCCACCGCCTTGATGATGCGCTCGGCCATCGGCAGGCCGAGGTCGGCCTGCAGCAGCACGTCTTCCAGTTCCTGCAAGCGTCGTCGTCATCGAGCTTGCGCTTGGTGAAGATGGCGGTGATCGATCCGGTGATCGACTTCGACGATTTCGAAAGGCCTTCCTTGAGCCGCGCGAACCAGCCCTTGCGCTCGGGCTCCGGTTCGGCGGGCCGGTGCGACTTTTTTCGGCGGCTCCGGCTCTGGAACGATTAGTTCTTCGACAACCGGTTCCGGCTCGGCAACGGCAACCGGCTCAGGCACCACCACCGGCTCAACGATAGGCTCGGGCTCCGGTGGGGCGGCGGAGGTGGCGGCGGCGGCGCGACCTCTTCGACCTTCCTGATCTCGGGCTCGGCCTTCTTGGCGGCCGGCTTCTTCGGCTCAGGCTTTTTGGGCTCAGGTTTTGCCTTGACGACCGGTTTCGGCGGTTCCGGTTTCTTGGCTTCGACCTTCTTCGGCTCGGGTTTCTTTGCCTCGGCCTTCTTGGGCTCTGGCTTCTTGGGCTCCGGCTTCTTAGGTTCCGGTTTCTTCGGTTCCGGCTTCTTGGCCTCGACCTTTTTCGGCGCTGGGCTTTTCGCTTGGCCTTTGGCTCGGGCTTCTTCGGCTCTGGCTTCTGGCTTCGGTCGGCTCGGGCTCGGCCACGACAACAGGTTCCGGCTCTGCCGCAACAGGTTCCGGTTCGCGGTTCAGGCTCCGGCTCGGGAAGGGGTACTGGTTCAGGCTCCGGCGGCCGGGAGCTGTTCCAGCTCCGGCGGCCGGTGCGGGAGCGGGCTTCGTCCTTCTTGCCGGTGATGCGGTTGAAGAGCTTCTTGAAGAACCCGCTCATGCGGCGAGCCTCGCTTCAAGATGCGATGGCACCCTTGCCGGTGACCTTGCGCCCTGACGATGGCGCCGGGCGTCATGCACGCTTTCGAACTTCACCTGCGCGAAATGCTCGGTGCGGCCCGATGGCTTCGGTCTCGATCAGCACCTGGCGCATGGCGCCGACTTCGCGCGACAGGAAACGCATCCAGCCGCGCATTGCCGCTTGCGCGCAGCCTTGCGGCGCGGGCCTTGATCACGTCGCGCTCGAGCTGCGGCATGCGCGCGGCGGGCGTTCCGGGCCGCGGCGAAAACGGAAAGACATGCAGGTAGGTGAGCCCGCAATCCTCGACGATCTGCAGCGAGTTCTCGAACATCTCGTCGGTCTCGGTCGGAAAGCCGGCGATGATGTCGGCACCGAACACCATGTCGGGGCGGCGGGCGCGCAGCTCATTGCAGAAGGCAATCGAGTCCTCGCGCGCATGGCGGCGCTTCATGCGCTTCAGGATCATGTTGTCGCCCGATTGCAGCGACAGATGCATATGCGGCATCATCCGCTCTTCGCCGGCGATGCACGTCCATCAGTTCGGCATCGGCCTCGATCGAATCGATGGACGACAGCCGAGCCGCTTCAGGTCCGGCACCATGCGCAGGATGCGCGTCGACCAGGCGGCCGAGCTTCGGCGCGCCATCAAGATCGGCACCCCACGAGGTGATATCGACGCCGGATCAGCACCACTTCCGAATAGCCGTTGGCCACCAGGCGGCGCACCTGCTCCACCACATCGGCTGCCGAGATCGAGCGCGAATTGCCGCGCCCGAAGGGAATGATGCAGAAGGTGCAGCGGTGGTCGCAGCCGTTCTGCACCTGCACGAAGGCGCGGGTGCGTTCCGTCAACGCCTCGATCAGTTGCGGCCGGGCGCGCTTCACCTGCATGATGTCGGAGACCTGCACGCGCGGCCCCGCCCGATGCGCTCCAGCTTTCCGGCTTCAGTTTCTCTTCGTTGCCGAGAACGCGGGAGACTTCCGGCATGCCGGCGAACATCTCAGGCTCGGTCTGCGCCGCGCAGCCGGTGACGATGATCTGCGGCGTCCGGGTTTTCGCTTGCGCGCCTTGCGGATCGCCTGCCGCGCCTGGCGCGTGGCTTCCGCCGTCACCGCACAGGTGTTGAAGACGATGGCGTTCGCGAGCCCGGCCTTCTCGGCATGGCCGCGCATCACCTCGGATTCATAGGTATTGAGGCGGCAGCCGAAGGTGACGAAGTGAGACGCCGGTCATGGCCTACACCGCCAGATGCGGCGGCAAGCTCGCCCTCGAAGTCATAGGTCGACGGGGCCGGTCATCAGGATGTGGCCGTCGCTCTCGCGGCACTCCATGAAGAGATCGCCGCCGGGCAGCGTGATCGTGGCCTTGCGGTTCCAGCATCTTCGCAGGCGGAAGCCCGCCGCCATGACCGCGCAGGCCGCCGTGCCGCAGGCCTTGGTCAGGCCGGCACCACGTTCCCACACCCTGATCGTCGCATGGTCCTTGGCATCGACGCGGGCCAGCGTGATGTTGGCGCGCTGCGGAAACAGCGGATGATGCTCCAGCATCGGCCCGACCTTGCCGAGATCGACGACATCGAGATCCTTCACCCAGAAAATGCAATGCGGATTGCCGACATTGACAACCGACGGCGAATGGATGAGCGGCGCATCGATGGGTCCGACCTGCAATTCGATATGGCGGGTGTCGTGGAATTTCTCCGACAGCGGAATGTCGTGCCAGTCGAAGCGCGGCGCGCCATTGTCGACGGTGACCAGCCTGTCGCCGGCCTTCTCGGCCACCAGGAAGCCGCCCTTGGTGTCGATGGTCGCGCGGTCCTTGTGCTGCTCGTCGAACAGCAGGTCGGCGATGCAGCGCGAGGCATTGCCGCAGCTTTCGACCTCGAAGCCCTCGTTGTTCCAGATCCGCATCCGGACATCGGCGGTCTTGGATGGCTCCAGCACGATCAGCTGGTCGCAGCCGATGCCGGTCTTGCGGTCGGCAATGGCCCGGGCCTTGGTCTCGTCGATCGCCAAGCGCACGGTTCCGCGCGTCGAGCACGACGAAGTCGTTGCCCAACCCGTTCATCTTGCGGAAGTGCACTGGCGCGTGGCTGTCCATGTCGGGGCCTTATATGGTGAATCCCTCCGCGAACGCTAGGGCCTTGCGGCGCGATGGCTAAAGCCCGAAACTCCGAAGCGGGAGGCCGGGAATGGCGGTTGATGTCATCGTAATAGGGGCGGGTGCGGCCGGGCTGGCGGCGGCCAAGAAGCTGCGCGCTGCGGGGCTTGACATCAAGGTGGTGGAAGCCATGGACCGCATCGGCGGCCGGGCCCATACGGTCACCGAACCCTTCGGCTTTCCTTTCGACTGGGGCTGCGCCTGGATGCATGCCGCCGACCGCAACCCGTTCTTCGCCGAAGCACTGAAGCGCGCAACTATACGCCGCAATATCACGATCTGAATCTTGACCGCGTCTATTTCGGCAACCGCCGCGCCACGGCCCGCGAGATGGCCCAGATCTTCATGGCGGATTTCGAACTCGCCGCCCTTCTGGCGCGCAACGAAGAGAACAAGGCAAGCCTCGCCCTGCTCATCGGCCAATCGAAATTCGCCGATGTCAGCGAGACCTATCACGGCCCCATGGATTTCGCCCAGGACGCCGACGAGATCAATGTCGACGACCTGACCGATGCCGCCGAACTCGAGCCGAATTTTCTGGTGAAGGAGGGTTTCGGCGCACTCGTGGCCCAATGGGGGGCCGATGTGCCGGTGGAACTTTCAACACCGGTCAAGCGCCTGCGCTGGGATGGGCCGGGGGTTGTCGCCGAAACGCGAACGGGGCAATATCGAGGCCCGCGCCGCCGTGGTCACGGTTTCGACCGGCGTTCTTTCGCTCGGGGCCTTGCGCTTCGCGCCCGATCTTCCCGAGGCCCATGAAGTGGCGATCCACAACCTGCCGATGGGACTTCTCACCAAAATCCCGCTGCTGCTGAAGGGCGACCGCCACGGCCTTCGCCCCTTCGAAGACATGGTGATCGAGCGCGGCGGCAATCACGATCTCTATTTCCTCTGCCATCCCTTCGATCAGGACCTGCTGGTGGGTTTTGTCGGTGGCGACTTCGCCTGGGAACTGACGGCGGCGGGCGAGGCGGCGGCGATTGACTTCGCCGTGCAGTCGCTGTCGAAGGCCCTGGGCTCGGACATCGAAAAGCAGATCGTCAAGGGCGCCATGACCGATTGGGGCTCCAACCGCTGGACGCGCGGCGCCTATGCCGCAGCTTCGCCCGGCTCGATTGACCCGCGCGAAACGCTGCGCCAGCCGGTGGCCGACCGCATCTTCTTTGCCGGCGAAGCGCTGGGCGGGCCCTTGATGCAAACCTGCGCCGGTGCCAGATTGTCGGGCGAGGAAACGGCGGGGCGGCTCGTCAAGTTGCTGAAGAGTTAAACATGGCAGACCCGAAACAGGTGTTCGGCACCGAAGGCATCGCCGCCATGGAGCGGCCGAGTGCCACCACGCGCTTCTTCATGAAAATCGTTCAGTGGGCGGAGCGTCTGAACCTGGCTTGCGCCATCCACGGCAATCCGCCGGTCTACGACAACGCCACCTTTCCGTGGGTCGCCGAGATCGAGAAGGCCTATCCGCGATATCCGCGCCGAACTTGAACATGTTCTCAAGCGCAAGGACGAGTTGCCGAACTTCCACGACATCTCGACCGATGTCAAAACCATCTCCACCGACAACCGCTGGAAGACCTTCTTCCTCGTGGGCTTCGGCAAGCCATCGGCCAACAATATCGCGCAGTGCCCGAAGACCTGGGAGGCGCTGCAGAAAATCCCCGGCCTCAAGACGGCGATGTTCTCGATCTTCGATCCCGGCAAGCATCTGCCCGCCCATCGCGGGCCCTACAATGGCGTGCTGCGCCTGCATCTCGGGTTGATCGTGCCGGAGCCGCGCGACAAGATCGCCATTCGCGTCGACAAGCAGATCTGCCATTGGTCGGAAGGCAAGGTGCTGATCTTCGACGATGCCTATGAGCACGAGGCGTGGAACCATTCGGACAAACTTGCGCGTCGTGCTGTTCGTCGATTTCGTGAAGCCGACGCGCTTTCCGGCCAGCTTCGTCAACTGGCTGCTGTTCAACCTCGCCATCTTCACGCCGTTCATCCAGGAAGGCATGGAGAACCACAAGGCCTGGGAGAAGAAGTTCTACGCCGAAGCCGAGAAGCTCAGGAACGCGAACAGTGAGACCCATGACCCAATCCTTTCTCAGCGAACTCGTCGGCTCCTTCTCGCAGGGTGCCGCCGGCAACCCCACGGTCGCCATGATCGAGGCGGCCTTCCGCCATCACAAGCTCGACTGGCGCTACATCAATTGCGAAGTGCCGCCGGAAAAGCTCGCCGACGCCGTGAAGGGCGCCCGCGCCATGGGCTGGAAGGGTTTCAACTGCTCGATCCCCCACAAGGTGGCGGTGATCGAGCATCTCGATGGCCTCGGCGAATCGGCCGCCATCATGGGCGCGGTCAATTGCGCGGTGAACCGCGATGGCAAATTCATCGGCGAGAACACCGACGGCAAGGGCTTCCTCAAGTCGCTGCAAGAGGTGGTGAACCCGGCGGGAAAAGCCATCGTGCTGTTCGGCGCAGGCGGAGCGGCGCGCGCCATCGGCGTCGAACTGGCGCTGGCGGGAGCGGCGTCGATCACGCTGGTCAACCGCGACAGGTCACGCGGCGAAACGCTGGTGAAACTTCTCAACGACAAGACCAAGGCGAAAGCCAGCTTCGCCCACTGGACGTCAACCTACGAAATTCCTCCGGGCACGGACATTGTGGTCAACGCCACCTCCATCGGCCTCGAAGACGGCAACGCCGCCCTCGATCTCGACGTGACCTCGCTCAAGCCGGGCATGGTGGTCTGCGACGTCATCGTCAACCCAGCAAGAACCCGCCTCATCCGCGACGCCGAAGCCCAAGGCTGCACGGCGATCGACGGCCTCGGCATGCTGGTGAACCAGGGGGTGATCAGCGTGAAATACTGGACGGGCGTGGATGCCGACCCGAGCGTGATGCGGAAGACGGTGGCGGGGATTTTCGGGGTGTGACCCCGACCGTCATTCCGGCGAAAGCCAGAATTACGGCGGCTTGGGCCCCGCTTTCGCCGGGGTGACGGGTAGGGAGAGGTATGCTAACCGTTTTGCATGAAAATATCATGAAACCGAGCGCGAAGATGATGGCCGGTGGATGGCCGAGAGTTCCGGCGACTGCCCGGCGTCATGGCCTACGGTGCGACCGAGCTCGAAGCTGTGGCAGGCCAGTTGGCTCAGAGTAATCGCGGAGCGCTTGGAACACGACATGTAATTCGGGATCGACGGAATATCGTCAGTGCCGCTGAATGATTGTCCACGTCAACTCTGTTGTTCAGAGCCTGTTATTCGGATCTGGAGAACTTGTAGGCGAAGATCAATGGCTTCATTCCCTCGAACGAGCTCAAGCGTCTTGTGCGCTCAATGCATGGAATATCAACGTCATCGGGTCGCGCTGAACAATGACAGCCGACGAAGCGAACTGGCTTGCCTCTTCGCGCTCATGCATTGAGAGCCGAGCAGAGATGCGGCGCGATCAGATCACAGGTCTGAAGCCGGATGACCTAGAGCCCCGAAATTTGACTTCCCCCGGTTCTCATTTCTTCTCGGTCCCTCGACGCCACACAGGTTAAATTCACCCCGCCTTGAACCGTCCGCCCTTCATGTAGCGGATGATGACGAAGCCAAAGATCAGCAGCCCGGCGATCATGATCACGCCGCTTTCGCCGCCGATATATTCCTGCACCAGAACCGACGGTGTCACGGCCACTTTGCCGGAGAGGTTCCAGGCGGTGTTGGCGGCGGCGTGGGCAATGGCCACCGGCCAGACGCTGCCGGTCCAGATGCGCAGGAAACCGTAGAAGACTCCGGCGAGCGTCAAGGTGACGAGGAACAGCGGCACGACAATGAGCGGGTTGCCGGTGCTGTGGTAATAATCCGTGGTCAGCATGAGCGGCAAATGCCAGACGCCGTGCAGGAAGCCGACGAGCAGCATGGCCGGCACGATGGCAAGTCCCGTCAGGCGCGGCAGCATGTAGCCGCGCCAGCCTGTCTCTTCGCCGAGCGCGAACAGGGTGCCGATCACCAGCCCGGCAAGAATGTTCGATTAACACCTTGATGGCCGGGCCGCTTGCCACGGGCATGGCCAGGACGGTCAATCCGGCGAGCGCCAGGATGGCGAGCCCGGCGATGTGGATGAGGGCGGGGCCGCCGATGGCCAGCGGCCAGGCCTTGAACCCGGCGCGGGTGAGGCCAAGGCTGGCGATCGCGGCGCGGAAGCCGCCTTCGGGCGCCACGAAGGCCAGCATGATCGCCGCGGCAATGATCGGCGTGAGCATGGTGAGCGGCAGGCTCGCTTCGCCGATGATCGGGACGGCCAGCCGGACGGCAATGGCCAGCGCCAGCGTGATGGCGTAGAAGACGAAGGCGCGGCTGGAAGAATTTGAGTCGAGGGGCATGGAAGCCTCCTGTCTGCCCCTGCTTTCCTGCCGATCGCCCGCCGGGTCAAGCCAAATCCCGCCAATTTGACTTCTCCCCGCCTTTCCCCTATGTCCGCCGCCATTCTCAGACGTTGAACGTCTTCCGGCCACTGCACACATGGGGTTTTGACATTCCCGGGAGGTGAGGCGGCCAACATCCGGCAGCGAGTTTCGCTCCCGGGTGCGTTTTGCGTTTGGGAAAAAGGAAAGAGCGATGTTCGAGACCTTAAGCGAGCGCCTGTCGGGCATATTGGACAAGATCACCGGCCGCGGTGCGCTGTCTGAATCCGACGTGGACGAAGCGCTGCGCGAGGTTCGCCGGGCGCTGCTCGAAGCCGATGTGGCGCTCGAAGTCGTCCGCACCTTCACCGAGAAGGTGAAGGCCAAGGCGGTCGGCGCCGAGATCGTCAAGTCGATCAAGCCCGGCCAGATGGTCGTCAAGATCGTCCATGACGCGCTGGTCGAAATGCTGGCGCTCGGAAGGCTCGGCGCTCAATCTCCGCGCCTCGCCGCCCGTGCCGATCCTGATGGTCGGCCTGCAGGGTTCGGGCAAGACGACGACCACCGCCAAGATCGCCAAGCGCCTGACCGAGCGCGACAAGCGCAAGGTGCTGATGGCCTCGCTCGATACCCAGCGCCCGGCCGCGCAGGAGCAGCTCGCCATTCTCGGGCCAGCAGGTGAAGGTCGATACGCTCGCCATCGTCAAGGGCGAGACGCCGACGCAGATCGCCAAGCGCGCCATGTCGGAAGCCCGCAAGGGCGGCTACGACGTCGTCATGCTCGATACGGCGGGCCGGCTGCACATCGACGAGGAACTGCTCGCCGAAGCCGCAGCCGTGCGCGATATCTGCAAGCCCAATGAAACGCTGCTGGTGGCCGATGCGCTCGACCGGCCAGGACGCCGTGAACCTCGCCCGCGCCTTCGACGAGAAGATCGGCATTACCGGCATCGTGCTGACCCGCATCGACGGCGATGGCCGTGGCGGTGCCGCACTTTCGATGCGCGCCGTGACGGGAAAGCCCATCAAGCTGATGGGCACCGGCGAAAAGATCGACGGCCTCGAAGATTTCCACCCCGAGCGCATCGCCGGCCGCATTCTCGGCATGGGCGACGTCGTGTCGCTGGTCGAAAAGGCCGCCCTCGAAATCGATCACGACAAGGCGAAGAAGATCGCCGACCGGATGCGCAAAGGGTGCCTTCGATCTCGAAGACCTCGCCGACCAGTTGAAGCAGTTGCAGAAGCTCGGCGGCATGGGCGGCGTCATGAACATGCTGCCCGGCATGGGCAAGATCAAGAAGCAGCTCGAGGCGTGCCGACCTCGACAACAAGGTGCTGAAGCGCCAGATGGCGATCATCGGCTCGATGACGCCTTACGAAAAGCGCAACCCCAAGGTGATGGACGCCAAGCGCAAGAAGCGCGTGGCGGCGGGTTCCGGCACCAAGGTGGAAGAGATCAACCGCCTGCTGAAGATGCACCTGCAGATGGCCGCCATGATGAAGCAGATGGGCCAGGGCAAGGGCATGTTCGGCAAGATGATGGGCGGCGGCAAGGGCGCGCCCGATGCCGCCGAAATGGAAAAGATGCAGGCCGAACTCGCCGGGCTGAACCCCGATGCGCTGCCCGAGGATTTGAAGGATTTGATGAAGGGCGGCGCCGTGCCGTCCCTGCCGCAGGGGCTTCCGGGCCTCGGCTGGCGGCAAGCTTCCGGGCCTCGGCTCTCTGCCGGGGCTTGGCGGCGGCGGATTCAAAGGATTGCCCGGATTGGGCAAGAAGAAATGACGTATACGGATCAAAAGGAGAAGATCATGGCCGTTAAAATTCGTCTCGCACGCGCGGGCACCAAGAAGCGTCCCTATTATCACATCGTCGTCGCCGATGCGGCCTCGCCCGCGTGATGGCAAGTTCATCGATGTCGTCGGCAGCTTCAACCCGATGCTGAAGAAGGACGACGAGAAGCGCGTGAAGCTCAACGCCGAGAAGGCCTCGGCCTGGCTCAAGAAGGGCGCGCAGGCCACCGACCGCGTGCTGCGCTTCCTCGACAAGGCCGGCGTTGCCAAGCGCGAAGCCCGCAACAATCCGCAGAAGGCCCTTCCCGGCAAGAAGCGCCTCGAGCGCGAGAAGGCCCAGGCCGCCGCCGCCGAAAAGGCCGCGCAGGGTTAAGGACCAGGTCATGGCGCCGCGCGACCTCGTATCGGTCGGCGTCATCACCGGCGCCCATGGCATCAAGGGCGAGGTGAAGCTTCGGAGTTTCACGGCCGATCCCGCTGCCATTGCGGACTATTCACCGCTCGAAACAGCGGCGGGCCGCAAGCTCGAGATTGCGAAACTCCGCGCCCAGAAGGATGGCTTCATCGCCATCCTCAAGGGCGTGGCCGACCGCAATGCCGCCGAGGCGCTGCGCGGCACCGAACTTTTCGTGCCGCGCGACCGCCTGCCGGAGCCGGAGGCCGGCGAGGTCTATCTCGACGACCTCGTGGGCCTTGCGGTTTACGACGGCGAGACGAGACTTGGCGACATCATCGCCATCGAGAATTTCGGCGCCAGCGACCTGCTCGACGTGGCCATCGATGGCCGCGCCGATTTCGGTCTATATTCCGTTTGCCGAAAGCTTCATCGTCGAAGTGGGCGAGGACCGCGTCGTGGTTCGCCTGCCGGAAGGATTTCTCGACGCCACCGAGTGAGGACGACCCATGAACAAGTTTCTGGCCGGACTGTTCTTCGCGTTGATGATGACGGGCCCGGCGCTTGCCGGTCCTTCCGCCGATCTTCTCACCAAACATCTCGAAGCCGGGACGCTGGAAGTTGGCATCGCCGCCATCACCGGCGATGACGCCGAAGCCAATGCGGCGCGCGGCACGCTGAAATTCCTTCTCGCCATCGAACATGCCGCCCAATCGCTGCATCGCCATGGGCTGGAAGTTTCCGGCGGCGCCCGCATGGGCCTGCCCATTCTCCGCCTGCCGGTGCCGTCCAATCCCACGCCGGAACCACTCGACTATGCCAAGTTCCGGGCGATCTTTGCAGCGGTCGTCGACGATCTCGCGGCGGCGGAGCAGGACCTCGCCAAGGTCGGCGACGCGGAGGTGAGACTGCCGGTCGACGTTCTGAATGTCCGCCTCGATCTCGATGGCGACGGCAAGGCGTCGGATTTTGAATTGCTTGGCGCCATGCTCTCGGACCTCTTGCGCCGCGAGGACCTTCCCGGCTCGACCATCGCCTTCGATACGGCGGATATCTACTGGCTCAGGGGCTACGGCAATTTCCTCGGCGCCTTCTCGCAGTTCCTGCTTGCCCATGATTTCCAGGTGATGTTCGACAAGACATTCCATATCTATTTCCCCAATGCGGGCCTGCCCTATGCCGACAAGCTGAGGCGCGGTGCGGCAACCGACATGTTCGTCAACGACGATGTTGGCGATGTCATTGCAATGATCCATCTCATCAACTGGAAAGTTGTGGAACCGGAACGGCGAAGGGATGTGCGCCTCAAGCTCAAGGCCATGGCCGATCTCAGTGCCGCAAGCTGGAAATCGGTGCGGGCCGAAACCGACAATGACCGCGAGTGGCTGCCCAATTCCAAACAGACGCCGGCCTTGCCTCTGGCCCCGGTCGATGACAGCGTGATCGACGGCTGGCTGGCAGTGATGGGCGAATTCGGTGCAGTGCTCGATGGCCAGAAGCTGCTGCCGCACTGGCGCTTTTCCGAAGGCATCAATTTGAAGCGCATGCTCGATGAGGGAACCGAGTTCGACCTCGTGCTGCTGATTGCCGGTGCCGATGCGGTGCCATGGCTTGAAGCCGGGACTGTTTCGGATTCGGCGTCCTGGGACAGGCTGATGGCTGTCTTCCAGGGCAACTTCATTGGCTATGCCATGTGGTTCAATTGAACCCCAATGCCATTTGCCGCCACCATTCTCACATTGTTTCCGGAAATGTTCCCGGGGTCTCTCGGTCATTCGCTGGCCGGGAAGGCCCTGGAGCAAGGGCTGTGGTCGCTCGAAGCCCGCGACATTCGCAGCCACGCCACCGACCGGCATCGCACCGTTGACGATCATCCGGCGGGCGGCGGGCCCGGCATGGTGCTGAAGCCCGATGTGCTGGCCGCAGCCATTGATGCAGCACCGCACGTGGGGCCACGGCTGCTGATGAGCCCGCGTGGCGAGCCGCTCACCCAGCAAGCTGGTGCGCGAGCTTGCGGCGGAGCCGGGTCTGCTCATCGTTTGCGGGCGCTTCGAGGGTGTGGACGAACGGGTGATCGAAAAGCGCGGGCTTCGCGAGGTGTCGGTGGGCGATTACATCCTGTCGGGCGGCGAGCCGGCGGCACTCGTCCTGCTCGACGCCGTTGTCAGGCTTTTGCCCGGCGTCATGGGCAAGGCAGAGAGCGGGGCCGAGGAAAGTTTCGAGGACGGGCTTCTTGAACACCCTCACTTCACCAAGCCAAATATCTGGGAAGACATTGAAATTCCTCAGGTTCTTCTCTCCGGCGACCACAAGGCCATGGCCCGCTGGAAGCTTGAACAGCGGCAAGCGCTAACCAAGGCCCGGCGGCCTGACCTGTGGCTGCAAAAAGAGTCGGGAAAGATTTGATTTTAACCCCGGTAGCGGCTATAGGCGCGCATCCCCAAAAGGAAGTCAGTTATGAATATCATCGCTCAACTCGAAAAAGAGCAGGTCGCAATCGTGGCCGCCCAGCGCGCCGTGCCGGTGTTCAGCCCCGGCGATACGGTCATCGTCAATGTCAAGGTCAAGGAAGGCGAGCGCAGCCGCGTCCAGGCCTATGAAGGCGTGTGCATCGCCCGCTCCGGCGGCGGCATCAACGAGAATTTCACGGTGCGCAAGATGTCCTATGGCGAAGGCGTGGAGCGGGTATTCCCGGTTTATTCGCCGATGATCGACTCGATCAAGGTCATCCGCCACGGCAAGGTGCGCCGCGCCAAGCTCTATTATCTCCGTGGCCGCACCGGCAAATCGGCCCGTATCGCCGAAAAGCAGAAAGCTTTCGGCCTCGCCGCCGCACCCGCCAAGAGCGCCGCCACCGAAGGCTGAACGTCCGCCAACGGATGAATTTCGAGGGCCGGGTCATTCCGGCCCTTTTTGTTTGGAACATGCCATGACCGACTACATCGCCGTCAACAAGGCCAACTGGAACGACCGCGCCGCCATCCATGTGAAGGACGAGGCCGGCGGTTATCGCGTGCAGGCGTTCCTTGCATGGCGCCGACAATCTCCATGACATCGAAGATCGCGAGATCGGCGATGTGAAGGGCCTGCGCATCGCTCACCTGCAATGCCATTTCGGCATCGACACCCTGTGCCTTGCCAGGCGCGGTGCTACGTGCGTGGGCCTCGACTTTTCGCCCGTGGCAATTGCCGCAGCGCGCGAACTTGCAGGCGAAGACCGGTCTCGACGCCACATTCGTCGAAGGCAATGTCTATGACGCCCGTGCGCTGATCGAAGGATATTTCGACAGGGTCTATGTCACCTGGGGCGCCATCAACTGGCTGCCCGACATCGGGCGCTGGGCCAAGGTCGTATCGTCGCTGCTGAAGCCAGGCGGCTCGCTCTATCTCCTCGAAGGCCACCCCTTCATCATGATCCTCGATGAAACCACGCCCGAAATGCGTCCGCGCTACGATTGGCGGACGCCGCAGGACAAGCCGGTGATCATGGACACCGAACTGACCTATACGGGCGACACCGCGAAGATCGCCCACACCACGACGCGTCGAATGGATTCACCCGCTGAGCGACATCATCAATGGCTTGATCGCGGCGGGACTGCGCCTCGACTGGCTTCATGAACACGAGGAACTGTCTTGGCAATTCATGCCGTCGATGCCGGCCATTGAAGGCAAGCGCCGCATGTGGGTGCTGCCGCCGGAGTTTCCCCGCATGCCGTTGGCGTTTTCGCTTCAGGCGACGAAAGCATAGAGCAAAGGGATGATTTGTGAATCCTCACAATAGCCGTCATCCCGGCGCAAGCCGGGACCCAGGCTTTCAAACGCACTGATCGTGAAGTCCTTGCACGGCAAGTCTGGGTCCCGGCTTTCGCCGGGATGACGGTTGTGGAAGGGTCGATTTAATCTCATTCCGCTCAAGCAGCCCAACGCTATTCCGCCAGTTCGACGGGCTTCAATTCCTCGAAGCGGTCGCCCGGCCCCGGATTGTCCTTGTGGCTGGCGCCTCCCAAATGGTGGATGATGCCCCACACGGCGTTGAGTGCGGTCTGCACCGCACCTTCGACCCAGCCCGGCGTCCATGACACGCCATCGCCCGCCATGAAGATGCCGCGTTCGTGGGGCGGCAGGTTGTTCTGGTGGAAGTGGCAGAACATGCGGTGATTGTAGCGGTAGTGGCCGGGGAGTGCGCCCTTGAAGGCACCGAGGAAATTGGGGTCGGACTCCCACGACACGGTAATCGGATCGCCGATGATGTGGCTCTTGAGATCGAGCCTGGGATAGATTTTGGCCAGTGCTTCAAGGCACAGCTTCACGCGGTCTTCGGGCGTCTCCGGCAGCATCTTCAGGGAATCGCTCATCCATGAATAGGAGAGGCAGATGACGCCGGGCTTGCCCTCGCCATTGTCGAACAGATAGGTGCCGCGTGTCAGCCGGTCGGTCAGCGTCATGCTCATCAGGTCGCGGCCGGTCTCCGGGTCCTTGTCCTTCCAGAAAGCCCGGTCGGTCATCACGAAGGTCTTGGAGGACTGCATGTAGCGGGTGCGGTCCAGCGCCATCCACAGCCGGGGCGAGAACAGTTTTTCGTCAACCTCCATATTGGTGGTGAGAACCCAGCTTTGCACGGTGACGAGGCAGGCCTCGAACACCCGGCGGTGGCCCCAGCGGTCGGTGACGGCGATCTTCTCACCGTCGCGTTCAATGCGCCGTGCGGCAGGCCGCGTGGCGCCATCGTGAAGCTTGGCCAAAGTTGTGCCGCGCGGCCAATGGGCCATGCGTTCGGGTGATGTGTGCCACAGGCCTCGCGGCACCTGTTCGACGCCGCCCACCATATAGCGCTGCTTCTCGTCGCAGTCGGTC
Organism: uncultured Alphaproteobacteria bacterium; assembly: GCA_963775105.1. GTDB lineage: Bacteria > Pseudomonadota > Alphaproteobacteria > Rhizobiales > Aestuariivirgaceae > Aestuariivirga. Next base: position 50,062 of record CAVZHM010000006.1, on the reverse strand, counting down.
GCCACCACCCGCAGGATTTCCAGCATGGAATTGGGATAATCCGAATCCCAGCCGCCGGTGCCGAAGCCCACCTGGCCGAACACCTCGCGATGGCGGAAGGACTTCTGCCCGAAGGCATAGGACGAGGCGACGAAATCATAGAAGGTGCGCTCGTCCCAGATCGGCACGAGCTGGTTCCAGATGTCCTTGACGCGTGCGACATCGCGCTCGCGGATCGCCTGGCGAAGTGCTGTGAAGCCCGCTCCTTCCTCCAGCGCCTTGCGCCAGCAGTCCTGAATCTCGCGAAACAACGGCGGCAACTGGTCCGGCTTCTCGACATAGGTGGTGACGCCCTCAAGGTCGATCACCGTCGAATTCGACGCCGGATGTTCGAGCGGATTGGGAAACGGTTTGGACGCGATGCCGAGCATGTTCACGTAGTGGTAGAAGGCCGTTGACGAGACGGGAAAACGCATGCCGCCCAGTTCGGCGATGATGCCTTCCGCACCCTCGAAGGGCTGCGAGCGCAACCGCCCGCCAATGCGCGAGGCCTCGTAGATCGTGGGCTTCAAGCCCATCTTCATCAGTTCAAAGCCGCCGTCATCCCCGCCATGCCGGCGCCGATGATCGCCACCTCCTTGCCATGCTGGTGGGCGGGAAGGCTGCCAAGCCCAGCCGGGTGCTTGATCCAGTCATCGAATGGAAACGGAAAATCCGGCCCGAACATCGACATCGGGATCGAAGTATCGGGCTCGGGCGCGAACAGGTTCGATGAAGCGGTCATGGCGTGGCCTCCCGGTGCCAAGGTTGGCATAGGCGGCAGGAAAGAGGAATGGCTGGGTCACTCCCCAAAAATCACCATTCCGCCGCAATCTGATCAATGTCTTGCCGTTCTCGCCAGACATAAAAGCATCGTTGCCTCTAGGCCCGGCTGGATGAGGTTCCGGAAATCTCAGCCCCCCAGCCCCCCGGTGCTTCCAGTTATGTCTGGCCGGGCCATTCTCCCCAATCTGTTTGTAAGTGAGGCGTCGCGTTTTGAAGGCCGGTTCTGCAAAGACCGGCCTTCTCTTTTTTCGGGCCTTGACGCAGCGCTGATCTGCCCCGATATGGCGGCCAGCAAGGTGAGGCCCATGGCAAAGACGACAAAGAAATCAGCAACTTCCGGCGAGCCCCAAGCCCCTGAAATCGTGTCGCACGAGTTCCAGGCCGAGGTGGCCAAGCTTCTGCATCTCATGGTGCACTCGGTCTATTCCGACCGCGACGTGTTCCTGCGCGAGTTGATCTCCAACGCCGCCGATGCCCTCGACAAGCTGCGCTATGAGGCAATCGCCACCCGGAACTTCTTGAAGGCGAGGCGGAGCTGCGAATCACCATCACCCCGGACAAGGCCGCGAAAACCCTGACCATCGCCGACACAGGTGTCGGCATGAGTGCAGACGAGTTGATCCAGAACCTTGGCACCATCGCCAAGTCCGGCACCCAGGCCTTCATGGAGCGGGCGAAGAAAGATAAGGGCGACGTCCACCTGATCGGCCAGTTCGGCATTGGCTTCTATTCGGGCTTCATCGTCGCCAACAAGGTCGATGTGATTTCGCGCGCCGCAGGACGTGGCGAGGCCAATATCTGGTCGTCGGAAGGCACCGGGCAATTCACCGTGGGCAAGGCCGAGCGGAGCAAACGCGGCACCTCCATCATTCTGCATTTGAAGGACGATGCGTCGGATTTCCTTGAGGACTGGAAGATCGAAAGCGTGGTCAAGGCCTACTCCGACCACATCGCCCACCCGATCATGCTGGCCACCGACAAGGAAACGTCGCGCCAGATCAACAGTGCCAATGCCCTGTGGATGCGCCCAAAGTCCGAGGTGACCGCCGACCAACACAAGGAATTCTTCGGCGAACTTTCGGGCAGCTACGAAGCCCCGGCGCTGACACTTCATTACCGCGCCGAAGGCCGCAACGAATATACCGTGCTGCTCTATATCCCCGCCGAGCGGCCCTTCGATCTCTATGACCCCGAGCGCAAGGGCCGCCAGAAGCTTTATGTGAAGCGCGTCTACATCGCCGATGACGCGGCCCTCTTGCCGCCCTATCTGCGCTTCGTGCGCGGCGTGATCGACAGCGAAGACATGCCGCTCAACATCTCGCGCGAGATGCTGCAGAACAATCCGCAAGTGGCGGCGATCCGCAAGGCGGTGACCAACAAGGTTCTCGCCGAACTGAAGAAATCGCCGAGAACGACAAGGATACCTTCAAGAAGATCTGGGAGGTGTTCGCACCGGTCATCAAGGAAGGCCTCTACGAGGACATGGAGCACCGCGACGCGCTCTATGAGATCGCCCGCTTCCGCTCGACCAAGGGCGAGGGCGTGAGCCTCAAGGACTATATCGCCGGCCTCAAGGAGAACCAGACGGCGATCTACTACATCACCGGCGAGGACGCGGCGAAAGCGGCGGCCAGCCCGCAGCTTGAGGGCTACAAGGCCCGCGACATCGAAGTGTTGCTGCTCACCGATCCCGTCGACTCGTTCTGGGTAAGGACCGCCGTGGGTTTCGACGGCAAGCCCTTCAAGTCGGTGACCCAAGGTGCCGCCGATCTCGATCTCATCAAGGTGAAGGACGAAGCAAAGAAGGACGAAGCGCCCGATGCCGACGCGGCGCTGCTCATCGCCGCCTTCAAGCAGGCCTTGGGCGAGCGTGTGAAGGACGTACGGAAATCCCAGCGCCTCACCGAGAGTGCCGTGTGTCTCGTTGCCGCCGAAGGCATGGACCGCACGCTGGAGAAACTTCTGTCGCGGCAGAAGGACACCGGCATCAGCGTTACCGCGCCGGTGCTCGAAGTGAACACCAGCCATCCGCTGATCGTCAGCCTCGCCAGATCGGCCAAGGAAAAGGGTGCAGCTTCGGTTGAGGATGCCGCACAGCTGCTGCTCGACCAGGCCTTCATCCTCGAAGGCGAACCCGTCGCCGACCCGGCAGCTTTCGCGCAGCGGATGGCGACAATCATGGCGAAGGTCTTCACATAAACGTCTTCTCCCGCCTCAAGGAGGAGACAACATACCAACGGCCAGATCGATTGACTTTTCCTATCACCCAAACTCGTCATCCCGGCGAAAGCCGGGACCCATCGTGCAACCAATAAATGCATTGACGTTTTGCATGCTGAACCATGGGTCCCGGCTTTCGCCGGGATGACGGAGATAGGGTCGCTCACGAGTCGATCTTGCGACCGTTGGTATCAGATGTGACTCCCGCGCCACAGCGCTCTGCATTTTTTCTTTGAGGGTCTTTCGCTCTCGGCGATTCGTGTTATGAGCGGCACTTCACGCTAACAGACGAAGGAGATCATCATGGAGAATCATTTTACGCGTTGCTGATCTCCGGCCTCTCAGGGCCGGGGCCCTGAGCAGATAGCGTTTATCCGCGCCACAGGCGCTTTTCCAAGAAACACCATTTGAACTGCGACTTGCTGCTGACACGCGCCTGCGCGCGGCTGTCATAGGCTTTGGCATTCCCATCGATTCACCAAACGCGAGCGATTGCCCCGTCTCGCGACGGAGACAGCCATGTTCACGATCAAGTTCGACCTGTTATTCCCGGACCTGAAAGCCGCCAAGGCGCGGCCCGGATTCTCAACACCGAAAGACCGGCCCGTGCCGAATTCGACCCGCGCGAACTGCAGCGCATCAAGGACGAGCTGCGGGCCTCGCGCGAGAACGTCAAGGCGCAGGCCATGCTGCACCGCTATCATGTCATCTGATGAGCAAGGTGAAGAGCTTGCCGAACGCGTCCATCGTCGTGTTGCCGCCGCACACGATGATGCCGACGCGTTCGTCCTTCTCCGGCCTGTATGCGCCCGACAGCAGTGCCGCGAAGGCCGCGGCCCCGCCCGGTTCCGACACCAGTTGCAGGCTCTGCCACAGGTGGCGCTGGGCGCTGCGGATATCATCATCGCTGACCAGCGCCACGTGATCGATGTGAGATTGCGCGATCGGAAACATCAGCGTTCCCGCCGATTTGGCGCCGAGCGAATCGGCGGCGATACCCGAAGGCACGACATCGACCGGCCTGCCCGCCGCCAGGGCGGCATGAAGGGCGTTGCTGGTTCGGGGTTCGACACCCACCACTTTGACTTTCGACTGATACCATGCGGCGATGCCGCCGATGAGGCCGCCACCACCCACTGCCACCAGCACCGTGTCGAGATCAGGAGCCTGATCCTCCAACTCGCGGGCCAGCGTGCCCTGGCCTTGCAGGGTCGGCTCGGTGTTATAGGCGTGAACGCTCAGCGCGCCACTTTCCGCAATGTAGTCTTCGCACAGTTGCAAGGCCTCGTAATAGGTCGGACCCTGCTGCACGATATCGGCGCCATAGGAGGCGATCTTCGCCACCTTGGCAGGAGAGGAAATCTCGGGCACGAAAATGCGGGCGCGATGGCCAAGCTCACGCGCCACATAAGCGACCGCCGCGCCATGATTTCCGCCCGAAGCCGCGGCGACATTGGACTTGGGCGCCTCGGCGAGATTGTTGAAGGCGCCGCGCGCCTTGAAGCTTCCCGAATGCTGCAGCAGTTCGAGCTTCAGCGTCACCGGCTTCCCAACGCCTTCAACGCGAATGTCCATCACCGGGGTGCGGCGGATGAATGGAGCGATGCGGTGGGCAGCGCTGGAAATCGTATCGCGATCAATACTCATGGCTTTGTTCCGTGCAATGCGCCGGCCACGTCCAGAATCGTTGAACCGGCCGACAGTTTGATTGCCCGCTCCAGCACCTGGTGGGCGCGGGCCAGTGCGGCGATGGGCGCGCATTCCAACCGCTCCGCCAGATAGGCGCCGGCCAGCAAGTCACCGGTGCCCGATGGCACAACGGGCCGCTCGGCGCTGCGTTGCTCGCCGTAGGTTTCGGCGGTGACGATCAGCGTTGCGAGATGTTGGTCACCGGCCGGAATGGACGTTGCCAAAACCTCGGGAATATTGAGCGACCTTGCGGCCAAAATGGCATCGGCAACGGTTCCGGCCACCCCGCCGGTGAGCCATTCGAGTTCGAAGCGGTTGGGCGTCAGGCACGTGGCGAGCGGCAGCAATTGGCCACGAATGGCCTCGGCGACAGTTTCCGGCACATAAAGGCTGGTGCCATCGCCGATCACCGGATCGACGAGCACATAGAGATTTGGATTGGCCTGGCCAAGGCCGGCGATGACGCGGGCGGCTTCCACCACCTGCTCGGCTGCCGCGAAATATCCGGTCATCACCGCATCGACAACCGTCAACGATGCGATGCGGTCGAGAATCGAGGCGAGATCTGCCGATGTGGTGCGAAAGCCCACTGGTTTGCCGTGGCCCGCGTGGTTTGCCAGCGTGATGGTCGGCACCGCCAGCACCTCGTGGCCCCTCGCCTGCAAGGCGGGAACCGCCGCCGCGTTGCCCACCGGCCCGAACGCCACTTGCGAGGATATGGCGAGAACCCGGGCCATGTCAGATCACGTTCTTTTCGAACAGCGGGGCGTTCAGCGCAAAGCGCTCGAAAGCAAAGCAGGTGAGATCGATGGTGCGGTAGGCGCCGTGGACGATCAATTCGGCAATGGCGTTGCCCGAGGCTGGCCCCTGCTGCAGGCCATGGCCGGAGAAGCCGTTGGCGAAATAGAAATTGCCAAGGGCCGCCGATGTGGCCGAACACCGCGTTCTGGTCCAGCGCGTTGTAATCATAATGCCCCACCCAGGCATTGATCACCTTGATCGTCTCGAACTGTGGCACGCGCTCGGCAAGGCCCGGCCAGATGCGTTCTTCGAAGAAGGAATAGTCCACCTCCCAATCCATCTCGGCGGGTTCTTCGTGTTCCTCGGGCGAAAGGCCGGTGATGAAATGGCGGCCCTCGGGGCGGAACCAGATGCCATCGGGCTGCACGGTGAGCGGCGCCTTGTGCAGCGCCTCGCTGGCCGTCGGACAATCGAGCACATAGACATAGCGCTTGCGCGGGCCCACCGGCAGAATCGAGGCCAGCCATGCGCCGCAAGAGCGCCAGCGCCAGCGCCCGCCGCATTGACCAGAGCGCCGCAGCCGATCGTCTCGCCGCTTTTCAGCGTGACCGATTGCACCCGGCCGTTGCCTGGGCAATTGCCGCAACATCACCGCCAATGACCTCCACGCCCTTGGCCACCGCTGCCTTGCGGAACAGCGACATGAACAAATAGGGGTCGAGCCAGCCCTCGCCCGAGAGCCCGAAACAACCGGCGGCCAGCCCGTCGCACACCAGCCAGGGAAAGCGCGCTGAGAGATCGTCCTGCGAGCAGCATGGCATTGTCGGCGCCATTGGCGATCTGCACCCGGTGGTTTTCCTCGAGAATGGCAACGCCCGTCTTCCGAGGCGAGAATGAGATAGCCCTGCTCCTTGAAGCCGACATCGGCATCGGGGCCGAATTCCGCCTTGAGGTTGCGCACCAGCCTCAGGCCGAACATCGAAAGATCGATGTTCTCCGGCGTCGAGAACTGCTGGCGCAAGCCCCCCGCCGAGCGCGCCGTGCATGAGAACTGGTAGGTCGTGTCCTTCTCGACGATGGCGATGGAGCCCTTGAACCCATTTTTCCGGAGGTAATAGGCGGTGGCGCTGCCGACGATGCCGCCGCCCACGATCAAGACATCATAGTGTTTCATGGTGCCCCGCACTTGCGCAAGCGCGCCATAAGCCACAAGGGCTTGCACCAAAGTGGGCTTCACTTGTTGCAGCGCACAAGCTAGCGTTGGCGCGGAAACCAGAGGACGTGATGACCCACCGCCCCCGCCGCAGCGTGCTTTATATGCCGGGCGCCAATGACCGCGCCCTCGAAAAGGCGAGGACGCTCGACGCCGACGCGCTGATTCTCGATCTCGAGGATTCGGTGGCGCCCGATGCCAAGGCCGAGGCCAGAGCCAAGGTGCTGGCCGCCATGCGCTCCGGCGGTTATGGCCGCCGCGAACTGGTCATCCGCATCAATGGCCTCGATACGCCCTGGGGCGTCGACGACCTGGCATGGCAGCCGAAGCTGCACCCGACGCCGTGCTGGTGCCCAAGGTGGCAAGGCCTGGCGACATCGTGAACGTCAGCCGCATTTACGGCGGCCTTGGCGGCGCCGAGGCCACCCGCATGTGGGCGATGATGGAAACGCCCATGGCGATTTTCAACGTGCGCGAAATCGCCTCGGTGCATCAGGTGGCAAGGCTCTCCTGCCTGGTGCTCGGCACCAACGATCTGCTGAAGGAATCGCGCGCCCTGGCAACCGGTGGCCGCTTCGCCATTGTGCCGTGGCTGTCGCTGACAGTGCTGGCCGCCCGCGCCTATGGCCTCGACGTGATCGACGGCGTCTACAACGACTTCCGCGACGAGCCGGGCTTCCGCGCCGAATGCGAGCAGGGCCGCACCCTCGGCATGGACGGCAAGACGCTGATCCATCCGGGCCAGGTGGCGGTGTGCAACGAACTGTTCTCGCCGGCGCCGGCGGAGATCGACGTGGGCGCGCAAGATCATCGCCGCCTTTGCTTCACCCGAGAACGCGGCGAAAGGCGTCATCACCCTCGACGGCAAGATGGTCGAACGCCTGCACCTCGCCATGGCCGAGCGCGTGGCGGAAATCGCCGAGGCGATTGCATCATGACCAAGACCAACCCCGGCAATTTCTTCGAGGACTTTCGCGTTGGCCAGGTGATCCGCCATGCCACGCCGCGCACCGTGACGGCGGGGGATGCGGCACTCTATACCGCACTTTATGGCTCGCGCTTTGCGGTGCAATCGTCGGAGGCTTTTGCCAAGGCGGCGGGCTATCCGGCAGCACCGCTCGATGATCTTCTGGTGTTCCACATCGTGTTCGGCAAGACGGTGCCGGATATCTCGCTCAATGCGGTGGCCAATCTCGGCTATGCCGATTGCCGGTTCCTGAAACCTGTCTTCGCGGGCGAAACGTTGACCGCCGTCTCGGAGGTGATCGGCCTCAAGGAGAATTCCAGCGGCAAGACCGGCACGGTCTATGTGCGCTCGGAAGGGTTCACCGCGGCGGCGAAAAGGTGCTGAGCTTATGTGCGCTGGGTGATGGTGCGAAAGCGCGATGAGGCGGCGGAGCCGCCACGCGCCCATGGTGCCGAAACTTGCAAGCCATCGTCGATGGTGCAACACTCGGCGGGTTCATGCCCGCTCATCAACGAATTGGGACACTGTGTTGTCGGGTTCCAGTCATCGCTTCGATGACTATGCGGTGGGCGAGAAGATCGACCATGGCGATGGCATGACGGTGGAAGAAGCCGAACACATGATGGCGGCGCGGCTCTACCAGAACACCGCGAAGGTGCATTTCAACCAGTTCCACGAGCGCGACGGCCGCTTCGGACGCAGGCTGGTCTATGGCGGCCACGTGATGTCGCTGGCCCGGGCGCTCTCGTTCAACGGCCTCGCCAATGCCTTCCACATCGCGGCGATCAATGGCGGGCGGCACATAGCGCCGCTGTTCGCCGGCGGCACGGTGTTCGCCTGGTCGGAAATCGTGGAGAAGACCGGGATCACAGGCCGGAGCGATGTCGGCGCGCTGCGCATTGTGACGCGCGCCGCCCGCGATATGCCGTGTACGGACTTTCCAACCGTCGAAGCAACGGCGGATGAGCCGGGATTGGTTTTGGAACTCGACTACTGGGCGCTGATGCCGCGCTAAATGTATCCCGCGTCCATCAGGTAGAGCAGGATCGAAGCGCTGATCGCCGCGAGTCCCGTGCCGAGGGCGACGGCACCGGAGACGGCGGGCACTGATTCATCATTCCTTTGCGCGAACAGGAAGGCATTGGCGCCGGTCGGCATCGCCGCAAACAATACCGCAAGCTGCGTCCACAGCGGCGGCAGCGTCACCAGGTAGCGGACGATCAGGAACACCACGACCGGCATCAACACCATCTTGAGGCCGATCAACCCGAACATGGCGTTCCATTGACCGCGCAAGCTGTATCCCGACAAAGACACGCCAAGCGCGAACAGTGCTGTCGGGATGCTGGCGGCGGCCAGCATGTCGAGCATCCCGCCGGCAATGGGGTGAAGGCCAAGCCCGGTGAAGCGCCACAAGGTTCCGGCCAGCAGCGCCAGCACGATGCCATTGGTGGCGAGGTTCAGGAACAGTTCGCGGGCGGTGCGGGCGAAGGAGAAGGTGCCGGAATGCCGGGCAATCTCGCGGTGGAAGGTTGCCGCGAACCACAGGACCGGCGCATGGATCGACAGGATCATGCCGAGCGGTATGGCGGCAGCCTGGCCGAAATGCGCAAGCGCCAAAGGCGTGCCGAGGAGGGCGAGATTGCCGAAGCCTGCCGCCATCGAGGCGGTGGCTCCGCCACTGGCCGAAAGCCCGTCGAAGAACCGCGCGGTGAAAGCAGTAACGATCCAGACAATGGCAATGCCGCCAAAGAAGGCGATCCACAGCCCCCATGGGGCTGCAGCATCGGAGTTGATGGTAGCGACGGTCTTGAACAGCAGCGCCGGAATGGCGACGTTGAACACGAACAGCGTGATGCCCTTGCCCGCCGAAAGGTCGAAGATCCGGGCCTTGGTGAGCCCGTAGCCGAGCACGATCATGCCGAAGACGGGGAGAACGGTAGTAAGGATCGAATCCAATTGTTACAGCCAGGGCTGGCTGGCGGATTGCTTTTGCTCGAAGCTGTCGATCGACGCGGCTTTCTCCAGCGTCAGGCCGATGTCGTCGAGGCCGTTCAGCAGGCAATGCTTGCGGAAGGGGTCGATGTCGAACTTCACGGTGCCGCCATCTGGACCGCGGATTTCCTGGTTGGGAAGATCGATGGTCAATGTGGCGTTGCTGCCACGCTCGGCATCATCCATCAGCTTCTTCAAATCGTCCGGCGAGACGACGATCGGCAGAATGCCGTTCTTGAAACAGTTGTTGTAGAAAATATCGGCGAAGCTCGTGGAGATCACGCAGCGGATGCCAAAGTCCAGAAGCGCCCAGGGCGCATGCTCGCGCGACGAGCCGCAGCCGAAATTATCGCCCGCGACAAGCACCTGCGCCTTGCGATAGGCCGGTTTGTTGAGCACGAAATCCGGCAGTTCCTGGCCTTCCTGGGTATAGCGCATTTCGAAGAACAGCGACTTGCCGAGTCCCGTGCGCTTGATGGTCTTCAAAAACTGCTTGGGGATGATCATGTCGGTATCGACATTGACGAAATTCATGGGAGCGGCAACACCGGTCAGCGTTTCGAACTTTTGCATGATGCTCCTCTAGGCGGCTTTCGGAAGATTGACGCCAAGCGATTCGTCGGCGCCGATCATCAGGTTGAGATTCTGCACGGCGGCACCCGAGGCGCCCTTGCCGAGATTGTCGTAGATCGAAACCAGCAATACATGCCCACGCGCCTCGTTGGCGAACACATGGAGCCGCATGCGGTTGCTGTTGTTCAACACTTCCGGGCTGACATCCGCCGAACGCTCGATGTCAACCAGTGGCGCCACGTCGATGAAGGCCTGGCCGTCATAGGCGGCGGCGAGACAGCCATGAATATCGGCGGCGGAAACCTTGCGCGGCAGAAGTTCGGTGAACAGCGGAACCGCCCCCAGCATGCCTTGCGCATAATTGCCGACGGCAGGCTGGAAGATCACATCGCGGGCAAGGCCGGCATAGGCCTTCATCTCGGCGAGGTGCTTGTGATTGAGTGTGAGGCCGTAGGGCAGATAGGGCACGGCGGCGTTGCCCTTGGCCTCGTAGTCCTCGATCATCTTCCGGCCGCCGCCGGAATAACCCGACACGGCATTATAGGTGACGGGATAGTCGGCCTTCATCAGCCCGGCATCGATCAGCGGCTTGACGACGGCGATCATGCCCTGCGGATAACAGCCGGGATTGGATACGCGGGCTGCGGAGGCAATGCGGGCGGCATGGGCCTTTGACAATTCCGGCATGCCATAGGCCCAGCCTTCGGCCACCCGGAAAGCGGTCGAAGCATCGATCACCCGGGTTTTCGAGGCGGGGTCGATTAGCCCTACGGCTTCCTTCGCCGCATCGTCGGGAAGGCACAGGATGGCGACATCGGCGGAGTTCAGGAGGTCGCGGCGGACAGCAGCGTCCTTGCGCTTGCCGGGGTCGATAGACACCACTGTCACATCCGTCCGGCCCTTGAGCCGGTCGCGGATTTGCAGGCCGGTGGTTCCGGCTTCGCCATCAATGAAAATGCTGAACATGGGCCGGTCTCTTACAGCGGCGAACCATCCCTTGCAACATGAACGGCACTTAAACGCCGGGCTCAGAATGGGTTCAGCAGGCAATCTCTAGAAGGGGCCATCAACGGTGTTCAGCACCGCACGGCAACACAGGAAGGCAACGAAATCATGATCCGCACCACGCTCATCGCCTTCTCGGCCGCAACTGTCATGGGCCTCGGCCTTGCCTCTTCTGCCAGTGCCAAAAGCAACCTCAACATCAACCTCAATCTCGGCTTCGGCGGCGGCAGCGTCTGCCACTATGAATACGTTCCCTACAAGAAGTGGAACTACTGGCACACCGCCTACAAGATCAAGTTCAAAAAGGTTCTGGTCTGCGATTGATCCCAACTGAAGTTTGCTGCTGCTCCCACTCCCTCCCTCCCATCCCCTGCAAACGGGACAGCAGTTACCGAAGCCGGCCGTGGCCCTCCCCTCCCACGGCCGGTTTCTTTTGCGAAGAAAAGGCTAACCCCGCGTCTGACCCTTGGTCGCGAGTTTCTTGAGATAGCCGGCCCATATCGTTTCCTGTTCGCGGCCAAGCTTGGCGAGATAAGTCCAGGTATAAATGCCGGTGGAATGGCCGTCGCTGAAAGTGAGGCGTACGGCGTAGTTGCCGACCGGTTCGATGGCCGAGATCAGCACGTGGCGCTTGCCGGTGACCAGTGTTTCCTGCCCCGGCCCATGGCCCTTCACTTCAGCACTCGGGCTTTCGACGCGCAAGAGTTCGGCGGCGAGTTCAAACCTCGCGCCATCATCGAACGAGAGTTTCAGCGAGGCCCGATCAGCGGCAAGGCGCAGCTCTTCCGGCCAGATGTCAGTCGTCATCGGTCAGCGCCCGGGCTTCCTCGGGCAACATGATGGGTATGCCGTCGCGGATCGGATAGGCGAGCCGTGCGGTGCGCGAGATCAATTCCTGCTTGTCGCGGTCATAGGACAGCGGCATCTTGGTGAGCGGGCACACCATGATTTCCAGAAGCTTGGGGTCGGGCTCACGCACCGTCATTGCAGTTTCGCCGCCGGTCCGCGTGCCGTTTTGGCCAACGCCATTTCAGTCAGGGCCACCAGCACGTCGGCGCGGGTCTTGAGATCAGGCGCTTCCAGCAATGCCTGCTTTTCGGCGGAGGGGTAAGGTGCGAGCAGCGACAGGGTGTTGACCAGAACCTCGGTCGAGGCGGCGTCAACCTGGTCCCAGTCGGCATTCATGTTGTTGGCGTTGAGATAATCACGGAACGCCTTGAGAAGCGCCGGGCGGTTCACGTCGTTGGCCCCCAGATCCTGCACCAGATCGACGGCGAAGGGATGGAAGTCGGCGATGATCTGGCGATATGGGGTATCGGCATCGAGTTCTTCGGCCACCGTGAAACGCGAAATGCCAGTGAGCGTGACCAGCAGGCGGTTATCGGGTGTTTCGGCATAGGCGGTGATACGGCCAGCACAGCCAACACCCATGAGCTTCGGGTGGTCTTCCTTGTCGGCTCCCGCCACCGGCTGGATCACACCGATGAGCCGCGAGCCCGACAAGGCATCATTCATCATCTCGACATAACGCGGCTCAAAAATGTTGAGTGGCAATTCGGCGCGCGGCAGCAGCAGTGCGCCTTGCAACGGAAACACCGCGATACGCTGCGGAAAGTCAGCCGGGGAATTGTAGGTGACGGGAAATGCCATGGTGCTCATGAAAACAATACGGATGAAAGCTTGCGGCGGCCCACCAGGGTCCACTCGTCTTTTGGACCCCAGGCTTCGAAGAACTTGACGAGCTGCTTTCGCGCCGCGTCTTCGTTCCAGTCGCGTTTCTTTTTGATGACATGGATCAGGTGATCGACTGCACCGGCACGGTCACCGGTGCCGTTGAGGGCGACGGCGAGATCGACCCGCGACTGGAAATCATCGGGGTCTGTGTCCACTGCCTTCTGGAGTTTGGCGGCTTCCGAAAGATCGACCGGATTGAGTGCCAACTCAAGGGCCGCCTCGGCGCTTATCACGGCGGGGTCGCTCTTCTTGGACGGCGGCACCAGGGCAAGCGTCGCCTTGGCATTCTCCAGATCGCCGGTTTCAATCTGGCATTTGGCAAGACCGGCAAGCGCCGCGGCATTTTCGCGATCGGCCTGCAGAACTTCCGCGAAAATCTGCGCGGCGGTCTGATAGTCCTTTAGCTCAAGCGCTGCACTGGCCTCGGCGATGGCGGCGGCGATTTCCTCGGCCATTGAACCCTGACCGCCCAGCCGGTCCACGAATTGCTTGATCTGGCTTTCCGGCAACGCGCCCATGAAGCCATCGACCGCCTGGCCGTTGACGAAGGCGAACACCGCCGGGATCGACTGCACCCGCATCTGGCCGGCCAGCTGCTGGTTCTCATCGACGTTGATCTTGACCATCTTCACCTTGCCGTTGGCGGCTTTCACCACCTTCTCAAGGGCCGGCCCCAATTGCTTGCAGGGGCCGCACCACGGCGCCCAGAAATCGACGATCACCGGCTGGGTACGCGAGGCTTCGATCACATCCGTCACGAAGTTCTTGGTGTCGGATTCCTTGATCAGGGAGGCAGCGGCGCCATTGGTCGCGGCAGGCGTGCCGAAATTCAATTCCATGGAAAGGTCCTCAAATGGGTTTCCGTCTAAATGGCGTAAAAGGCGCCGGGTTTCAATGTGCAAGAGATGCCGCCTACGAATGACAAGGTGGCGGGAAGTGGCGAGGCGGGCGGCCAGGCAGCTTGACAATTTGTATCTATTTTGGTACTAGAAACGGTGCCTGCGGCATTGACCCCGATTGAATTGCGTTTCTGGCTGTCAAAGTCGGGCCGCGAGCCGGTTCGTGACTGGCTGCGAGAACTTTCGCCGGATGACAAGTAGTTGATTGGCCGGGACATTGCCAAAGTGCAGTTCGGTTGGCCGATTGGCTTGCCGGTGTGCCGGCCACTGAGCGGAGGTCTTTGGGAGGTGCGCTCGACATTGACGGGCCGGCGCGAGGCGCGGGTGTTGTTTGGCTTTCATGAAGGCCGGTTGATTGCCCTGCACGCCTTTATCAAAAAGTCCCAGCGCACCCCGTCCGGCGAATTGGAAACTGCAAGATCGCGAATGAAGGACATGATGCCATGAAGAAAAATCCGCATGTAGGCTCAAACTTTGAAAGCTGGCTGGACGAGGAAGGCATTCGCGGCGAAGTAACCGCCGCCGCCGTCAAGGCCGTCATTTCGCTGCAACTTGCCGAGGCCATGAAGAAGAAACGCATCACCAAGAAGCGCATGGCCGAGATGATGAAAACCAGCCGGGCCCAGCTCGACCGCATCCTCGACCCCGACAACGGCAGCGCCACCATCGAAAGCCTGCAACGGGCGGCGAGGATTGTCGGGAAAGAATTGCGGCTGGAGTTGGTTTGAGCAGAACTCCGGTGGCCGAACAAGACAAGCTGGTCCGCATCATCACGGACATCGTGGCGAATGACTACGAGAACATGCCAATCATCCTGGACGAGTTGGCGAAGTGGGATGAGCAGTACACCAAGCTGGACGAGGTGGTCGTTAGTAGCGCGCTACTGACGGCGGTTTCGAAGGGTTGGGTTAAGCCCTTCCTATATGACAAAACACTTCAGGAACTACGTTGAAACGGATTGGAGTGGCGGCGCCAATCCGGATTACTGGTTCTGGGCCACCAAGTCGGGCCGGGATCAGCTTAACTAGCCACCCGCCCCCTTCCTTGACATTTCCCCCCATTTCCCCTAGAAACCGCCATCCGCCGGGTGGCCTTGTGCTGCCGGGTGTCATGCGCTGCCCGAGGCAACTCACATAGCCTTGATAAATCAAGGTCTTAAAGTCCGCTCTCCATCGAGTTCAGAGCGGCGCCACAGGGTGCGGGAGAACAAGGAAGTAAAGATGTACGCAGTCATCAAGACCGGCGGCAAGCAATATCGCGTTGCAGCCGACCAGAAAATTCAGATCGAAAAGCTCGAAGGCGCGGCTGGCGACAGCATCGAATTCACCAATGTGCTGATGGTCGCCAACGGCGGCGCGGTTGAAGTGGGTGCCCCTTATGTGACTGGCGCCACCGTGGTCGCTGAAATCGCTTCCCAGGACCGCGGCCCCCACATCATCATTTTCAAGAAGCGCCGCAGGAAGCACTATCGCCGCAGGAACGGCCACCGCCAGGACCTGACCTCGGTCACCATCCGCGAAATTCTCACCGGTGGCGCCAAGCCCTCGAAGAAGGCCGCCGCTCCGAAGAAGGCCGAAGCAGCTCCGGCACCCGCCACGCTGGCGGCACCGGTTGGTGATGCTGCCTCCGATGACATCTCGCTCATCGGCGGCATCGGTCCCAAGATGGAAAAGGGCATGCGCGAACTGGGCTTCAACACCTTTGCGTCAATCGCCGCGATGACCACTGACGATGTCACCCGCGCCGAAGAGCATCTGAAGCAGAAGGGCCGCATGGCCCGCGAAGAATGGATCGAGCAGGCCAAGGAATTGATGGCCGGCAAGCCGCCGCGCGCCAAGGCCGACAAGGCCCGCGCCAAGGAACAGGAGTAACACCCCATGGCTCATAAAAAAGCAGGCGGCTCATCCCGCAACGGCCGCGATACGGCGGGCCGCCGTCTCGGCGTCAAGCACTTCGGCGGCGAAGCCGTCATCCCCGGCAACATCATCGTCCGCCAGCGCGGCACGGTTGTTCATCCGGGCAAGGGCGTCGGCCTCGGCAGGGATCACACGATCTTCGCGACTGTTGCCGGCACCGTGACCTTCCGCAAAACCAAGGGCGACCGCCAGACCGTTTCGGTGATCCCGCCAGTGGCCGCCGAATAAGCGCCACACCAGTTCCGCAAAATTTGCAACGGAGAGGTGGCGACACCTCTCCGTTTTTCATTTTGGAAACGCCGATGACCATGATCACCACCGAACGCTTGATCCTGAGGCCGCTCGACGAGCGCGGCCTCGACGATCTTGTTGTGGCGATCAACAACTTCCAGATTGTGAAGAACACGGCGCGCATTCCCTTTCCCTACTCGCGCAAGGATGCCGAGGATTATCTGGCGTTGACCCGCAAGTCGGGTCCCAGCGATCTCTTTCTTTCGGTGGCCTTGAAGGAAGCGCCGCAGCGCGTGGTGGGCGGCATCAGCGCCGAGGGTGGCGCTGAGGATTCCGAACTGGGCTACTGGATCGCCGAACCGCTATGGGGCAAGGGCTACATGCGCGAGGCGGCGCGAGGCATGACCGCCCACGTCTTTCAGTACACGGAATATCATACGTTGGTCGCCGGCTATCGCATCGGCAATGAAGCCTCGCGGCGCATTCTGTCAGGGCTTGGATTCACGCCTACTGGCGAAGAGATGATCACCAGCCGCGGCCTTGGCTATCTCGTACCGGTCATGCGCATGGCGCTGACCGCGCGACGGCTGGGAAAGGCAGCGTGGGCAATGAAGGAGCGGCAAAACTGTCCTCGATCCCGCCAGGCGGGAGCGACCACCCTGGATGCAAATGCGGACCTCAAAACACCTGCGCCACGTATTTCCTCACCAGCGTCTTCCTTCCAAGGCCGCCGTTGTGTTTGGAGGCGGCGAGCTTGCAGATTGCCACCCGACGACTTGATGGCCAGCGACAGGTGCTTGAGGCCAACCTCAACGCCGGTGCGGGGATCGAGAAGCCCGTTGCACGAGCCGCGATAGCCGATGCCCTTGGCCGTCTGGCACTTCATCTGGAAGCTGCCGAGTTCGCCGTGCGAACCACGTGCATTGGCATTGTAGCCCGATTCAATCTTGGCGATGCGCAGCGCAAACCACGTCGGCACGCCATAGGACGGCGCCAACTGCTTGATCAGCGCCTGAACCTGCGTTTGGGAACCGGCACTGGCCGGGGTAATCACGAGGCCGCGGAAAAAGCTGCGGCCAGAAGTCCTGCAAACAATTTTTTCATTTTGGTCCTTTCCTTAAGTGCATGCGGTTGCCCAGGGCATTCCCGAAACCGGGTGATGTCCTCCACGCGACCGCCGATGTCAGGGTGAAGAGCCTCGGTAAACCGGCCAAAAGTGACGAGATTGTGTTGCACTGCAACATTAACGATTTCGCTGTTGCACAATGGCCACAGCGCGGCATAGGTAGTTTTCAATCATGAAGTTTCTCGACCAAGCCAAAGTCTATGTGCGCTCCGGTGCTGGCGGTGCCGGTGCCGTGTCGTTCCGGCGCGAGAAGTTCATCGAGATGGGTGGGCCCGATGGCGGCGATGGCGGCAAGGGCGGCGACATCTGGGTCGAAGCCGTCGATGGCCTCAACACGCTGATCGACTATCGCTACCAGCAGCACTTCAAGGTGGCGACCGGCGGCCATGGCATGGGCCGCCTCAGGGCCGGCGCCAACTCCGATGACATCGTGCTGAAGGTTCCGGCCGGCACGGAAATTTACGAGGAAGACAACGAAACCCTGATCGCCGACCTGCCCAAGGCTGGCGCGCGGGTGCGCATTGCCAAGGGTGGTAATGGCGGCTTTGGCAACCATTACTTCAAATCCGCGACGAACCAGGCGCCGCGCCATGCCAACCCCGGCCAGGAGGCCGAGGAACGGTGGATCTGGCTCCGCCTTAAACTCATTGCCGATGCCGGACTGCTGGGCCTGCCCAATGCCGGGAAGTCCACATTGCTGGCCGCTGTTTCGGCGGCGAAGCCGAAGATCGCCGACTATCCCTTCACCACGCTGCATCCGCAACTGGGTGTGGTGCGCGCGGCGGGATCGAGCTTCGTGCTCGCCGATATTCCCGGCCTGATCGAAGGCGCCCACGAGGGCGTAGGATTAGGCACGCGCTTTCTCGGCCATGTCGAACGCTGCGCCGTTCTGCTGCATCTGATCGATGTGACGGAAGAAGACCCGGTGAAGGCCTACCGCACCATCCGCACCGAGTTGAAGGCCTATGGCGGCGAACTGGCGGAGAAGGCGGAGATCGTCGCCTTCAACAAGATCGACGCCATCGCCGAAGACGATTTGAAGAAGAAGCTTGCTGACTTCAAGAAGCGCCTGAAGAAAACCCCGCTGCTCATTTCCGGCGCCACGCAATCAGGTGTCGACGATGCCATGAAGCGGCTGCTCACGGTCATCGAAACCTCGCGCAAGGCCACCCGCAAGGACGACGCGCCGGGCGTTGTGACCGAGGACTGGCGGCCGTGAACACGCGCCTGACCAAAGCCCGGCGCATCGTCGTCAAGATCGGCTCGGCGCTGCTCGTCGATGCCAAGACCGGGGCGATCAAGGCGTCGTGGCTTTCCTCGTTGATCGACGATCTGGCGGACGCCCGGGTGAAGGGTGCCGAGATCATCGTCGTCTCGTCCGGCGCCATCGCCCTTGGCCGCCGCACCTTGGGCCTTCCCAAGGGCAAGCTGAAACTGGAACAGAGCCAGGCCGCAGCCGCCGTCGGCCAGATCGCACTGGCCCAGGCCTGGAGCGAAGCGCTCCGCACACGGAACATCGTGGCGGCACAGGTGCTGGTAACCCTCACCGACACCGAAGAGCGCCGCCGCTATCTCAATGCCCGGGCAACGCTTTCAACCCTGTTGGCGCAGGGCGCCGTGCCGGTCATCAACGAGAACGACACGGTCGCCACCTCCGAAATCCGCTACGGCGACAATGACCGCCTCGCCGCCCGTGTCGCCTCGATGATGTCCGCCGATTGCCTGGTTCTGCTGTCTGATATCGATGGGCTTTACACGGCATCTCCCGGAAGAAAGATGCGAAGTTCATTCCCGAAGTTTCCGAAATCACCCCGGAGATCGAAGCCATGGCGGGAAAGCCCGTATCGGGCTTGGGCTCCGGCGGCATGATCACCAAGATCGAAGCGGCGAAGATCGCCGTGGGTGCGGGCTGCAACATGGTGATCGCCTCGGGCCATGAGCTGCATCCGCTGCGGCGCGTCGCCGATGGCGAACGCTGCACCTGGTTTCTGGCGCCCGCCTCGGCGCTGCAATCGCAGGAAGCGCTGGATTGCCGGAACCCTGCAACCGATCGGCCATCTGGTGGTCGATGAAGGTGCGGCCGAAGCGCTGGCCAAGGGCAAGAGCCTGCTTCCCGCCGGCGTCAAGCGCATCGAAGGCGCCTTCATGCGCGGCGACACCGTTTCGATCATCACCTTGAAGGGCCGCGAAATTGCCCGCGGCCTCGTCACCTATGATGCCGCCGACGCGGGCCGCGATCATCGGCCTCAAATCAAGCGAGATCGAAAAGGTTCTGGGCTTCCGGGGCCGCGATGAAATCGTCCACCGCGACGACATGGTGCTGATGGGTGGAGACCGCGCATGACCGCGACACGTTTCGAACCGCGACATGATGCAGGCGCTGGGCCAGGCGGCGCGCGCCGCCGCCAAAGTCTTGGCGCTCGCTTCAACCGACCAGAAGAACGAAGCCCTGCGTGCCATGGCCGCAAAGATCCGGCGCAGTGCCGCGGACATATGCGGCCGAAAACGCCAGCGACCTTGAAGCCGCGAAGTCCAAGAACCTGAAAACCAGTTTTGTCGACCGCCTGACGCTGACGCCCGAACGCATCGAGGCCATGGCCAAGGGACTGGAAGAGATCGCCGCCCTGCCCGATCCGGTCGGCACCGTGATGAGCCAGTGGACCAGGCCCAACGGCATGGAAATCTCCCGGGTGCGCGTACCCATCGGCGTCATCGGCATCATCTATGAGTCGCCGCCCCAATGTGACCGCCGATGCCGGCGCCCTGTGCCTCAAGTCCGGCAATGCGGCGATCCTGCGCGGCGGTTCCGACAGCTTCCGCTCATCCGCCGCCATCATCGCCTGCCTGCAGCGCGGGCTGGATGCGGCAGGCCTGCCGCGCACCGCAATCCAGATGGTGCCGTCGGCCGATCGCGACTGTGTCGGCCTGATGCTCGAAGGCCTTGGCGGCACCATTGACCTCATCGTGCCGAGGGGCGGAAAAAGCCTTGTCGAACGCGTGCAGAAGGACGCCCGCGTACCGGTGTTCAGCCACCTCGAAGGCATTTGCCATGTGTTCATCGACAAGGCGGCGGACCTTGAGATGGCGAAGGCCATCGTGCGCAATGCCAAGATGCGGCGCACCGGCGTGTGCGGTGCGGCGGAAACCATACTGATCGACCGCGCCGGAGCGGCCACCAATCTGAAGCCGGTAATCCGTACACTGATTGACGCCGGCTGCGAGGTGCGCGGCGAGCCGCGGCACTGGCCGCCGACCCCGCCGTCAAACCCGCCACCGAAGCCGACTGGTCCACCGAATATCTCGACGCCATCATTTCGCTCCGCGTTGTCGATGGTGTCGGCGAGGCCATGGCCCACATCGCGAAATATGGCTCGCAGCACACCGATGCCATCGTCACCGATGATGCCGCCACCGCCGAGCGCTTTCTCAACGAGGTCGACTCGGCGATTGTCCTGCATAACGCTTCGACACAATTTGCCGATGGCGGCGAATTCGGTTTCGGCGCCGAGATCGGCATTGCCACCGGCAAGATGCATGCGCGGGGACCGGTCGGCGTCGAACAGCTCACGACTTTCAAATATCAGGTGCGGGGCACCGGCCAGGTGCGGCCATGAAGACCCCATTCAGCCTTCTCCCGGCCGCGCCGGGAGAAGGTGCCCGAAGGGCGGATGAGGGCCGCATTGCGCCACCTTCTCCCACCTGCGGCGGGAGAAGGGCGAAATGATCCACCCGCCGCCCTTCGGTGACGGCCAGCGCATCGGCCTGTTCGGCGGCTCGTTCAATCCGGCCCACTACGGCCACTACATGGTTGCGCTCTATGCCTTGCGGAAGCTTCAACTCGATTGGGTGTGGTGGCTGGTATCGCCGCAGAACCCGTTGAAGGACCCGACGCGAAACCGGTGAATATTCCAAACGCCTCGCCGATACGCGCAAGATCGCCCGCCATCCGCGTTTTGTGGTCACCGATCTCGAAAAGCAGATCGGCGCCCGCACCACGGCGGAAACATTGGACCGCCTTCAACCTGTGCTGCGCCGCGCCGACTTCGTGTGGATCATGGGGGCCGACAGTTTCGCCAATCTGCACCGCTGGCACAACTGGCTGGAGATCCCTCAATCCCTGCCGCTCGCCATTCTGGCCCGCCCCGGTTATTCGCTGCGGGCCCTCGGCAGCCCCGCCGCCACGCGCTTCGACAACGAGCAGCTTCCCACCCATCTGGCGCCGAAGCTTGTCTCGCGCTCCGCCCCCAGCTGGTGTTTCATCCCCATGCCGCTCCGCAAGGAAAGCTCGACGGCGATCCGCAAGCGCCGGAATAGTGGCAAAGGAGCATGAGAAGAGCTCTCTTCATTTGTAGCCAGAACAAGTTGCGAAGCCCAACCGCCGAGCGAGTTTTCTCCAGATGGCCAGAGGTAGAGACAGACTCAGCGGGCTTGAACAATGACGCCAGCGTCGTTCTTTCGCCCGAACAACTTGATTGGGCGAGTATTATCTTTGTTATGGACCACTCCCACCGGAACAGACTTCAAAAGAAGTTCAAACCATTTCTCAAGAACAAGCGAATCATATGCTTCAAACATCCCCGACGAATTCGAGTTCATGGACCCCATCTTGATCCGGCTTCTTGAGGTGCGGGCAGGCCCATTTCTTCGTTCTGCGTGACAAGTCCCCATGCCGCTGCGCAAGGAAAGCTCAACGGCGATCCGCAAAGGCCGGGGCCGGAGGGGTTAGCGCTGCCGGTCCGGCTGACCGGTGCCACTATCCACGGCATGAACCTTGTGGGCGGCGTCCATGTAGCGGTTGAGGTCGGCGGCGAGCCTCAGCATGAAGCCAAAGGCCCGGGAAATGATGTCCAGCTTCGTTGTGGACGCCGTAACCGGCTGGGTGAGGGTTATGCTGCGGGCCATGGGTTTCTCCTTTGTCCGATGGCCTCACCTTGACACCGGCGCCGTGAGGCGGGCGTGAGTTCCACCGTGAAGTGCCGTGAAAAATCGGCTATGGAGCCGTGAATGTGTACGCTGTGGCTCCGCCATGCCTGATCAAGCCAGCCTCGGACTGACCGGTGGCTTTCGCCTGGCCTCGCCGGACGGGGGCGACGTCGCCATCACCTCGAAACGGGCCCGCGCCCTCTTGGCCATTCTCGCCCTGTCCCCGGGACATTCGGCAAGCCGGGCGCGGCTGCGGGCGCTCCTGTGGAGCAACCGTGGCGAACAACAGGCAGGCGACAGCCTGCGCCAGCTCCTGACCACGCTGCGCAAGGAATTGACCGAGGCCGGGCTCGACTTCCTTGAGGCCCGCGACGACGTTCTCGCACTTGACCCTCTGAAAGTGGCTATTGATGTGGCGGCGATTGATGCCGGAAACGCCGCCACGTTCTACCGGGGGCCACTGCTCGACGGCCTCGACATTGGCGACAACAGCTTCGAATCCTGGCTTGCCGCCGAGCGCGAAAAGCTTGCAACGCGCATGCAATCGCTGTTCGCGGAGCTTGCACAAAGCCAGCACGGACAACAACGCATTCAGACGGCGGCAGCACTGGTGGCCATCGACCCATTGCGCGAGGCTTCGCACCGGGTGTTGATTTCCGCCTATCTGGCGGCGGGCGAACGGGCTGGCGCATTACGGCAATTGCAGGCCTGCCGCGACCTCCTGCAACGCGAACTCGGTGTGAAGCCCGAGGATGAAACCGAGATGCTGTTGCGGCAACAGGCTGCGCAGGAGCCTGCGGTTCCGGCACTGCCGGTCATCACCGTGCGGCCCTTTGCCGATCTCAGCGATGACCAGTCGCAACGCTATTTCAGCGAAGGCATCAGTGGCGACATTGCCACCGAACTGTCGCGGTTTCGCAATGTCATGGTGCGGAGTGCCAAGCCCGGCGAAGGTGGCGGTTCAGGCTACATCGTGACCGGCAGCGTGCGGCGCATGGGCAAGCGCCTGCGCATCGCCGCCTACCTCACCGATGGTGCTACAGCGAGCCAGATCTGGAGCGAGCGTTTTGATACCGGTGAAGATGCGGTGTTTGAATTGCAGGACCGCATCGTCGCCACCATTGCCGCACAGCTTTCGCAGCGCCTGAGTGTCGATGTCGTGGGCAAGGCCCAGCGCAAGCCACCGGCCAATCTCGCCGCCTATGAGTTCCTGTTGCGCGGCGATGCCCTGCCGCTGGGCGATCCGAAGATCGAGGAAGAGGCCCGCAATTTGTTCCGGCAGGCCATTGATCGTGATCCCGGCTACGCCCGCGCCTATGCATTCCTCGGTGAGTACACCATGCTGGAATGGATACGCGACCCTGCGGCACCACGCACCCTGCTCGACAAGGCCATCGAATTGACCGGCAAGGCCCTCGAACTGGACAGTCACGATCCCGCCTGCCACGGGCTTCATGGCCATGTGCTGATGTGGCGCAAGGATCTCGATCTTGCCGAACATCACTACCTGAAGAGCCTGTCGCTCAATCCCAACCATCCGGCAATCACTGCGGGGCTTGGAATTGTCTGCGGCTACCTTGGCGATCCGGAGCGCGGCATTGCCCTGTTCGACCGCGCCCTCGAACTTGATCCGCACTTCGACGCGTCATGGTACTGGCGCGACAAGGGCACCATCCTGTTCATGGCCCGGCGCTACGAGGAGGCTATTGCCTGCCTCAAGCGCTCACCGATGCCGCTCGATTTTGTTGAGGCCTATCTCGCCGCCTGCCATGCCTATCTCGGTCACGATGATGAAGCGCGCCGTCACGCCGCCGGTGCGCTGAAACTGACGCCAGGATTTACCATCGGCACCTGCCGCGATATCGAACCCTTCCGCCATGCCCATGACATCGACCACCTGGCCGAGGGCATGCGCCGGGCCGGGCTCCCGGAATAGCTTGAACGGCGCATCAATAGGCCGTATTTCACCGTGAACTCACCCGGTCGAGCACAAGGAACAGGCCTCTGAAGAAAACAGCAAAGAAGACGGCTTCGCGCAAATCCGCCGCGAAAGCCAAAGCCGCGCCGAAGAAAACCAAGGCAATAAAGGCTGCACCCAAGAAGGGCTCCGTGAAGAAGGCTGCGGCCAGAAAAATCACTGGCAACAAATCAGGTATCAAAAAGCTTGCTATCAAAAAGCCAGCCGCCCGGAAGGTAGCGGCCAAGAAGCCAGTGGCCAAAAAGCTGACCGCCAAGAAAGTCCCGATCCGCAAGGCTGTGGCAAAGAAGGCGGTAAAACCCGTCAAGGCGGCAGTGCGCAAGAAACCGGTGAAGGTTGCCGCGCCCTTGAGGCCCGTCAAGGCAACAGCGCCGAAGCCTGTCAAGGTGGCTCCGCCGAAGCCCGTCAAGGCCAAGGCACCGGCCAGGCCCGCGAAGGCCCCGGAAGCCCCCAAGCCTGAACTGCTGGCGATCATCGAGGGCCAGCTTGACGATGCCAAGGCCGAGCACATCACCACGGTGGGGCTCGATGGCAAGTCGGCGATTGCCGATTTCATGGTGGTGGCGTCTGGCCGCTCCAGCCGTCATGTCGGCGCCATCGCCGACCAGCTGGTGGAGAAGCTGAAGGAGCGCGGCTACCGGGACTTGCGCATCGAAGGCATGCCGCAATGCGACTGGGTGCTGGTCGATGCCGGCGATGTGGTGGTGCATTTGTTCCGGCCGGAAGTGCGGAGCTTCTACAATCTCGAAAAGCTGTGGTCGGCCCACGCACCGGAAGAGCGCGCCGTAGGTTAGGTCCTTGAAACTTTCGGTCATCGCCGTGGGCAAGCTGAAGGCAGGGCCCGAAAAGCTGTTGGCCGAAGACTACCGGGGCCGCGTTGAAGGTCTTGGCCGCAAGGCCGGCATCACCAAATTCACGCTGACCGAGTTCGGCGAAAGCCAGCTTGCGAGCGCTTCGGCGCGCATGACAGAGGAGGCAAAGCTCATCGCCGGGGCCCTGCCGCCCAAGGCCTTCGTTATCGTTCTCGATGAACGTGGCAAGAGCCTTTCAAGCGCGGCACTTGCCACCGCACTCAAGCGCCAGATCGATGGTGGATCGGATATTGCTTTCGTGATCGGCGGTCCCGATGGCCACGCCGGGGAAACTCGTGAGAGCGCCGATCTCGTCGTCTCCTTCGGCGCCATGACCTGGCCGCACCGCCTGGTGCGGGTGATGCTGTTCGAACAACTCTATCGCGCCGTCACCATCATGGCGGGCCACCCCTATCACCGGGTGTGACAGCCACCCCCAAGGTTAACGGAATGCTAATCGCCGCCCGCCAAAACTGGCCGTCGTGGCGCCGAATCGGGGCCGCATTTCGGTCATTGGACTTTTCTAGCTTGCGCGCGATGAGATCGTCATTTTCGGCCCGGCTCGGATTTGCTGCGGTGCTTTTGGCACTGGCGGCCGAACCGTTGCGCGCCGAGGGCGAGGAGAGCGAGCTTACAACCGTCGAACAACAGCTGCAGCTGTCCAAAGCCGAGCAGGACCGCATCGCCGCCGAAATTCTCGCCGCCGAGGAAGAACAGCAGGAAATCTCTGAAAAGCTCGTCGACATCTCCCAGCGCATCCAGGCCCAGGAAGCGGCGATCACCGACAGCGAAGGCCAGCTTCTGAAAATGAACAAGGAAGAGGTGGTAATCCTCAGCAGTCTTGCCGCCAAGCAGGATGTGCTGTCAGAACTTCTGGCCGGTTTGCAGCGTCTCGAACAGAACCCGCCGCCCGCCCTGGTGGTCGAGCCCAATGACGTACTCGGTGCGTTACGCGGCGCCCTCCTGTTTGGCGCCATCGTGCCGGAATTGCGCGAAGAGGCCGAAGAACTGGCGTCAGATCTCGCGCGCCTCGAGGAGCTGCGTGGCAATGTCAAGAAAGGCAAGGAGACGCTGCGCGCCGACATTGCGAGGTTGAAGGAGTCCAGGCAGGAACTTGACGCCTTGATTTCAAAAAAACGTGATCTGGTGGCCAGCGCCAGTGCTCAGCTTGAGACCGAACGCCAGCGCGCCAGCGAATTGGCCGCCAAGGCCCGGACACTGAAACAGTTGCTCGCCAGCCTCGCCGAGGACAAGCAGCGCCGCGACGCCGATGAGGCCAAGAAGTCAAAGGCCGAGGAACTGGCGCGAAAGAAGGCCAAGGAAGCCACCGAGCAGCCGCGCGTTGCTTTTGCCAAGGCCCACGGCAAGCTGGCCTACCCGGCCCAGGGCCAGATTCTCAAGCGTTTTGGCGATGATGACGGCCTCGGTGGCCGTCTCAGGGGTCTTGTCATTGCCACCCGCGAAAGCGCCCAGGTGACGGCCCCCGCCGACGGCAGGGTTGAATTTGCCGGTCCTTTCCGCTCCTATGGCCAGGTGATGATCGTCAACCCCGGCTCCGGCTATCACCTGCTGATGGCGGGCATGGGCAAAATGACCGCCCAGACCGGAGATTTCGTGAGGGCAGGCGAGCCGGTGGGAGAAATGGGCCCCGGCCCATCTTCCGTCACACTTCTCGGCGATGTGATACAAGACAAACGGCCCGTACTATATATAGAGTTCCGCAACAGCACAGAGGCCATCGATTCGACCCAATGGTGGATCGGCGGCAGACAAGAGGCGCGTAGATGAGCATGAAGACCCAAGTTCGCAATTTCAGCCTGGTTCTGGCGGGCGCCGTTTCGGCCTCGCTGTTGTGGCACGCGTTCGGCGACAGTTTCGCCTCGAACGCCGACACCTACAAGCAGCTGAACCTGTTCGGCGACGTGTTCGACCGGGTGCGCGCCGACTATGTCGAAGAGCCCGACGAAGCCAAGATGATCGAGTCGGCCATCAATGGCATGCTCAATTCGCTCGATCCCCATTCGAGCTTCATGAACGCCAAGCAATATGACGAGATGAGCGTTCAGACCCGTGGCGAATTCGGCGGCCTCGGCATCGAAGTGACCATGGAAAACAATATCATCAAGGTGGTGTCACCCATTGATGGCACGCCCGCCCAAAAGGCCGGCATCATGGCCAACGACCTGATCATCAAGCTTGACGGCGAAGACGTGCAGGGCCTTTCCCTGAACGAAGCTGTGGACCGCATGCGCGGCGCCATCGGCGCTCCCATCGTCATCACCATCGCGCGCGACAAGAAGGAACCCTTCGACGTCAAGATCATCCGTGACCGCATCACCGTGCAATCGGTGAAGTTCAACATCGAGGGTGACGACATCGGTTACGTCCGCATTTCCTCCTTCACCGAGCAGACCCAGGACGGCATCGAAAAGGCCATGGCCGATTTCGAGACCAAACTTGGCGGCAAGGTGAAGGGCTACATCATCGACATGCGCAACAATCCGGGTGGCCTGCTCGACCAGGCGATCTCGGTATCCGACGCCTTCCTCGAACGCGGCGAAGTGGTTTCGACCAGGGGCCGCCACGCCGACGAGACCCAGCGCTTCTCGGCCCAGAAGGGCGATCTCGCCGAAGGAAGGCCGGTGGTGATCCTGATCAATGGTGGCTCGGCATCGGCATCGGAAATCGTTGCCGGTGCGCTGCAGGACCAGAAGCGGGCGACGATCATCGGTACACGGAGCTTCGGCAAGGGCTCGGTGCAAACCATCATTCCGCTGGCCGGGCAAGGCGCGCTGCGCCTGACCACGGCGCGTTACTACACCCCCGCCGGCCGCTCGATCCAGGCCAAGGGCATCGACGCCGACATCGTCATCGAGCAGGAACTGCCGCCCGAACTTCTGGGCAAGGATGTTTCGACCGAGGGCGAAGCCGGCCTGCGCGGCCACCTGTCCAATGAGGCAGGCGGCGACGAAGGCGGCGGTTCGGCCGCCTACGTGCCCGAAGACAAGACCAAGGACATGCAGCTGAAGGCGGCCATCGACCTTCTGCACGGCGTCAAGGTCGTGTCCAACGTCAAGCCCAAGGACGTAAAACCCGCCGAAGGCGAAAAAACCGAACCCTCGGCGAATTAGAACGCATTGCCTTATCGTCCTCGCCCCGCGCAAAGCGGGGAGAGGACAGCTATTGACATTAATTCCTATAGGAGTATAACCCTCTCGTCGCTCTCGCCGAGGGGACGGAACTCGAGCCGTCGAGACGGGGAAGCGATGCGGGGCCTGAATAGGGTGTGACGGACACACCCGAGACCAGGGACCGCTCACAATCACCGGCAAGCCCGTTGGGCGAGCCCTCCTTCAGTGGACAAGGAGGTTGAAGATGAAAAGAAAGTCCCAGGCCTCCGCAATTCGGTTGTGGGCAATGGTCAAAATCCGCGGCGCGGGTGGTGCGATGCACCGCCTTCTTCCGGACTCACTCACTACTTCTGCGGCGAAGCGCTAC
Source organism: uncultured Alphaproteobacteria bacterium (assembly GCA_963775105.1). Classification (GTDB taxonomy): domain Bacteria; phylum Pseudomonadota; class Alphaproteobacteria; order Rhizobiales; family Aestuariivirgaceae; genus Aestuariivirga. The sequence goes on along the minus strand of CAVZHM010000006.1, from coordinate 21,699 downwards.
CCGCGCCTCCCCTCAACCTGTTCAATCGATGGAGAACTGATTTAACCAGTCCCAAGCCCCGCCAGCCCTCATCCGCCCTTCGGGCTCCCGGCCCATGGTTAACAGCGTGTTAACGGTTGCCGCGCGAAAGTCGGCTGGTACGAATCATGTAGCGGTCGAGTTCGATGCCCCGGGATGAATTGCGCCAGCCGCTGAAAAAGCGGAGCACAGCGGAAAGGCTTTGGTCGAAACGGCCGGGGGCGCTGGCTGTCGTGTCGCTGCTCACCGTGGCGCTCTATGGCGGCGCCATTGCCTGGCTGTCGCGCCAGCATGCTCCCTTCGCCGGCGAACCGGTCTTGACGGCGCAAATTCCACCCCTCGAAGACATGAACACCGGCTCCATCGGCAAGCCCCTCGAGTCCGAAACGGCCGAAACGGTTGAAGAAGCCGAAGTGGTTGAGAGCGACGAGAACTTCGAGCCTGCCGAAATCGGCACCATCAAGATTACCGGCTCCCAGGAAACTGAAATCATCATTCCGGCCCACCGGCCCATGAAGGCGGCGCCCATTGCCAGCGTCACCGAAACCACACCCGATGGGCCGATGCCGAAGATCGGTTCCGGCGGTAAACGTCCGTCCGACATCTATGCAGCGCTCACCCCGGTCAGTGTTTCGTCGTCGGACCAGCCGAAGATCGCCCTGCTGCTGGGCGGCATGGGCCTGAACGCGCGATTGACCGAACGCGCCATCATGGAATTGCCCGGCGATGTGAGCTTCGGCTTCGCGCCCTATGGCGCCAACTTGCAAACTCTCGTCAACAAGGCTCGCGCCCGCGGCCACGAGATCATGCTGCAGGTGCCGCTGGAACCGGCGGGCTATCCCGCCATCAATCCCGGCCCTAACACATTGCTCATCGGAGCCTCCGCCGAAGACAACCTTGCCTCCCTGCGCTGGAACATGACGCGCTTTGCCGGCTACACCGGCTTGACCAACTACATGGGAACACGCTTCCTGTCTGAACCCGAACATCTGAAACCCATCATGACCGAGTTGAAGAAGCGGGGTCTGGTGTTCCTTGAGGATGCCGGTGTCGGTTCCAGCGCCTCGGACCAGGTAGGCCGCCAGACCGGCCTTCTGGTGCGCAAGGGTGAAATTGTCATCGATGCCAATCCCGATCCCGAAAACATCGCTGCCGCATTGCTGAAACTCGAAGACCAGGCCAAGCGTCAGGGCTTTGCCATCGGCACTGGCACGGGCCTGGAAGTGACCATCGAGGAAGTGGCCCGCTGGTCACAGGAATTGCGCAAGCGTGGCATTCTGCTAGTGCCGGTCAGTGCCGCCTTCAAGGGCCGCCTGGGCTGATGGCGAAGCCGCCGGTGGTCACGGCCTACCGTGCGTGCGTCGGCATCATGCTGTTGAACCGCCATGGCCTCGTGTGGATCGGCCGCCGCTTCGACAAGCAGAACGACGAAGGCAAGGGCCATTGGTGGCAGATGCCGCAGGGTGGCATCGACAAAAACGAAAATGCGCAAGTTGCAGCATTGCGCGAACTTGCCGAAGAAACCGCCGTGACCTCGGCCACGCTGATCGCCGAGGCGCCGCGCTGGTACAATTACGATCTTCCCGCCCATCTCATCGGCAAGTCGTGGAACGGCAAGTATCGCGGCCAGACGCAGAAATGGTTTGCCGCGCGCTTTGATGGCGAAGACAGCGAAGTCAACCTTGCACCGCCCGGCCACAAACAGGAATTCGACCAATGGCGCTGGGCGAGAATGGATGAGCTTGCCGATATCGTCGTGCCCTTCAAGCGCCCAGTCTATGCGCAGCGTCATCGCCGCCTTCAGGCACTTGGGCGCGTGAGCATCCGCCATATCATTTTCGACTGCGATGGTGTTCTCGTTGATAGCGAAGAAATTTCCATGGCGGTCGATGGCCAACTCCTGGTGGAGTGTGGCGTTGAAATATCCATTGCCGAACTGCACCGGCGTTTCGTCGGCAAGACCTTCCAGGGCATGATCGGCGAAATCGAAGTCGAACGCGGCATCAATCTTCCCGGCAATCTCGAAGCCCGCAAGGACGATTTGATGATCGAGGCCTACCGCCGCGAGCTGCAAGCCGTGCGCAATGTGGCGGCAGCCCTGGAACAGATTGCACTCCCCAAGAGCATCGGCACCAACGGCCCGCGCCACCGGGCGCTGGCGGCACTCCGCATCGTGAAGATCGATCACCACTTTGGCGAGCGCCTGACGACCTTCGAAGACGTGACGAATGGCAAGCCCGCCCCCGATATCTACGCTCTCGCCGCAAGACGCGCCGGTTTTGCCGCCGGAGACTGCCTCGTCATCGAAGATAGCGTGACCGGCGCTACCGCCGCCGTCGCCGCCGGTTGCCAGGTTCTGGGCTTCACCGGAACCCATGCCGACCGCGCCGGACACGCACTGAAACTCGCACAGGTAGGCTGCTTCCGCGTATTCGACGACATGCTGGAATTGCCGGAGATTGTTAAGGGCTTAACCTGAAACGAGATTTCCTTTGACATTGCACTGCACAACAGCCATATGACCGTCTGCGTCTTCGGTCCATCCATAGAATGACGTGAGGCCCCAACAGGTGGCCATTCGGACCGGACGTTCCTCAACATTCCTTTCACGTGGGACTGTCTTGCGCGTTTGCATCGGATGCAGGCTACGCGCTCGTCCCCCTTGTATCCGTATGAAAGTCATTTCGTGACCACATTTACCGAACTCAATCTCTCGGCCCCCATCCTTAAGGCACTTGCCCAGGAAGGCTACGAGACCCCGACGCCAATCCAGGCGAAATCCATTCCCGATCTTCTCAATGGCCGTGACCTCCTCGGCATCGCCCAGACCGGCACCGGCAAGACCGCCGCCTTCGCGCTCCCCATTCTCGAGCACTTCGCCAAGAAGACCGATCGCGCTGGCCGTGGCCAGGTGCGAGCCCTCATCCTCGCCCCCACCCGCGAACTCGCTTCGCAGATCGGCGAAAGCTTCAAGACCTATGGCCGCTTTCTGAAAGTGACGCGCGCCGTGGTGTTTGGCGGCGTGTCGCTGGGCAAGCAGATTGAAATCTTGCGCGGTGGCGTTGACGTACTTGTCGCAACACCCGGCCGCCTCGTCGATCTCATCGACCGCCGCGCCGTGACGCTCTCCAATGTCGAGATCTTCGTGCTCGACGAGGTCGATCAGATGCTCGACCTTGGCTTTATCCACGCCATTCGCAAATTGACCGGCATGCTGCCGAAGCAGCGCCAGAACCTGTTCTTCTCGGCCACCATGCCGAAGGAGATCGCAGGCCTTGCGGCTGGCCTTCTGAACAATCCCGTTCGCGTTGAAGTGGCCCCGGTGGCGACCACCGTCGAACGTGTCAACCAAAGCGTCATTCATGTCGAGCCGGCCAAGAAGCTGAACCTTCTGGCCGAGCTTCTGAAAGACAACAACATGACGCGCACTCTCGTCTTTACCCGGACGAAGCATGGCGCCGACAAGGTGATGAAGGGCCTTTCGGCTGCGGGCTTCACCTGTGCCGCTATTCACGGCAACAAGTCGCAGGCCAATCGCGAGCGGGCTCTTGCCGGCTTCAAGCAGGGCAAGATCCTGGTGCTGGTGGCGACCGACATCGCCGCACGCGGCATCGACGTCGATGCCGTAAGTCATGTGGTGAACTACGATCTCCCCTATGTGCCGGAATCTTACGTGCATCGCATTGGCCGCACGGCGCGGGCCGGCGCCGAAGGCACGGCCATTGCCTTCTGCACCCCGGAAGAGCGCGGGCTTTTGCGCGACATCGAGAAGACCATCCGCCATGCCGGTTCCGGTGACCGAACACGCGCTGTCGATGAAGAACGTGCCGCAGTTTGCACCGACCCACGGTTTCAACCCGATGGGCAAGCCGGGCCAGAAGCCCAAGCAGCACCGCAAGGGTGGCAATGGCGCAGGCAATGGTGGCGGCAACCGCAACCACGCTGGTGGCCAACGCCCCCACGGCAACGCTGGCGGCCAGGGCGCACCGAAGCGCGAAGGCGGCAAGCCCTCGTGGATGAAGGACGTCGGCCAGCGCAAGGCCTGATCTTGCGCTAATCGTTTGATTTGCTTTATGGTCCGGCACTCTTCGTGAGTGCCGGACATTTTCATAAATCTCCTCAGGAATACGCTCTTCGGATTTGTACTCGTGGCCGCCATGGCGGTGTTGCTGTTCTGGAACGAGGGGCGCGCCGTGAAGACGGCCCGGGCGCTGGCCGAAGGTGCGGGCATCGTCGTCTCCGCCGATGCCGCCAAGGCCGATCCCGCCAATGAGGGAAAACTCATTCACATCTCGGGTGCCGTCACCCCCACTGGTGCCGTCGCCGACCCGCAATTTGGCGTGAAGGCCGAAGGCGCCGTGCGCCTCGCCCGCGTGATTGAGATGTATCAATGGAAGGAGATTTCGCGCCAGACCGAGCGCACCAATGCCGACGGCAGCAAGACCAAATCCACCGTCTATGACTACGTGAAGGAATGGTCTTCGACGTCAATTGAATCGAACAACTTCAAGACCGCGTCGGCCCCCCGCAATCCGCCGATGCCCGCCAGGGGCCAGAGCTTCGATATCGGCGAAGCGGCAATCGGCGCCTTCACGCTGACGGGGAACCGCATCGCCCATCTCGGCAAGACCATGCCGCTGGCACTGGACGCATCTGCCATGCCGGGCATAGCGAGAACCGTGGGCGGGCTTCCCGTTTGGCTCGATGGCACCGAAGTCTATGCCGGTGCCGACAAGGAGGCTCCGCAAGTGGGCGATCTCAAGCTCCGTTTCACCAGGTCGGTCCTTGAAAGCGCCAGCATTGTTGCCGCGCAAAAAGGTCAGCGGCTGGAGGACTACACCACCAGCAATGGCCGTGACCTGTTCTTGGCAGAGTCAGGAACGGTGAGTGCCGCTGAAATGTTCAAGGATGCGATTCAAGGCAACATTGTTGTGACTTGGGTGGTCCGCATCCTGGGCCTTGCCATGATGTTCGGAGGCTTCATGCTGACCTTCAGCCTGCTGACACAGACGCTCGGCCTGATCCCCGGCATCGGCGCCATCGTCAGGGGCGGCGCCAGCCTGATGTCGCTCGGTTTCACGGCGATCCTCGGCTCGGTGGTGATCGCCATCGGCTGGATCTTCTATCGCCCGGTGCTCGGCCTGGTGATCCTCGCTGCGGGAATTGCCATTGCCGCCGCCACCGGTTTCCTCGGCAGAGGCAAGCAGGCGGCCGCTACCGCTCCGGCCCGATAGATGTGGCGCTGGCTCTCACCTCACGCCTACCACACCGTCGCCCTGTTCGTGATCATGGGACTATTCGCCGGGCTGCTCGCCTGGAACACCATCGATCTGGCGCAGGTGGCGATGGCCAACCTGCGCTTCATAACCCAATTTGGCACCATGGCGCTGCTCGATGGCGGCCTGTTGCAACTTGCCGAGATCATTGTGCGTGGCGTCGTTTCGCTCACCGCCTTTCTCGGCTTCAAGGCCTGCGAGGTGGAACTGGTCCACCGCTGGCGGAGTTTCAAACGATAAACTTACGGATGAATTTCCTGGGGACGGCTCGCGATATCGTGGCCATCGGTATTCATAAACAGCCAGACTACAGGTCCGATGAAGTTTTCGGCGGGCACAAACCCGATTTCGGGATAGCGGCTGTCCATAGAGTTGTCGCGACTGTCTCCCAGAACAAAATAGTGCTCTTCGGGAACAACGAACTCCACCGTGTTATCAGCGTCGCTATCATCGGACATTTCTGCAACAACGTAGGAAGCGCCATTCGGTAGAGTTTCCCTGAAGTACTTGAGCTCGAACCCGGCACTTGGCGACTGCACATCATTTGCGGGCACCTTGTTGACTGCTATGCCATTGATATGCAGCAGTCCCCCTTTTATTTGAATACGATCCCCCGGTAGCCCGACTACGCGCTTCACGTAGTCGACCGCAGTATCACTGGGCTTCTTGAACACGGCCATGTCGCCCAAGCCGGGGCGACTTTTTCCTGTTCGCCCTACAAATGAGGCCAAATTGAATGGGAACGAGTCACCTGCTGTCGCCATAGGCCAACTTTGCAACAAAGACATTGTCGCCCGGCACCAGCGTTGGCTCATTGCTTGCCGAGGGAATGTTGAAGGGTTGGTAGAGGAAGATTCGCATCGGCATCATTAAGAGCGCGAGCACGAGGGCCGCAATGGTTGGAATAATCGCTATCCACCTGTACCAAGGTCTGCCAGTTGAGCTCTGGCGAATGGCCAAGCCGTGGCCCATTCCAGCGAGGAACAAGGCAGCGCTGGTGAACAGGTATGCACGCGAAATAGGGAGCCAGCCTGCAATGATGCGGCACTCACCCAACCGAACTGTTCCATGACCGGCCAATACAAACAATGCAACAATTGTGACCAGCAGATAGACGAGTGCCAGGCGCCCGCGCCCAAGCCAGAGCATCAACGCAGAATGGCCCCTGAAAGATACTGAAAAAAACTATGGACAAGACACTACGGGGTTTTGAGATCGCATCGCTCATCGTCATCCTAAACAGAAAAGAGCCAGCTTTCGCTCGCCCTTATCAAATAGATTTGACGCTATGTCAAAGCGCGCCCTGCAGCGCCTTCAGATGCTCGAGGTTTTCGCTGGCAACGCGTCTGGCTTCGTCGGTCTTGGCGTCGGCCACGTCGTCCTCGGCGTCCTTGACCTGCTGGGCCAGCGTTGCCGCGTTGAGTTCGGCCATCGGGATCGCCACTTCGGCGAGCAGCGTGAGGCCCGTCGGGTTCACTTCCGCGAAGCCGCCGCGCACGAAGATCTTTCGGGATTGCCCTGACCCCTGTCGACGGTGACCACGCCGGGCCGCAGCGTCGACAGCACCGGGGCGTGGCCCGCGAAGATGCCCATGTCGCCCTCGGTGCCGGGAATCGAGACGCTTTCCACGTCGCCCGAGAACAGACAGCCGCGCGGGGCTGACGAGTTCGAAATGAAAGCGGCCATCTTCATATCCTACTGCATCCAGATGCTTCGAGGCTCGCTCCGCTCGCACCTCAGCATGAGGAAATTCCTCACCCTGAGGTGCCCTGCGCAGCAGGGCCTCGAAGGGTTACGCCGCCTCGGCCGCGAGGCGCTGGGCCTTCTCGACCGCCTGCTCGATGGTGCCGACCATGTAGAAGGCCGGTTCCGGCAGATGGTCATAGGCGCCGTCGCACAGGCCCTTGAAGCCCTTGATGGTGTCTTCGAGCTTCACCTGCACGCCGGGCGAACCGGTGAACACGGCGGCGACGTCGAAGGGCTGCGACATGAAGCGCTCGATCTTGCGGGCGCGGGCGACCGTGCAGCTTGTCCTCTTCCGAAAGCTCGTCCATGCCGAGAATGGCGATGATGTCCTGCAGCGCCTTGTAGCGCTGGAGAACCTGCTGCACGCGGCGCGCCGTCTGGTAATGCTCTTCACCGACGATGCGCGGGTCCATCATGCGCGAGGTCGAGTCGAGCGGATCGACGGCCGGATAGATGCCCTTTTCGGCGATGGCGCGCGACAGCGTGGTGGTCGCGTCCAAGTGGGCGAACGAGGTGGCGGGCGCCGGATCGGTCAAGTCGTCGGCCGGCACGTAAATCGCCTGCACCGAGGTGATCGAACCCTTGGTCGTCGTGGTGATGCGCTCCTGCAGCGCGCCCATGTCGGTGGCGAGCGTCGGCTGATAGCCCACGGCGGAAGGGATGCGGCCGAGGAGTGCCGACACTTCCGAACCGGCTTGCGTGAAGCGGAAGATGTTGTCGATGAAGAACAGCACGTCCTGGCCCTGGTCGCGGAAATGCTCGGCGACCGTGAGGCCGGAGAGGGCCACGCGCATACGCGCACCCGGCGGCTCGTTCATCTGGCCGAACACCAGCGCGCACTTCGACTTCACGTTCGGATCGGGATTGTGCGGATCGGCGTTGACCTTGGATTCGATGAACTCGTGATAGAGGTCGTTGCCCTCGCGGGTGCGCTCGCCGACGCCGGCGAACACCGAATAACCGCCGTGGGTCTTGGCGACGTTGTTGATGAGTTCCTGAATGAGCACCGTCTTGCCCACGCCAGCACCGCCGAACAGGCCGATCTTGCCGCCCTTGGCGTAGGGTGCGAGCAGATCGACGACCTTGATGCCGGTGACGAGGATCTGCGCTTCCGTCGACTGCTCGACGAATTCGGGCGCCGGGCGCATGGATCGGGCGGCGCAGCTTGGTCTTGATCGGACCGGCTTCGTCGATGGCTTCGCCGATGACGTTCATGATGCGGCCCAGGGTTTCGTCGCCGACCGGCACCGAGATCGAGTTGCCGGTGTCGGTGACGGCCTGACCGCGCACCAGGCCTTCGGACGCGTCCATGGCGATGTAGCGCACGGTGTTTTCACCGAGATGCTGGGCGACTTCGAGCACCAGGCGGTTGGACCGCGTTCATGGTTTCGAGCGCGTTCAGAATCGCCGGCAGTTCGCCGTCGAAGGCGACGTCGACGACGGCGCCCGTGACCTGGGTGATGCGGCCACCGGTGCGGCCTTGGCTTCCGGAGCGGCGGTTCGGCGGGTGCTGCGGCTTTCTTTGCCATGTGTCTCGTCCTTCTCGTGTTCGCTTAGAGCGCTTCCGCGCCCGAAATGATTTCGATGAGTTCCTTGGTGATCTGCGCCTGGCGCTGGCGGTTGTACTTGATCGACAGCTTGTTGATCATGTCGCCGGCGTTGCGCGTGGCGTTGTCCATGGCGCTCATGCGGGCGCCCTGTTCGGATGCGGCATTCTCGAGCAGGCCGCGGAACACCTGCACCGCGATGTTGCGCGGCAGCAGGTCGGCGAGGATTTCGCCCTCGTCGGGTTCGGCGTCATAGATCGCGCCGCCGAGATCGGCGGGCTTGCCGCCCGCGACCTGCGCCGGGATCAGCCGCAGCGCCGTCGGCTTCTGCGAGATCACCGACTTGAATTCGGCGAAGAACAGCGTGGCGACGTCGAACTGGCCTTCGTCGAACATCTTGAGGATCGTCGCGGCGACGCCCTGCGCATTGCTCGAAGTTCACGGCTTCTGGCCGCGGAAGTCCACCGCCTCGACGAAGTATTTGCCATAGAGGCGCTTCAGCGAGTCATTGCCCTTCTTGCCGACGGTGAAGATCTTCACCGTCTTGCCCTGGGCGATCAGCCGGTCGGCATGTTCGCGCGCGAGCTTGGCGATCGACGAGTTGAAGCCGCCGCAAAGCCCGCGCTCGGCGGTGGCGACGACGAGCAGATGCACCTGGTCCTTGCCGGTGCCGGCGAGCAGCGTCGGCGCGCCTTCGCTGGCCTTCCATGGACGACGGAGAGGTTGGCCAGCACCGCCGCCATGCGCTCCGAATAGGGGCGCGCGGCGACGGCTGCTTCCTGGGCGCGGCGCAATTTCGCCGCGGCCACCATCTGCATGGCCTTGGTGATCTTGCGTGTCGCCTTCACCGAGGCGATGCGGTTTCGTAAGTCCTTGAGACTTGCCATCGGTGCCCCGTATTAGGCGAAGGACTTGGCGAAGGCGTCGACCGCCGCCTTGAGCTTCGGCATGGTCGCGTCGGAAATCGCCTTCTCGGTGCGGATCGCCTCGAGGATGTCGGCGTGCCTTGTCGCGCACATAGCGCAGCAGGCCCTCCTCGAACGGCTTCACCTTGGCGACCGGCAGGCCGTCGAGATAGCCGTTGACGCCGGCATAGATCGACACGACCTGCTCTTCCATCTTCAGCGGCGAGAACTGCGCCTGCTTCAGAAGTTCGGTCAGGCGGGCGCCGCGGTTGAGCAGGCGCTGCGTCGCGGCGTCGAGGTCCGAGCCGAACTGGGCGAAGGCCGCCATTTCGCGATACTGGGCGAGCTCGCCCTTGATCTTGCCGGCCACCTGCTTCATCGCCTTGGTCTGGGCGGCGGAGCCGACGCGCGACACCGAGAGGCCGACGTTCACCGCCGGGCGGATGCCCTGGTAGAACAGTTCGGTTTCAAGGAAGATCTGGCCGTCGGTGATCGAGATGACGTTGGTCGGGATATAGGCCGAGACGTCGTTGGCCTGGGTTTCGATGACCGGCAGGGCGGTGAGCGAACCGCCGCCGAGCGTAGTCGTTCATCTTGGCGGCGCGCTCGAGCAGGCGCGAGTGGAGATAGAACACGTCGCCCGGATAGGCTTCGCGGCCCGGCGGGCGGCGCAGCAGCAGCGACATCTGGCGGTAGGCGACGGCCTGCTTCGACAGATCGTCATAGGCGATCAGCGCGTGCATGCCGTTGTCGCGGAAATACTCGCCCATGGTGCAGCCGGCGAACGGTGCGAGATACTGCAGCGGTGCCGGATCCGACGCGGTGGCGGCGACGATGATCGAATATTCGAGCGCGCCGTTGTCTTCGAGGATCTTGACGAACTGGGCGACCGTCGAGCGCTTCTGGCCGCAGGCGACGTAGACGCAGTAGAGCTTGTCCTTCTCCGGACCGGCGATGTGGATGGGCTTCTGGTTCAGGATGGTGTCGAGAATGATGGCGGTCTTGCCGGTCTGGCGGTCGCCGATGACCAGCTCGCGCTGGCCGCGGCCGATGGGGATCAGCGCGTCGATGGCCTTGAGGCCGGTCGACATCGGCTCGTTCACCGACTTGCGCGGAATGATGCCCGGCGCCTTGACGTCGACGCGCTTGAAGATCTTGGACTTGATCGGGCCCTTGCCGTCGATCGGGTTGCCGAGCGGATCGACGACGCGGCCGAGGAGTTCCTTGCCGACCGGCACTTCGACGATGGCGCCGGTGCGCTTGACCGTGTCGCCTTCCTTGATGTCGCGGTCGTAGCCGAAGATCACGATGCCGACGTTGTCGGTTTCGAGGTTCAGCGCCATGCCGCTGGATGCCGCCGGGGAATTCGACCATTTCGCCGGCCTGCACGTTGTCGAGGCCGTAGACGCGGGCGATACCGTCACCGACCGACAGCACCTGGCCGATTTCGGAGACTTCGGCTTCCTTGCCGAAATCCTTGATCTGCTTCTTGAGAATGGCGGAAATTTCGGCGGCGCGAATGTCCATCAGGCGGTCCCCTTCATGGCGATCTTGAGATTGTGGAGTTTGGTCTTGAGCGAGTTGTCCATCATGCGCGAGCCCACCTTGACGATGAGGCCGCCGAGGATCGAGCTGTCGACCCGGGTGGAAAGCTGCAACGTCGCGGCCGAGCGACGCCTTGAGCGCGGCCTTGAGGTCCTTGAGCTGCTGGGCGCGAAAGCGTCTCGGCGCTGGTGACTTCGCCCGCGGTCTCGCCCTTGGCGGTGGCTGACCAGCGTGGCATAGCCTTGGATCATCTCGGGCAGTGCCGGCAAGCCTGCGGTTCTGCGGCCACCAGCTTGAGGAAATTGAGGGCAGCGCCCTTGATGCCGACCTTGGCGGCAACGGCCTCGATCGCCGCTATCTGGTCCTCGGCCGAGGAAAACACCGGCGAGCGCACCAGGCGCTTCAGGTCATCGGAGGCCGTCGATGGCGGCCTGGAAGGCCTGGCAAGCTGCTGCGCCGACCGCATCGGCGGATTTTTCTTCCGTCGCGAGTTCGAACAGCGCGCTGGCATAGCGGCCCGGAACCCCGGAAACTGTCTGATCTGTGGTCGCCACGATCCGTCTTTCGATACAGTGACGCGCTCCTGCCCCTGCAACATGGCCTAAACGCTTGATTTTATGCTTTCCGCATGCACAAGGGCACGCGTACGGATCGGGGCCGAGCCCCGCCGCGGGCGTCGGGTAACACAGCTTAAAGGACTCGCAACCGGCATCTTACGGCGGATTGCCGCAAGCCGGTTTTCAGCGGATCGAGGCCCCCAGCAGGAAGCCCGCCGTGGCGACCGCCGCCCCCAGCACGAAGCCGAAAGCACACCGCATTGAACAGGCCATTGGGAGCGATCTGATGGCGAAGTTCATAAGCGTCCCGAAGCGCCCGGCGGGCCAGTGCTTCAAGATCGCTGCGAGACAGTTCGTGTACAGGTGTCTTGGTCATGGGGTGCCAAGAAGCAAGGCCCATGCCAGAGGTCGTGGTGTTAAGTCAGCAACCAGAGCAGGAATGCGGCTGTAATAGCCGCTACCAGAGCTACCGCCGGAAAGTATCGCTCCAGCCGCACCACGTCGATGGCTTCGCTGAGATCAGCGGCGGTAGGTTCGAAAGGCCAAATCTTTTCTTCTTTTTGTGCTGACAGAATAAGTGCCGGCGCCGTGGCCTTGAGGCTGTGTAGAACTTTGGCTCGGCCCGGTTTGCTGGAAGCAGCGGGTTCCGTCACCGGAACCATGGCCATGGCGATCCGCGCCCTGGCTTCAGGGTGGTGCGCTCGCGGATGCGGCGCCGGTTTGCCGCGCAAGTTCAACTCGGCGAACACCGCCACGGGGTCCATTGCCAACCGCGCCAGCCTTGCTTCCGGGGATTCGTCACGGACACGAGGCAGGCCCGCGACGTCAGCGAAGAGTTTGGTCGTTTCCGGTCCCGAACGCGCCGCTCATTTGTTGTCAACCTCTTACTTCCCGTCCTTCACCCAGTTCGTCCGGATATCTTCCTTCCGCACGAAATTGAGCTGCGCCAGCAACACGTCCTGCACCATGTCGCCGCCGAGGCGGGTGTTGGCTTCCGTCTTGATCGCTTCGGTGAGCTTGTCGATGTCGCTGGCCCGGAGCTTCGCGAAATCAGTTTGCGAGTTCTGATAGACGGCCCGGAATGCGGCATCGATCAGATAGGGCATCGGGTCGATGTGGGCCTTGTCCCTGGCGTCCTTGTCGATCGCATAGTTGAGCTGGATGATGACATACCCCAGCACTGCGCCATCGCGGATCATCGGCACGCTGGTCATTTCGGTCGATAGCTGTTCGAGGATCTTGTTTTCGCCGGACGCCGCCGTTTTCGTCGGTTGCGACAGGAAATCAGCCGAAAAATAAGCAACCCCCGAGGTGACCACGGCAACCCAGATGCCGATGAGGACGAGTTTCAGCACCTGTCAGGCATAGCGCGAATATGTGCCATCGGACTCCGCTTGGCGGATCGAATCGACGATGATGGCGGAAACTTCGCGCACCGCGTCGATGTGAAAAGTCAGAAGTTGCCGGTTGCGCTGCAAAGCCTCGCGCACCGCGGATGCCTGTGGTTTGACCGCCAGCAGGGCGGAAGGCGTGGTACAGTTCTTCTGCGCGACCATCAATTCACGGAGCAATTGGTTCTTGCGCACGGTGAAGGGCCCGTGCCGCTCGGCAACGCGATTGGCAAGGACCATCGATTCTTCTTCGAGCAGCTTGCACAACCGGTCGAGCACAACCCGGCACACCGCAACCGCACCCACTTCGCGTTCGCTGAGTTCCAGCGGCAGCTTCATCATGTCACCGGCGGCATGTAGGCAGAAATGGCAGGGCCACGATAGTAGGGCCACTGGCCGTCGGGAGCTGCCGGTGGTTCATCCTGCCCGGCGTCCCTGGCGCGCAGGGACTGGGCTATGCCAAGGCCGCCGTGCTGCGTGAAGATCGATGCGAACTGTTCGGCCGCCATCGAGCGCCACACGCCACCGGCAAAGCCTTCGCCGAAAGCCCCCTGCCCGGTTTTCGGCAGCATCTCTTCGATGGCATCACGCAGCATGAAGGCTTCGAACTGGGCATAGGCATCGTTGGGGGCCATCGACAGCCCGGCAAGCTTGCGGGCGGCAAGGCTGGCGGCACCGGGTTCAGCGGCGCGCATGACATCGGCGATCATGTCGCCCGAGGGCTTCGGCTTGCGCAACTGCTGCAAGGCATCGGTGAACATGGCGTTGGCCACCTCTGTTCTTGCCTGCGCCTTGAGATTCGCGGTAGCGAGATGAACCTGCGAAGGATCGGCGGCGCGCATGACGTCGACAACCAAATCGGACGGAAGACGGACTGCCATGACATTCTCCAAAATAGCCACAGCAGTCTAACGCTCACTCGCTTGCCGCAAACTTGCGGGCCGCACGGGAATCACCCAGTTCCGATATTTCCAGTCTGGTTCTGTTCCGGGTGGCGTCGGCCTGCTGGCGCTTCGCCGTTTCCCGCATTCGCTTAGCCTTGAGAAACGCATCCGCCGAGCGCCGGCGCAACGTTGCCGCCTTCCTGACCGATGGCGCTGAGCCTCGCCGAGATGTCTCTGAGCCGCTTGAGGCCGCCGCCCATGGTGAGATCGAGAAAGCGCGTGTCTGATAGCCATCAGCGCTTCCAGCACAGCCCGCTTTTGCAGTTGCTCTTCGCACTCATGTTGCAGGCGAGCGATACGCGCCCGCCAGCACGTCGCGCAGCCGGTCCAAGTGTCGCCGCCAGCTGCATGAGCCGCTTGCCGTCCGCCGCCATCTCAATTCACCATGATCCAGCTGCCGAAGCTCTCGGCAAACACATGCAGCATCTGCCGCACTGTGAAGTACAGCAGCACCAGCCCGCCCAGCGTGACGATGCCGAGCGATGTAAAGTACATGGAAATCTGTGGTGTGAATTTGTTGGCAAGTCCCATGGCAATATTGACGACCACCGCATAGGCGATGAACGGCGCGGCAAGTCTCAGCGCCAGGAGCGACGTATCGGTGGCAACCTGGGTGAGATTGCCAATCAGCCATTGGTATCGAGCCCCCGGCGCAATGGCAAGGCCTCATAGGAATCCTGCCACCGCCTTGATCATCTCTTCCGGCAGGCCCGCGGTGATCAGCACCATGACGCCCGCCACCGAAATGAAGTTGGTGAGCGGCGGCAGCGCTTCGGTATCGTCCACCGGCTGACCCGGAACGCCAGCAAGGCCGATGGTGTTGGCCGTGGTAGTGGCCGAGAACTGCAAAGCGAGCAGAAAGAAACGCGCCATCAACCCCATGGCACTGCCGACCGCCACTTCATTGAACAGCAGATAAGGCCGCTGGCTCTCCGGCGTGGCCTTGAGCATTGCATCGACCGGGCCATAAAGCAGCGGCGTGAGCGCCAGCGCCATGGCAATGGTGATGAGCAAACGGATATTTATGGGAACCCGGGCGCTGCCAATGCCGGAAGAAACATCATGCGCGGCCCCCACCCGGCAGAAGATGGTGAACACCACGAAGACGGCAGCCGAAAGTTCAGGCATCACGACAATGCGCCGATCACTTCGATCCGGATGCCGCGGGACAATCTCGATATGCGACAGGACCGGCAGATTGGGAAACAGCCGGTCGACGATCATCCGCACATAGGGCCGGGCTTCCGGCGCGGTGACCAGGGCGAAGCTGTTCGCCTCCGTCCATAAGCTTTCGAACGACCTTGGTGGCTTCGTTGGCGAATTGCTCGATCAGGCGCGGGTCGATGTCGAACTCGACGACCTCGCCCTTGGCGTCGCGCTTCAGGCTCTGCAGGAAGGCAAGTATCCCAGCGGTTGCCGAGGCGGACGACGTTCAGCACGCCGTCCTCGGCCAGATCGCCGCAAATCTGCTGCGCCATGCGCATCCGCACATGCTCGACGATCGCCTCGGGCCTGCGCACATGCGGCGCGACTTCGGCGATCGCCTCGAGGATGAGATGCAGATTGCGGATCGACACGCGCTCGGCCAGCAGCAGCTTCAGGATGGCCTGCAGACCGGAGAAGGACAGAAGCGACGGGCAGGTCTCGTCGAGCAGGCGCTTGTATTCCGGCTCCAGCCGGTCGAGTCAGCGCGCGCAGATCCTTGTAGGACAGGAGATGCGCGAGATTGTTGCGGACCGATCTCGGAGAGATGCGTGAGCATCACCGACATGGCGTCGACCGGCTGATAGCCATCGGCCCTGCAGTTCGCCGGTGAACATTTCCGGATATCCACATGGCCTCCATGCCGAAGGCCGGCTCGCGCACGTCGTCGCCCGGCAGATCGGGACGGCGGCGGTCGCCGGGGATGACCAGCACGTCGCCCATGCGCAGTTCGACACGTGGCCGCCACCGTGCCGTGAATCCGGATGCTGTAGCATTTGCGGCGCGAGCGTCAGATCGTCGCTGAGCCTGATCTCCGGAATGACGAAGCCATATTGCTTGCGCGAATTTCCGGCGCATCTTGGCCGACCCGGTGGGCCAGTTCGCCATGGGCCACCAGCATGGCGGACGAAAGCTGCCGCCCGAGGCACAGTTCGATCTCGCTGGTGCGCAGCAATTCCTTGACCGAGTTGCGCTCCTCTTCCTCCTTGAGCGCTCGGCTTCCTCGCGCTCTGCGGATCGCTCTGCCGCCTGCCTCGCCGCGCTTCTGGCGGAGATCGAGTAGGCGCTGCCCGCCATGGCCGCCGCCAAGCACCGCGAAGGGCAGGAACGGCAGGCCCGGCATCAAGGCCAGCGCGCCAGCAGCAAGCGCCGGCCACCGACAGGGCGCGGGGATAGGCGCCGAGCTGCTCGAAGACCGCCTCCTGCGCCGCGCCCGTGTTGCCGCCCTTCGAGACCAGAAGGCCGGCGGCCAGCGACACGATCAGCGCCGGAATCTGCGTGACCAGCCCGTCGCCCACGGACAGCTTGGTATAGACGTCGGCCGCCTCGCGAGAACGTCATGCCATGGCGGGTCATGCCGATGACGATGCCGCCGAAGATGTTGACGCCGGTGATGATGATGCCGGCGATGGCATCGCCGCGCACGAATTTCGAGGCGCCATCCATCGAACCGAAGAACGCACTCTCCTGCTCAAGTTCGCGGCGGCGGCGTGCGCGCCTCCTTGTCGTCGATCAGGCCCGCCGACAGATCGGCATCGATCGCCATCTGCTTGCCGGGAATGGCGTCGAGGGTGAAGCGCGCGCCGACTTCGGCGATGCGCGTCGCGCCCTTGGTGATCACCAGGAAATTGACGGTGATCAGGATCAGGAAAACGATCACGCCGATGACGAAATCGCCGCCCATGACGAATTTGGAGAAGCCGCCGACGACATGGCCCGCCGCGTTATACGCCCTCGCTGGCCATGCGGACAGGATGAGCCGGGTCGTCGCGACGTTCAGCGCCAGCCGCAGCATCGTCGCGATCAGCAGCACGGTCGGAAAGGCCGAGAAATCGAGCGGCCGCTGAGATCCACAGCGACCATCAGGATGAGGACCGAGACAGCGCGATCGAGAACGCCAGGCCGAGATCGATCAGCAACGCCGGGATAGGCAGAAACAGGACGGTGAGAATTATGGCGATGCCGATGGCGAAGCCGATATCGCGCCCGCCGCGCCCGGGCGGCGGCGTCGCAATTGCGCTGGTGGAAGTGGAGGCCATACACCGGACTTTCACCGGTCAAGCTTGTGTGAGAGTATTGCACCGCGCAGCGGCGCCGTTAGAGTAACTCAGAACCCCGTTTCGATGCGCTGGAAGATCATCTCGGTAAACACATAGAGCTGCGATGCGATGACCGGCGCCATGAGGATCATGGCGGCGAAGATCGCCACCATCTTGGGAACGAAGGTGAGCGTCGCTTCCTGAATCTGGGTCAGCGCCTGAAACAGCGCAATAACGATGCCGACGGCCATGGCGGCACCCACCGCAGGCCCCGAGCCAACGATGACCGCCCAGATAGCCCCCTGCACGATCTCAAGCGCGTCGGTTTCGTTCATGGCTCAGGAAATCACCACCCCGGGCTCGAGCAGTACTTTCTCGCCGCTTTCTAGAACGGCCAGCGTGCCGTCGGCGTAAACTTCAATCGCCTTGATGGTGCCAGTCACTTCGCCATCGGCGCTCTTGATCTCGTGTCCGATGAGTGCGTCGGCCTGATTGAAGGCCACAGCGGTCATTAACTCATCGAGTTTGGCATTGGTCTTGACGCTCTGCTCCACCGCCGAGAATGATGCCAGTTGGCCCATGTAGGTGGCAGTGTCAGCAGGTTTCGTGGGATCCTGGGCCTTTAGTTGGGCAATCAACAGATGCAGGAAGGCATCATAATCGAGCGTCGACGGTTTCTGGCCATTGATCGCTTCCTGGGCTTTCGTCGTGCTTGTCGCATAAATCTGCATCAGGCGGCCTCCTCATTGGCTATCGTGGATTTGCGGGATAAATCTCGTCTTCGGCCGCGAACGCCATTCTCAGCTGCTTCAGCGCCTCGAAATATTTTCCAGCCGTGACGCGTTCATCGGCGCGCGCCACTGCTTCGAGAATTTTCCCCGCCGTAGTGGTTTGCGTCAGGCGATGGGAGAGATGAACATAGAGCTGATGAGTCATGCCGGCATTGGCAGGATCGATCAGCATGGTCTGTGCCACGAAATACAGCTGGCGTAGCGGCGAGCCTGCTTCCTCAGCCTGGATCACATGGTTCTCCAGCAGAAATTCCACATCGTTGAGAAATTCTATTGTAGCCCGCCGGTCAACGCGCAGCACCGCGCCATTGATGTAGATTTTTTCGCCGCGCTTCAGGTGAATCAACATGTCAGTGCCTGCGCAGCCCGTGGCAGATGGTTTCCGAAACGTCGATCAGCGGCCGGAAATCCTCCTGCTTGCCGAGGCGGATTTCTTCCGCCCGCCGCAGCATCCAGATGCCTATGGAGATGAGGTTGGCGCGCAGGTCTTCCGGCAAGCCATTCTCTGGATGAGCCAGGTCTTCAAGCAGGATCGCCCAGAGTTTGCTGAGATACAGCAATGCCTCGACCGACTCGCGCGAACCCCTGCCCTTGATCTGCGCATCCTTGAGAAGCGCAATTGAACGTTCGAAGGCCTGGCGCTCACTGTCACGGATGGTGGCCGTGGTTTCGGCCGCCATTTCGGAATAGATCGACTGATACATGGCGACCCTAGATGTAGTTGAGAATGGAGAGCCGGCTGATGCGGCCGGTGAGCGTGTAGGAGGCTTCCAGTTGCGTCTGCAGCGTGTTCACTCGCATCGCCGCCTCGTATTTGTCGATGTTTTCGATGGCACCGATGTCGCCGGTAATGATGGTCATGCGAAGCGCAATGCGTTCAGTTGCCGAGGTGATTTCTGCTTCTGCAATACCAAGCCTTGCTTGCTCGAAACCGACGCCCAGTACACCCTGACCGGTAAGCTTGATGGCCCTATCAGTGATTACCTCAAATGCGTTCTGATTCAACTGACCGGTGCCGAGATCAAGCACCATCGTTAGGGCCTCGGCAAGCTGGCGGAAGGCATCGATATTGGCATTGCTCCCAGCCCCGATCACCAGCCCGGTATCAATCCGCGCCGACATGGTGGTGCTGGAAGCGGCCGACCAGTCCGTCTGCCATTGCGCCGGTTGAAACAACGCGCTGAACTCATTTTCAAGAAAGTTCTGCATACCGGGGCCGGTGATCGATGCTACGCCGGGGTCTTGCTGATTGACACCAAATGCCGCGAAAAATTCATTGGCAACCGAAGTTGCAGCATTGCCGGGCGGTGTTGATTTGTATTCGGCAAGCGGTGCCCGGTCGCTGTTGATGCCGCCGAACACCGATTGGCCGTTGTAGCTCGTATTGAGCATGGAGGTGAGTGAGCGCAGTGCCGATGAGGCCGCAGCCTTGGCTGCCGCCTGGCCATCGGCGGCGTTGCGCGCGCCGGTCAACGTCTGCAGAAACGTGTTGGCGACATCGCGGATTGAATTCAGCGTCGATTGCACGAGGTCGAGCCGGTTTCCAGCCAGTTTGTTGCCATCGCTGAGTGATTGCAGTTCCATAAGCTGGGCCCGCCACATGAGATCGCGGCCAGTGCGCTCGCCGAGCGCCAGTCCCATGTCTGCGTGGCGGCCGGTGGAGAATTCCTTCTGTGCATCCGACAACTGGATTTGGGAACGCCGCATCGAATTCTTCAGCAACGTGCTCATCATCAACGTCGAGATGGTGTCGATCTGCATCGTCAGTTCACCACGTCGAGAAGCGTGCGGATCATGCCGTCGACGGCGGCGATGACTTTGGACGACGCTTGATAGGATCTTTCGAGATCGAGCATCGCCGTCATTTCCTCGTCGATGTTGACGCCGGTCTTGCGCAGCAGTGCTTCTGAGGCTCGCGACTTGAGCGCGATGTCGAAGGAAAGTGAAATATCCGCCGTCTGGCGCTTGGCTTCCACCCATCCCGAAGCCGTGGCGCTGAAGGCCTTGAGGCTGGCAAGCGTTCCGATTTGCGCCGCGCCATCGAAGGCTCGGTCCGCATCGAATGCAGAGACCAGTGCCGCGATGCGGCTCTGGAAGCCTGTCGCACCGGTGATGTTGTAGACATATGCCGCACCGTTGAAACCGCCATCACGGATCAACGCCGGATTGCCGCCTTGCGACGGATCGGCGAGTCCGTTGACGGCGATAAGATTGGCAAGGCCTGTGACGGCGGCACCACTGGCCGGAACGCCGGGACCACCGGACCAGGTGAACAAGCCCGCGGCATCTGGATTGCCGGCGGAGGGGTCCTGTTCGGCGAAGGCTTCGATCAGGCCGCGCGCCACTTCATCCAGCTGTGTTTGATAGGTGACGGCGATCCTGTCGCGAATATCGGCAAGCGCCTGGAGCTTGCCGGTGCGCGCCGGCATGGAACTTGGCGTGCCGGTGATCTTCACGCCATCGACATAAACCGCGTTGCCGCTGACCGTGGGATCGAAGACGCTGGTGTTCTCCATTGTCACGCTGCGCGGGCTGGTTTCGAACAGGGTGACTCCGCTGTCGGTGTAGATGGCGATGTCGTTGTTGGCGCGAGTGATCGTGCGGATTCCGATGTCTTCCGACAACTGCTTTAGAATGCGGTCGCGCTGGTCGAGGCTGTCAGTCAAATCAGCGGCAGCTCCAGCACCCCGCGACACGGCGTCATTTACAACTTTGAACTGTTGAAGCAGCGAATTTATGCGCGACACGGCCACCCCCATGTCTTCGTCGGCCTGCACGCGTGCCTCCTGCACGGCGGCCGAAGCTTCGTTGAGGCCACCGGCCAGCATGGCAGCGCGTGAGAAAGCATTGGCGCCGAGCGTGGCGCTTGACGGATCAGCCTCGTAGGTTTGCAGGCTTTCCTGGAGCTTTGCCACCAGCGAGGTGATCGAGCCATCGGACTCGGGATCGCCGATGGTGGCCGAAAGCTTGGCGAGTGCATCGAGCCCCGCCTGCTTTCCCGCCGCCAGACTTGTGGTGTCGAGAAGCTTGTCGAGCAATCGCTTGTCGGCGCTGCGATTGTAGGAGGCGACCGATATGGCGCCCCCTGGCAAGGTGGTGAGTGCCGCCTGCTTCCGCACATAGTCCGGATCGTTGGCGAACGAGATGTTGCGCGACACCAGCGAGGTTTGCGCCGATGTGACACGGAGGCCCGCGACTGCATAGTTGAGTGCCGTGGAAAGTGCCGCCATGATGCGAACCTGCGCCTACCGCTTGAGATTGACCAGAACGTCCATGAGTTCGGAGCCGGTCTGGAACACCTTGGAGTTGGCCGAATAGTTGCGCTGGGAATCAATCATGGCGGTGAGTTCGCCGGCGAGATCGACCGTCGACTGTTCGAGTGCGCCGGAGAACATCGAGCCGAACACCCCGGTTTCCGGAAAGCCCACCTGTACGTCACCCGAATTGACGACGCCTGGAACACGTTGCCCGGCAGGGCCTGCATGTTGTCTGGACTGGGAACCGTGGCCAGCGGAATGCGGAACACCGCCGTGCGCGTACCATCGGCGTAGGTGGCATAGAGGGTTCCGTCACTGGAGATTTCCACCAGTTCAGCGCCACTTGGCGCGTTGCCGTTCACCTTGGCTTCGAGCACGTCATAGTCGGCGGCAAGCTGGGTCATGTCTTTTAGATCAAGTTCGAGATCGCGCCCGCCGGGGATGGAAATTGTCAGCGAATTCGCACTTGCCGGGTCAAGA
>CAVZHM010000005.1:0-33314 GCA_963775105.1 uncultured Alphaproteobacteria bacterium | reverse complement strand
GAAAGTTCATGGCCGTGACTATGGCCGCGCCATGGCGGCGACGGCCAGGGCGTTGGCGTCCGAACTTTCGGCGCGGGGCGTTAAAATCCATGCGGCGGATCGTGGCGGCACGACATCGCATCAATTCGCCATCGAAATCGCCGGGCAGGCTTCGGCGAAATTGTTGCGCCAGGCGAACATTCTTTCGTGCGGCATTGGCCTGCCGATTGCCGAAGTGGCGGGTGACATGAACGGGTTGCGCATGGGCACGCCGGAGATTGTGCGCTGGGGCATGACGGAAAAAGACATGCCGGTGCTGGCGGGTTTCATCGCCGATGTGCTGACCAGCAAGCGCCAGGCGCAATCGGTGGCACCGGAGGTGGCGGCCTTCCGCTCGCAGTTCGACAAGCTGCATTTCGTCCGCAGCTAGGCGCAAAGGAAGTCTGCCGGCCGCTCATTGTCAGCTATTTGCGGCGGATGCACAGTCCTGAGCCGCCGGGATCGCAAATTTCGCCAACGCCACAGTCAAGGTCGCGGGTACAGGCGGGTGGCTGGATCGGTGGCGACAGGATGATATACGGCGTCAAGACCCTGTTTCCGGTGGGAACAAAGGTAGGAGCAGGATCACCGGCCTCACCGAGTGAGCGGATGTAAAGGTAGAGCGATTTCTGGTCGTCATCGCTCATCGCACGCAACTTATACCATGGCATGGGCGGGTTGGTTTCAATGGTCCGCAGGTACGAAGCAAATCCCTCCACCGTGATGTCCGAAACCGACAGCCGCAGATTCGTGGGATAGCTGGTTCCCCATGGCCCCTGAAAACCAACGGGGCTTCCTTTCAAGGCCACAAGCGGATCGATCTTGCCGCCGCTCTCGCTGTAGCCGGCGGTGTGGCAATCGTGGCAACCGCCGATGATCGACACATAGAGGCCTCGTTCGACACTCGGTTCCTCGGCGTGGCAAGTTGATGAAAGGGCAAGCACGGCACTCACAAATATCGCGAGTCTGCGCATTGTCGTCTCCTTTGATTGGCTAGGAAATTTCGGCCTGCACTTGCGGGAGAAAACGACTGAGCTGCCGAGAATACATCCACGGGCGGGTTTCGGCAATTGTGCTACTGAGAGCAACCGCCAAGCGGTGCGCAATGCCGTCATGGCACCCATGTTCAGGCTCTCCCGCCGAATGAAAATGGCTGCGCGTTGGTTCGTTTCACGGTAGCAACCGGGCATGGGCGGGAACGAAAAATCACATTTCAAACTCGGCATCACACTGGTTGCCGGTGCCGCCATTGTGTGGAGTTTCGGCGGGGCAATTGCGCGGTTTCTCGAGGTGACGGACAGCTGGACCATCGTGTTCTGGCGGTCGATCTCTGCCGCACTCTATCTCCTGGGCTTCATGCTGGCGCGCGACGGGGCGCGGGGCACGGTGGCGATGATGCGCGGGATGGGGCTGCCGGGGCTTGGCGTGGCGCTGTGTTTCGGCACGGCATCAAGCTCTTTCGTGGTGGCACTGGCTCACACGTCGGTCGCCAATATCCTGCTCATTCAGGCGGCGGCCCCACTGATCGCCGCACTGCTCACCTGGGTGTTGTTCCGGGAAAAGGTTTCGGGCTCGACGTGGGCGGCTATCGCTGCGGTGTTCGCCGGTGTGGCGATCATGGTTTCGGGCTCGTTCTCGGGCAAGGTTTCGCCATTGGGCGACGGGCTGGCGGTGGTGATCGCCACGTTCTTTGCGACCGCCACGGTGATCACCAGGCGTCATGCCCATATCTCCATGTTGCCGGCGGTGTTCCTTGGAACTGTGCTGGCGGCCGTGCTGGGGTTTTTCCTGGCGGGCAGTTTTGCCGTGTCGCTCAGCGATGCTGGCCTGCTGTTTGCCTTTGGGGCGCTGAACCTCGGGCTCGGGCTGTCGCTGTTCGTGATCGGGGCAAGGCTCATTCCGGCAGCGGTTGGCGCCCTGGTCAGCACCACGGAGCCGGTGTTGGGGCCCCTGTGGGTGTGGCTCATCCATGGCGAGACGCCGGGGCTCCGCACGCTGATCGGCGGGGCGGTGGTGGTGGCGGCGCTGGTCATCCACATTCTGATCGACTGGCGGCGGCAGAAGGCCGAACCGGGCGGCATGCTTTAGTTGCGTGGCGCACATGGGGCTAAAGCTTGCGGCGGCTGGCCCCACGGGGTAATTCCTCAGTACAGCTTAGACGCGAGGGAAAGCCCCATGCCGCGTTACCGTTCACATACTTCGACCTTTGGCCGCAACATGGCGGGGGCCCGTGGCCTGTGGCGCGCCACCGGCATGACTGACGCCGACTTCGGCAAGCCGATCATCGCCGTCGTCAACTCCTTCACGCAGTTCGTGCCGGGGCATGTGCATCTCAAAGACCTTGGCCAGCTGGTGGCCCGCGAAATCGAGAAGGCGGGCGGTGTCGCCAAGGAGTTCAACACCATCGCGGTCGATGACGGCATCGCCATGGGCCATGACGGCATGCTGTATTCCCTGCCATCGCGCGAGATCATCGCCGACAGCGGTCGAATACATGGCGAATGCCCATTGCGCCGATGGGCTCGTGTGCATTTCGAATTGCGACAAGATCACGCCGGGCATGCTGATGGCGGCGATGCGGCTCAACATTCCGGCGGTGTTCGTGTCCGGCGGGCCGATGGAAGCGGGCAAGGCGGAAATCCGCGGCAAGATCAGGTCGCTCGATCTGGTCGATGCCATGGTGGGGGCGGCCGACGACAAATATACCGATGAAGAGGTGGAGACGCTCGAAAAGGAATCGTGCCCGACCTGCGGCTCGTGCTCCGGCATGTTCACGGCGAATTCGATGAACTGCCTGACCGAGGCGCTGGGCCTTTCGCTGCCGGGCAACGGCACGACGCTGGCCACCCATGCCGACCGCAAGCGGCTGTTCGTCGAAGCCGGGCACCTGATCGTCGATCTGGCGCATCGCTATTACAAGCAGGACGATACCTCGGTGCTGCCGCGCTCGTGGCCAACAAGAAGGCGTTCGAGAATGCCATGAGCCTCGACATCGCCATGGGCGGCTCCACCAATACGGTGCTGCATATCCTCGCCGCCGCCTAGGAGGGCGGCATCGATTTCACCATGGACGATATCGACCGGCTGTCGCGCAAGGTGCCGGTGTTGTGCAAGGTGGCGCCGGCCGTTGCCGATGTTCACATCGAAGACGTGCACCGGGCCGGCGGCATCATGGGCATTCTGGGCGAACTTGATCGCGCCGGGCTTCTGCATCGCGACACGCCGGTGGTTCATGCCGCGTCCATGGGCGACGCGCTGAACCGCTGGGATGTGAAGCGCACCAATTCGCAGGCCGTGCAGAATTTCTTCCAGGCGGCACCGGGCGGGGTTCGCACCACCCAGGCTTTCAGCCAGGAGCGGCGCTTCGAGGAACTCGATCTCGACCGCCAGAAGGGAACGATCCGCGAGTTTGACGCGGCGTTCTCGAAGGATGGCGGGCTTGCGGTGCTCAAAGGCAACATCGCCGAGGAAGGCTGCATTGTTAAAACGGCGGGTGTCGATGAATCGATCCTCGTTTTCTCCGGCCCCGCCAAGGTTTTCGAAAGCCAGGATGCGGCGGTGAAAGGCATTCTCGGCGGCGAGGTGAAGCCGGGCGACGTGGTGGTGATCCGCTACGAAGGCCCGCGCGGCGGGCCGGGCATGCAGGAAATGCTGTATCCGACGAGCTACATCAAGTCGAAGGGCCTCGGCAAAGCCTGCGCGCTGGTGACCGATGGCCGGTTCTCGGGCGGCACGTCGGGCCTGTCCATCGGCCATGTTTCGCCGGAAGCGGCGGAGGGCGGCATGATCGCGCTGGTGGAGGAGGGCGATACGGTCGAGATCAACATTCCCAAGCGCACGATCAATCTGGCGGTTGCGGCCGCGGTGCTGGCCAAGCGCAAGGCGGCACAGGAGGCGCGTGGTGCTGCCGCCTATACTCCGGCCCATCCCCGCGAGCGCAACGTGACCATGGCGCTCAAGGCCTATGCGGCGCTGACGACGAGTGCGGCCAAGGGCGCGGTGAGGGTTGTGCCGTAGGCTTCTTCAGGATTTGTGAAAACGGCTGAAAATTCCCAGAGGCTGTTGCGCGGCAGGAATAGGAAATGTTTCACGTGAAACATGTTTGCCTTCAGGCGGTTGAAGGCTGGGCAGCCACGCAATGAAGGTGAAGTTCGCGCCGGAAATGCGTCGATATTGCTCGATTTTGTGATGGTTTTCGTCGCTTTTTGATGTCGATTTGTTGGGGAATTCCGGATAATTCGGTGACAGTGCATGAAACTATGGGGATGGAGGCCGGGGCGAAGCGCAAGCGCGAAGCGGTTGGAGTTGAGGTGATCCTTGATCAGGATGTCGGTGGCGGCACCTTCGCGTTTGACGTCCGGGTGCGGGTAGCAGGTGAGGAGGCCAGAGGGGTTGGTGGCATCGACGAGGAGTTCGGCGTCGTTGCCCATGTACCAGGAGGAGGTAAGGGAGGCCCCGAGGGTTTCTTTCTTGGTGCGCTCTCCGGCCCTGCGCTTGCGCTCCGGGCGTTCGGCGTTCGCAAAGGTCCACCGGACCTTTGCGCGAGACACGCCTCACCCATCGCTGCTGCGCCATTCACCTGCTTCTGGGTGACGCGGCTGAGATCGTCATAGGCCAGCGTGGTCTCCACATTACGCGCGTCCTTCTGCCAGGTGAGGCGCGATGACGTGTCGTAGTCATACGACCCACGTGCCGAGGTCCGGGTCTCATTCACCTGCTTGCGGCGGCCGCCCAGGTCGAACACATAGCTCCATGCCATTGCCGCTGCTGCGGCTACACTTCACTTCTACGGAGGAATCCATGCCTCATAAAGTGTGCCGCGGCTCGATCATCGGCGTTGTGGCGACTTCGGTGAGACTTGGCATGAAAGAACATCAGACTGATGCGGGCGCGGATACTGTCCGGAACCAGCCAAACCGCGACTTTCGAATTGATTTCCACCAACTCCCCGTGCTTGCCGTTCCTGATCCACGAGGCAAGGGATTGGCCGAACACCTGGCGTTCAAGGTGGGCGGGATTTAGAACGTTGAGTTCGAAAATATCGGCGAGGCGGTCGGGGGATTTGATCGAAATCTAGAGATTCTCGTTGTACTGCCGAGCACATAGGCGCAGTGGCTCTGTTGTTGCGATATGCCTGTCGCGCCGATGCCACCAAGGAAGAAAATCGCAGTAGAAGATGGCGTCATCACCGTGGACAGGCCATATCTCGGCGTCATGTGCCGGAACAAACAAGGCGACGTGGCGCAGAAGGTCGGAAACAGGAAGCCTCTCGGCAAAAATGGAAAGCGTGTAGCGCTTGCGATAGGTAGCGATCGAACAGGTGATTTCTGATTTCGTGTTGAGATAATTGCCGCCGATCGGACGGCAGAAGTCAAACCCGTTGAAGGGTGGTGCCTGTTCAAGACGCTCCCTGAACCCATGGTTCTTGGTCACAGTCGCGCGCTTGCGCTTGTCTTTGCCAATTTCGAATTCGAGTTTGGTTGGAATGATCCAGGAATCCTCAACCAACTCCGTCAACACATCGCGATGATCGGAAAAGCTGAACTCCTCGGTCCAGTTGTAGAGCGCCAAAGCGCGCGTCGGCGCGAGATCGTTCATGTCTTGCCATTCTTTCACTCAACAGCCATTGCCTGGCCCCAGGCAAGGACGCCCCGGTTGCCGCCACTGCTTGACGTTGCTTCTGTCAGACTCTCCTTCGCAGATCGTCGAATCAACAGCAGAATCAAGCTTTGCATCGGTCTTGCCACTCAGCCTATTAATCAGGTCTCTCAATTTATCAAATTGGCTCACAGCTGTCTGGCTGGCGACACCACTTCCACCAGTGTGTAGCTACCATCGTTCCACTTTATAACAGCATCTGGAATCTTGTTGATGTCGGCTCCGGGAATGATCGACTTGATGGCCTTGTTATAGAATATCTTGTCGACATTTTCCACACCGCGCGCTTTGACCAAATCACGCACCTTGTTTTCCTAAAGTGCGGCATGTTGCGCGCCAAATTGTCCGCGTGTCCACTGCGGATCGCCAACCTTTTCGATCTTGGCGAATGCTTTCTCAAAATTGACCAATGCCTTATTGGCAGCAATCGCGCTACGAAGCCCGGGTCTTGCCGCGTTTGCAAGGCGCGCGGCCAGGGCCAAGGAACCCGTGACTGCAGCACCAATCTCTGCGGGGCAGGCGCAACTGAGTTCAATGACCGTCGCAACATCGAGCGCGCCTTGCAAGTCACCAAGAAATTCGGCGATAGCCAACTGACGCTCCAAGTCCATGAGCGCTGCTGCCGGGTCTCCGCATCCCCCGCATCCTCCAGGCATATGCCCCAGCGGATCACTCAGATTCACCGGATCATTCAGCGGCATACGCATACCGGTTGATGTCGACGCCGGCGAGGATCGGGTCCCAGGTGTCGGGGGTGAGGAAGCGGCCGAGGTCGGGGTCGTAGTAGCGGGCGTGGAGGTATTGCAGGCCGGTTTCGGCGATCGAAGCGCTCGTTGATGTAGGCCTTGCCTTGCCGGGGATCACGCTGGGACCGCCGCCGGTCAATGGGCTGGCCGAACGGGCCGTAGTCGCCGCGCGTGGTCGAGGCGGTGGCGAAGCGCAAGGCGAAGCGGTTGGAGTTGAGATGGTCCTTGATCAGGATAGTCGGTGGCGGCACCCTCGCGCTTCACGTCCGGGTGCGGGTAGGAGGTGAGGAGGCCAGCGGGGTTCGTGGCATCGACCAGGAGTTCGGCGTCATTGCCCATGTACCAGGAGGTGGTGAGGGAGCGCCGAGGGTTTCTTTCTGGCGCGCTCGCCGTCCGGGCCATATTCGAAGCGGGTGACGATGCCGTTCGCGGGTGACGGCGATGGGCCGGTTCTCGCCGTCGTAGACGAAGCTGCGGGCCGGTTTCGGGCCCGCGCCGTCGAGGTCGTAGGCCAGCGTGTTGCCGGTGGCGTCGTAAGTCACGGCAACTGCCGCAGATGGTGTTGGGGGCGTGTTTGTGGAACCGCTGATCCGCGAGCGGCCATACTGTCAGGTGATTACTGTTCTTGTCACGCTGATCTGTGCACTGTCATGATGCTTACGTGATCTTGCATTCTTCGACAGATAGTCGGAATCCAAGTAGCGTGTAGCTCATCTACCGCTGTTCGAGTCGCTCCACTTACTTGTATTTCATTGCCAAGCATCAGCACAACTTGCATCCAGTCGGTGCCCGAACGATCAGGAGGTAACCAATATTCTACTGAATTCGACTGAAAACAGCCAAGTATCACAAAAGTTTCAGACTCGAATGATTCGATCCTTAGCCTGCAGCCAACCGTCTGACTCGCGCTACGCTCCACCGATCGTCTTCTAAATGCACTCAATGCTCGACTTAACACGTTCTGGCGCGAACTATGACACTTCTGCTAGTTTGGACAATTCAAACAGAAATCAACAGAAGTAGAACCGTTAACGAAGTACATCCTGTTTGTCAAT
This sequence comes from uncultured Alphaproteobacteria bacterium, assembly GCA_963775105.1. Lineage (GTDB taxonomy): Bacteria > Pseudomonadota > Alphaproteobacteria > Rhizobiales > Aestuariivirgaceae > Aestuariivirga. The sequence goes on along the minus strand of CAVZHM010000005.1, from coordinate 25,837 downwards.
CTATGCCGGAGCAAAAGTACTTCAATCTTCAATCGCTCTAGATTGTAAAAACCAAAATGTCAAAGCCCGAACTGTAGATGCAATCAGCATAGATATCCCACAAGGTCGCTCAATAGACTCTCTATAGATGTTCTTATCTCATGAATGGTCAGTTGTGAATGTCAGTCGTATCGAAGTTCCTCAAATACAATGCTTGTCTGTCGAGTATGCGACCCTATTGAATAAACAGCATGTTAGTTCAACGTGCCAGACTATCACCTGTTTCCAGGTGCAAATCTCCCCACCGTCGATTAGAGCGATGCTATCACCGTCATCGGTTCGGCTAACATCGTACAGTAGCCCACATTTCCGGTGCAACCGATATTTCCAGTCTGATACTCCCTTAATCCACTCGATAGCAAACGAATTCCCGCATTCGTGAACAATGTTCAAGTAGGCTATTGCCGCGACATACACAGCTAGTCGAGATTGATTTCGCCACACCAATGATTCAGCTACTCGTGACTGTCAAGAGGTCATTTGCGCAGTCAGCGCTAGCGCCAATCGGAACCTTTCGTACCGCCAATTCGGATGGAACGTCGGCAGTATCGCTGAAGTTTGTCCGATGAAACTATCTGCCAGCTCGCCATCGCCGAAAACGTCCCAAACGCATTCGCTCCTATGTCACCCGTCCATCACGCGCACATGCCCGGTTTCCACGCTCTCCCCAGTCTGGCTCGGCGGTCCGTCCGTTTTGCCAAGTTGATGTCGTGCCCCAGCGGATCGCTGAGATTCACCGGATCATTCAGCGAATACGCATACCTGTTGATGTCGACGCCGGCGAGGATCGGGTCCCAGGTGTCGGGGGTGAGGAAGCGTCCGAGGTCGGGGTCGTAGTAGCGGGCGTGGAGGTATTGCAACCCGTTCTCGGCGATCGAAGCGCTCGTTGATGTAGGCCTTGCCGTGCCAGGGATCACGCTGGAGCCGCCGCCGGTCGAGGGCTGGCCGAACGGGCCGTAGTCGCCGCGCGTCGTCGAGGCCGGGGCAAAGCGCAGGGCGAAGCGGTTGGAGTTGAGATGGTCCTTGATCAGGATGTCGGTGGCGGCACCTTCGCGTTTCACGTCCGGGTGCGGGTAGCTGGTGAGGAGGCCAGCGGGGTTCGTGGCATCGACCAGGAGTTCGGCGTCGTTGCCCATGTACCAGGAGGCGGTGAGGGAGGCGCCGAGGGTTTCTTTCTTGGCTGCGCTCGCCGTCCGGGCAGAATGAGCGCGTCGCCTTGACGGCCGTCACCCCTCTCCTATCCCATCGCTGACGCAATGGGCCCCTTTCCTCCCCCCGCTTCGCGGGCGGGAGGACGCTATGTGAGCAACTTCTCGATCTCGGCCAGATAGGGCATGGATGGCGCGGTGCCGGGCCTTGTGACGGAAATTCCGGCGGCGGCTGAGGCGAATCTTCCGGCCAGCATCATGTCGGCGCCACTGCCAGTGCCGCGGCGAAGGCGCCGACGAAGGCGTCTCCGGCGCCGGCGGTTTCGACGACTTTTCCCGCGAAGAAGCTCGGCAGGAAGCCTTGCTTGTCCCGTGAATGCACCAGTGCGCCGAGGCCGCCCATGGTGACGATCACCGTTTTGGCGCCCTTCCGCACCAGCACGTCGGCGGCCTTGCGGGCGTCATCGGGCGAGGCGACTTTGATGCCGGTGAGGCCTTCGGCTTCGCTTTCGTTGGGGATGACGTAGTCGCACAGCGGATAGATGGCATCGGGCACGGTGGCGGCGGGGGCGGGATTGAAGATGGTGATGACGCCGGCTTGCCTCGCAATCTCCAGCCCGCGCATGGCGGCGGGGATCGGCTGTTCCAGCTGGGTGACGAACACGGCGGACGAGGCGATGACGCTGGCTGCCGCATCGACATCGGCCGCCGATATCGTTCCCGCGGCACCGGGCACGACGATGATGGCGTTTTCGCCGTTCTGGTCGTTGACGAAGATATAGGCGGCACCGGTCGGCTGGTCCGGCATCTGGGCCACGAAGGGGCGTGATGCCTTCCTTGGACCAGGCCTGCGATGGCGATGTTGGCGAAGGCGTCCTTGCCGAGCTTGGAAATGAAGGTGACCTTGGCGCCGGCCCGGGCCGCCGCCACGGCCTGGTTCGAGCCCTTGCCGCCGGGCCCCATGGCGAAGCCCGAGCCGATGAGCGTTTCGCCGATCGCGGGCTGGCGGTTGGCGCGGAAGGCGAGATCGGCCACGAAGATGCCGAGGATGGCGACGCCTTGTCCGGCCATTCTCTAGGCGTCCTTGGGCGGGATCACGCCCTTCTTGAGGATGAAGCAGCCGTAGAAGCGGTTTTCGCCGGTGACGATCACCGCATAGGCTTCCTTGGCGCGCTCATAGAAATCGAAGCGCTCGACGATGCCAAGCGGCGTGGACTTGCCTTCCGCCTTGTCGACGGCGGCCTGCACTTCGCTGTGGACGGGCAGCACCTTCGCCTCGTCGCCGGTGATGCCCATGCGGGCGGCGGGATGTTCGACGAAACGAGTCGAGCGGGAAGACCGAGAGGATGGCTTCGATGGTTTCAGCCGCCGTGAGATTGTCCATGCGCAACAGCTTGCCGGTGACGGTGTGGCGGGCAATGGCGTCCGATGGGAAGTTGGTGTCGGCGATCACCAGATCATCGCCGTGGCCCATGGCGCGCAGCACGCGGATCACGTCGGCGTTGAGGCGGTTGTCGAAATTTCTCAGCATGTCATTCTCCGTAGGGGATCCAGATGTTCTTCACCTGCACCGACTGGCGCAGGAACAGGGGGCCTTCGGCCTGGCCCTCGTCATACCAGTCGGTGGCAAGGCCGTGGTCGGTGAAGGTGCGTTTGAGATTGCCGATTGATGATTTTTCGGCGGTGGCGGCGTTGGCCTTCCGAGCCGAACACCCACAGGGCATCGACATCCTCATGCTCGGCGAGGGTCTTGAGCAGCGCATCGCGGGCGCCGGTGACGATGTTCACGACGCCGGCAGGCACGTCGGACGTTTCGAGGATTTGATAGAAGTCGGTTGCCGCCAAGTGGCGCTCGTTCGCTGGGCACCACGACGACGCGGTTGCCCATGGCGATCAATGGGGCGACGAGCGAAATGAAACCGAGAAGTGGCGCTTCGTCGGGGCAGATGATGCCGGCAACACCGATCGGTTCGTTCATGGCGAGCGCCACGCCGCGCAACGGCGGCTGATGGACGGCGCCTTCGTATTTGTCGGCCCAGGCGCCATAGGAGAAAAGTCTATCGATGCTGGCGGCGACTTCGCGTTTTGCTTTCGAAGAGCCGGTCAAGGCCTTGATACGAGACTCAAATTCGGCAGCGCGGGCGGAGAGATTTTCGGCGATGTAGTAGAGAACCTGGGCGCGGTTGTGGGTCGTGGCTTTCGACCAGCCTTCGGCGGCACGGGCGGCGGCGACGGCATTGCGAATGTCTTTCCGGTTGCCTTCGCCCACTTCGCCGATGCGTTTGCCCGAGGGCGAGACGATGGCGCGCGAATAATTGCCATCGGGCCGCGCCTGCTTGCCGCCGATGAAAAGTTTCGCGGTGCGGTCCATCGCCGGTTCATCGAAATTGGAATTGATCTGCGACTTCGGGAAGCGGCGGCAATTCGGGTTTGGGCTGGCGCGTTGGCCCAGGCTTTCGGCTTCATGTATTCGTAGATGCCTTCGCGGCCACCTTCGCGGCCGAAGCCACTCTCGCGATAGCCGCCGAAGCCGACGCTGGCATCGAACAGATTGGTGGCGTTCACCCACACGACACCGGCTTGAAGTTTCGGTGCGATGTCGAGAGCAAGCCCGATGGTCTCGCTCCAGATCGAAGCCGCCAATCCGTAGCGCGAGTTGTTGGCGATCTGCACGGCTTCATCGGGGGTGCGGAAGGTCATCGATACCAGCACCGGCCCGAAGATTTCTTCGACCGCGACGGTCGAGGCGGGCTGCACGTTGGTCAGAAGAGTTGGCGGGAAGAAACAACCCTGGCCGGGGAGCGTGATCTCCGGCTGGAATTTTTCGGCACCTTCGGCCACGCCCTTGTCGACGAGCGATCGAAATGCGCGCAAGCTGGGTCGGATCGACAATGGCGCCCATGTCGATTGTCTTGTCCAGCGGATGGCCGACGCGGAGCTTCGCCATGCGGCGCTTGAGGCGGCGGTGGAAGTCCTCGGCGATGCCTTCCTGCACCAGAAGCCTTGAACCCGCACAGCACACCTGGCCCTGGTTGAACCAGATGGCATCGACCACGCCTTCGACGGCGCCATCGAGATCGGCATCGTCGAACACGATGAAGGGCGACTTGCCGCCCAATTCCAGCGTCAGCGACTTTCCGGTGCCCGCCGTTTGGGCGCGGATCAGGCGGCCCACGTCGGTCGAGCCGGTGAAGGCGATCTTGGCAATGCCGGGGTGGGCGACGACGGCAGCACCGGTGGCGCCTTCGCCGGTCACGATGTTGAGAACGCCCGCAGGCAGGCCCGCCTTGGCGCTGAGTTCGGCGAAGAGCAGGGCGGTGAGCGGGGTGAATTCGGCGGGTTTCAGCACCACGGTGTTGCCGGCGGCGAGGGCAGGCGCCACCTTCCACGACAACATGAGCAGCGGGAAGTTCCACGGGATGATCTGGCCGACGACGCCCAGGGGTGCGAAGTCCTTCAACTCGGTATCGGCGAGCTTGGCCCAGCCGGCGTGGTGATAGAAGTGGCGGGCGGCGAGCGGCACGTCGAGGTCGCGGGTTTCGCGGATGGGCTTGCCATTGTCGAGGCTTTCGAGCACCGCAAACAGGCGGGCGTGGCGTTGCAGCATGCGGGCCAGCGCATAAAGATGGCGGGCGCGGGCGGCGGGCGAAAGCTTTGACCATTTCGCGAAGGCCGCCGTGGCGGCGCTGACGGCGGCATCGACATCCGCCGCAGTGCCATCGGCGAAGGTTGCCAGCAGCTTGCCGGTGGCGGGTTCTCTGGTCTCGATCAGCTTCGATCCGGCCACGAAGGCGCCGTTGATGAAGTGGCCGAAGCTCGCCTTGTGGCTTGAGCCAGGCGCGGACTTCGGCGTCGGATTCGGGGCGGGCCCATAGTCCATGGACTCGAAATATTCGGCAACGCTCATGGTGAGGCCATTTTTTTGCCTGATCGTCCTCTCCCGCGACGCGGGGAGGGGGGCCCAACGCGTCGGGTGGGGTGAGGAACTGCGCAGATTTGGCTACCACTTGAGTCCCTCACCCCCCGCCGCCTTCGGGAGTCCCCCTCTCCCGCTGCGAGGAGGGATGAAATTCTCGTCTGTTCGCAACGCTCATGGTCTATCCGATCGGGTGGCGGTTGAAGGCCGAGTAGTGGCCGGTGACGTGGTGTTCAAGCTGGCGCTCGATATCGGCGAGCAAGGTCGATGCGCCGACGCGGAAGAGGTCGGGCTCCAGCCAGTCGCGGCCCAATTCCTCCTTCATCAGGATCTGATAATTCAGCACATCCTTGGCCGCGGAAATGCCGCCGGCCGGCTTGTAGCCGACCTTGAAACCGGTGCGCTGGTGATAGTCGCGGATGGCGCGCAACATGGTGAGCGTCACCAGCAGGGTGGCGTTGGTGGTTTCCTTGCCGGTCGATGTCTTGATGAAATCGGCACCCGCCATCATGCAGATCATCGAGGCCTTGGCGACATTGCGGAGCGTCTTCAATTCGCCGGTGGCGAGGATGGCCTTCACATGGGCCGCCCCGCAAGCGCTGCGGAAATCGCGCATCTCGTCATAAAGCGCTTTCCAGTTTCCGGTGAGCACGTGTTCGCGGGTGATGACGATGTCGATCTCCTTGGCGCCATCGTTCACCGAGGCCTCGATCTCGCGGAGCTTCACGTCATGGGGCACGAGGCCCGCCGGAAAGCCGGTCGACACGGCGGCAACCGGAATGCCGCTGCCCTGCCAATGCTTCGACGGCGGTTGCCACGAAGCGATGGTAGACGCAGATGGCGCCGGTGGTGATGTGGCGGTCCGCCATGCCGAGTTTCGCAAGTATATCCTCGCGCACCGGGTGCCGCGCCTTGGCGCACAGGCGCTTGACGCGGCCCGGGGTATCGTCGCCCGACAGCGTGGTGAGGTCGATGCAGGTGATAGCCTTCAGCAGCCAGGCGGCCTGGGCGTCTTTCTTCACGGTGCGGCGGCCGGGCAGGCTCGCCACCCGGCGCTCGGAGGCCGACAGGTTGATGCGCATATCCTCGATCCAGTCGAGATCGAAGGCGGCTCCGGCATTGCGTGCCGCGTGGGGCAGGGGGAGGATGTTGGTCTGGGCCATGGCGGAAACCTAGGCGCGGCTGGCGGGAGTGGTCAAGAACGCAAATGCTGCCGGAATTCCAGCATTGTCGCGACAAGATCGCTGCCTAGCTTTCGCTGCCAGCGGATGGCCCGAAGCAGTTACGGCGATCCTTCCCGACCTTTCCGCACAACACAGGAGGAAACCCATGCGTCTATTCCGCGCCACGCTGGCGCTTGCCTTTACCACCGCTCTCGTTTCACCCGCCCTTGCCCATGTGGGCGGCGATCACCCCCGCGTTGAAGTGGCCTTCGTGCTCGATACCACGGGGTCGATGGGCGATCTGATCGACGGCGCCAAGCGCAAGATCTGGTCGATTGCCACGACCATCGTCGAGACCAATCCGGATGCCGACATCGCCATGGCGCTGGTCGCCTATCGCGACCTCGGCGACGAATATGTGGTGAAGACCGAGCAGCTGTCCGAAGACATCCAGGGTATTTACGGAAAGCTGGTGAGGCTCGAGGCAGATGGCGGCGATGATACGCCGGAATCGGTGAACAAGGCGCTCGACGAAGCGATCAACGGATTGCAGTGGTCGAGCGGCGGCAATGTGCGGCGCATTGTGTTTCTGGTGGGTGACGCACCGCCGCACATGGATTATCCGCAGGAGCGGCAATACCCGGAAATCGTGGCGCGGGCTGTTGATCGCGGCATCATCGTCAACACGGTGCAGGCCGGCGACATGTGGGAGACGACGCCGATCTGGAAGGAAATCGCCCAGTATGGTCATGGCCGCTACATGGCCATTCCGCAGAGCGGCGGCGAAGTGTCGATCATCATCACACCCTATGACGATGAAATCCTCAGGCTGCAACGCATGCTCGATGACTCGGTGGTGCCCTATGGCGCGCCGAAAAAGCGGGCGGAGATGAAGTCAAAGATCGATGAGCGCGCCGCCGCGCCTTCGTCGGTGCAGGTCGAGAATTCCGAGTATTACGCCAAGCGCACGGCGAAGAAGGAAGTGGTGACGGGCGGTGGCGACCTGATCAGCGATCTTGAGAACAAGGCAATCGAGCTGGGCAAGATTGCGCCGGCTGAACTGCCGGAACCGCTGCAATCGAAGACCGCCGAAGAACAGCGGGAATGGATCGGTACGATGTCGGCCAAGCGCAAGGTGATTGAAGCGCAGATGAGCGCGGCGATCGCCAGGCGCGATGCCTATACGGCCGAACAGCGGTCTGTTGATGCATCACCGGCGGATTCTTTCGATGAAGCGGTGAAGGATACGTTGAAGGTGCAGTTGAATTGAGAGCTTATTGTCCTCTCCTGCGAAGCGGGAGAGGACAGGGGCCCGCACTGCGCAGCAGTGTGGGAAAGGTGAGGGACAACCGCGCATCGATTTTGAGCTCCGATTGATTTACCACTTGAGTTCCCTCACCTCCCCGCCGCCTTCGGCGACGGGTCCCTTCCTCTCCCGCTTCGCAGGAGAGGACAGTTGAGATTCAGCGGTTGATCACCACGGCGCTGATGCCCTTCGGGGTCGATGATCTCGAAGTTGCTTGTAACGCCCGGCCCATTTGCGGCCGGCGAGATAGGCGCGCTTGACGGTGACGTCATCGGTTTTGAGCAGGCGTTCGGCGTGCCATTCGTTGCTGGCGCCAGCGGCGGAGCGCACGCCGGCGATGGCGGCGAACACCAGTTCGGGGTCGATGAAGCGGATTTCGTCGATCACCGGCCGGTCATTGTGCGGGGTGCGCAGCATGCGGTTGAACGGGATGTGCACGACGTCGTCACCGCTGGTGGCAAGGCCAGTGTAGGGCTCGGTGCTCTTTGGCGCCCGGCTTTTGCGGCCCAAGAATGCCATCATAAACCTTGGTGGTGCGGGTGTAGGCGGGCTTGAGGCCGGCGAAGCAGGCCGCCATGCTCGGCCATCGCCATGCCGAAGGACACGCAGCCGCCGCCTTCGAATTTCGCCGGGTCATGCAGCAGGCCGAATTTGCGCCAGGGTTCGCCCTCGTGGGTCACGTAGCGGACGAGAAAGTCTTTCATGCGATTGCAGGTCTGGCGCGAAACCTCGAGGGCCAGCACATTGCCATGGCCGCGTCTGCAGGATGTGGGCGTGCTTTGCGCTTCATGGCGTCCTGCATCTGCATGTGGCCATCGGTGAAGGTTGAAAGCAGCGGCGTCATGCCCCAGCCGGTCAGCGCCATGATGAGGGCCTGCTTGCTGTTTTCACCGGTTTGCGCCGGCGATGCCCTTGCGGCCATCGCACTGCCAGGCCATGGCCACATGGCCAATGCGGTTGCCGCGAAACACCCGCTTGCCCAGCGTCTGGCGGACGGTGTCAGAACTGCGGGCATCGAGCGGTGCGCCAGGCGGCACCTGCACCAGGACAACGTAGTTGCGGCCTTCGGGGAGGATCAGGGTTTCGAGAGCCTTGGGCCAGCCCTTTTCGAAGGGCGCCAAAGCGGCATCGCGGCTGGCGGCTTGCGCCGCACCCGTGAAAATCACCATCACCAGAGCGAGGAGAAAGCCTCTTCCTGCCTGCCGCACCAATCCAGCCCACCCGCAAAGATTCGCCTTTGCGAAAACTACACGGTGGATTCTCGTTTCACAATCACAAGTTAGAGAGCGGTGTTGGCGGATGGCACCTTGACCAGAGCCTCGCCCTCAAGAACCAGTGTTTCACCCACCAGGCAACGGCAGGCGAGTTTCACGCGGCGGCCCTTCTCCACGAGTTCGATCACTTCAACTTCGGCCTTCACGCGGTCGCCAATCTTGACCGGGGCTTTGAAGTTCAGGGTCTGCGACAGGTAAATCGCGCCGGGGCCGGGAAGCCTGGTGCCGATCACCGCTGAAATGAGGCTTGCCGTGTAGAGCCCGTGGGCGATGCGGCCGCCGAACGGGGTTTTGGCGGCGAAATGTTCCGACAGATGGATGGGATTGCGGTCACCGCTGATTTCGGCAAAGCCGACGACATCCGAGGATTTCACCTCTTTCTCGTAGCTCTCGGTCATGCCGAGGGAGAGGTCTTCAAAGTACAATGATCGGGTTGGCGGCAGCATGTTTCACCTTCCGGTATGAATGCCCCAAAGATTGACCAAATGCACGACCGCCAAAAGTACAATGAAGGCGCCGAAGATGAGCAGGGGCGTGGTTGGCACCAGCGAGGCATCGAGGGTTTGCTTTGGGCGGCGCTGCAGCCAGACCATGGCGGCGGTCAATCCCGCTCCAAGGGCCAGGGCAGCGAAGGTAATGGTCAGTTCCATGGGTTATCAGCGCGACAGGGGCTTGGTTGACAGGCTGGCCGGGCCTACTATAGACCAGCCACGAAAACAACTGGCGCAACCGGACCCTTGGTCTTATGTGCCTGAAAAATCAGGTGAAGTCCATGAAAGTCCGCAATTCGCTCAAGTCGCTCATCAAGCGGCATCGCGACAACAAATTGTCCGCCGCAAGGGCCGGGTTTACATCATCAACAAGACCAATCCGCGCTTCAAGGCGCGCCAGGGTTAAATCCAGCCTCGCGAAGTTTTGAACGCCGTGCAGGGGTTGACCCTTCACGGCGCTCATTTTGTTGCCGCATTGGACTGATGTATGATCGGCGCCATGCGAAGATTCCTTGCCGTCCTGCTGATCGTTGCACCAACACTGGCCTTTGCCCAGGAGGCGAAGGAAGGCGGCACAGCACCCGCTGCCGATGTGCAGCGCAAGAGCCCCGCCGAACTTCGCGCCGACCAGCTCGATCGGCTGTTTGCCCGACTGCACACGGCGAAGGACGCCGAGGACGCCAAAACCACCGAACAGAACATCTGGCAATTGTGGATGGCCTCCGATTCGCCCACCGCCGAAGTGTCTGCTGCGCCAGGCGACGCTGGCGATGGGCGACAAGGCCAATGCACACGTCGCTGAAAATTCTCGATCAACTGATTGCCGGCAATCCAGGATTTGCCGAGGCCTGGAACAAGCGGGCGACGCTCTATTTCAACATGGGCCGGCTCGACGACTCGCTGGCCGATATCGAAAAAGTTCTGGACCTCGAACCCCGGCATTTCGGGGCGCTATCGGGCCGCGGCATGATCTACATGCATCAGAAGAAATTTCCCAAGGCGCTTGATGCCTACAAGGACGCGCTCGGCATGAATCCGACCATGGAGTCGGCGAAGGACGCGGTGAAGGCGCTCGAGAAGTTCCAGCAGCCGATTTGAGCCGCAGTTCCGGCGCCAATTTTATTCATCATCGGACTTGGAACCGAGCCGGAAGAACCTTTTGATACGCTGGCCGAAGCTGCGCTTTTTCAAGTGAATGATCTTCGAGGGTTCTGGCTTGGCCGGCAACCTGCTTCTTGCGTTTTGCGGGCTGCTTGACCTTGCTCTGCCGGTTTTTCCTTGGCCACGTCTTTCTTCGGTGTGGTGACGCCAGGAGGCTCATTTTCGACGGTTTCGGCGTCCTTCAGTTTTGCATCTTCCTTGACCGCGGCGGCTGGCGCCACGGTATCGGCACCAGCGCCCGCCGGTACTGAAGCGGCCGATGCATCGTCGTTCTTCAATATGATGGTTTGGTTGGCAGGCTGCTGTACGGTGAGGTTTGCGCCATCCCCGCTGCCGGCTTCATCGCATTTGTAAACCACAATGCCATCGGCCTGGACGTCCGTCGGGCTCAAGCAAGCCGCGCCGGCGGAGCTTGCCAGTAGAAACAAGAGCCGCAACAGCCCCTCCGGTCTGGACAAGGCGTATTTTGAACTTCGAGTATATTGATGCAATAGGGATCGACACAGAATTTCGCACCGTGAATGTGTGCCGGGTTATCGCACGCGCTGCGACTTTCGCCAAGTTTGAGCAAAACCGGCAGTGAATTGTTAGGGTTAAGGGAGAGACTGGCGGGCTGAATTGTCGGGCGGTGAACCCGATCAATTTGCCATTTTGGCGGCTTGTGGCGGATTGCAGGCCGCCTATTGGCTAGTCGCGACCGGGCAGCGAGCGCTGCTGTCGCGACCTCCCGCTCCAGCGCCTGTGGATAGCTGTGAAGGCCGGCGGGTACTTGCGGCGCCTCCGGTGAGCAGCCAAAGCAAGCCGCGGATCATCACGGCGGAGAAGGGATCGAAACATGTCGGAGGCTCGCAAAGCCGCCGGTGAAGGCGATGTTGATGAGGCTGCCACGGTTGAGGAGGTAGAGCGTCCGGCCGCCGATCGCGTAGCGGTCGATGTGGTCCTTCATGGTCCGCCGCTCGTGCCGATCCAGCCAGTCGACATCGATTTCGCGGTTGCTGTGGCCGACGTTGAAGACGCACCGCGCCGTCGCGGCAATGCCATCAGCTCCGCTTCGCCGAGGACACCGTCGCGGCCGGTCGCCGTGACGATGACGTCCGCTTCCGCGAGCGCCGTGGTGAGGGGTGCCACCCGGCAGCCGAAGTGCAGCGCCTCAAGCTGGCGGACGGGATCGCGCTCGGCCACGGTGACGATGGCGCCAAGGTCGCGCGCCCTTTCTGCGACGCCGCGCCCCACCGGTCCGAAGCCGACGACGAGGATCCTGCGGCCAAACAGCGAGAGGCCGGTGATGCCCTCGAAGGCAGGCCATGTCTCCTCGCCGACGTGGAAGCGGTTTTGGAGCGCGTCCTTGAGGGCGATGCCGTTCCAGTCGAACACGGGGAAGGTCAGGTGCAGCGGCCTGATCCGGTGCAATCCGGTCGTCGTCGCCTCGAGTGCCCCGGCGACGGACGTGCCCGCGAGGGTGGCGGCTTCGATGAGTTCGCCGCCCATGTCGCAGATTGCGTCGAGCGGCCCGGCGGCGAAGCGGCGAAGCGTTTCGTCGTAGAGTTCGCGCGGCTCGCGGCGGCCATCGAAGACCTCGACGCCATGGCGAGCCAGATAGTCGACCACGCGGGGGTCGGTGCTGTCGGGGTTGCAGGCGCCGACGCGCACGGACACGCCGGCCTCGACGAAGGGCATCAAGGTCAGGATCGTGTCGGGCAACAGGTGCATCCAGCCGGCGAGGCGCTTGCCGGAAAGGTCGGTGCGGCGCACCTCTGCGCCAAAGTGCTCGCTGACGGGATGCGTGAAGCGGAGCCATTCGAGGGCCGCATCGACTTTCGCATCGGCGATTTGTACCTCATCCATGATTGCATCACTCCTGACGAAGGAAGCATTTCGACGAGATTACGCATTGGCAACGCGCCATGACTCCAGACGACAAACACGCGGCCAACTCACTTTACAATTTCAAATTCGCATCAGCCCATATCTGGTTGTGCGATCGTTGGTCCACGTCCTAATTCCCGGCAGCACCATCTTTGCCGATATAGGCGATGCGCAGCATGTTGGTGGCGCCGGGGGTGCCGAGGGGCACGCCGGCGGTGATGATGATGCGCTGGCCGGGCTGGGCGAAGCCTTCGGCGTAGGCGATGCGGCAGGCTCTGGCCACCATATCATCAAGGTCCTGGGCATCCGCCGTCAGCACGCAATGAAGCCCCCAGCCGAGCGCCAGGCGGCGCGCGGTGGAGGCGATCGGCGTCAAGGCAATGACCGGCGTGTCGGGGCGTTCGCGGGCCACCCGGAGACCGGTTGAGCCCGAGCCCGTGTAACACACCATGCAGGCGAGGTTCAGGGTTTCGGAAATGGTCCGCGCTGCTGCCGAAATGGCGTCGGCGCTGGTCGGCTGCGGTTCGTTGCGCTGGGCAGTGATGATCGAGCGGTAGTGGGTGTCGCGTTCCACCGACTGGGCGATCTTGTCCATCATGGCCACCGCCCTTTCGGGCCAGGCGCCAGTGGCACTTTCGGCCGACAGCATGATGGCGTCGGCCCCTTCATAGACGGCGGTGGCAACGTCGGAGACTTCGGCGCGGGTCGGCACCGGCTCGGTGATCATCGATTCGAGCATCTGGGTGGCGACGATCACCGGCTTTCCGGCCTTGCGGGCCGCACGGGTGATGAGTTTCTGTTTGGCGGGCACGGTTTCGAGCGGCAGTTCGACGCCCAAATCGCCGCGCGCCACCATGATGCCGTCGGACAGCTCGAGAATTTCTTCGAGGCAATTGAGAGCCGAAGGCTTCTCGATCTTGGCCATGACGCCGGCGCGGCCACGAATGAGCTTTCGCGCTTCTGCCACATCTTCCGGGCGCTGCACAAAGGAGAGAGCGATCCAGTCGACACCGACAGTGGCGGCGGCTTCAAGGTCGGCGCGGTCCTTTTCGGTCAAGGCGGGAATGGGGATCACCGTGTCCGGCAGGTTCACGCCCTTGCGATCCGACAGGGTGCCGCCGTAGATCACGCGGGTCGTCAGCCTGGTGGGTTCGACGCTGATAATTTCAACGCGCAGACGGCCGTCGTTGAGGAGCAGGCTGTCACCGGCTTTGGCGGCGGCAAAAATCTCAGGGTGCGGCAGGCACACGCGCTTTTCATTGCCCGGTGTTTGATCGGTGTCGAACAAGAACGTCTCGCCCGCCTTGAGCAGGGCTTCCTTGGCGGCGAAGGTGCCGATGCGGATTTTGGGGCCCTGGAGATCGGCGAGGATGCCGATGGGCCTTGAGAGTTTCAGTTCGACCTTGCGGATATCGTCGTAGAGCTGGCGCAGCAGTTCGTGCTTCGTATGGCTCATGTTGATGCGGAAGACGTCAGCGCCTGCCAGGAACAGCTTTTCCAGCATTTCCGGCGAGGCGGATGCGGGACCCAGCGTGGCGACGACTTTGACTTTGCGATTACGGCGCACGTTTCCTCACTGGGCTGGCGTGGTCTTTTCGCCAGACAGCGAAACGGTCCAATCGGTTTCGTCGCCGGTATCGACTTCAAAGAACCCGGTCTGCTGGTAACCGCGGCCCTGACAGTCTTCGATGCGGCGGATGGTGAATATCTTGTCCCTGGTGCAGAACATCGACTTGCCGCCCCATGAGCCGCCCTTGTCGTAGTCGACGGCGAAGACGTAATAGTAGCGGGCGATCAGCGCGCCCTTGAGCAGCGGCAGGCACTTCTGCGGATCGATGGTCCACCAGCCTTCGCTCGCCCAGCCTTCCTTGTCCTTGTAGCCGATGGCAACGCCAACCCGGCTTTCGGTATTGTTGCACATCTTGAGATCGGCCATGGCGGGTGCCGCAAGCGCTCCCAGCAGGGCCAAGGCGCCCGCCAACTTCGCCAAGTTCCGAAACATGCTGCCGCCTCCACGCAATCCTTGCGAATCGGTCATAACATTCCCTTTAGGTCCGGTGCCGTCAACTGCCGTACCTGCAGCCGATTGACGGCTGCCAGTTTGGCGACATGATGACTGTGGCTTTAGCCGCAACTATAGGCTCGCGTCCATGATGAATATGACAGCCACGGAAGCTTACGAATTCCAACCCGGAGAGGTTGGGGCCGGGTTGCTGTTGCTTGTGCGACCACGCCCGCAACAGCCTGCCTGACGCTTATGGGAGTCTTGGGTCTTCCGCCGGAGCAATTCCAGCGCCACATCGCCTACGACATCGGGGCCCGCGACCTGACACTGGGGCTGGCGCGGCACTTCGGGGCGCCGGCCCTTCTCACCCGTGCTTTTCGCGCCTGCTGATCGACCCCAACCGGGGGCTCGATGATCCGACACTGATCATGAAGCTTTCGGATGGCGCCGTGGTGCCGGGCAACCGGGAGATCGGCGAAGCCGAGCGCAACACACGCATCGACCGCTATTGGCGGCCCTATCACCGGGCGATTACCGCGACGCTTGATGACATGGAGGCGAGGGGCATTGCGCCAGTCATCGTGTCGATCCATTCCTTCACGCCGATCTGGCGGGGCTGGCCGAGGCCGTGGCATGTGGGCCTGCTGTGGGACAGTGACGACCGGCTGGTAACGCCGATGCTTGAAGGCCTTCGCGCCGATCCCGCGCCTGGTGGTTGGCGACAACGAGCCCTACCTCGGAGCGCTTGAAGGCGATACGATGAACATGCACGGCACCAAGCGCGGCATTCCGCATGTGCTGATCGAAGTGCGCCAGGATCTGATCGCCGATGGCGGCGGAGTTGGGGAACTGGGTCGAGCGGCTGGCGGGGGTGATCGGCAAGGCGGCGAATGGCGGATACCGCCGATTGGACCGGGCCTGGCGGCCTATAGGCAGCCAGCAACTTCATGCCTATGCTGCCGCCATGGGCGAGCGCCGGATTTCATTCGGAAATGTCGACTTTGACGCTGAACTGGGGCTGTTGTCGCGAAATGGCGTGCCACTCGCGGTCAGCCAACGGGCCATTGCGCTGTTGCGGCCCTTGCTGGAACACGCAGGCCATCCCGTCAGCAAAGAGACCCTGATCGCCGCCGCATGGCCCGGCATGATTGTCGAAGACGGCAATCTCACGGTGCAGATCGCGGCACTGCGGAAGGCGCTTGGCCCGATGCAGGATGGCGGTGACTGGATCGTGACAGTGCCGCGCGTCGGCTATCGCTTGCTGCGGCAGAACGCGCCTGATCCGATTGCGGCCGAGCCGGTGATTTTGCCATCGCTGGCGGTGTTGCCGTTTGCAAACCTGAGCGGTGATCCCGAGCAGGACTACTTCGCCGACGGCGTGGTGGAAGATATCATCACCGCGCTCAGCCGCTTCAAGAGTTTCGCGGTCATCGCCCGCAATTCGAGTTTTGCCTACAAGGGCAAAACCGTGGATGTGCGGCAGGTGGCGAGCGAACTCGGCGTGCGCTACGTGCTCGAAGGCAGCATCCGGCGGGCGGCAAACAAGCTGCGGATCACCGCGAAACTTGTCGACGGCAGCCATGGCAACAATCTGTGGGCGCAGAATTTCGATGGTGACGCCTCCGACATTTTCGACTTTCAGGACAACATCACCGCGAGTGTTGCACTTCTCGTGGAACCCCATATCCAGCAGGCCGAGATTGAACATTCTAGGCGCCACCGTCCGAAAAGCATGGCCGTTCACGACATCTATCTGCGGGCGTTATCAAAGCAGGCGACCGAAGTTGAACACGATCAGGCCGAGGCCTACGCATTGCTGGGAGAGGCCCTGAAGCTCGAGCCGGAAAACGCGCAAATTCTGGCGCTGATTGTGAGCGTCATTGGTTATCGCAGTGCCCAAGGCAAGGCGCAGTTCGGCGCCGATGACAAGGAGAGATGCGCGGCGCTGGCCCATCAGGGACTACGGTATGCAAACGGCGATCCGACGGTCATGGCCCATTGCGGGATTGTGCTGTTGGAAGTTGTCAAGGACTATGACCTTGGCATGGCAGTCTTGCAGGCGGCAGTCGATGCCAATCCCAATAGCCTGATGGTAGTCATGAGGGCCGGAGTTGGGCACTTGCTTTGCGGCAGCATCGACCGTGCACTCGCCTATTTCCGGCGTGCCGTGGAACTCAGCCCGAGCGGCGTTGAGGCCCATTACCCCCTGACTGGCATTGCCCACGCTCATATGGTGACCGGGGACTACGCATTGGCGCAATCCTGGGCCATGCGCTCGCTTGCCCACAATTCCAGCTACGATCCTACCTACTGGATGCTAGTGGCCAGTCATGCCCATCTTGGCCAGATGGCAGAGGCGCAGAAGTTCCTGGCTGTGTTACTGACTCTCACCCCGCAGCTCACGGTATCGAAAATCAGGAACGGTCAGGCGTCCAAGGATGCCAGCCGCCTGGCGGCCATCCTTGAAGGGCTGAGCAAGGCGGGGTTGCCGGAGACATGAGCCACGGTCACATCATCATGGGCGGCATTGCGTTTGACGTTGATCGCCTGGAATTGCGGCGCGGCACCGAGCTTCTGGCGGTGAACCAGCGCGGCATGGCCCTGTTGCAGGCGCTGTACGCGGCCGATGGCCAGCCGGTGAGCAAGGCCAACCTGATGGTGAAAGCCTGGCCCGGCCAGATCGTCGAAGACGGCAATCTCACCGTGCAGATTGCGGCATTGCGGAAGGCGCTTGGCCCGATGCCAGATGGCGGTGACTGGATCGTGACGGTGCCGCGCGTTGGTTATCGTTTGATGCGTCAGCAGGCGGTCGTTGAGGAGCTTGCCGAGACGGCGGTCATGCCGTCGCTTGCGGTCCTTCCCTTCACCAACCTCGAGCGGCGATCCCGAGCAGGATTATTTTGCCGACGGCGTGGTGGAAGACATCATCACCGCGTTAAGCCGCTTCAAGAGTTTCGCGGTGATCGCCCGCAATTCGAGTTTTGCCTACAAGGGCAAGGCGGTGGACGTGCGCCATGTTGCAGGCGAACTCGGTGTGCGCTACGTGCTTGAAGGCAGCGTCAGGAGGGCAGGAACCCGCCTGCGAATTTCCACGCGGTTGGTGGACGCCAAGAACGGCACGGAACTCTGGTCGCAAAGCTTCGATGGCGGGCTGGATGACGTGTTTGATTTTCAGGACAAGATCACCGAGAGCGTGGTTGTGCTGGTGGCGCCGCAAATCCTGAAAGCGGAACTCGAGAACTCGCGGCGGGAACGGCCGGGCAGCATCGCGGCTTACGATCTCTATCTCCGCGCCTTGCCACGTCATTTCATGGCGTCCGATCTGGACAACGCCGAGGCCTATGGCCTGGTGACGCGAGCGCTTGAGTTGGAGCCAAGCAATGCTCTGCTGCTGGCGCTTGCCGCGGATTCTACTCAGCCAGCGCGTGGTCATGGCGTGGCCTCCCATCGGGCCGGACGACAGGGAAAAGTGCACTGATTTTGCCTTGCGAGCCTTGCAGGGTGCTGGCGGCGATGCGACCGTGCTGGCATTTTGCAGCATGGCGCTTTTGCATGTGGTCAAGGAGTATGACCTGGCAATGGCGGCCGTTCAAGCTGCCGCAGACACCAACCCCAATAACATGATTGTCGTCATGGTGGCTGGTGTGGCGCATTTACACTGCGGCGATGTCGATGACGCCTTGAAGCTCTTCCATCGGTCCAGCCGGCTGAGCCCGAACGAACTATATTCACATAGCGTGCTTACCGGAATTGCCCATTGCTATATGATAAAGGGCCATTATGACGAAGCCCTTGGCTGGGCGTCGCGCTCGCGGGTCCATGCACCGAATTATCCGTGCAACCTGTGGATACTCACTGGCGCCAATGCCCTTCTTGGCAACATGCCGGCGGCGCATCATCACCTCGAGACCCTCACCCGCATTGTGCCGGGCGTCAGTATTTCCAAGATCAGGGAAGGTCAACCGGGCAAAGACCCTTCCCGGTTGGCGGCAATCCTCGAAGGATTGCGCATGGCGGGGTTGCCGGAGGCATAGCCTGCCTCGGTTTGGAAGTTTTTGGAACTATTGGGCGGCCGGACAACGACCCAAATCGCTGCTTGGCGGAATGTGGCCCTCACACGATGACACGTGAGGAGAAACGCCATGACCACCACACAGTCGATTACCAGCCGCAGCCAGGGCCAGATCTATGGTGCAAACCCCTCGCTCGAGGAAATTGAGCGCCAGCTGGAAGCCGATCCCATGACCCGCGCTGTCAACCGTTGCGTCCACATGCTGGCAATGGTGGTGTCGAGTCTTCGGCGCACCTGGTTTTGGGGCATGAAGCCAGAGCATATCCCGTTTGATGGTGTCGTGGCCGCCAAAGCGGCAACTCCCTGACACCCGCCCAATGCCGGGTGCGCGTGGCGCTTGCGTGTGGGCGGGAACCTGTTAGAAGGCCCCGAAAGGCCTTGACCGGTGTTGATTGAAGCGTCGGGCCAGTAAACGACTCACCCCACATTCCGGAGACTCACGTGGCATTTCCTCCGAACTACAATCAAGAGCGCAACAACCGGGCTCGCGCCAAGGCGCAGAAGGCGCTCGACAAGCAAGTGGAGCGTGACGAGAAATCCGCCCAGCGCAAGCGAGAGCGCGAAGCCGAAGAGAAATCCGCGCAGGCAAAGCCTGGCAACAAGGAACAGGACTGATGGCCCGCAAGAAGGAAAAGGTGATTCAGGGCTTCGTCATGTTCGATGTCGTCTATGAAGACGGCACCAAGAGCTCGCGCCGGAAAATTCCGGCGGCTGACATCGCCGAACATGGCGACGACCACGCCAGGACGATGATCATGGATCAGGACCGCAAGATCGCCGAGATGTCGGGCAACGCCCGCGGCGCCATTCAATCCATTGAGCGGTCAGACGGCTGAGAGGGCGCGCGCTTCGCGGAACGACACGAGGCGTTTTGCGGTTTCATCCCACAATGTCAGGCGCACGCATTTCAGGCTTTGCCACAAGGTAAGCCGGCCAATGGTGCGCAACTCGGGATAATCCCTCACCACCTGCGGCAGACGGTGCATGGGCACGCGGCTGGACAGGTGATGCACGTGGTGGATGCCGATGTTGCCGCTGATCCACATCAGCGGCTTCGGCAGGTCGTAATACGAACTACCGTGCAAGGCCGCGTCGGGGTGCGACCAATCTGGCTCGTGGGCCCAATAGGTGCGCTCGAACTGGTGCTGCACATAGAACAGCCACACGCCGATTGACGCGCCGCCGATGACGATGGGCAACTGGATGAGCAGGAAGGTGCCGAAGCCCGCCACCCAGATGAGCAGGGCCGAAAACACCAGAATGCCGAGATTGGTGAGCTGGGTGCTGGACCATGGCATGGCGCCGTCGCGCATGGCGCCGATGGGCAGGCGGTGGCGCAGCAGGAACAGGTAGGCTGGCCCCAGGCCAAACATCACCGCCGGGTGGCGGTAAAGCCTATAGCGCAGTTTGGCGAGGGGGCGGAGGGCGCGGTATTCTTCGACTGTCAGGGTGTCGATATCGCCAATGCCGCGGCGGTTGAGGTTTCCCGAGCCCGCGTGGTGTTCGGCATGGGACTGGCGCCAGAAATCATAGGGGGTGAGCGTCAAGACGCCGATCACCCGGCCCACCCAATCATTGGCCAGGCGCGACGAGAACATGGCGCTATGACCGCAGTCGTGCTGGATCATGAACATGCGCACCATGAATCCGGCGGCGGGAATGGCGGCCAGCAGCACCAGCCAGACGCTGATGGTGCTGAGGAACCACATGGCGGCCCACAGGGCGGCGAACGGCAGCAAGGTGACGAGGATTTCCCACACGGCCCGGGCATTGTCCGGTTTCCGGTAGTTGGCCAGGCGTCTGGCCCACACGTTGGATTTTTGCAGAAATTTCACCCATTCCAGCCCAAGGCCATCCCGGGGCGAAAGGGGCGTAGTAGCATGATTTGCGGGAGGCGTGGGGGTTAATTGCGGCGGCCAATTGAGGTGTGGATGGCGAAGCGGAAAGACTGGTGCGAGGGCCGCAACAGATACTAAATGACCCTTCGACGCGGAGGCGGACAAACCATGGCCATCGACGAAAAGACCCAGACTGAGCTTGAAGCGGCGGCATTCCGGCGGCTTCTCGATCACCTGCGCCAGCGCACCGATGTGCAGAACATCGACATGATGAACCTTGCCGGGTTTTGCCGCAATTGCCTGTCGAACTGGTACGAGGAAGCGGCCAAGGCCAAGGGTGTTGCGATGCCGCGTGAAGAGGCGCGCACCATGGTCTATGGCATGGCGCAGGACGAATGGAAGAAGCGCTACCAGCGCGAGGCGGGCCCGGAACAGAAGGCCACCTTCGAGGCATCACACAAACACTGAGAGACCGACACACCATGGCTGATACCAAAACCACATTCGCCCAAGGCCAATTGCGCAGCATCGTCGAGCGCATCGAGCGGCTGGAAGAAGAAAAGAAGACGATCGCCGCCGACATCAAGGAAGTCTATGCCGAGGCCAAGGGCCATGGCTTCGACACCAAGATTCTGCGCAAGGTGATTTCACTGCGCAAGAAGGAAGCCGCCGAGCGCGAGGAAGAACAATCGATGCTCGATCTCTATTTGTCGGCGCTGGGCATGATGCCAGCGCAAACCGAAGAGGCGGCCTGACCACTGGATGTCTTGCGCGTGAAGATGCATCACTTCACCATCGTTTAGGACGCGCGTGGCCGAGGCGTTGAAGAACATACTCGGGGAAGACGCCGTGCGTTGGCTGGCCGATGGCTTGCAGCGGGTGTGGCCTGGTTTCGGCCATGCGTCATTCGTTGCCGATTGCCTGGCGCGGCTCGACGGACTGGAGTTGAAAGACCGGGCGAACCATATGGCGGATGCCATGGCGCGGCATTTGCCCGGCGCGTTTCCCGAGGCGGCGCGGATCATCGCCAGGTCATTGGGGCCAACGGTGGAAGCCACCGGCGAAAATGGCCCGCAGGTTTTGCGCTACATGGCGCATGATGCCTTCATTGCGCGCTTCGGGCTTGAACACCCACGCGAGGCTTTCCGGTTGCAGGAAGAACTGACCCAGCGCTTCACCTGCGAGTTCAGCATTCGCAGTTTCATCGAACGCCATCCGGAAGAAACCTATGCGCAACTGCGGCACTGGGCGAATAGCAGCAACGCGCACTTGCGCCGACTGGTTTCCGAAGGCACCAGGCCCCGCTTGCCGTGGGCGCCACGGCTGGCCGGATTCCAGCGTGATCCCCAACCGGTCATCGCACTGCTTGAAATGCTGAAGGACGATCCGGTGCGCTATGTGCAGCGGTCGGTGGCCAACAGCATCAACGACATCGGCAAGGACCATCCGGCCGTGGCGGTGGAATTGTGCCGGAGGTGGCTCGAAGGCGCTGGCGACGGCCGGCGCTGGATCGCCGGACATGCCATGCGCTCGCTGGTGAAGGCGGGACATCCGGGGGCTCTCAGCCTGATGGGTGCGGGGGACAAGCCGCGCGTGCGCTTCACGAACATCCGCTGGTCGCCCAAGGCGCCGAAGATTGGCGGGTTGTTGAAACTTGAAGCCGGGCTCGAAAGTACGGCGCGGACTTCACAAACACTGATCGTCGACTTTCGGGTGTTTTTCGTGAAAGCCAATGGAATGGCGCGGCCAAAGGTTTTCAAATTGAAGAAGCTGGTGCTCGGGTCAGGCGAAAGTGTTTCACTTTCGGCCAGCGTATCATTCGCCGCCATGACAACACGCAAGCACTATCCGGGTGCGCATCGCATTGAATTCATCGTCAACGGTGTGAGTTACGAAGCTGTGCGGTTTACAGTGAAGGCTGCGAGCCAAGTGCCGGGCAGCGCGTAAGACAGGGTGGCCGGGTCAAGCCCGGCCATGGAGAGTTTGGGGAATTGATTCCGGCGCCTAGCGCAGGGACGCGGCCTTGAGCATCTTGGGGACGCCGAAGTTGCCTTTGCCATCGCGGTTGACAACCAGCAAATCGCCCTTGCCGGTGGCCAATTCCTGCTGCGAGGGGGCGACGCTCAGTTGCTGCATGCCGGCGGCTTCGGCGCTGCCGGGCAGAATGCCGGCGATGGCGCTTTCACCAAACGGCTGTGGCTGGCCATTCAGCCGCAGTTCCTGGGCCATGCTCATGGTGAGGAGCGACGGCCACTGGGCGAAATTCGATTCATCGGCGGCTGCCATGATCGGGCGGATGGTCGGCAGATCCTGTTCGGTGCCGCTGCCCAGCGTCTGGACGGGGTTGCCTTTGCCTGGGGCAACAGACGGCTCATCGCTTTCCATCTGCGCACTGGCGGCGATCAGCATGCTGAGGCCATCGGCCACCGGGGCATCGCCCTCGCTGATGGCGTCTTCCGGCGGGGCCGATGCCGGTTCAACCTTCATGTTCATTGCAGCGGCCATGAGTATTTCAATGGGCTTGGCGCGCGGCTTCGGAACGGGCGATACTTCGGCGATGACTTCGGCCGGCGCCTCTTCAAGTTTCGGCTTGCCTTTCGGCGTTGTCGAGGCGTTCTCGGCCAGTTCGGCCATTTCCTCATTGTCGTAGAGGGCGGCGGTTTCGGGCGCAGCCTTGGTCTTGCTGTCCTTCATGGTGTCGGTGCTGGCGACGGCGATCATGCCGGCCTTGTTCTTGCGGGCGCCGACGGTCTTGCGATAGTCCTTGATGATCTTGGCCATCTCGCGCGAGCTGATGCCCGGACCCCAGTGGCGCACGCGCCCCGAGTTGACATGCAGGAAGCCGGTGGGGCCGCCCGACGAGCGATAGTAGCCGACGCCGCCAACCTTGCGGACGAGGGCGGAGTTGCGCATCTTGATGGTGGGAACGTCGGGGAAGAAGATATCCATGGCCTTGCCCTGGATGTGCTGGCTCTTCTTCGCCACGTTGCGGCCGGAACGCTTGAGGAAAGCGTTGGTCTTGGCCGAACGGAAAGCGGACACGATGTGCACGGGCTTCTTGGAGCCCAAGTCGGCGTGCAGTTCCCACACCAGGTCGATGGTGCGGGGGTCCATGGTGGTCGCCTCGTTGCGGCGCCAGTCACGCAGGAACCAGTTGATCTTCTTCATGGCGGAGGGCACGTATTTGCCATTGACCATGTAGGTGATGGTGATGGTTTCGCCGGTGTGGATCTGCTTCATGGATAGCGTTCGGGTCTCGCCGCCGGACATGGCAGGCGAGCCAAGGCTTGACCAGAAGCCTGCGCTAAGCGCCGCGACAAGCGCAGTCGAGGCCAAGGCCTTTTTCAGGCGCGAGATCAATTTAAAACGCTGTCCGTTTTCCCTGCAGTTCAAACTCATACCCCACACACAACCAGGTAGGATCCCGGTTTCCTCTGGTTTCCCACCCGGGAGGCCAGCAGGCTTATGTCGCCCGCTTACACCCAAATTGGACTTCAAACAACAATAAGGCCACCGTGAGGCAGGCCCCAGTGCCCGATACTTTGCGCGATTATGATTAACGCCAGTTTAAGCCGGGGGCTGTGGCAAAAATCATTCTAGCGCTGGGCGATGGTGAGGGTTGAACGGGCCTTGTCCATGGTCCGGTCGCGCTCATACATGTCGTTGAAATACTGGATTTTTCCAGTCTCGTCAGGCCAGGCCGTGAAGTACGTAATATAGATCGGAACCTTGCTGTCGAGCTTCACCGTCTGGCTCTTCTTGCTGTCGGTGTTGGCGTCGATCTTTTCGCGGTCCCAACCCAGTAAAATCTGGGCAAATTCGCGGGGATTTTGCACCCGCACACAACCGTGGCTGAAGGCCCGGGCGTCTTCATCGAAGAGGTTCCGGTTGGGGGTGTCGTGCATATAGATATGGTGACTGTTGGGGAACAGGAACTTCAATTCGCCCAAGGCATTCTTGGCGCCCGGCGGCTGCTGCACGGAATAGGGAACCTTGCTGCCGTAGGCCCACCAGTCGACATTCGACGAGCGCACCCGCTGGCCCTTGCTGTTGGTGACAACATAACCGATGCGGTCGAGATAGCCTGGGTCGTCACGCAGTTTGGGGAGATACTCGCCGGCCATGATCGAGGGCGGAATGCCCCACGACGGGTTGAACACCACAGTTTCTATTTCATCATTGAAAACAGAGGTTTGGGTGTTGGGCTTGCCGACGATCACGCGGCTTTGCCAGATATCCTTGCCGGCATCGACAACCCGCACCTTGAAAGCCGCCTGATTAACGAAGACGTGGCGCGGTCCCAAGGTTTTTGGCAGCCAGCGCAGGCGCTCCATATTGGCGATGAGCTGGTCGGATTTGCGGGCATCGACCTTCTTGGCGAGTTGGCGAACGGTCGGGCTGTCGAGCTGGCCGGTCTGCTTGATGCGCAGGCTTTTCTGGTAGGCCTTCAGGGTGTCGGACAGGGCCTGGTCGAGCACGTCGTCTTCGCCGATGATTTCGGCTGGTGGAACATCGATCGCCAATTGCGCCAGGCGCTGGCGGAGCAGGATCACCCGCGGGTCGGGCTTGCCCAGTTTGACGCGCGGTCCATCGACGATTTCAATTGGCGCTTCGACGGGCGTTTCCTGCAGCCGGAGGTTTGCCAGTTCCTTCTTCATCAGCCCATAGGCTTCATGCTTCGGGTGCAGGCCAGCAAGATAGGACTCAACGAACGGCGACCATGAGATGATCTTGATGGCGGTGTCAGGATTTATCGATTCCGGCTTGATGTCATTGTAGCGCGAAAGCCTGGCGGGATCGAACTGGCCGCCGCTGGCGTGGCGGGCATAGGTGAGAACGGCCGCCGTCATGCCGAGATCAAAGCGGGCGAGCATGGCCAAATCCCACGAGGCGAGGCTATCGATGGCATCGTAGCCCGGGAGACCAGATGGCAGGTAGGTTTCGGCGTTCAAGCCTTCTTCGCCGGCCGCGGCGAGGGTTTTCAGGACGGCGCGGGCCCGGTCAGTTGGCTTGCCATTCCTGATCCACAGGGGCGCGAAGGCAGCCGCCTCATAGGCGCCGCGAATCGCGTCTCTTTCAGCCGGCAGTACTTTGATTCCAAGCGCAACGTCGGCAAAGGCATCGTAAATTGCCGACTTCAAGCGGCGTTGCGGGCTTCAAGCCGCTGGGTGTTGCGGCGCCGAGGGCCACGAGTTTTTCCGGTACATAGGTGAGGTTGCCCATGCCGTAGCCGGACGAGACGTCTTCGTCGAAATCGCCCAAGTTGCGCTTGATCCGTTGGCCATCGCCGCCAGTAATCAGGCGGATTTCGGAGTCATCATCATCCAGCCAGTTATCAAAGATCGACTTCTGTTTGCGCTTTTTTTTGAAGAGGATCTTCTTTTTTACGGTGGTCTTGCCGGTTTTCTTGCCCGAGAAGAGATTTTCAATGAAGGTCTTTTTGCGCTCAAGGGTTTGCGCTTCGGCTGTGAGCGAAGCCATGCCAAAGGCCAGGGCCATCGCCACCAGGCCGACACTCATTGAAATCTTCTTCATCGCCACCACACCGTTTGGATCGC
>CAVZHM010000004.1:0-445014 GCA_963775105.1 uncultured Alphaproteobacteria bacterium | reverse complement strand
ACCGACTGCGATCAGGATGTGTTGCAGGTGAAGGCCACACTGCTCGGCAAGGGTGCAGCCTGCCATACGGGCCGCAACAGTTGCTTCTACCGCCGCATCAGCAACGGCAAGCTGGAGTTCGTGGGCGCCGCACCGCTGTTTGATCCCAGGGACGTCTACAAGCGCTGATCAATCACCCGGCGCTGGCGATGTAGGATTTCATCTCTTCGGTTTCGCGCTCGATGGCCTCCATGCGGAACTTCACCACGTCGCCAATCGAAATCATGCCAGTCAATTTGCCATTCTGGGCGACCGGCAGATGGCGGATGCGGTGCTGGGTCATGAGGCCCATGAGTTCGGCCTCGAAATCGCCCTCCGAACAGGTGCGCACTTTCGCGGTCATGATGTCGGCGGCGGATTTCTTCAGGACATCGGCGCCATGTTCGGCAATTGCGCGCACGATATCGCGCTCCGATACGATGCCGGCAATAGCCCCATCCTTTTCAACGACCACCGCGCCGATGCGATTCTTGGCAAGAATACCGGCAACCTCCTTGACCGAGGCCATAGGCGTTACAGTCAGGACAGTGCGTCCCTTCTGCTTAAGGATGTGAGAAACAGCCATTGTTTCCTCCCATGCACGTTACGCAGGCGAAGCATAACACAGTTAGGCCGGATTGAAACCCCGGCGTGGCGCCAAGCCGTAGAATGCTGCGAGGCCCGCTGCGAAGCCGCCGAGATGCGCTTCCCAGGCAATCGACGCTTCATCGAGAAAGCCGTTGCCGGTCCAGCCCGTGGCACCGGAGAAAAGCGTGATCGCCAGCCAAACTGCGGCAAACAAAAGCGCATTGCGGCTGGTCAGGAAACTCAGCGAACGGCAGATGCCGCGCATGCTCGGGGTCGCCCGCCAATGGCGTTCCCCAGCGCATGCCACGGCCATACATGATGGGTACGGCCGCTGCCGTAAGCCCGGAAACTGCACCAGAAGCGCCGACCATGATCGCCACCTCGCCCCAATGCATGACCAGCATGGCAAGGGCCCCGGCAATCGCCGCAACGCCGCCAACAGCAGGAAACCGCAACGTGCCGAGATAGCGCGCCACAACCGTGCCAAAGATCAGCAGCCACAGGCAATTGAACAAGAGATGCGCCGCGTCACCATGCAGCAAGGCGTGGGTGAGCATGCTCCAGTATTGCGAACCGGCGATGAACGGGAATGGCTTCACCGCCGCCAAAGCGCGCCGGAATGAAGGCAAATGCGTAAAGCGCCCACACTTGCCAGCTTTCGCCCAGCCACCACAGCACCACGTGAATGGCCACCAGAACAGCAATGGTTAAGGGCACCGCCAGCGGCGCCTGAAACACCGGCGGCGGCGCCGTTGGCATGTCATCTGCAATGGACTGCATCGAAGTTCACAATTGAAACAGCGGCCTTCGCCGCATGTGGTGCAAAGATGTTGGTTAACGAACAGGACGGGGCAAGCCAAGGGGAATCTCATATCCTGCATCCGGGCTCGCGCGCCGTATTCCGCGCCTGGGACAGCTTGCGCGACGGCCAGTCATTGCCGCGCCGCGAAGACCTCGACTTGCGCAATTTCGCGACCACATCGCCAATCTCTTCATTATCGAACGCGCGCCCGGCGCCATTGGTTTCCGCTGGCGCCTGACGGGCTCCGGCATTGACCGAAATCTTCCGCCGCGATTTGACCGGCAAGCCGGTTCTCGAAGGCTGGGAGCCGCTTTGAACGCAGCATCATCGAGCGCTTTCTCAATGGCGTGGCCGAGGAGCTTCAACCCTGTGTGCTGCGCTATCGCCTGCACACCGATACCGGCCAGTTGATTGGCGCCGAGATGCTGGCGCTGCCGGTTGCCGCCCGCGCCGGCGGCATTCATCATTTTTGGCGGCCTGTTCCCTTTCCGCGAGGTCACTGGCCTCGGCTACGACCGCATTGCCCGCATGGATCTTTCAGGCGCCCGCGGCGTATGGAAAGAACATGTACCGGGCGACGAACTGGTGCGCGCCGTGGCCCGCGAGGCAGCGGCAGCCCCATCTTCCGTCCGTTCCAGGTTATTCCGCGGCGGCCGCACCTGATACGGCGCATCTGACCATGCGTTAACCGTCCCTTTACCCTCCTGCCGCTAACCTTGTTCCCTTTGAAACCCGCGCAGCCGCGGGAACCGGGGAACCGAGCGTGTCTGGACTAGCAAACCTTCAAGCGCCTGACGGCGGCCCGGCCGCCGGAACGGTTAGCCCGTCTCGCTGTTTGGCCGCTTCATGCTGCCCGACATGAGCGAGCACCCCTGCCAGGTAAACGCAATTTCAATTGACGGCGCCACGTTTCTCACCACCCACGTGCCGCCCGCCGGGCCTTGCGGTTGTGGCCTATCTTGAGGAAGTGGGCCGCATCGAAGCCACGTCCGGTGATGCCGTCAGATGGCGGTTTCAAGTCAGTTTCTCGCTGACCGGCGCCCGCCGCGACCGGCTGCAGTCGCGCCTCAACTGGCTGGCCCAGAAACAGACCGGTGGCACCAGCGACCGCGAAGACCGCCGCCACGCCCGCTACGAGCCGCGCGACAGCCGTTCGCAGATCACCCTGCCCGATGGCCGCGAATATCCTTGCGAAGTTGTCGATATTTCGCTCTCCGGCGCCGCCGTAAAAGTCGAAGTCATGCCTGCCGTCGGCACCAACCTGCTGCTCGGCAAGATGCGCGGCCGCGTGGTCCGCTATCTCGATACCGGCATCGCCATCGAATTCGTCAAACCGCTCGACCGCCAGCAATTGAACGATCAGGTCCGCTTAGGCGCGCTTCCCTTCGGCCTTCAATTCGTTCTAGACTTTCCCGAAATCATCGAGGGGAAGTATTTCATGGCGCGTGGCGGGTCGAAACCCAAACTCAGAAGCCTGTCGGACATCTATGCCTTCTTCCGGCAGAACCAGACGCCGATCACCTTCCTGTCGCCCACGCCCTACAATATCCTGGGCCTCGGGCGCTGGATCAACAAATTCGAATACATCAATTTCTTCGACAGCTTCGACGGCACGCACCCGAAAATCACCGTGCCGCGCGAACATGGGCCCCATGAGTTCCGCTCGATCGAGGACGTGAACAACTATCTGCTGCGCCACAAGGAAGTGCGCGCCCGGCTGAAGGAGCGCGGGCCCGGCTATCTGCTGCTGGTGATGTTCGACGAGGAAACCGAGGCGCTCGCCAAGGAGCTCGGCCAGAAGATCGCGCTGCCGCCGGCCAAGCTCAGGAAGCACATCGATTCCAAGATCACCACGACGAAGCTCGGCAATGCGGCGGGCATCAAGAGCGCGCCCAACACCATGGGCCGCGCCAAATCCTTCAGTGAACTGATGAAACTGGCCGCGGCGCGCGAAACTCGGCAAGGACCTCGTGGTGCAGACACCCTATGGCGATTCCGGCCGCACCACGTTCTTCATCAAGAGCGAAGCCGACTGGAACAAGAACGCCGACGTGATCTGGTGAAGGAGCAACTCAAAGTGATGCGCCGCATCAACCATCTGCCCGGCACGCGTGGAGGCCGTCGCCACCCGCCACGGCACGCTGGTCGGCCCGATGCAGACCGACATCACCGGCTTTGCCGAAGTGACGCCCTACAAGGGCGGCTGGTGCGGCAACGACGTGTTCACCGGCGGCTTGGAGAAGGAACGCAAGGCCGTGCAACGCATGGCCCAGAAGCTTGGCGACCAGCTCTACAAGTCGGGCTACAAGGGCGCCTTCTGCATGGACTTCCTGATCGATACCGATACGCGCGAAGTCTATCTCGGCGAAATCAACCCGCGCGTCTCCGGCGCCTCGCCGATGACCAATCTCATCACCTCCACCTATGGCGGCTGCCCGATCTACATGTTCCACCTGCTCGAATTCATGGACGTGGATTGGGAGGTCGACCTCAAGAAAGTGCAGGAGCGCTGGGCCGAGTTCGACAATTGGAGCCAGCTGATCCTGAAATATCCGGTGGACCGGGTGGAGATGATCACCAAGGCCCCCTCCTCCGGCATCTGGCACATGAACGACAGCGGGCGACATCGCGCTCACCCGCAAGTCGATCGACTGGTTCCTGGTCTCCGGCGAAGACGAAGCCTTCTATCTCCGCGTCTATACCGCCGGCGACTATCGCTATCACGGCGCCGATCTCGGCATTCTCGTGTCGCGCGGCCGCTTCCAGACCGATGACCGCAAACTGACCGACCGCGCCAAGCGCTGGGTGGCCGCCATCAACAAGCAGTTCGAGGCGATCCCGGTGTCCGGTTCTTCGGCACCCGTGCCGCCTGATCCCACCGACACAAAGAAGATGTTTTGAACCATGTCAAAACTTGCCAGCAAGATCGCCGAAACCAGAATTCCCGCCAATGCCACGCTGGTTGGCCGCGTCTGGTCCCCCGCCGCCGGTGGTCCCTGCGTGGTGCGGCTGGACGATGGTGAAGTGATCGATATCACGGCGATTTTCCCGACCATGCGCGACCTCTGCGAAATGCCGGATCCGGCGGCGGCGGCCACAGCAGCGGAAGGCAGGAGCCTTGGCAAGCTTGCCGCCATTCTCGCCAACACGCCGCCCGGAAACGCGCAACACCGGCAAGCCATGGCTGCTGGCTCCCGTCGATCTTCAGGCGCTGAAGGCCGCCGGTGTCACCTTCGCCATCTCCATGCTCGAGCGGGTGATCGAGGAGCGGGCCCGTGGCAACCCGGCAGCGGCGGTTGAAATCCGCACCTTCATCAAGGACCTGATCGGCGACGATCTCTCGAAGCTCAAACCCGGCTCGCCCGAAGCCATGGCACTCAAGAAGGTGCTGATGGAAAAAGGCGTGTGGTCGCAATATCTCGAAGTGGGGATCGGCCCAGACGCCGAGATCTTCACCAAGTCGCAGATCATGGCCGCCGTCGGCCACGGCATGGATGCCGGCCTCAACCCCATTTCGAGTTGGAACAATCCGGAGCCCGAGGTTGTCGTGGTCGTTGCCTCGTCTGGCACCATCGTCGGCGCGACACTCGGCAATGACGTGAACCTGCGCGACGTCGAAGGCCGCTCCGGCCTGCTGCTCGGCAAGGCCAAGGACAACAACGCCAGTTGCGCCATCGGCCCGTTCATCCGCCTGTTTGACGCCGGGTTCCGCATCGATCACGTGCGCACCATGGAACTGGCTTTGCGCGTCGAAGGCGAGGATGGCTACGTGCTGAACGGCGGCTCCAACATGTCGAAGATCAGCCGCGATCCCGTCGACCTCGTCGGCCAGATGCTCAACGCCCATCATCAATATCCCGATGGCGCCGTTCTGTTTCTTGGTACCCTTTTTGCCCCCATCGAAGACCGCGACGTGAAAGGCAACGGCTTCACCCACAAGACCGGCGACATCGTCACCGTATCTTCTGACGAATTGGGAACGCTGACCAACCGCATGGTGCCAACCAACGTGGCCGCCCCCTGGACTTTCGGCGCCAGCCACTTGATGCGCAATCTGGCAAAACGCGGGCTGTTGTAGGCAGGCAGGGCTAGCGATATCCCGCCACGGTCTTGAACACTGACTTGATCTTGCGCGTCGAATCCGCGGCTCCCGACAGGCCTTTTGCTATGCCAATGGGAAAACCGTTGAAAGTTCGATTGGGCGTTGAAAAATATGGGATCGGTGAACACGACACGGCATTGGCCGCGCATTGGTTGGGATAACCCATGATGTCGAAAAACCCGCCCGCAAGGCTGACGAAGCCAAAGCGGAACAGATTGTTCGAGAACGTCTGCGGCAAAAGAACAAAGCGGTCGTGATCGCCGCCAAGATTGTGGCCGAGTTCATGGGCGAGCGTCACCGTGCCAACGCAGAACGAATTGACGGTCGAGAATCCGAATTCCGGAATGGCCCGGTTCTGAAATAGCCACGCTTGCCCGCAAGTCTGCGTAGCGCCCCCCGGATCGGTCGCCGCATAGAGCGTCACCAGGTCGGCCTTCAATGAATTGCGCTTGCGGCGAATGGCGCGAAAATTGTCGGTCTTGCCTGAAGTGACCTTCTTCAGCGCCCTGAAGGTGTCTGACGAGGGATTGCCCAGTGCCTGTTCATTGAACGACGAACTTACGGCCTTGGTGCCGACAAGCTTGAAACGCGCCGAGATGCCGCTGTTGGCCATGCCCAGATTGGCGATCGCCAGATCGGCGGCGATCGCCTGGGCAGGCGTTGCACCAAGGTGCGCCAACGAGCGCTGCGTATAGGCCGCCAGCACCTTGATGCGGGTGATGGCCCGCGGTTCCGCCCCGGCCGGCGCTTCCGCATCATCGGTAGCAAACCGCGCCGCCCCCGGCGGCACAACAACTTCGTCGGCCGGAAATGCGCCGGCATCGAATTCCACGACCCTGTGCAGCCCGTCCGGCCCCGCCGGTTCAATGCGGTAGTTGCGCAAATTGTTCTGGATCACGCCGACAATGCGCGCGCCGTCAGCCACCAGAATGGCATAGCCGTTGCCATCGGCAACATCGCCAGTCCAGATCACGCCGCTGTCGAGCAAGGCTTCAACCTCGCGGAGTTTCACGTGAACCGTCACATCGCCAAACAGCGCGATTGAAATTTCACCCCTCAGTGCCGCAGAAATTGCTTCGCGGTTGGCTTTGCCTTTGGAATCTGGCGGCAACACCTGCGATGCGATCGCCTCTGGATCGACGAACACCAGCCGCTCGCGAACCACGTGCCTGCCAGCAGCGCCTGGCGCATCTGCGTTGACCGTAGTCGTTTCAAAGAGCGCCAATTCGGTGGCTTGGCTTTCAGCAGCGGCCAGTAACAAAACGGCAGAAAACGCCAGAACTCCGAGTTTGTACATGAACCGTCCCCGTCGCAAACCAAGCTTCGGAGGGATTAAGGCACAACATATGAATCAATGCAATTTCGGAGTGCAGTACTACCAATGGCCGTTAGCGGAACCCGGCCACCGTGCCGCGCTTGCGTTTCAGCCAGCGCGTGGCGTCGGCAGCACCTTTGGTGCCCTTGGGCTTTCCAGCGCGGCGGCCGTTGTAGTGCTTGGTGGGCGATGAATAGTAGGTCTTCAGCGTGCAGTCGCGGCTCTTCCGGTCGTAGCACTTGTCGGGATAGGACATGATATCCCGGAAATCTCCGCCGGTGCTGACATAGCCATAATTGTAAACCGAGGTGCTGGCCTTGTTTTCCACATAGCGGTCGTGGTTGAGCCCCATGGTGTGGCCAAGTTCATGGGCCAGCGTTACGGTGCCGAGGCAGGCCACATCAACCGCAGCGAACCCATAGGAGGCCTGCGGCTTGGGCGTATTCACCCACGCCACGCCACAATAGTTGGTCGGCTGCTGGCGCATATAGAGCACCACGAGATCAGCCCGGACATCATTTCGGGTATTGCGGATCGATGGGAAGTTGGCGTTGCTTCCGGAGGTAAGATCAAGCAACGGCTTGTAGGACTCCCCGGCATTCTCATTGTAGCTCTCAGAAACAGCCCGGATTCCCTTGCGGCGGACCACAATCGGAATGCCGCTGTTCTTCATGCCGACATTGACGATGGCAATGTCGCGGTCAATTGTCTGTGCAAGTGTTGCGCCGCCACCGGTCATGATGCCTTGGGCATCGCTGGTGTATGCGAACAGCAGGTCGATGTAAGTTGGGCCAGTACGCGCCGCACCGGAGATTGATTTTGGGGCAGCCGTTTCGGCGGTTGTTGAATTGAGCGCTTGCTTGGGCCGCGGAATGTGCTTGTCGCGTTTGAAAGCGGACGGCTTGATTTCACGCAGAAGATGGTTGCCATCGCCCGCCGGATCGATCAGGAAGGTGCGGTTCCGGGTTTCAATCACCCCAACAATTTTGCCATTGGCCACCGACAAAGCGGCATACCCGTCACCCGTTGCCGACCCCATGCCAGACAATGCCGCCATCCGGACTTTCACTTACGTCAGTGCGCGTCAGCGTGGTCTTGAGGCCATCGAACAGATCGATGTCGACCTGGCCGCCAAGTAATCCGGAATTCGCCGCCCGTCCCGCCGACCAGTCATCACCAGGCTCGTGGATCGCCGCTGCCATTGCACTTAAGTCAATTTTAACCACGCGCTGACGCAAAATTGTCTTGTCGCCAGACTTCTGCAAGGCAACCGATTGCGAAGGAGCTTCGAAAAGTTGCGCCGCGAAACCCTGTGCCGCCAGCGACAGGGAGAAGCAACCCATTATAAAAACAGCAGCAATTAGCCGGACGATGTTGTGCACGAGATGGCCCCGCATTCCTAAGCGCGGGCCGAATATATCGAAGGGACGCAAAAAGGCCGTTAACCTGCCATTTCAAATTTTAGTCAGGTGGCGGCGGTTTCCGGGCGGTGGTTAAAGCAACCACCAGGTTGCAAGCCCGAGGAATGCAGTAAATCCGACGACGTCGGTCACCGTCGTCACGAAGGCGCCCGACGAGATCGCCGGATCGACGCCGGCATAGTCGAGCGCCATCGGCACCACGATGCCGCCAAGGGCGCCAGCCACAAGATTGATGACCATTGCCACGCCAATGATCGTGCCAATATCCACCGAACCGAACCACCACCAGGCAAAACTGCCGATCAGCACCGCGAACACCACGCCGTTAATCAACCCCACCATGCACTCGCGGCCCGTCACCTTCCAGGCGTTGGCCGGGCTCAGGTTGCGTGTGGCCAGGGCTCGCACCACCACCGTCATGGTTTGGGTTGCCGCATTGCCGCCCTGCGAGGCGACAATCGGCATCAGGATCGCCAGCGCCACGACCTTCTCCAGAGTGCCGTCAAAGAACGAGATCACCCATGAGGCCAGCACCGCCGTTACCAGGTTGATCAGCAGCCAGGCAAAACGCGATTTGGTCGTCTCGAACACGCTGGCCGAAATCGACTCACCCGCCCCGACACCACCCAAATGCAGAATGTCATCTTCCGCTTCTTCCTGGATCACGTCGACAATGTCGTCGATCATCAACATGCCAACAAGACGGCCTTCGGTATCGGTCACCGCCGCCGACACCAGATTGTACTGCTTGAATTTGTAGGCAACGTCGTCCTGGCCGTCGAGCGTTTTGAAAACCGTCTGCTCGGCCTCCATGATGTCGGCAATCTGCTTGTCGCGCGGGCTGCGCAGTAGCCGCGACAACTGCACATTGCCCGCCAGATGGAATCCCGGGTCGACCGCGTAGATTTCAACGAAGTTCTCTGGCAGTTCCTTTTCGGTGCGCATGTGGTCGATGGTCTTGCCCACCGTCCAGAAATCCGGAACCGCCACGAACTCGGTCTGCATCAGGCGGCCCGCCGTGTCGCCGGGATAGTCCAGCGCCCGTGACAGCGCCACGCGGTCTTCCCTGGAAACCTTTGCCAGAATTTCCCGCTGGTCGTCGTCCTCAAGATCCTCGATCAGATAAAGCGCGTCGTCGGTATCAAGCTTCTTGATGGCCTGGGCGATCACGTCATTGGGCAATGCCTCCATGAGGGCATCGCGGACGGTTTCGTCCAACTCGGCAAGCGCCTCGACGTCAAAACCCCGGCCAAGCGCTGAAATCAGCGTCACCCGGTCGGCTTGCTCAAGGCTCTCCACCACATCAGCAAGATCGGCGGCATGGAGATCACGGGTGAGGGCTCGCGTTTCCTTGACATCGCTAGCGTTGAGTGCCGCTTGCAGCCGCTCCAGAAACGCCTGGGAGACGGCACCCCATTCGTCGTGAATTTCGGCTCTGGATTCTGTTTCGGTCATGGTGCTGGTCCGTATGAAAGCCGTTCGCCGCTATATGCCAAACAGCGTCGTGAAGAAGACTTTGGCAGCCGCATAAAGGGCCGACGATATCAGCGCCAAAACCACGCAGCTGATGGCCACCAAAGCATAGCCGAAAATCGTGGCGGCCCCGTCGCGTTCGGCGAGCCCCAGCGCCAGCACGGCGATGGCGGCGGCCGGCAGAATGTTTCCGAAGGGAATCGGCAGAAACAACACGATCGCCATGCAGAACGACACAAGGCCGATCAGCCGCTCGGCGGCATTGTTGTGAACCAGCAGCGAGAACCTTGGCCGCAGCACCTTCTCGAAGCGGGCGAGATAGGGGCCGGCACGCGTGATAAAACTGGAGATCAAGCCGGCACTGATTGGCCGGTCGCGAATCCTGGCTGGCAGCCACAGGGTCTCGCGGCCAATCATCAACTGGAAGGTCAGAAACACCAGCGGCAGGCCTAGCACAGCGGATGTGCCGGGTGGTGTTGGTATGACATTTGGCACCGCAAATACGAACATCAACGCGCCAAGCGCGCGCTCGCCAAAGGCCTCGGCCAACACCCCGATGGTCAGGTCGCTCCGCCCCTCGAGAGATTTCACAATCTCGCTCAGCCGCCGCGCCCGCGGTTTTTCACTCTTCACTTCACAAACCCAATTCGCCTTGTCAGCCGCAGGTTAAACCGCCCTGCATGACAAATCCATAAACGTCTTCATTGCCGGGCCCGCTCCGGCAACCGT
Source organism: uncultured Alphaproteobacteria bacterium (assembly GCA_963775105.1). Lineage (GTDB taxonomy): Bacteria > Pseudomonadota > Alphaproteobacteria > Rhizobiales > Aestuariivirgaceae > Aestuariivirga. Next base: position 434,566 of record CAVZHM010000004.1, on the reverse strand, counting down.
TGCAAACGCTCCGCGACCAGCTCTTGCAAGCGCCAAAGATGCGGATCGTGCACGCCCGCTTTTTCCAATTCAGTGATGGTGTTGAGCAAGTAATCCGCCATGGTCCCGATATGACCGACCGACGAGCGAGGATGTCAGCAAGTTCGTCCAGGCGGTTCCGGCACATAGAGCGGAAAGGCCGGGTCAGCGGTGAAGGCAATGGCCTCACCGGCCCGGCGCTGGTTTCGGCCTGCACCCACTGCGGCGGCACCGGCGGTTCTTTCTCCAGAAGCCCAACGAGTGCCACCTGTTGCTCGCCCGCTTGCATGCGCAAGACGACACCAGAGCATTGCCCGCCACGGTCCAGCGACAACATGCGCCCCGGCGCCGACGGGCTGCCGCGAAACGCCGGTCGGGGCCAAGGCAGAATGACCTCCGCCAGCCATCGACCAGCGCCACCCGGCGCTCAACCACTTCGAAGCGCGGGTTCCAGATCAGTGAACCGGCGGCAAAGACCCATAGCGCGTCTGGCTGGTCAAGCTCCGAAAGAATACGCGCGGCGGTTCTGCGGTGGAAGTCCGGATCCGGAGCATCGACTATAACCGGCCCGCGTTCATCGGTGCGCTGCGGCAGACGATCAACCAGCGCACGCGTGAGGCGCATGGGCTCGGTCATCTTGGGCCTTTCCCTTTCACGTCAAGCAGCGATCAAGGCAATTCAGCCAGTCCTCGCCTGCTACCCCATCCAACGGCCCATTGCCAGAGCCACCATCCGGGAACCCGCCGGGCAGTCTCGAATTCTTGCCGATTGCCGAGACGGAATTTCGGAGTTGCGGTGATTGATCACGTGACTGTGGTGACCGTGCATGATACTCAACGCCTTAATTAAGCACTGGCACCGCAATCCACCGTAATCCTGCCATTGACGCAAAATGCCATGGGACCTACGGTTGCTGATAGTCATTCCCCACAGGAACCACAATGGTCCGATATTTCTCCGAACCAGACATTGCCAAAGTGCTGACTTACGAAAAGCTGATCCCTGCCATGGAGCAGGCGCTGGCCGCGTTTTCCGCAGGCAAGGTCATTCAGCCTGTTCGGCAAATCCTGACGATTGAAGAAGGCAAGCGTTTTCTCGGCGTCATGCCGGCGGCGACGCCGGATGGGATGGGGGCAAAGCTGGTTACCTATTACCCAAAGAACGAAGGCACCAAACATCACACGCATATGGCCACCATCTCATTGTTTGATCCGGAAACTGGGGAGCCCTTGGCCTTCATGGATGGGCGTCTGATCACCGAAATGCGCACGGCAGCCGTATCGGCAGCGGTGACCAAATATGCGGCCTTGCCAGATGCGAAGGTGCTGACGCTGATTGGCAGTGGCGTGCAGGCGGGGGCGCATTTGCATGCGCTTCGGCAAGTGTGCAACTTCAACGAGGTACGCATCTGGAGCCGCACGGCCGAGAATGCGCGAAAATTTGCTGACAAGCATCTGGTGAAAGCGATGGAGCTTGAGCAGGCAGTGCGTGGGGCGGATGTGATCGTAACCGCGACCAATTCGCAGCAGGCCATTGTCAAAGGCGCATGGCTGAAGGAAGGCGCGCATCTCAATGCTGTGGGTTCGCCCCGGTCCTCGGCTCGGGAACTCGACGACGATGTGATGCGCGGCGTGGTTATAGCAGACTCGCGCGAGGCGGTATTGAAGGAATCGGGCGATGTCATCCTTTCTCGAGCGGAAATCGCCGCGGAAGCGGGGGAGGTATTTGCCGGAGTGAAAATAATTCCGCGCCAACAAACAACAGTCTTCAAATCCGTTGGGCTTGCAGTCGAAGACATAGCAACGGCGCGACTGGTTTATGACATGCTGGCCTAACAAGCGCCCGCCGAATTGCAGTCCAGTCCAGTGCTGTCACCGAAATAGCCGATGACTCCCGGCGCGCCGGAACCCCTGGTGCGGGCGGTGGGACTCGAACCCACACGGGATTTCTCCCAACGGATTTTAAGTCTCATATCACTGAGATTCAATCCGCTTGTATTTTCAGCACCTTAGCCAAATGCACCTCATAACAAATTGATTCACAAGGGTTAAACTCGCCACATTGCCGGAACTCTGTGGAACCTCGCGGCAAACCTTGGATGGCAAGAACTTCCTTCATGGTTTTTCTCCTGGCTTTTGTCATTCATGGCAGCTCCCATCCCATAACGAGATAGAACAGGAGCAAGGCCGCCAGTGCTGCCAGAAAGTGCGGCGTCCATCGCCATTGGACAATGATACTGTTGGACGTCCTGCCAGTGGGCGTGGTGCTGAATAGTGCCCTGAGAAACCGCCGTAGCATACTGTTGCCCGATCACTGCCGTTGACGGTGCATTGCTACTTGCGCGCTTCGTATATCAACTTTCCGGTTATAAGAGACAAGTCAATAGTGCAGGTGTCATCGGAGCCGCCACCATTGCGTCCTACTTCAACCGTCACGGTGTCATTGCGTCTTTGTCCAGTGATGCCGCCAGTCTTTGCAGGGGCAAGTTTGAAGTCCTTGTAAAACATTATCCCAGGCTCATTTGGTACTGGTGTCGCACCCCCGACTGTCTCCGTAAAGCCGCTCGCCGGGCTTAAAGCATAAGAGGCCTCGTGACCATTTCTCCAGCGCCTTGCAGCAATGCCTCCCACGTCTACCGCGCAGTTGGACTCACCAATCTTGAAGAATAATCTCACAGTTGCTACCGAGTCTCGCTTAAAGTCCGAGGGCAAAGTGAACCTGATCGTGACGTATGAGGTACCCGAGGGATAAAAAAATACCCCATTGCTCTGCTTATTTCAGCATTGCCGGATACTTCCATTTCGCCCAAAGAAAGAACACGCGACTTTCTCGCCGCATGGGATGCGGAGGCGGTGCCCAAGACGACAGCGAGGCATGTTGAAGCCAAAAGCACGCGGAGCATTTTCAACCTCCTGTCGATAGACCACGAAAGCATGAAGCCGCTCTCTTCCAGACAGAGTCAACAACGATTCAGCGCTACGATGTGACAATCGGACACAGTACGGACACGAGATTGGATGGTTGTAGCCGCGTAGTTCAAAATACCAACTAACTAGTTGATTTTATTGGTGCGGGCGGTGGGACTCGAACCCACACGGGATTTCTCCCAACGGATTTTAAGTCCGTTGCGTCTACCATTCCGCCACGCCCACTTGCTGGCGGTAATGCTCTACACGGCCAGTTGCGGCAGTTCCAGTGGCAGCGGTTCGCCTGCAAAACCGGTTTCCGGTTCCGCAGGCGAAAGCCGTTGGCCGTATTTACAACTGCGGATTATTTACAGCGTCGCGCACTGGTCTTCCTTGTTGCCCTGCACGGTGTTGCCGGAACCGGTGGGTTTCGGCACATTGGCCTTGCACTGCAGGTTGCCGTCAATGCGATTGTCGCTGATCTCCGCACCACCAGTGTTCTGGAACACCTGAACATCCGCGCCGACCGAGTTATTCGACACGCGTAGCGCGCGGCGATTGGAGCCGAGCTGGATGCTGCCATCTATGCTGCTGTTGGCAATCACCGCAGCCCCGCCCTGGACGGCCTGAATGGATCCGCCCACCCGTGAAGAGCGGCGCACCACGACTGACTTCGCGCCTTCGGCCTGCACGCTGCCGATGACTACCACCCGGTTGGCAACCAGCGTGGCACCAGTCTTGACGACAATGTTGCCTTTGACCTTGGTGCCGGTCAGCGTGCACGTGGCATTGGCCGGAACCACCACATTGTCGAGCGTGATGGCCCCGAGGCTGGTGCGGCACGTGCGCTCTTCGGCAATGGCCTGGGAAGCTCCAGCCAGAATGAGCAACAGCGACGCGGACAGTATCGTCTTGTGGGAATAGTTCATCTCGGTTCTCCTGGTTAAGGGCTTGCTGCCCGGTTGGAATGCAGCAGTGCTGATCCACGAAGGAGAACGGCTGGCGGGCTTGTCTATTCCCTGCGGCGCAAGAAATCAGTCCACGGAGAGAATGGACTTCTCTTCGTCGGCACCAAGTGCGGCACCCGCACCAACCGCCGTCAGGAACGCTTCCACGGCGTCGTGTGAAGACGCTGGCGCATAGCCATCGGCGGCAGGAGGTGCTGCAACGGCGAACCGCGCGGTCCAGGCTTTGCCATCCCTGCAGGCAACCGCGACAACTGCACCTTCCGGTCGCCCGGCGGCTTCGAACTCGCGGCACACAGAATTGTCGCCCAAGCGGAACGTCGAGACCATTTTTACGACGTGCCCGTTGACCGGGTTCTCGCTGCCGCTCGGTGCCGCCGACAAAGCGGTTTGAAGGTTCTGCGGCACTTGCCGGCCGACTGCGAGCTCGAAACCTTCGCTGCCGGCGCCCTTCAGCCCATAACCGGCAAGTCCGCCGATCAGTGCTGCGAGCGAGGCGGCAATGGCCATCTGCCCGAAACGCCGGGGTGCCGCTGCGGCGTTCCTTGGCTTGAACTCAACGACGTTCGCACCGCTTCGGGCATCTTTGACCATCCCTGCCACGGCGGCCTTGAGGGCGTCCGGAACCGGTTCGTCGATCAATGGCGCGACAGCCTGCTGCACCAAAACAGCCGATCGCCGGAACATCTCGACCCTTCGCTGCAAGGCCGGATCAGCGGCGATCAGGCGCGCAAGTTCAGCTGTTTCGGCTGATGCCAACATGCCGTCGGCGTAGGCCATCAGTGTTTCGTCAGTGGGGTTGGTTTTTGCCATGGTGATATCCTTGACTGGCCTAACGGGCCACACTCCCATCTATTCCCGCTTCTCCTGCAATTCTTGTGCGCGCCCGCGACAGCCTGCTCATGACAGTGCCAATCGGGATGCCAAGAACTTCGGCGGCTTCCTTGTAGGACAGGCCTTCGACGCTGACCAACAGCAGAACCTCCCGAAGGTCGTCCGGCAGTTGTCCGATGATCGACCAGACCTTTTTCAGGGTCAGTTTGGCTTCCATATCAGCCACGCCTTCCGAGCCCGTCAGGTCTTCGCGCTCGTAGACATCTTCCGTATGACCGGCGGTGCGATTGCGCCGCAACTGGTCGACCCAGCCGTTTCGGAGAATGCGAAACAGCCAGGCGTCGAAACGTGTGCCCTGCTGATAACTGGCGGAATTCGCAAGCGCTTTTTCGCAGGCCAGTTGCACCAGATCATCCGCCACGTCGCGCCGCCGGCACAGCGAAATCGCAAATCGCCGCAACCTCGGCAGCATCGCTATCAAATCATTGCCAAATTGATCGGTCATCGTCCACACTGGTGCCGCAGTGTTGGATATTATGCAAGACCACCATGAACCAGACTTGCAAACGGGAATAAGTCTGCCGGCCATCCGTTTACCTGATCTCGCAGAGTTTCCCAGGAACCGACACATGAAAAAAACCAATGCCGTACTTCTTGCCGTGCTCCTGATGGCAGCCTGGAGCCCGCTCAATCCGATCGAGCCATTGCAGCCATCACCCGTGCTGGCCGATGATGATGACGATGACGACGATGGTGGCGGCGTTGGTGGTGGCGGAGGCGGGCAATGACGGGTCAGTTATCAAGAAAAAACGTCTCAAGAAGGTGGTGCGCACCAGGCCACAGGCCGTAGTTCGCCGCCAAGCTCAAATTCCGCTTCCGGAACGCGCGCGATTTGAACTGGTTGCCTCCGGTATCAGCGAAACAGCCAAGGCGGAGCTCATCAGCCGCGGCTACCGTGTACTGTCCGAGCAGCCGCTGCTTGCAGCACCCGGCACCACCATTGCCCGCTTGCGCGTACCCCAGGGCTTGACGATCGCCGCAGCCCGCGCCGAAGTGGCCGCCGTGGCCAGCGCGGCCCTTGTCGATCTCAACCACTACTACCGGCCGCAGTTGTTCGGCGCTTGTGAAGGCATGGCCTGCGCGGCATTCGAACTCGTGGCCTGGCCAAGCATGCAACAGCCGGGCTGCGTTACCAACCCGCTCATCGGCATCGTCGATACCCGCGTTAACACCGGTCACCAAGCATTGCGCGGCCAGGCTGTCGAAGCCATAACTTTTACCAGCCACAGCGACAGCCCATCGGGCCAGCAACACGGCACTGCCGTGGCAGCCCTGCTGGTCGGCGCCCGCAATTCGCAGAGCCCCGGTCTGTTGCCTGATGCCCGGCTGATTGCCGTCGACCCCTATCACCGTGGCGAAGGCGCCGATGACCGCACCAGCGTTTACGATCTCGTGCGCGCCATCGACCTGTTGGTCAGCCGCAAACCCAACGCCATCAATCTCAGCCTTTCGGGCCCCGCCAACGACTTGCTGAATGACGCCATCGCCAGCGCCGTGAACGCAGGCATTCCGGTGATCGCCGCGGCGGGAAACTCCGGGCCACGCGCCAAGCCGCTTTATCCCTCCGCCTATGATGGCGTCATTGCCGTCACAGCGCTTGATTCCAAATTGAATGTCTATCGCCGGGCAGGCCAGGGCGAGCACATTGATTTCGCCGCTCCCGGTGTGGCGATCTGGACAGCCGCCGCCGGCAAGGGCATCAAGCAAAGCACCGGAACCTCGTTTGCCGCACCCTTCGTAACAGCGGCAGCGGCAATCGTCAGCGCCATGAATGCCGGAACAAGTCCGGAAGCCATCTCGGCGAAACTGGCGCTTTCAGCCCGTGACCTTGGCACGGCCGGCAAGGACCCAACCTTCGGCAACGGCCTGATCCGCGCCGACAACATTTGCTCAGGCTGAACGCGGTTAACACAACGCTTCGGCCCTGCCCCGGATACCGCAGCCGTGCGCATCAAATCATAAACCATCTGAGGGGATGGTGCGGCCAAGAGGACTCGAACCTCCACGGTGTTACCCGCTAGCACCTCAAGCTAGTGCGTCTACCAATTCCGCCATGGCCGCACGCCAATCGCGAAGTGGCGGCTGATTAACAGGGCTTTCGGGCATAATCAACCCCTCATTCACGCTGCCCAAAACGCCGCGCACAACGCCCCATGGTTAAGCAATTGTCTCGTATTTGCTGAAACTTGCGAGGCCCGCCTGAACCCCATCTCAAAGCCTGTTAGCTAGTGTGGCCACAATAAGAAAACGGATGGGGCGTCAAATGAAGATCAAGACCGCTGTGGGGGCGGCTCTTCTGGGAGCGATCATCGGATTGTCGGGGGCTCACGCCAGCGAAAATCCGGAGGGAACTTCCGGAGCCGTCAAGAAGACCAAGTTTGTAACGGAATTCGGAAGGGCATTGCCACCGATCGGATATGTGAACTTCTGCGGCCGCAATCCCAAGGATTGCAAGCCCGCCGGAAGGGCCAACGCCAAGGCCGCCATGTCGCCGGACCGCTGGAACCTGCTCTACCAGGTGAACAGCTACGTGAACGGCAAAATCGCGCCGGTCTCGGATGACGATCTCTACGGCCAGCCGGAATACTGGTCGTACCCGACCGACGCAGGCGACTGCGAGGATTATGTTCTTCTCAAGAAGCGGTTTCTTGAGAACCTGGGCTTCCCGGCTTCGGCTCTGCTGATCACCGTGGTGCTCGACGAAAAGAACGAAGGCCACGCCATCCTGTCGGTCTCGACCGACGCCGGCGACTACGTTCTCGACAACCGCCGTGACGATGTCCTGCGCTGGACCGACACGAGCTACACGTTTCTGAAGCGCCAGTCGAAACTGGACCCCAAGGTCTGGGTGGCGCTGGCGAAGGAAAAGACCCTCACCGCCGGCATCACATCGGGCGAGGTGAGAACTGAGAAGACCATAGGGGAATTCAGTTAGGCCCGGCCGGCGTCCCCACCCCATCCCCCACCAGGCCGGGCTTTAGGAGCCAGCACAGTCCCACCCTGTGCTGGCTCCACCCATTTTGGGGAGAGCGAAGTCCCCTCGCCCCCACGATGTGGACAGGGCGACGTAGATGCCTTCCGTCCTCTCGCTACGCGGGAGAGGACGAAGTCACGCCATTCGCGAGCTTCTCACCGCGCCTTGTTCTTGTAATAAACATCCAGGAACACCGCGAGCATCAGCACCGCGCCTTTGATCACCTGCTGCCAGTCGATGCCGACGCCCATGATCGACATGCCGTTGTTCATCACACCCATGATGAAGGCGCCGATCACCGCGCCGATCACCTTGCCGACGCCGCCAGTTGTCGCCGCGCCGCCGATGAAGCAGGCGGCGATCACGTCCAGCTCGAAGCCGCTGCCGGCCTTGGGCGTCGCCACGTTGAGGCGGGCGGCGAAGATGAGGCCGGCAAGGGCGGCCAGGGCCCCCATCAGCATGAAGATCAGGAAGGTGAGCCGCTCGGTGTTGATGCCCGAGAGCTTCGCCGCCTTCTCGTTGCCGCCCATGGCATAGACGCGGCGCCCGAATGTGGTGCGGGTGGTCAGGAACACGAACGTCGCAATCAGCGCGAACATGACGATCAGCACGTTGGGCAGGCCCTTGTAGCGCGCCATCAGGAAGGCGAAACCGACGAAGGCCACGGCGATCAGCACATTGCGGCCGTAGAAGATGATGTCCGGTTCTTCCGCCAGGCCATGGGCCTGCTGGTTCAGCCGTTCGCGATAGTTGAAATAGATGATGATGGCGGTGACCAGAATGCCGATCAGCATGGCCAGCATGTTGAATGGCCCGCCGAAGGCCTCCATGGTCACCAGATCGGGAATATAGCCGGAACTCAACAGCTGGAATTCCTTGGGGAACGGCCCGACCGAAGCGCCACCCAGCACGGTCAGCGCCAGGCCCTTGAAGATCAGCATTCCCGCCAGCGTCACGATGAACGCCGGAATCTTGTAGTAGGCGACGAAATAGCCTTGCACCGCGCCGATGGCCGCGCCGACGAGAGAGGCAGGCGATGACCGACAGCGAGGTGTCGATCTTCATCGTCACCATCATCACCCCGCGACAGCGCCGACGAAGCCCGACACCGAGCCCACCGACAGATCGATATGCCCGGCCACGATGATCAGCAGCATGCCCAGCGCCATGATGACGATGTAGCTGTTCTGCAGCAGGATGTTGGTCATGTTGACCGGCCGGAACAGCGTGCCGTCGGTGGCGAACTGGAAGAACACCATGATGGCGAGCAGCGACAGCAGCAGCGCATAGTCGCGCACATTGGCCTTGATGAAGCGCAGAATGTCGGGCTTCGCCTGGACTTCGGTTGCCGTGTCGGTCATGTCAGTTGTCCCACGATTTCATGATGGCCCGCATGATCTTTTCCTGCGAGGCCTCCTTGGCCGGCATTTCGGCCACGAAGCGGCCGTCGTTCATCACATAGATGCGGTCGGAGATGCCGAGAAGTTCCGGCATTTCCGAAGAGATCACGATAATCGCTTTGCCCTGTTCGGCGAGCCCATTGATGATCCCGTAGATTTCATACTTGGCGCCGACATCGATGCCGCGCGTCGGTTCGTCGAGGATCAGCACGTCCGGCCCCGCGAACAGCCATTTCGACAACACCACCTTCTGCTGGTTGCCGCCCGACAGGTTCACCGTCGTCTGGAACACGCCGGAACAGCGGATGGCCAGATCCTTGCGGTATTTGTTGGCAACCGAAAGTTCCTTCTGTTCGTCGATCACCGTGCGGCTTGAAACGCCTTCGAGATTGGCCAGCGTCACATTGTGCTTGATGTGATCGATGAGCACCAGGCCGTAGGTCTTGCGGTCCTCGGTCACATAGGCGAGGCCTGCGTCCATCGCCTTGGGAATGGTGCCGACATCGGCTTTCTTGCCGTGGACCAGCACCTCGCCGGAAATCTTCTGGCCATAGGCGCGGCCGAACACCGACATGGCGAGTTCGGTGCGCCCTGCCCCCATCAACCCGGCGATGCCGACAACCTCGCCCGCCCGCGCCACCAGGTTGACATTCTTGATCATCTGCCGCTCGGCGTGCAGCGGATGGAAGACGTTCCAGTTCTTCACTTCGAAAATGGGCTCGCCGATCTTCGCGTGGCGCTGCGGATAGCGGTCGGTCAGTTCGCGGCCCACCATGGCCTTGATGATGCGGTCCTCGCTCACCTTCGCCGTCTTGGTGTCGAGCGTATCCACCGTCTTGCCGTCGCGGATCACCGTGATGCGGTCGGCAACCTTCATCACCTCGTTGAGCTTGTGGGTGATGAGAATGGAGGAAATGCCTTGCGCCCTGAATTCCTGCAGCAGGGCCAGCAGGGCGTTTGAATTGGTCTCGTTGAGGCTCGACGTCGGCTCGTCGAGAATGAGCAGCTTCACCTTCTTGTTGAGCGCCTTGGCGATCTCGACAAGCTGCTGCTTGCCGGTGCCGAGATTGGTGATCAGCGTATTGGGATGCTCCTTGAGGCCCACCTTCTTGAGCAATCCCACGGTGCGGGAAAAGGCTTCGAACCAGTCGATGACGCCGCGCTTCGCCGTCTCGTGGCCGAGAAAGATGTTTTCGGCGATCGACAGAAGCGGCACCAGCGCCAGTTCCTGGTGGATGATGATGATGCCGGTATCTTCGCTGTCGGCAATCTTGCCGAACTGCCGGGGCTTGCCCTCGAACACGATATCGCCGTCATAGGTGCCATGGGGATAGACGCCCGACAGCACTTTCATCAGCGTCGACTTGCCCGCACCGTTCTCACCCACCACGGCGTGAATTTCGGCGGGCATGACTTCGAGCTTGACGTCCGTCAGCGCTTTCACGCCCGGAAACGTCTTGGTGATATTGCGCATTTCAAGAATGGGTTGCATCGCTCCCCTCGATGAAACTCTGGTCAATGGCGCCCGGTTGGCTCCGGCCGTCCAAATTGCATAAATAACACGAAAAAGGGCGGGACCCGCAAGTGAACTTGCAAATCCCGCCCGGATCGAACCGTTATTGCAGTTCTTCAGCCTTGATGTAGCCGGAGTCGACCAGCATCTTGGTGATGTCCGTCCTTGCCGACCGAATACGGCGTCAGCAGATACGACGGAACAACCTTCACTTCGTTGTTGTAGGTCTTGGTGTCGTTGATTTCGGGCTCCTTGCCCTGCATCACCGCATCGACCATCTTGGCCGTCACCTTGGCGAGTTCGCGGGTGTCCTTGAACACCGTCGAATACTGCTCGCCGGCGATCATGGCCTTGACCGACGGCACTTCGGCGTCCTGGCCGGTGACGATCGGCATTTCCGGTCCCGGCGCATAACCAACGCCCTTGAGCGACGAGATGATGCCGCGCGACAGGCCGTCATAGGGCGACAGAACGCCCTGCACCTTCTTGTCGGTGTAGTTGGCCGACAGCAGGTTGTCCATGCGGGCCTGGGCGACAGCCGCCGTCCCAGCGCAGCGTACCGACCTTGTCCATGCCCATCTGGCCCGACACGATGGCGATGTCGCCGGCGTCGATCAGCGGCTGCAGAACGCTCATGGCGCCGTCATAGAAATAGAAGGCGTTGGTATCGTCCGGCGAGCCGCCGAACAGTTCGACATTCCACGGCTTCACACCGGCGAAACGTTCCTTGAGGCCCGCCACCAGCGAGCTTCCCTGCAGCACGCCCACGCCGAAGTTGTCGAAGGTCGTGTAATAGTCGACGTCGCCGGTCTTGGTGATCAGCCGGTCATAGGCGAACACCTTGACGCCGGCTTCCTTAGCCTTCGCCAGGATGTCCGACAGGGTCGAGCCGTCGATGGCCGCGATGATCAGAACCTTGGCGCCCTTGGTCACCATGTTCTCGATCTGCGCCAGCTGGTTCGGAATATCGTCTTCGCCATACTGCAGGTCGGTGGTGTAGCCCATGCGCGGTGAATTCCTTCACCATGCTTTCGCCGTCCGAAATCCAGCGGACCGAAGACTTGGTCGGCATCGAAATGCCAACAAGGCCCTTGTCCTGGGCCAGTGCCGGGCCGGCCGCCAGGGCGACCGAAACGGCGAAGGCCGAAGCCATGAAGTGTCTGCGATTGATCATTGATGTTCTCCCGTGTTGTCAGCGGCGTCCGCTTATGGTTGTTTGCCGCAGCTGCCTGTCCTAGACAATGCCCGGCCTCATGGCAAATATTTTTGTATGATAATTGAGACCGACCTGAACCGAGGAACCATGTCGCCCCACCGCATGCAGTTGAACCAGCGCCGAGGCAGCACTTCCGCCGCCCGGAACCTGCACCACAAGCTCGCCCAGTCGATCGGCGAGCAGATCCTGAAGGGTATCTATGCCCCCGGCGCCATTCTGCCCAACGAGGCCGACTGGTGCCGCATTTATGGCGCCAGCCGCACCGCCGTGCGCGAGGCCATCAAGACCCTGAACGGCAAGGGCCTGCTGGCCTCCCGGCCCAAGATCGGCTCGCGCGTCGAGCCGCGCGAACGCTGGAACATGCTCGACCGCGACGTGATTGCCTGGCATTTCGCCGCCATGGAGCGGGCGGATTTCCTGCGCTCCACCCAGGAAGCCCGCAAGGTGTTCGAACCGGGCATCGCGGCCCTGGCCGCCTCAAAGCGGACACCCGCCCAACTCGCCCGCCTCGAAACCGCGCTGGAAGCCATGCGCGCCGCCAAGTATGGCCGCGCCATGGTAGGCTCCCGACGTCGAGTTCCATCTGGCCCTTCTGGCGGCCGCCAACAACGACCTGATGGCGTCGTTCGGATTGGTCATCGAATGGGCCCTGCCCAACCTGTTCGAAGTCACAAGCCGCATTCACCCCGCACCCGACAATGTCGTTCCCCTGCACGAGGCGGTGGTCAAGGCCGTGCGGCGCGGCAACCCGGAGGCCGCCAGGCGGGCCGTCATGCAGCTTCTCGGCGACACCGACGAGATCGTGACACATGACCTGTCACTTGCGGCAAAGGCCGCGAAGGGACGCGGATGATTTGCTGATGACTTCGGCCCTGCCTCCACGCCATCATCGCGCCATGAGCGACGATCCAAGTCACCGCGCCTTTCTGCTGCGCGTTCTGACCACCACCGGCCTGACCCAGACCCAGCTGGCCCACCGCGCCGGGCTTGATCCGTCGACGCTGTCGCGCTTCCTGTCGGAGGGACGCGAAGGCCATACGCTGCGCGCCAACACCTTGCGCAAAATCGAACTGGCCACCGGCGTACCGCTGGACGAAAGCGCGGCACCGCCCCAACCGGGCTTTGCCGAATCCGAGGCCGCACCCCTGCTCGTCGATAGCGAAAGCCCGCTCAACGCATCGTTGCGGTCCTCGCCGCATCCGGCGCCAACATCGACCCCTGGACCCTGCACAGTCCCGCGCTTGAAGGCGCGGGCTATCGCCGCGGCGACGTTCTGCTCGTGGCGCTGGGCGAAACGCCCGCCGCCGGCGATATCGTCTGTGCACAGATTTATGACTGGGCCAAGGGCCGGGCCGAAACCGTGTTCCGCATGTTCCAGCCGCCCTATCTGGTGGCCGCCACCAGCGATCCCAATTTCTCCGCCCCCACCTCGTCGAGGACGGCAAGGTGGTGATCAAGGGCGTGGTTGTGCATTCGATCCGCTCACGCGCCTGAAATCACACAAAATCAATTGATAATGTGATTTATATGCGCTAGTTTGGTTGCAAATCACCACGAGGCGCAACATGAAGCTGGTTTTCACACGCGAAGAAGTGGCCGAAGCCCTCGGCCAGTCGGTTCAGGATTTCGAGCGTGTCCTGCCCAAACTCAACAGCCTTGGCTTTCCCCGGCCGGTTCGTGGTTTCGAGGACTTATGGGCCATCATGGACGTCATCCGCTGGATCAACGACGAACCCACCCCAACCCTTGAAAGCGTCGCAGATGAAATCAAGTCAGAGGCCAAAGCGCCATTGCGGCGGGGCCCGTTGGACCATCATTGAAGCGTCAGCCCCCTGGCAAAGCGCTGCCAGTTCCGCACATAGCCTTCGGCGGACTTGGGCAGCCGGGCGATGGACTCGGCATCAAGCTCGCGCACGATCTTGCCGGGCATGCCCATCACCAGTGAATTGTCGGGGATCACCTTGCCTTCGGCAATCAGCGCGTTAGCGCCAATCAGGCAATTTCTGCCGATCACCGCGTTGTTGAGGATCGTGGCGCCCATGCCGATCAGCGAATTGTCGCCGATGGTACAGCCATGCAGCATGGCCTTGTGGCCGATGGTGCAATTCCTGCCGATGGTCAGCGGCGAACCGGCGTCCGTATGCAACACGCAAGCATCCTGCACATTGCTGTTCTCGCCAATCAGGATCAATTCATTGTCGCCACGAATGACCGCGCCGAACCACACGCTGGCGTTGGCCTCAAGCTTCACCCGGCCGATCACCGCCGCATCGGGCGCGATCCAGTAATGGCCCTCGCCCGGCAGATGTGGAGAAACGCCGTCGAGCGCATAACAGGCCATGGCAAACCTCGTCAGGTGAATCCGAAGAAGGTCGTCAGGATAAACACCCCCTGCAGGAAACTCCAGCCGATGCCGATGACGATGGCGAAAACGCCGAACAACGGATTGTCGGCGAGGAAATCATAGCCGCCGCGGATGAAGGCCATCGGCCCGTAGATCACCATGGCGGCGATCTTGAACGGCGTATTGCCGTCAAATGTGTAGAGCAATTCCGGGCGCGGCGTATCGCCGGTCACCATGGCCCAACCGCTGCCCACCATCCCGGCGACGGTGGCGCCGAGCAAAGCGGCAAGCGCCCAGACGAACATCCAGGTTTCCATATCGTGAATCGGCTGTGCCAAAAGGGCACAACCATCTCCTCACGGCTGGACATTGCAAGGCAGAGGCCTACTCCAGGTCGAAATCCAGGATCGCCATCGAGAAATTGTAGGAAAGCTCGCCGTCTTCCTCATCGCGGAAAATGACGCCGATGAATTCCTCGCCGATGTAGACTTCGCCGGAATCGTCCTTCTGCGGCCGCTTGCGCACCAATAGCGTCGGGTTCGCGAACTTGGCGCGCAGGAACTTGGTAAGCTTGGCGATTTCTTCAGGCTTCAAGACGGCATCTCCTTTAGGGAAAAGCCGGTCTAGCCTCAAATATCGCTGCCCGCAACCGGCTCCACATTATGGTCCATCACCCGGGCGGGCTCGGTGCAACCGGCATAGCCGACGACCTTGGCCGGAACGCCCGCCACCGTAGTATTGGGCGGCACGTCATGCAGCACCACCGAGCAGGCGGCGACCCTCGAGCAATTGCCGATCTCGATATTGCCGAGAATCTTGGCGCCTGCGCCGACCAATACACCGTAGCGGATTTTCGGATGCCGGTCGCCCGTTGCCTTGCCGGTGCCGCCAAGCGTGACGCCCTGCATGATCGACACATTGTCCTCAACAACACTGGTCTCGCCGATCACGATATCATGGCCATGGTCCACCATGATGCCCTTGCCAATCTGGGCGGCGGGATGAATGTCGCAGGAGGCGATGATCGACGAGCGGCTTTGCAGGTAATAGGCGAAGTCCTTGCGCCCCAGATGCCACAGGCGATGTGCCATGCGGTGCGTCTGGATTGACTGGTAGCCTTTGAAATACAGCAGGGGGTCGATGTAGCGGTGGCAGGCCGGATCGCGCTCGAAAGTGGCCATGATGTCGGCCCGGGCCGCTACGCCAATTTCCGGCTCGGCATCAACTGCGTCGGCGAACGCCTGGACCACGAGATCGGCCCCCAGATCGGCATTGCCAAGGCGCTGCGCCAGCCGGTGGATCATTGCCTGCTCGAAGCTGTCATGGTTCAGAACCGACGAGAAGATGAACCCGCCCAACACCGGTTCGCGCCGGGCGATATCTTCGGCTTCCTCGCGGATGCGGCTCCACACCGGGTCAAGCCGTTCAACGCTCCGTGTCTGTGCCGACTGCCGCATGGGATCCTCCAAGAATTTTTCCACTATACACGATAATCGAATCGAGTTGAACTCCCCTTCACCTAAGGAAAGGATTAGAGTGTGAGTGAGGAAACCAATCCGCAGTTTAAAGGTGGCGAGCGTCGCTACGAATTCAAGGACCCTACCACACTTTTCAATTGGACCCGGGGGCTGGCTCTGGCTGGCGCCGCCACGTGCGCCGTCGGCTTTGTTACCGGTCTCAATGAACTTGACCTTCTCATTTCAATTCGCGATCAGACCTTTGGCGATCTACTGCAACTTCAGGCCGACGCCGAAGCCAGTGACAGGATGCAAATGGTCGTTGGCTGGACGCAGTTCGCCGTTCTCATGAGCGCCTTTGTGACTTTTCTTTTTTGGGTCTATCGCAGCAATAACAACGCCCATAGTTTTGGCGCCCGGACATGCAGTTCACGCCAGGCTGGTCGGTGGGTTGGTATTTCGTCCCGATCATGAATTTGTTCCGGCCGTTTCAAGCCATGCAAGAGATGTGGAAGGCAAGCGAATCTCCAGCGAACTGGCAGGCGCTCGAGACCAATACACTGTTCGGGCCTTTGGTGGTTCGCTTTTGTCGTCGAAATGACTCTTGGCGAGAGTGTCGCTCAGATACGTCTGGCGCGCCGAAGAGGTTGATGAACTGGTTTGGGCAGGCAAATGGAGCAATGTTCCGACGCGGTTTCGATTCCCAACCGCGGTTCTTTGCGTGACTGATGGTGAACAAGATCAACGCCGCGCAAATGAAAAGCTGGTCTACGATCCGGTCAGGAGCCGCTAGCCACCCGCGAGTAACGGTCTAGTGGCTGATCTTGTGCGCGGTTTCGTTGATGGCATCATCGCTTGGCTGGTACTGAACCGGCCGGAGAGGCGCAACGCGCTCACCCGTGAGATGTGGGCGGCAATTCCGCCATTGATGAAATCTTTTGATGACGACATCAGCACTCGCGTTGTGGTCATACGCGGCGAGGGTGGCGAAGCCTTCGCGGCGGGCGCCGATATCAGCGAGTTCGGCGAAGCCCGCAACGATGCCGCAGCCGCGCGTGACTATGAATCACTGAATGGTGCCGCCTTCGCAGCGATCAGGGGCTGTTCCAAGCCGGTCATCGCCATGATTCAGGGTTACTGCATCGGTGGTGGCCTGGCCATTGCACTGGCCTGCGACCTGCGCGTGGCCGATGCCACCGCCCTCTTCGCCCTGCCGCCTGCCCGCCTCGGCCTCGCCTACCCGCTCGATGGCCTGGGTGATCTGGTGTCCACCATAGGACCAGCGAAGGCCAAGGACCTGATTTTCACTGCACGGCGCGTGCAAGCCGACGAAGCCCTGCGCTTGGGCCTGGTCGACCGGCTGGCCATCAATGCCGAAGCCGAAGTGCGTGCCCTTTGCGCCGAGATCGCTGCTGGTGCGCCGTTGACCATCGCCCATGCCAAGGCGGCCATCGATCACGTTGCCGGACGAGCCGGGCATCTGGCTGCCAATGAAATCGCCGCCCTCGCCACCCGCTGCTTCAACAGCGCCGACTACACCGAAGGCCGCGCCGCCTTCGCCGCAAAGCGCATACCCAAATTCACTGGCCGCTGACCTGTTCGCGGCCTTCAAGCCGCCGCGCCGTTCTGAGTTCCGGAAACCAGCGTGACCACAGGGCGGCTACGGCAACCGTGCCCGCCCCGCCAATGCTGACGGCAGCCACCGCCCCGATCCCTGCCGCAACAACACCGGCGCGGAACTCACCAAGCTCGTTCGATGCGCCGATGAACACCCGGTTCACGGCATTGACGCGGCCCCGCACTTCATCAGGCGTCCACAGTTGCAAGCAGCGTTTCGCGGATGTAGACGCTCACCATGTCGGACGCCCCCATCAGCACCAGTGCGGCAATCGACAGCGGCACCCAGGTGGAAAGTCCGAACACCATCGTGAACACGCCGAACGCCGCCACGAACACGAACAGGATGATGCCCGCCCGGTCCCTGATCCCGAATTTGGCGAGATAGAGCGCCATGACCACCGCACCCACACCGGGTGCCGCACGCAGCAGGCCAAGCCCCCACGGCCCCACCTCCAGAATGTCACGCGCATAGACCGGCATCAGCGCCACGGCACCACCAAGCAGCACCGCGAAGAGATCGAGCGAGATGGCGCCCAGCACGATCTTCTCGCTGCGGATGAATTTGAAGCCCGCCAACAATGTGCCGAGTGTTGTTTCGCCCGCGTGGTTCGGTTGCGGCACGGTGCCGATCAACGCCACCAGCGCCATCGCCAGCACGATCAGCGCCGCTGCCACGCCATAGGCCGCCTCGCCAGAAATGCCATAGAGCAAACCTCCGGCCACGGGTCCGGCGATGTTGGCAACCTGCCAGCTCATTGAGTTCAGCGAAATGCCGTGGGCAATCGCTTCCTTCGGTACGAGGTTCGGCGCCAGCGCATCCGATGCCGGATTATAGAAGGCCCGCGCAAACCCCAGCACCACAAGAATGATGAACACTGGCCACACCACACTGGGCCTCGCCAGCGTGAACAGCATCAATGCCGCAGCACAGCCGATTTCGACGACGAGGCAACTGCCCATGATCAGCCGCCGGTTGAATTTGTCGGCGGCCAATCCAGTGAACAGCACCATCAGCAACGGCGGCATGAACTGTGCGAGGCCGACGAAACCCAGATCAAGCGGATCGCGCGTGATGTCATAGATCTGCCAGCCCACCGACACCGACATGATCTGCACTGCGAAGGACGTGGCCCACGTGGCAAACCAGTAAAAGACGAATTTGGGGTGATTGAGGGCGTTGGCGGAAGGCGAGGCGGCAGTCATGCCCACCCCGTGCCATGGGCGGCGTGGGATGTCAAAAGCGTTACGCTCCCTGCCGCGCCACCACGCGTTCGAGTAGCGGCACGTAGTGGCGGAACGGCGGCGTTGTCATGCCGGGTTGTTTGCCCGCATCATCCCAGATGCGAACCTTCACCGCTTCACGATAGAATGGATTGCTCTCGAAGGCCTTGATCTCATCAAGAGTCATTGGCCCGCCCTGCAACGACAGCGTATGCTTCGACGCCTCCGACAGGCGGCCATAGTAGGCGGCATCGGTGGCGCACAGATAACGCTTGGCCGGAACATGCAGCCTCACGCACTCGGTGATCACCGCCGGAAAAAATGGCGCCAGCACATGGGCTCCCGCCTCCTCGTGATAGTTGTCACGCACGTCACCCAACGACATGGCGCCGAATTCCGAAGTGTAGTGTCCGATGTCATGCAGCAGTGCCGCCGCCACCAATTCTTCCGAAGCACTCTCCTTTTCCGCCAGCGTGGCACCCTGCAGCATGTGCTCCGACATCGTTACTGCTTCACCCAGATAGGACTCAGCACCACGGCGCTCGAAGATGTCGGCAATGAATGCCACGATGTTGGAGCGATCAATTCTTGCAGCGGTCATGCCCGCAGTCCTTCTTCCTCGATGGCCGCAAGTGTGGAGAATAGTCCATCCTTGTCGGCGTAACACCCTTGCAGCCAGCGCTTGCCGCTGCCCGAAAAGCTCTTGCGCGCATGCAGAACGCGGGTGTTGTCGACGATGAACAATTCGCCGGGCTTCAGCTTGAACGTCACTTCCATGGCAGGGTCTTCGATCAGTTCGGCAAAGCGCCGATAGGCCCTGTAGAAATCCTCCATGTCGCCGTAGGGCACATCGGTGAAGGCCGCCGCCGACCGGTTGTTGAAGCGAATGGCAATCAATTCGCCATCGGGCCCCAGTTCGATCATCGGCCGCTTGGCATGAAGCCTCACGCCCGTGGAACCGTCATAGGCAAATCGCGCGCAGTGCTTGCTCAGAAGTTCGAAGCCATGTGGGCTTTCGGACTTCAACCGCTCCGCCACCTTGAAGCCATCGACCACGATGGAATCTCCTCCGTCCACGGAGTTTTCCAGACAGGCGAGAATCTGCAACGTCGGCACCGGATCACGGTAAGGATTGTCGGTGTGGGCCTGAAGCCCGAGATTTGTGTATGCCAGATTGTTGGGATTGACCTCGGCCCGGACTTCGAACCAGCGGCCATAGTTGGTTTCGCGCACGATACCCGAAAAGTTCGGCGACCTTGCACAATGTTCCGGAGATGGTTGGAGTTTCCGTCATCACCGCAAAACCATAGCGGCGCACGGCGGCGAGCCAGCGGCCCAGTGCCTGGCGATCGGATGTCACGTCCCGCCAGCATTCGCTCGGCACCCCATCGTGCAACCGCCCGTCCCAGCGTTCAATGTCCGGCCCCGTCCAACCTGCCTCACGCGGACCAACACAGTCGTAGGTGTTCGCGGCAAGCCAAGAGGCGTCATAGGCAACCGTCTTGCCCTCCGGCTCGAAGCGCACGGTGATCCCGCCGTTCGCAACCGTCGCATCGGCAATTCGCGTGTTCGCCGGAATGTCCAGATATGGTAATCAGCCGCTGGCCGTTGCCGGAACTCCGGGTCTTGTCGTCCCGGGCATTGTCGCGAAGCCACATGGGCATGAAACCGGTGCGGCGCCCCGGCAATCGTCACTTCAAGGGCCGAACCGCCATCCAGCAGCCGCACTGCACCAATCGCCATCACATTGCTCCCAGAACGCGTCTTGCCGGCACTATGCCACAGGGGCCGCCCGCCTCGCCATGCCCCTGCTTCCGTCCGAATTGCCCCCGCGCAAGGCGGCTGCTATAGGCCGCAAATCGGCTCCATCACTTTAACGGAAGGCTTTTCCCATGGCGAAGATCAAGGTCCAGAACCCGGTTGTCGAGTTGGACGGCGACGAGATGACCCGCATCATCTGGGACCTCATCAAGACGAAGTTGATCCACCCCTATCTCGACGTTGACCTGCACTATTACGATCTCTCCGTCGAAAACCGCGACAAGACCGACGACCAGGTGACAATCGATTCCGCCAACGCCATCAAGAAATATGGTGTCGGCGTCAAATGCGCCACCATCACGCCCGACGAAGCCCGCGTGAAGGAATTCAACCTGAAGCAGATGTGGAAGAGCCCCAACGGCACGATCCGCAATATTCTCGGCGGCGTCATCTTCCGTGAACCGATCATCTGCTCGAATGTGCCACGCCTCGTGCCGGGTTGGACGCAGCCCATCATCATCGGCCGTCACGCCTTTGGCGACCAGTACCGCGCCACCGATTTCACCTTCCCCGGCAAAGGCACGCTCACGATCAAGTTTGTCGGCGAAGACGGCAAGGTGATCGAGAAGGAAGTGTTCAAGGCGCCGGGTTCAGGCGTCGCCATGGCCATGTACAATCTCGACGACTCGATCAAGGAATTCGCCCGGGCCTCGCTCAACTACGGCCTCAATCGCAAGTACCCGGTTTATCTTTCGACCAAGAATACCATTCTCAAAGCCTACGACGGCCGCTTCAAAGACATCTTCCAGGACATCTTCGACGCTGAGTTCAAGACCGAGTTCGATAAAGCTGGCATCACTTATGAACACCGTCTGATCGACGACATGGTCGCCTCGGCCATGAAGTGGACCGGCGGCTACGTCTGGGCCTGCAAGAACTACGATGGCGACGTGCAGTCCGACCTGGTGGCGCAAGGCTATGGCTCACTCGGCCTCATGACCTCGGTGCTCATGACGCCCGACGGCAAAACGGTCGAAGCCGAAGCCGCCCACGGCACGGTGACGCGCCACTACCGCCTGCACCAGCAGGGCAAGCAAACCTCGACGAACTCGGCAGCTTCAATCTTCGCCTGGACCGGCGGCCTCAAGCATCGCGCCAAGCTGGATGAAAATGCGGCGCTAAAAGCGTTCGCCGGGACGCTCGAGAAGGTTGTCGTTCAAACCATCGAGGATGGCCAGATGACCAAGGACCTTGCGGTGCTCGTCGGTCCCGATCAGACCTGGCTATCGACCGAAGGCTTCCTCGATGCCGTCGACAAGAACCTGCAGAAAGCCATGGGCTGAACGCTCACTGAATGTGTTCGAGCATGTTCAGCATTTTTGGCAGATCCACCGGTTTGCTGAAAATGCCCATTGCGCCATGGTCCTTCGCCCGCTTCAGCAAGTCATCGGCGCTGTAGCCGGTCATGAAGTAGACTTTGGCGTCTGGGTGTTTGTCCTTGATCTCGATGAAGCTTTCAACGCCATTCTTGCCTGGCATCATCACATCGAAGAAGCCGATATCGACCTTGTTGAGACTGAAGGCTTCCACCGCCTGCTGGCCATTGTAAGCAACGATCACCCGGTGATCTTCCATGGCAAATAGCTCGGCAAGTGAATCGGCATTTTCAGTGTCGTCGTCGAGGACAAGGATGTTCAGAGGGCGTGACATTTTCGTATTGCTCCTGTTGTTCAAGCCGCCAGCCGGTCAAGCTGGTCGAGAAGGGCCATGGGATCGAAGGGTTTGGTGAGAATGCCGGTAACGGCCACATCGCGGATGGCCTCAACCGTGTCGTGGTACTGCCTGCCGCTCGCCGTGATGATGATGGCGGGCAGGATACGGCCAGCTCTCCGCAAGGTGGCATAGACCTCGAAGCCCTGCAGCAGCGTGGTCTTCAGGTCGAAGATCAGCAGTTTCGAAGCATCGGGGTCGAGACGCGAAAGTGCCTCGTCGCGGCTGCGCACCAGCCGGCACGGACGCCCCGCTCCGGCAATCATCTCTTCCAGATTGTGCCCGGTCTCGGGGTCGTCATCGGCCAGCACCACAATACCATTGGATCCGATCTCGCCAAGAACACCAAGCACCTTGCGCGGGTCGAGCGGTTTCGACATGACTCCCATGGCGCCATTTTCCATCGCCTGGCGCAACAGCTGTTCAACACTGTAGCCGGTCATCATGTAGACTTTTGCATCTGGCTTGAGATTGCGGATCTCGAGAAAGCTGTCGACGCCATTTTTCCCTGGCATCATCACATCCATGAACGCCACGTCGAAGTCCGTTGACCGGAATGCTTCGATGGCGGCATGGCCGCTGTGAACCACCGTCGCAAGGTGCCCTTCCAGCTCGAAAAGTTCGCCGAGAGACTGGGCATTGTCGATATCGTCATCGACCACCAGAACATGGTATTGGCGAGACATCACGCTGCCTCCTGGTTGACGCGGCTTGAAGGAAACCACAGGGTGAAGCAGGCACCATTGCCAGGCTCGCTGGCGACCAACAAACCGCCACCATGGTTTTCCGCCACCTTTTCGACCGCCGGCAGACCGAGGCCTGTGCCGAAACTCTTGGTGGTGAACAGCGGTTCAAGGATGCGCGCAATATTCTCTTTGGAAATTCCGGGGCCATTGTCGCTCACTGCAACCTCAATGCCGCGCGGCCCAAGCCGTGTGGAAACGGTGATCTGGGGATTGGCGCAGGCAAATTTTTCCGGTTGGTCGCCCTTCCCCACCATTGCTTCCGATGCATTGTAGAGAAGATTTATGATGGCGCGGCCAAGTTGCGTCGGATCGATCTCGGCAGTGCGCCCGTCAAGGCCAAGTTCGCATTGTATCGCTACCACTTCGGGAAGGCCCCGCGCCTCTTCTTCCACGAGCTTTGCCAGCCAACTGTCGAATTCCACTGTTTCGGCATTCAGCGCCTTGATGCGCGAAAAATCCAGAAGCTGGGTTATAATGGCGTCACAACGGGTGATGCCGTTGGCAATGCGCAGAAGTTGCGGTTCGAGTCCCAACTCCTTGCCTTTGATCTTGCGTTCGATAAGGAAAGAAGCGGTGCGCACGGCACCCAGTGGATTGCGGATTTCGTGGGCCACTGTGGCAATGAGTTGGCCCAATTGTGCCAGCCGCCCCTTGCGCATGATCTCGTCCTGAGCTTCGCGGAGTTTCGCCATGTTATCGGCAAGCTCGCGGTTCAGGCGTGAAATCTCGTCGTTCACGCGCTTGAGTTCCACCATCTCGGTGATGTCAACGGTGCTGACAATCGCCGAACGCGTGTTGGTGTTGCCGAGCCTGAGCCAGCCTGAGCTGATAATCAGCAGCCGCCGGCCACCGATGTCTGTTTCGAAGCGCTCGGCACGGCCCGGGAATTCCAGTTGCGGATGGCCAAGTGCCGCACCGACATCGTGCGAGCCGAATGTTCCGGCTTCAAGCCCGGTATGCGCCAGAAACAATGGATTGGCGAAAGCCGACGCCCCGTCTTCACCGACCTGCCAGACACCGACCGGAACTGTTTGCGCCAGTGCCCGATACTGTTCCTCGCGCTTGCGGAGTTCGGTTATGTCAGTATTGGTTCCAATCAAGTAAGTCTTGCCGTTGGGCATGACCAGCTTGGACTTGCGGGTGAAAACCGGTGTGGTCTCGCCGCGCTTGTTGGTTGCCTCTTCAACGCTCTCGATTGTTTCGCCCGATTCCAGTACTGACCGGTCGCGCTGCAAAAAGCCCGCTGCCTGGTCTGGCGGATAAAAATCTGCGTCGGAATAGCCAATCAGATCCGCCGGTGGATGGCCGATCATGGCGCAATGGGCGGCATTCGACAGTTCGAACTGCATCGAATCGTTCTTCACGAAGATCGATGTCGGGAGGTTGTCAATGATAGCCAGAAGCACATCGACATCGTCGATCCGGCTCATGGCTGAACTGCTTTGCGTCATGTCTATCCCCACTGGCGCCATATCACCCAACAGCAATGCAATATCTCTAGGGAAGCATTCCAATCGGTTAACAATGGCAAAAAAACTTGTCAGGCCGCTTTGGACTCTCGCCCTTCGAATGGCAGCCAGGCGGTAAAGCAGGCGCCCTGCCCCGGTTCGGACTTCACCTCCAGGCCACCCCCGTGCTGTTCAAGAATGCGTTGCACCGCCGGCAATCCCAACCCGGTGCCGAAGTTCTTGGTGGTGAACAGCGGTTCGAGAATGCGCGGCAAGTCTGCGGCGCTGATGCCGGGGCCGTTGTCGCGCACTTGAATTTCCGCTCCGCGCTCGGCAACATTCGTTTCAATGGTGATGCGAGGCGTGGATGTCGTGAACTTCGAAGGATCGTCACCTCTGCCCACCATTGCCTCCGCTGCATTGGACAACAGGTTGACCACCACGCGGCTCAGGCGGGCCTCGTCCAGGTCGACGGTCCGTCCGCCAAGTCCCGGGCTGAATTCAATTTCGACAGCTGACGGCAGGCCCTGGGCTTCCTGTTCCACAATGTTGACCAGCCACGAGTCGAGGTCGGTCGCCGTCAGCATCGGTGCGTTTGACCGCGAGAAATCGAGAAGTTGCGTGATGATGTTGTCGCAGCGCACGACGCCGTTCTGGATGCGCAACAGCTGCGGTTCGACGCCAAGTCCTTTGTTGGCGACCCGCCGTCCAAGCAGGAATGCCGAAGTCCGGACTGCACCGAGTGGATTGCGGAGTTCATGGGCAACGGTCGCCGTCAGGTGGCCGAGTTGCTCCATCCGCCCTTTGCTGAGCAGTTCATCCTGGGCGTTCTTGAGGCGCGTGACATTGTCGTTCAACTCGGAATTGAGTTTGGCGACGTCGCTGTTGATGATCTCCAGACGGCCTGACATGGCTTCGGCTTCGGCCCGCGCTGTTTCCACTTCATCGAGCCGCCGGAGCGTTGACTTGAACATTTGCGCTGCCGAGCCGACACCCAGGACAGTTGCAAAAAACGACAGGCCCACCATCAGCGCCATGTTTCTCCAATGCGCGCCATGGCGTTGTTCGAGCAGGACTTTCAGATGCCCGGCCGCCGTGGACGAAAGGTCATTGAAGCCCGCCAGGTATTTTGACCGGGTGGCGGTCAGTATGGAGTGGAACTCGTGGCGCCGCTTGTCCAGCGCAACGCGCGTCGAAAGAAGCTTGCGCTGCAGGTCGCCGGCTATCAACCCGAGGGCGGAATTGCTGTTGTCCGCCATCAAATAGTCGCCAGGCTCAACCGACCCATGCCGGGCGGCATTGAGGGAGGCGCTGACCCGCGCATTGTTTTCGCGGAGCGCGCCAAGCACCAGCGCCACGTGCGTGAGGCGCTCATGATCGCCCACACCTGTGTTGACAGCCGGCGAACTGATCTCGCTCAAGCGGTCATAGTCCTGGATGAGTTCCGGCAGGTTGGTGCTAAGCAGTGAAGCGAGGGCAAAGGATTCGGGGTCCGAATCGAGAAGCAGCCCTGAAGCCTGGCCCGCCAGCCTGACGTGCTCCACGGCCTGCGCAATGATTGACCGGTGCGACACCGCGGGTGATTGCAGCCTTTCGACAAATGCCGAATGGGCAGCAGGAAAGCCAAGCAGTTGCGCGATTTCCCTGCCGTTGTCGGTGAATGCGGCGGCCGCAACGGGGTCCGTGTGTTCCTTGAGGGCGCCGGCCATGAGCGGCATGACGATGTCGATATAGGCGGCACCTTGCTGTTCACGCTTGATCTTGGCGATGTCATCGCTGAGCGAGCGCGCCAGCAAGACAGCATAGACGGCAATCGGCACAAGAAGGACAATGATGATCCAGGCCAGCTTGAGCCCTGCGGACCTCGATGCCATGAACCGTCCCATGCCCACTTTCTCCGCCTGTTGATGGCTCTCGCCCGATGAATCACAAGCCCAATGGATGTGAGTGCCACTGCCATGGTAAATACGCCGTTAACGATAATTCCGTACTGGAGGCGCGGCGCTGTGAACGGTCACCTGGAGACTTGATATGGTTGAAGCTGGTCTGGCTCGCGCCCCGCGAACCAACGATTTCTGGCGGTTGCCAGTGCGGCGCCGTGCGTTACCGCATCACACGACCGCTGGGCGCTGCCGGCATATGCCATTGCCGCATGTGTCAGAAGGCTTTTGGCAACTTCGGGGCAGCCCTGGTAAGTGTGGACTTCTCCGGTTTTGCATGGACTCGCGGCAGGCCTGCCGAATTCCGTTCGTCAGCAATTGTCGCGCGTGGCTTCTGCCATGCGTGTGGAACGCCTATCTATATGCGCGAGGACGGCGACCCCAACATCGAAATCGCCATTGGCACGCTTGACAACCCCAACGATATTGATCCGATGACAGAGCAATCGGGCGTGGAAAGCAAGACCGCCTGGTTCGATCACATGGCAAGCCTCCCGGCCCGCGCCACTGTGGACTACCGTTCGCCCGAAGACCTTGCGAAGCTCAGAAGTTTGCAACACCCTGATCGGGACTGATGCTATCCGGCAATCGCCGCCTTGATGGCTGCCAGCGCCTCATCGGCTTTCGACGCATCAGGCCCACCGGCCTGGGCCATGTCGGGCCGGCCGCCGCCACCCTTGCCGCCCAGCACTGTGGAACCCACGCGCACAAGATCAACCGCATTGAAGCGTGATGTGAGATCGGCGGTGACGCCGACGATGAGTCCGGCCCGGCCCTCGTCATTGAGGCCGATCAGCGCCACGATGCCCGAGCCGAGCTTGGCTTTTCCCTCGTCCACCACGCCCTTGAGGTCGCCTGGCGAAATCCCCTTGAGAATGCGGGCCATCAGTTTCACGCCATTCACTTCGGTGACGCCGTCGTCACCCTTGGCGCCGCCGCCCATGGCAAGTGCCTTCTTGGCTTCGGCCAGTTCGCGTTCGAGCTTGCGGCGTTCATCGATCAGCGTTTCGACGCGAGCAACCACCTCGGCGGGCGACGCCTTGAGGGCAGCCGCCACCGCGTGGACGCGGCGGTCCTGCTCTTCGAGATAGGCCCGGGCTGCGGGACCCGCCAGCGCTTCCATGCGGCGCACGCCGGCAGCGGACGCACTTTCAGCAATGACCTTCACGAGGCCAATGTCGCCTGTGCGCGACACATGCGTGCCGCCGCACAGTTCCAGCGAATAGACCGGCCGCCCGGCGCCATGGTCATTGCGGCCCATCGATACGACGCGCACCTCATCGCCATATTTTTCGCCGAACAGCGCCATGGCGCCCTCGGCAATCGCCGCATCGACCGACATCAGTCGGGTGTTCACCGGTCGTTCTGCAGCACGATCTCGTTGGCGATCTGCTCGACCTGGGAAATCTCGTCGTGGCTCAGGCCCTTGTTGTGCGAGAAATCGAAGCGCAGGCGATTGGGCTCGACGAGCGAGCCCTTCTGCGCCACGTGGGGCCCGAGTGTCACACGCAGCGCCTCGTGCAGCAAATGCGTGGCCGAATGGTGCTGGCGGTTGCCGGAGCGCCTGGCGTGATCGACGATCAGTTCGGCGGCGACTGCCGGGCTTCACCGTGCCCTCCACCACTTCGCCAACATGCACCATCACGTCGCCCACCCGCTTCTGGGTGTCGGTCACCTTGAAGATGGCGCCATCGGCGGTCTTGATCATGCCGTGATCGCCGGTCTGGCCGCCCGACTCGCCATAGAACGGCGTCTGGTTGAGGACGATGGCCCCGGTCTCGCCTTTCGTCAGTGTGCTGACGTCTTTTCCGTCTTTGACGATGGCGGTGATCACGCCTTCGGCGCGCTCGGTGTCATAGCCGAGGAATTCCGAAGCGCCCACACGTTCGCGAAGTTCGAACCACACGGTCTCGGTCTTGGCTTCGCCCGTGCCTTTCCAGGCGCGGCGCGCATCCTCGCGCTGGGCCTGCATGGCGGCGTTGAAGGCTTCGGTATCGACCTTGATGCCGCGCGGCTTCAGCGCATCCTGCGTGAGATCGAGCGGGAAGCCATAGGTGTCGTAGAGCTTGAAGGCGGTTTCGCCGGAGAACGTGTCGCCGGAATTCAGTGGCCCCGACTCGTCGTCGAGAATGCGCAAGCCCCGTTCCAGCGTCTTGCGAAAGCGCGACTCTTCAAGGCGCAGCGTTTCGGTGATGAGGTCCTGGGCGCGAATGAGTTCGGGATAGGCCGCCCCCATCTCGCGGGTGAGCGCTGGCACCAGTTTCCACATCAGCGGATCGCGCGCCCCCAGCAGTTCGATATGGCGCATGGCGCGGCGCATGATGCGGCGGAGCACATAGCCCCGGCCCTCGTTCGACGGCAGCACGCCATCGGCGATGAGGAACGACGTGGCCCTTAAGTGATCGGCGATCACCCGGTTCGAGGCCTTGTTCTTGCCTTCGGCGGGAACGCCAGTCTGGTCGACAATCGCCGCGATCAGCGCCCGGAACAGGTCGGTCTCGTAGTTGTCGTGGGTGCCCTGCAGCACAGCGGCGATGCGCTCCAAGCCCCATGCCGGTGTCGATCGAGGGCTTCGGCAGTGACACGCGCTCCTCCTTGGTCACCTGCTCATATTGCATGAACACCAGGTTCCAGATTTCGATGAAGCGGTCGCCATCGGCGTCGGGCGATCCCGGCGGGCCGCCGGGGATCTTGTCGCCATGATCAAAGAAGATTTCCGAACACGGCCCGCATGGCCCCGTGTCGCCCATCGCCCAGAAATTGTCAGAGGTTGGAATGCGGATGATGCGGCTGTCGGGAATGCCGGCGATCTTTTTCCACAATCCATGGGCTTCGTCATCGGTGTGATAGACGGTGACCGTGAGCTTGTCCTTGGCCAGGCCATATTCCCTGGTGATCAGATTCCACGCCCATTCGATGGCATCGGGCTTGAAGTAGTCGCCGAAAGAAAAGTTGCCGAGCATCTCGAAGAAGGTGTGATGGCGCGCCGTGTAGCCGACATTGTCGAGATCGTTGTGCTTGCCGCCGGCCCGCACGCATTTCTGCGCCGTGGTGGCCCGGGTATAGGGCCGCTTCTCGACGCCGGTGAACACGTTCTTGAACTGCACCATGCCGGAATTGGCGAACATGAGGGTTGGGATCGTTGCGCGGCACCAGCGGCGAGGAGGCGACGATCTCGTGGCCCTGACGCTTGAAGAAGTCGAGGAAGGTGGAGCGGATTTGCGCAAGCCCGGTCATGTTCGTCCCGAATGATGGAGTTGGATCGGGCGCTGTTTACGGGCGATGACGGGCCCTGTCCAGAATTGTTGCGGCAAAACGGAAGAGGGCGCTCTCCGGGGGCAGCGGAGAGCGCCTGGCTTACCGGTGTGTGGGGTCACACCTTACGCACCACACCCGCCGGGCAAGCGGGTGTGGAATGGGATTGGCGTGGACGATCAATCGTCGGCGGCGTCCTTGTCGTCGGGCACCTTGGTGAGGGCGGCCGACAGGAGGCCGGCATTGGCGCGGATCTTGGCCTCGATGGAATTGGCCATGTCCGGGTTCTGGCGCAGGAAGCTCTTGGCGTTTTCCCGGCCCTGGCCGATCCTCTCGCCATCATAGGAGAACCACGAGCCGGATTTCTCCACCACCCCGGCGGTGACGCCGAGATCGACGAGTTCGCCCACCTTGGAGATGCCTTCGCCATACATGATGTCGAATTCCACCTGCTTGAACGGCGGCGCCACCTTGTTCTTGACCACTTTCACGCGGGTCTGGTTGCCGACCACCTCGTCGCGGTCCTTGATGGCACCGATGCGGCGGATATCGAGGCGCACCGAGGCATAGAACTTCAGCGCATTGCCGCCGCGACGTGGTTTCCGGCGAACCGAACATCACGCCGATCTTCATGCGGATCTGGTTGATGAAGATCACCATGCAGTTCGACTTGGAAATGGAACCGGTGAGCTTCCTGAGCGCCTGGCTCATCAACCGCGCCTGGAGGCCGGGCAACTGGTCACCCATCTCGCCCTCGAGTTCGGCGCGCGGCGTCAAGGCCGCAACCGAATCGATCACCAGGATTTCGATGGCCCCGGACCGCACCAGCGTGTCGGCGATTTCCAGCGCCTGCTCGCCGGTGTCCGGCTGCGAAATCAGCAGGTCATCGACATTGACGCCAAGCTTCCGGGCATAGACCGGGTCGAGCGCATGTTCGGCATCGACGAAGGCGCAAATGCCGCCCTTCCTCTGGGACTCGGCCAGAACGCTGAGCGCCAGCGTCGTCTTGCCGGAGGATTCCGGCCCGTAAATTTCAATGATGCGGCCCTTGGGCAGGCCGCCAATGCCAAGGGCGATATCGAGCCCGAGAGAGCCGGACGAAATCGCCTCCACTTCCATGGCCAGATTGGCGCCCAGCTTCATGATCGAGCCCTTGCCGAACGCCCGTTCGATCTGGCTCAAAGCGGCTTCCAGCGCCTTGTTCTTGTCCATGGAATTATCGATTACCCGAAGATTCGCCTGCCCCATTGCCAACTCCTTATTCCACAGGGTTCTGCCGGGTGCAATTGCACTGCTGTACCGGCGATGTTTGTAATATGTTCTAGTTTTGTTTCTTTCGCAAGTGCAAATTTATCAGATTGAAATCGTTGATTAATTTTAATGGTGAACAGAACGCCGAGGGAACGTAGCAAGAATTTTCCGTGGACTGCTCCGGCAAGGCTTAAGACAGAACAAAAACACGAAACCATTCCGCTGCGGAATCAACAGCGGGGCCGGATCGCTCTGGGTTGGGGCTTGGAAACGCCAACATTGGGGAGAGAGACGGACCCGGCCCCAACTTCAGATTGGCCTGATTCGCGTTATGCGTCCATTAAGTTGTAATCTTAGAACTATATGCCTCTAAAGTTGTATCACTCTCCGCCCAAGGCCGCGCTCGAGGCTGGCCGCAACCTCAAACACCCTTTGGTCCATGCCCCAGGGCGCCATCACCATCAGGCCGGTGGGTGCCGTTCCTGCCTCGTGCATGGGAATGGAAATGGCACAGCCGTTGAGGAAATTGCCCACCGCCGTATTGCGCAGGCTCATGGCGTTGAACCGCCAGAAATCCTTGTCGGCCGCAAGTTCGGCAATGGCTGGTGCCGTGTTGAGCGTCGTCGGCAGCAGCACGGCATCAAATCCTGCCATCGCCCTCCCGAAAGCCTCGCCCATCGCCCGCCGCCTGGCCACGATGTCGAGATAGTCGGCAGCCGAAATGGCCGCGGCCATTTCGATGCGGGCGCGAACCCGCTGGTCATAGTCCTTCCCGTGGTCGGCGATCCGCGCCCGGTGCAGCTGCAAGGCCTCCGCCGCCACGATGC
The DNA here is from genome assembly GCA_963775105.1 of uncultured Alphaproteobacteria bacterium. Classification (GTDB taxonomy): domain Bacteria; phylum Pseudomonadota; class Alphaproteobacteria; order Rhizobiales; family Aestuariivirgaceae; genus Aestuariivirga. Next base: position 403,040 of record CAVZHM010000004.1, on the reverse strand, counting down.
CGCCCTTGGCGTTGATCGTGGGAAGATCGGAAAGTTCCGGCATGCCGCACATCGGCAAGCGTTGCGCCGGCCTTGGCAAGGCGCGCGAGGGCCGCCTCGAAGTCACTCGCCACTTTGGCGTCGAGCCCATCGAGAACAAAATCCTTGAGAACGCCAAGCCGCAGGGATGGAGACCTCACGTGGCGCAATTGCCCCATCCCAGTCGCCAGCCATGATGGCATCGGCGACGGCGGCGCAGGCGACACTGTTGGCGATCGGCCCGACCGAATCCAAAGCTGGCGGAAAGCGGAAACGCTCCCGCCGTCGAAATGCGGCCCGTGCTCGGCTTGTAGCCAACGATGCCGTTATACGATGCCGGGATACGGCATGAGCCGCCGGTATCCGTGCCGATCGCCAATGCGCACATGCCATCGGCCACCGAAACGCCAGCCCCCGACGATGAGCCCCCAGGAATGCGCCCGGTCGCCCGGTCGAAGGCCGAACGCGGTGTGCCGTAATGCGGGTTCAGCCCGACGCCGGAATAGGCGAACTCCGTCATGTTGCTGCGCCCGAAAACGATGAAGCCCCGCTGCTTCAGCCGCGCAATGGCCGGGGCATCGGCTGTGGCGGGGGCCGCACCTTGCAGAACCTTTGATCCCGCCGTCGTCACCTCGCCTGCGAGATCGAAAATGTCCTTCACCGAGAAGGGAATGCCGGCAAAACGCGAAGGTGCCCGCCCGCGCTTTCGCAGATGGTCGATGTGATCGGCGGCGGCGCGCGCACCCTCTGTATCGACGGTGATAAAGGCCCGAGCCCCCTCGCCCGAAGGATCGGCAATCGCCGCCAGCGACTGCTCGACCAGCGCCCGCGCCGTTGTCTTGCCGCTTGCGAGTTCGCTCGCCAGTTCAGCTAAAGTTCTTGTTCGCCATGCCGTCCACACCCTGTTGCCTGCGGCAAAGCCTAACCGGCCCCTGCCCGCTTGTCACGTCATGCGGGTCCCCCCGTTGTTGCATGCAGGAAAAATGGAGGGGATGTCTCCGCCATGGCTTCAAACCCGCTCCAATACGGATTTGGTGTCCCCAAAGTGGCCAGTCTCGCATCCGCAACCGCAACGACCTTCATAGCAGATATTGCGGCATTCAAGTTACAAGGGTGAGGGGGAGTCAGAGAGTCGAATTCAGCGCGGGGCGAGGATGGGAGATTCGCTCCTTCACACCTCTCCTGCGAAGCGGGAGAGGGCGGGGCCCATTGCGCAGCAATGGGAGGGTGAGGGGACATCAAAGAGCCAGGGATCAGCGCGGGGCGGCCATGGCCCTCTCCGCGCATTCGCTGGCGCGAATGCTACCTCTCCCGCTGCGCGGGCGAGGATGGGAAATGCTTCCTTTACCCGCAACCGCCTCTCAACCTTTTCACCGCCGCTGCCGAACCCTTGAGGGTGAAGCTTGCCTTGAACGACTGACCGCCGAGCGTGCCGCTCACCGTCAACGCGTTGCCGGTGGCGAAACTTGCGAGGAAATCTTCGGAAAGATTGAGTGCCGCTTCCTCGCTCGATGCGACGAACAGCAGATCGTCGAGACCACCGGAGATGAACACCGGTTGCGTGTTGCCGTCGATCGCCAGCGCCACGTTCTCCGGGAACTGCTGCGAGGGCGTGTCGAACTGCAGTTCCCAGTGTTCGCCGAAGTTGAAGATCGACATGGAGGGCACGCCGTTGTCCGGCTGTGCGGCCTTGAACGTTGCGCCGCACTCGGCGGACGCGGTGGCCGTTGAGGCGATCAGCAACACAAGTGTGGCGATTGCTTTCCTCACTTCAAAAACTCCACCACGGCCGATTTATACTCCCGGTCGCCCACCGCGTTCATGTGGTTGCGGTTTGGGATAACGACGCCTTTCGAGCCGGGGATGATTTTCACCAGCTCATCGACGCTTCCCGCCACGTCGTCCTGTTCGCCAGCGACGATGAGCACCGGCAAGTTGATCCCCGCCAATTCTTCCGCCGTCATCTTGATGCGGCCCGCCCGCATGCAGGCGGCGAGGGCTTTCAAATCGCCGCCAGTGCGCTCGGCGAAAATGCGGAAAGCCCGCGCGATTGACTCCTTCACATCCGCCAAACTCGCTGCCTCCAGCCCCTGGGCAATCGCTTCGCCGCCGCCAACCCCGGTGATGATGCGCGAGGCGAGCCCACCCAGTACGGCGCGGTTCACGCGCTCGGGATGTTTGAGCGCCAGCCAGGCGGTGATGCGAGCCCCCATCGAATAGCCCATGACATCGGCCTTGGCGATTTGGAGATGGTCGAGCAGGCGCAGCGCATCACCCGCCATGTGCGGCACGGTGTAGCCGGCGGGGTCGTAAAGTTTGGCACTGTCTCCGTGGCCGCGATTGTCGAATGTGATGACGCGGCGGCCGGCCTCAGTCAGCGTCTTGACCCAGCCGGTGTCCCGCCAGTTGACGTGGGCGCTCGAGGCAAAGCCGTGGATGAGCAGGATGGGTTCGCCAGCGCCCGCCTCTTCAAAAGCGATCTCCACACCATCGGAATTGAATTTGTGCATGCCCCGGAACATATGCTATTCGCCCCGTCACTCAAGATTTTTCGAGGATTTCCATGGCGTCTGGCGCAACACCGCATTTCCACAACGATATGGGCCTTCCGGCCATCGAGATCGGCGCCACCGAGTTCATGTGCGTCGGCGCCAAGCCGCCCTTCGACCACCCGCATGTGTTCCTCGACATGGGGTCGGCTGCCGAAATCATCTGTCCTTATTGTTCGACTCTCTTCAAGCACAACGCCAGCCTCGGTACCGCCGAAGCCAAGCCCGCCGCCGCCCAATGGCACGACGAAGCGGCATAGTGATCCGCGCTTACCGGGTGGAGGACGAGGCGCAAGTCATCGTCATCGCCCGCCATTTGCAGGCCCATGAGAGTGCCTATTTCGACCGGCTGATTCCACCTGCTGACATCGGCGCCGACTATGTGGCGAGGTTAGAGGCCGATGTCGCCGAACATCACGGCCGTTTCATCGTTGCCGAAACTGGCGGCGTCGTCGCCGGCTATTGCACGCTGCTGATGCTCGATTCCGCCGATGAGCGCGACGAGGTGTTCTATACCTTCGCCCACGTCGGCGATCTTGCGGTGCATGAGAATTATCGCAATCGCGGCGTTGGCCAGGCACTGCTCGATGAATGCGAGGCGGTGGCCCGCAACCTCGGCAAGAAGTGGCTGCGGCTTGGCGTGCTTGCCGAAAATACCGGGGCGCGCGCGCTTCTACGAGCGCCATGGAATGGGAGTGCGCTTCATGACCATGGAAAAGAAATTGGCGTGAAGGATACGCTCTCCATTGCCGAAGCCCGCCGCATGGCGCTGGCGGCGCAGGGGTTCATCAACCCCGATCGCAGCGGCACGCCGGGCTGGGCGAAAATGGCCAAGGCTGTTGACCAGTTGCACTTGCTGCAAATTGACAGCGTGAACGTGCTGGTGCGCTCGCACTACCTGCCGCTCTATTCCCGCCTCGGCGCCTATGACCGGGCGAAGCTCGATGCCAAAACCTTGAGGTCCAAAGGCCGCGCCATGTTCGAATGCTGGGCCCACGAAGCCTCGCTGCTGCCGATGGAACTCCACCCCCTGGTACGCTGGCGCATGGACCGGGCCAGGGCCGGCAACGGCACCTATGGTTCCATGGACCGTTTCGGCAAGGACGAAAGAGCCTACGTGAAATCGGTGCTCGATTTCGTCACCCGCCACGGCCCCACGGCGGTGAGCGACCTGCCTGACAGTGGCAAGGGTGCCGGTGGATGGTGGGGCTGGTCCAGGGGCAAGATGGCGCTCGAATGCCTGTTCGACCGGGGCCTCGTTACCACCGCCAAGCGCGAAAGCTTCGAGCGATATTACGATCTGCCCGAGCGCGTCATCCCCGCCGATGTGCTGGCGCGGCAAACACCTTCGGAGCGCTGACAGTCTTGCGCACCCTGCTCGATCTTTCGGGCCGGGCTCTGGGTATCGCCACGGAGTTCGACCTTCGCGACTATTTCCGCCTGCCTGTGGCCGAAACCAAAGTCGCCCTGGCCGAATTGGTTGAGGATGGCACCCTCATTCCCGTTGCGGTCCAGGACTGGAAACATCAGGCCTTTCGCCACCGTGCCGCAAAACTGCCGAGGAAAGGCCGGCGGCACGGCACTGGTGTCGCCCTTTGACCCATTGGTCTGGGAGCGCGCCAGGGCCGAACGCCTGTTCAACTTTCACTACAGGATCGAGATCTATACCCCTGCTCCCAAACGAAAATTTGGCTATTACGTCTTGCCATTTCTGATGGGCGACCGCTTCGCGGGCCGGGTTTGCCTGAAGGCCGACCGCCAGGCCAATGTGTTGCGCGCCAACGCCGCCCACCTCGAACCCCATGCCAATCCACACGAGACGGCCGAAGCGATGGCCGACGAACTGCAATTGATGGCGAACTGGCTGGGGCTTGGTGGTGTTGAAACCGGGCCCAGGGGCAATCTCATGCGCGAGCTGAAATCGTGTCTGTGACCGACATTGAAACCGAACGGTTGATTCTGCGGCTGGTGCCACTGCAAGGCCTTGAAGCCACCATCGCCCATGACGGCGCGACACTAGACCGCCTGTTGAGTGTTGCTGTGCCACCCGTCTGGTATGAGCAGGACTGGCTGGCGCAATGGCGGCTTGACCAATGGCGAGCCGACGAAAGCTACGCCCCGTGGTCCATCCGCGCCATCATTGAAAGGCAAAGCAACAGCCTGATCGGCGCCATGAACTGTCACCACGGGCCCATGGATTTTGTCCATGGCGATACGACGCGGCCCGCCGTGGAACTGGGCTACGACATCTATGAAGCCTGGCAGCGCAAAGGTTACGGTTATGAGGCCGTGTCGGGCTTCTTCGACTGGGCGGCGGAACGCGGTGTCCCCCGCTTCATCCTGTCGATCTCTCCCGGCAATGCCGCCTCCAATGCGCTGTGCCGAAAGCTCGGCGGACGCCAGATCGGCGCGCATATCGACGAGGTAGACGGGCCCGAAGACATCTACATGGTGGACGCCGTAGCCTGACTCCGGTCAGTTGCCGCCGTACTGGATGGGGCGAACCGCCGGGAGCAGATTTTCCTTCTCCAGATCACGCGTCACATCTTCAATGGCGCCGCGCAGTGTGTCGACCAGGAAATCGGTTTCCTTCCGGGTGATCGTCAGTGGCGGCGACATCACGTCGAGGTGCCCCATCGGCCGCACCAGCAGGCCGCGCTCTTCGCACAAATTCGAGATGCGCTTGGAAATGTTGATCTCGTCGGGCAGATGCGCCTTGGTTTGTTTGTCGGCGACATATTCGACGCACATCATCAGCCGCTTGCCGCGCACATTGCCAACGATGCGCAGCGCTTCCAGTTCCTTGAGCCGCGTCTCGAAATAGTCGCCGACGTCTTTCACGTGGTCGAGCAGGCCCTCGCGCTCGATGATCTCGATGTTCTTGTTGGCAACGGCGCAGCACACTGGATGGCCCGAATAGGTGAAACCGTGGGCGAACCAGATATCGGCGTTCGGCTGGCTGATCACCTCATGCACCGCATCGGAATAAATGGTGGCGCCGAGCGGCAGATAGCCGGACGTCAGGCCTTTGGCCGACACGATGATATCCGGCACCACGCCGAACTCGCTTTCGCTCGCGAACCAGTGGCCGATGCGGCCGAAGGCGGTCACCACCTCGTCGGCAATGAACAGGATGCCGTTTTCCTGCGCCACTTCGTGCATGCGTTTGAGATAACCCCTGGGTGGCACCACAACGCCTCCCGAAGCCTGGATCGGCTCGGCGATGAAGGCGGCGATGTTCTCCTTGCCGAGTTCGCGCACCTTGGACTTGAACTCATCGACCAGAAAGTCCGTGAACTGATCTTCGTCCATGCCTTCTGGCCGGCGATAGGGATAGGGAGCGGAGAGATGATGGATGAAATCCGAGAGGTAGTGGAAATACGGCGTACGGTCGCCATAACGATTGCCCAGCGAAATGCCGAGATAGGTCGAACCGTGATAGGAGTTGTGGCGCGAAATGATGTGCTTGCGCGAGGACTCGCCCTTGCGCGCCTGATAGAAGTGAGCGAGCCTGACCGCCGTGTCATTGGCGCACGAGCCGGAGGTGGAAAACGCCACGTGGTTGAGGCCGGCGGGCGCGATGCGCGCGATATTGGCGGCCAGTTCGGCGGCGGGCGCGTTGCCCATGTCCACGAAGGCATTGCTGTAGGGCAACAGACGGGCCTGCTCAGCCATGGCTTCGGCCATTTCGTTGCGGCCATAGCCCACATTCACGCACCACATGCCACCGAGGCCGTCGAGGTAACGCTTGCCGTTGATATCCTTGATATAGACGCCCTCGCCCTCGGTGATGATCAGCGAGCCGTCCTTCTTGAAGCTGTCAAAATGCGTCCAGGGGTGCAGGAAGTGGTCATGGTCCTTCTGCCACAGGTCAGCGGCATCGAAGCGATTGTTACCAAGTTGCTTGTTCAAGTCGGGCCCCTGTTTAGTTTTGACTTTCACGCCAGTCAATATCACATGCCCAGTTTTTGGGCAAGTTTTGGAACGTCTGGCCTCCTGGCAGCTCAAAGAAGCCCGTTCTCCAGCGCGTGGATCGCTGCGCCCGCCCGGGTGGAGACGCCGAGCTTGTCGTAGATGTGGGTCACATGGCGCTCCACCGTCTTCGGCGAAAGCCCCAGCGCCGCAGCAATGGCGGCATTGGTCTGCTCGCGGGAAACCAGCCGCAAAACTTCGATCTCGCGCTCCGACAGCGCAATGGAAGTTGCCCGGCGGGTGTGGGCGCCCTTCTGCCCGGCAGATGTCAAAACCGCATCAACCGCTCGCCGGTCAAACAACCCGGCCTTGGCCTGGGCCGAAAGCTCCGCCGCTGCCTCGGCCTCGGTCATTTGCGGCCGGTGGGGGCGCGTTTCGGTCAGCGCGCACCAGGCATTGGCCGCCGCCAACAGCCGGGCGCCGGCCGACAGCGAAGGTCCTGCGAGTCCCAGGTGATAGCCTGAGCCATCGAGCCTTTCGTGGTGGGATGAGCCAAGCGCGCCCAGCGGCGCAAGCACCGGGCAGCCGGCGAAGATGCGCCCGGTCAGATAACTGTGCATCCTGATGCGCTCGTGCTCGGAACGCGAAAGCGGCCCAGCCTTGCTCAGAAGCTGCGCCTGCACACCGATCCTGCCGACATCGTGGATCAACCCCGCACGGCCAACTTCGGCTGACATCGGCAACGGGCAAACTCGCGGCCTTCGCCGCCGCCACGGCGACGCTGGCAACACGGCGCGAATGGCCCAGCATGTGCGGGGATTTGAAGTCGCCGAAATCGGCGATGGCGCTGAGCGCCTTGTCGATCCCGTCGCCATAAAGCCACACCGGACCGCCGGGTTCGGCGGCCAGCAAATCCGCTGTCAGGTCGGCGCTGTCGAGGCCCGCGAGAAAGTGCTCCGGATCCTCGGCGAAGAGCGCGGCGATCCTGGGGTCAAGCTGATTGCCAGCCCGGACTAGGGCGCGCTGGGCGATTTCGGCAGCGCCACGGCTGGCACTGTCATAGCCCGCCAACTGCGCCACTTGCACCACGCGCATCGCCAGGCTCACGCCCTCACCCTGCGCCAGCCGCTGCGTGCTCTGGCCATCCCAACGCTCGTAGACATGCGCAAGCCCGTCAACGACTTTTGGCCCCAAGCCCAGCCGCAGGGCGATCAACCGGGCGGCTTCGCAATGGGCGCGATGATTGTTCAAAAACAGTCCCGAGGCCATTGCCGCAAACGCATTCTGGACCGCGGCCTGCGCCTCGGCAGCGGGCTTGCCAGCCCCGATGACGCGGGTGAACTCCGGCATCATCTCGGCGTCGGTCAACACCAGAAGGTCACCAAGCGCAAGTTCGTCACCCACAACGAAAGAAGTCTCGTGTGAGGTGGTGGAGCAGCCGACGAAACGCAGGATAGCCAAGTAGTATGCTGCGGCGACATCGGCTTCGTCGAGACCGCCCGCCCGCGCCAGGCGCACGGCGATCAGCGCCGTTTTCATCACCGTCTGCATCGGCAATCCGAGGCCAAGATCAATGGCCAGCGCCAGCGATGTCAGAACCTCCGCCAAACGCACGCCAGTTTTGTCCACGCGTCCCCCTCACCTTTCGGAGAAAGGTGACGCCAACCCCGGCGCGGTGTCAATGCAGCGACAGCAGCTGGAGAATTGAGGGCGGGATGAGTACCGCCACTCACCCCGCCCCGTCGTCAAAAATATGCCGTGTTCAGGCCGCTGCCGGAATGGCGCCAATCTGGGTCATCAGCGACATCACATCGACCACCGCCCGGTGTTCGACGATCTGGCCATTGGCCAAGCGATCAAACGTCACCGCAGCGATCTTGACGGGCTTGCCGCTGGCCGGAATGCCGTTGAAGTCGGCGACATGAAGCGCCGTCCAGACAAGGCGCGTCTCCACACAGTCGCCCTCGGCCACCTGGTTTTCGATGATGTGGCGGCCGTTGGCGAAGCTGGTCGAAAACATCCGTTCCATGCCCTTGAACTGCTCGGCATTCATGGCGTGTTCATTGCCCGAAAGCTGCGCGGTAAAGCTGGGCGCCAGCAGCGCGTGCCATGTGCTGCTGGCGCCCTTGTCCATGCTTTCGAACATCTTGCGGACGGTCTGTTTGTTGGTTTCGGTGCTCATCTGGGTTCTCCTCCGTTGTGAGTGATATGAACTTGCCAGCCATCGAGCACCACGCCATCCGGCAATACCCCCACGCATCAAAAAATACGGAACCACTACCCCTGTCAGAGCCAATCCGGCTACAACCGGTCCATGGGAATCATGGGGTTGCCCGCCGAAACGGGCGGCTGGGAACGGTTGTCGCTGGCCCAGGCAGGGCTGGAACCGGACATCGGCGACTGGCTGGCTGTTGGATTCGACAAGGGCGAATTCACTGGCCTCCATGGCCTGCTGATCGCCAGGCGCGGCAAACTGGCGCTTGAACATTACTTCGATGGTGCCGACCAGAACTGGGGCAGGCCCCTGCCCTCGCCCCACCACGAGGCCGGCCTGCTGCACGACATGCGTTCGGTGACCAAGAGTGTGATCGGCCTGCTCTACGGCATTGCACTTGCTGAAAACCGCGTGCCGAAGACCATTGCGAAAATCGCCACGAGCTTTCCTGATCATGCCCATGTGATGGATGAGCGCCTGCGCAAGCACCTCACCATCGGCCACGTGCTGTCGATGCGCATGGGGATCGCCTGGGATGAAGACCTGCCCTACTCCGATCCGCTGAACGGCGAAATTCAAATGGAAGCAGCCGCCGACCGCGTGGCCTTTATCCTCTCCCGGCCCATGGTGGAGGCGCCCGGTACAAGGTGGCGCTACTCCGGCGGCGCCACGGCTCTGCTGGGAGAAATCATTTCGCGCGGCGTTGGAATGGCGATTGATGACTATGCCCGCGAGAAACTGTTGGGGCCCCTCGGCATCACCGGTTTCGAATGGGTGAAGGGCTCGGACGGCAAGCCCTCGGTTTCATCGGGCCTGCGCCTGAAGCCGCGCGACATGCTGCGCATCGGCCAGATGGTGCTGGAGCGCGGGAGCTATGCCGGCCGCCGCATCGTACCGCCGGGCTGGCTCGCGACAGCCTTCAAGCCGCGTGGGCTTATCGAAAGCAGCTTGCGCTATGGCTACCACTGGTGGCTCGGGCAACTGGCCGCCACCGGCAAACCGTGGATGGCCGCCTATGGCAACGGCGGCCAACGCCTCATCGTCATCCCCAGTCTCGACATGGTGGTGGCCATTCTCGCCGGCAACTACAATGCGCCCGACCAATGGAAAATGCCGCTGAAGGTGATGACCAAAGTAGTGATGCCGGGGATCGTCGCGGACTAGGCCAGCAGAGCCCGCCTCTTCTCCACGAAGGCTTCAAACCCCGCCACCAGCCGGTCGCAGGCGGCGTCATCGATCATCAGCGACAGGGCCATGAAGCCGCGTTCGGCGATATAGATACCTTGATCAAGGAGGTCGAAGAACAGCAACTGCTTCAGGCGCTTGTCGGCATGTTCGGTATCTTCGGGTTTGGTGATTTCGCCCCCAACCGGGTGAACGGTGATCATCGAACCCATGCCAGTGGCCTTCATCCGCACCTGGGATTTCATGAAAAGGTCATTGAGACGGTCGCGCAACCGGTCACCGCGAGCATTCAACGCGATGCAGGCCTGCGCCGTATAAATTTCCGTGAGACCCACAACACCCGCCGTCATGGTCAGCGTATTGTTGTTGAAGGTACCGGCATGGGGCAGTGCATTGGGCTTGGTGGGATCGAACTGTTCCATGATCACCCGCTTGCCGCCAAAGGCGCCGAAACTCATGCCGCCGCCGACATACTTGCCCAGCGTCTTCAAGTCCGGCTCAATGCCAAACTGCGCGGAAAGTCCGCCGGGATGCAGTCGCGATGACATCACCTCGTCGAAGATCAGCACGATGCCGTGCTTGGTGCACTCTTCGCGCAACATGGCGAGGAAGGATCTTATCGGCAGGCAGGCAACCGCCACCGCCCAGCATCGGCTCAAGGATCACCGCCGCAAGTTCGCTGGCATGCGTGGCAATGAGTGCACGCGTTGTTTCGATGTCATTGAACCGCGCCATCACCACATCAAACGGCGCATTTACCGGCGAAGGGCCATGCGAAAAATACAGCGTGCCGCCGTGATAGCCGCCTTCCATGGGCATGATTTTCTTTTTGCCCGTAAAGCACCGCGCCGCCGAAAGCGCCATCATGTTGGCCTCGGTGCCGGAATTGGTGAAGCGCACGAGGTCGAGGTTGAAACGCCGGGTCACCGCTTCGGCGAGTTCGATTTCCTTGCCGTTGGCGGCACCCATGTTCACGCCGGTTTCAAGCGCCGCCATCACCGCCTTGCGGATCAACGGGTGCGAATGGCCATAAATGCCGGCGGAATACTCTCCGAGCAGATCGAGATAGGTGTGGCCATCGGCATCGGTGATGGTTGCACCCTCCGCCTTTTCAGCGCGAACAGGAAAGGGCGCGGTGAACAGCACTGTGCGCGTATTGCCGCCGGGCATGACTGTGGCGGCCCGCGCCTGCAAGGCTTCGGTTTTCGGTCGCTTCGCCCTGAATGTGGCGATCGCTTCGGCAAGTTGTGTCTCGATGTCGGTCATCCGGCAATGGCAATCAAAACGGCCACCATGGTTATGTATGTCATGTGGTGAAGCGACTGGTCGACAGCCAGCGCCCACCAGAAAATCTGATCGGCGTGGGTCAGCTTTTTGGCTTTCACCACTTGCTCCTTGAAGTAGTCGATGTGGTAGTGCGCCGCTCCGTCACCAGCGGCGAGAAGCAGGCACCAGGTCACCGGAGTGCCCAACAGCAAAAGCACCACGAGGCTGCCGATCAGATGATTGCCGGAATGCACCAAACCACCGGTGGCACCATAGATGCCCTTTTCAGCCAGCATCCATCGCGTTTGCGCCGGGCCATCAAACACCATGTGTTTGATCTGCAACCCCGCAACCAGTATCAGCACGCCGTAGGCACTGATTGGCTCCATGATCTCAGGCCGTCGCCTTCTCCGTGATGGGCGGGGTAAACTGCAGCCCCATGTCCCAGGGCAGATAAATCCAGGTGTCCTGGCTCACTTCAGTAATAAAAGTATCGACCAGCGGCCGTCCGGCGGGCTTGGCATAGACCGCCGCGAAGTGCGCTTTGGGCATCAGTTCGCGCACCAGTCTTGCAGTTGCGCCGGTATCGACAAGATCATCGACAATCAGCACCCCGGTGCCGCCATCGGTTCCAGCGACATCCCCGGCGATAGGTTTCAACAGGGCAATTTCGCCTTGCTTGTCATAATCATAGGAGGCGACGCAGACGGTTTCCACCACCCGGATGCCGAGCTCGCGCGCCACCACCGCCGCCGGCACCAGGCCGCCGCGGGTGACCGCCACCACGGCCCGGAAGGGCCCCGCCGCCGCCAGCCGCCAGGCCAGCGCCCGGGCATCGCGGTGAAACTGGTCCCACGAAACCGGAAAGCTTTTCTGCCACTTGTCGTCCATGCCTGCCCATCCCTTCGAAGTCCCGTTATGCCCTTCCGGCGAATTTCGCGCAATCAGGCATTAACCATCAACCCTGTGTTCATACTTTACGGGCAAGTTCGGTTCCCTGTTGTGGAGTTGACGTTAATGAACCCGGCGGCCGGTGTAACCAGCGAACTGTGCAAAGCCTTTGAGACAGCAAACGTCGAAATGCTGTTGGTCAAACTGCCCGATGCCGTCATCACCGACGCCTCCAGCGCCATCATCCGCAAATGGAACTGCCGCCGCGAAGACATTGTGGACCGCCAGCTTGTGAAATTCGGCACCGGGCCGGTGTCGGCCCGCCATGTCGAAGTGAACAGCCCCCAGGGCCCGGCCCAGGGCGTGGAAGTGTGCTTTGTGCCGCCGCTCGGCTCGGCCCGCAACACCACCTTCACGCCGCAGAACTGGAACGAAGGCGGCGAACAGTTCATGGTGCTGATTGGCCAGCACGCCAGCGTCGAACAGGCCGATGCCGCGGTGCAGAACGAGCGCCGCCTGAGCCTGGCACTGCGCTCCGGCGGCTATGCCGCCTGGGACCACGACTACCGCACCAACACGACTTACAATTCCCCCGAGATGTATGACCTTCTGGGCTTCGAGCGCGGCAGCAAGGACCTGAATTTCACCTCCTTCAACGAGTATGTTCATCCCGACGACCGCGACAAGACGCTCGATGGCCAGATCAAGACGGCACCCTTCGGATCCGACATGTTTCAGACCCGCTACCGGGTGCATGCCAAATCCGGCGACTATGTGTGGATCGAATCAATCGCCGGGGTGATCCGCAATCCCACCGACGGCAAGCCCGAGAAGTGCGTAGGCCTGTCGCGCAACATTTCCGACCAGATGGCTTCGCTCGACCGCATGCAAGCTTCCGAACGCGTACTGAAGCGCTCGCAGCAGGCCGCCCGGCTCGGCAGTTTCACCATCAAGGCCAACACCGGCGCCTCACGGCTGTCGGGCGAGATGATCGCACTGATCGGCATGGACGAAGCCATCGTGCAGCCCAACATCGCGGTATTCGAGAAGATGATCGAGCCCGCCGACAAGGAAAAATTCCGCGAAGCCCTGGAACTCGCCAAGCATGGCCAGAACTGCCCGGCCTTCGAAATCGCCTACAAGACTCTGGTGAGCGGTGAACTCAACTACTTCGAAGTGAAGATCGAAGCCGACCGCAACAGCCTGGGCCAGATCGATTCCATTTTCGGCACCTGCCAGAGCATCACCGAACGCAAGAACCTCGAGCGCAAATTTGTGCAGGCGCAGAAAATGGAAGCGGTGGGCCAGCTCACCGGCGGCGTCGCCCATGACTTCAACAATCTGCTGATGGTGGTGCTGGGCAATCTTCAGCTTGTCGAGCAACTGGTGAAGACCGACGAGCGCGCCTTGAAGCGCATCCGGGCCGCCACCGAAGCCGCCGAGCGCGGTTCTGAACTGACCAAACGCATGCTCGCCTTCTCGCGCCAGCAGACGCTGCAGAACAAGCTGCTCGACATCAACACGCTGATCACCAAGATGTACGACATCCTCGGCCACGCCGTGGGCGCCACGGTGGACCTCGACATGGTGCCGGGCGAGGACATCTGGCCAGTGCGCGCCGACGCCACGATGCTTGAAACAGCGATCCTCAACCTTTGCATCAACGCCCGCGACGCCATGAAACCGAAGGGCGGCACCATAACGATCGAAACCGCCAACCGCACGCTCGATGAAGCCTTCTGCCGCGAGAACGAGGATGTGACGCCGGGCGACTATATGGAAATTGCCGTCACCGACACCGGCTGCGGCATCGCTCCTGAAAACCTCGAGAAAGTATTCGAGCCGTTCTTCTCCACCAAAGGCCCGGAAGCGGGCTCAGGTCTTGGCCTGTCGATGATCTATGGCTTCACCAAGCAATCCGGTGGCCACGTGAAAATCTATTCGGAAGTGGGCCACGGCACCACCATCCGCCTCTACCTGCCGCGCTTTGTGGCCCAGCAGGATGCAGCGCCCACTCCGCAGCCCAAGCTTGCCGATGCCGTTTCGCAAATCGCCGCGGCGTTCGATGCAACTCCGGCGACATTGGAAACCGCTGCCATCATTCATGCACCGGTGGCCGAACCGCTTCCTGCTCGCAAAACCGTGGTGCTGGTGGTCGAAGACAATCCGTCGGTGCGCGACGTTGCCGCCGCGATGATCGAGGAAATGGGCTTCGAAGCCATCGTCGCATCGAACGGCCACGAAGGCCTGCACCACATCACGGTACGTCCCGATATTGATCTGGTGCTGTCCGATGTCATCATGGCCGGCGGCATGAACGGACCGGAAATGGCCATGAAAGCCCTGGAAGTGCGCCCTGAACTGAAAGTGTTGTTCATGTCGGGTTACGCACCGGGCAGCTTGCGCCAGATGCAGCAGGAATTGCCGAACGCCGTCGATCTCGTGAACAAGCCTTTCACCCGCAGCGACTTGACCGACAAGGTCATGAAGGCGCTGGCAGCTTAAAGCTTGAAGTCCTTCTTGCTGAAGGCACTCGTTTTCTTCAGGCCCTTGAGCAGAATTTCGAAATCGGCGGCGTTGAGCCCTTGGTATTGCCCTGCACGATGATGCCCGCCGGCGTCTTTTTGATGCGCAACTGTCCCTTGCCGGTAAATGCCTTGGTGCCAATGTAGTTGAAGGGCTGCCCACCGTATTTGGCGGTGTTGGCATCGATGGCCGAAAGATCGATCCTGTCGATACTTGTGCTGCCACTGCCCGGATTGAAATCCAGAATCTGGTCGCGCCCGTTTGCACCCACACCTGTCTCGCCGCTGCGCAGATAGATGAAGGTATCCTTGCTCTTGCCACCGCGCAGCAGATCCTTGCCGTTCCCGCCGGTGATGCGGTTTCCCGAAGCATTGCCGGTCAGCGTGTCATCGAAACCGGAACCGGTAAGATTCTGGATACCGACGTAAACATCGCCCGCTGCGTCATTGGTATTGGCGATGGAGCTGGCAAGGCTCGCCACCACCTGCTGATCTGCGTGGGCATAGCTCGCGGTGTTGCTGCCAGCGCTGCCATCAAGAATGTCGCCGCCTTCGCGGCCCTCCAGCACGTCATTGCCGCCCACGCCATGCAGTGAATCGACTTCGACGCTGCCCGACAGGTATTGTCCCGCCGCGCTGCCAATCCGCGTGAGTGCGTTCTCCGGCTCACGGCCGAAGACCACAAATGCACCCCCCGGATTTGGCGGCACGTCGAATTCATCCTGCGCGCCAATCATCGCGTCGGAGATGCCATCGCCGTTGAAGTCGCCAGCCGATGACAATGAAGACCCGGCATAGGAAACGTTGGTGCCGTGAGCCAGGAACCCGCCGAACGACGTGGCCGTAAGCACCGGCCCAAATCCTGATGGCTTCCCGAAAATCACCGCGGCCCGGCCGGAATTGGAGACGGCGAGTGGTCCACCGATCATGACGTCATCAAATCCATCGCCCTCCAAGTCACCCGCACCCCCAACCGCAAATCCAAACCGCTGCTCGGCCACCGTACCGTTGAAGCGAAACCCGTTGCTGCCATTGAGACTGGACAGAATGAATGTCGCGCCGAAACTTTGGCTGCGGCCAAACACCACGAACGCCGACCCGGCATTGGCAAAGCCGCCCGGATCCGCCGTGACGGCCCCGATGACGATGTCGCTGAACCCGTCGCCGTTGACATCGCCAGCACCGGCAATGGCATCCCCTGGATTCGTGCCGGTCTCCGAAGCGCTCATTCCCAACCGGAAGCCATTGCCGCCATTGAGCGACGACACGTTGAACGGCGATGAACTTGTCGATGTCTTGCCGAAGACCACATAGGCGGAGCCATCGAAGGCGTTGATCACCGTGCCATGGCTTGCCGAAATCGCGATATCATCTATTCCATCACCATTGAAATCACCGGCAGGTGTGAGCGCCGTTCCGAACAACTGGGCAGGGCCCGCGCCATTGATGCGCAAACCCTTGCCGCCCTTGATTTCCGACAGGCTAACTGAAGAGGGAAACGCACTATTCTTGCCGAAGACCACCCATGCCGATCCAGCCTGGCTATTGGCATTGGCGCTGCCAACCAGCACGTCGTCGAAGCCGTCGTCATTGAAGTCACCGGCCGGGGCAACGCTGATCCCCGCCCGGTCGTTGGCGGCAATGCCGGTCAGGCGGAAGCCGTTGTTGCCGTTAAGCGCCGTGAGGTCGATAGTCGAGGCAAGGCTGGCACCGCCGAACACCACATAAGCAACACCGGCATCGGCATTGGAACCCACATCGACTTCGGTCGCGCCAATCACAATATCGTCGTAACCGTCGCCGTTAATGTCACCAGCAGCACTTGCTGCGCGGCCCGTTCCGTCATTGGCCGCGGCACCCACCAGTGACAGCCCCTCAGGCGGCGCGATGCCGCTGACATCGATGGGCGAGGCTGGCCCAGTACTCCGGCCAAATACCACATAGGCCGTGCCGCCCAAAAGTGCGCCCAGAACGATATCGTCGAAACCATCGCCATTGAAGTCACCCGCCACATTATTGGTACCGGCAGACGCAAGATGTTTGGCGGAAGGGCCATTGATCCTGAACCCCGTCGCCGCGTTCAAATCGCTGAGTATGAGCGCCCCGGAGAAATCCGCCCATGCCGGCGCTATCGCCAGTGCCATCATTGACACCCCACCCGCCAGAACGAGCGCCAGTCTTGTCTTCCACATGTTGCTATTGCTGCCCTGCACTGCCGTCTCCCACTTCCGTTAAAGCTTGAAGTCTTTCTTGGTGAAGGCACTGGTGTTCGACAGTCCATTCAGCAGGATTTCGAAATCGGCACCGGTGGAGCCCTTGGTGTTGCCCTGAATGAGGAGGCCAGAACCCGTCGTGGTGATGCGCAGTTGGCCGCGCTTGCTGAAGGCGTTGCTGCCGATGAAGTTGAAGGCCTGGTTGCCATTCTTGGAAGCATTGGCGTCGATGGCTGAGACATCGATCTTGTCCACTGCCGATGACGCCTTGCCAGGTTTGAAATCGGCGATCACATCGCGCTTGGATTGCCCTTCGGGCTTTCCTTGATATGGCGGTAGTCGGAAGACATCCTTGCCCTTGCCGCCCTTCAGCTTGTCCTTGCCCTTGCCGCCGGAGAGACGATTGGCGGCGGCGTTGCCAGCAAGTTCGTCGGCGAAAGCGCGAACCTTCAAGGCCGGAAATCAATGCATAGCTGTCGCCCGCCGCATGGCCGGTGTTGCCGCCGGGATTGGCGAAGCTGGCCTTTACGGCGCCGGAAGCATGGGCATAGCTCGCGGTATTTATACCCGTGCCGCCATCGAGGTCGTCGCCGCCACCCCGGCCTTCGAGCGTGTCATCGCCATCCTCGCCTGACAGGCTGTCAGTAAATGCGCCTCCATTGATCGTCTGTCCGGCGTCGCTTCCGCGAACGATTGGCCACGGCGTCCGGCGCACGCCCATAAAGGATATAGGCGCCACCGACATTGTTCACCGAAGTGCCATCAATTCCTATGGCACCGATAATCACGTCCCCGAAACCATCGCCATTGACATCGCCCGCCGCCGCAACAGATTTTCCGGAGTAGGTGAAGGCATCGCCGCTCATGCGAAAGCCATTGCTGCCGTCGAGGGTGGTAAGTGCGAAACTGGCGATGAAAGCCGTGCCCTTGCCGAACACCACATAGGAGCCGCCATTGTCGTCGGGGCCGGTGGCTTCCGCACCCTCGGTGCCAATGATCATGTCGTCATAGCCGTCGCCGTTGACGTCGGCACGGCCACTCACCGATACCGCGAGACTCCTCGTCCGATCCGCCTGTCACCGAGAAACCATTGAAGCCGATCAAATCGGCGAGGCTGATCACCGACGAAAAGGCCGTAGCCTTGCCGAAGACCACGTAGCTCTTGCCGGAATTGAAGTCCGTTTTGCTCGACCCGACAATCACGTCGTCGAAACCGTCGCCATCGACGTCGCCGGCGGCAGCCAGCGCCCATCCGCTTTCGTCATCGACATCCTCGCCGCTCATCTGGAAACCGTTGGCGCCATCGAGCGAAGCAAGCGGCATCACCGGCGGAAATCCGCCTGTTGTTTGTTTGCGGCCGAACACCACGTAGCTGGCGCCCGAATCGAGGACACCGCCGGCATTGGCTTGCGGCGCGCCAACCAGAAGGTCATCGACGCCATCGCCATTGACGTCTCCTGCCGCCGCCACGCCGGCACCCGCGATGTTGGCTTCGCCCTCGCCTTCGATCTTGAAGCCATTGGCACCATTCAGCGCCGAAACCTTGAGGTTGGGCTTGAACGCCGCTTTCTTGCCGTACACCACATAGGCCGCGCCATTGGAGTTGAAGCCGCCGCTGCCATGCCCGAAGGCCCCGACAATCACATCGTCATAACTATCGCCATTGACATCGCCCGCCGCCGCAACCGCCTGCCCGGCGAAGCTCGATCGCGCATTCACCGCTGATCTGAAAACCGTTCCCGCCATTGAGCTTTGATAGCCGCAGATTGGCCGGAAATCCGGATTTGCGGCCAAACACAACATAGGCAGCGCCAGCCTTGTCGAGGCCGCCCGCATCGTGTTGCCAGGCACCCACGATGACATCGCCATAGCCGTCGCCGTTGACATCGCCTGCCTTCGACACTGAAACGCCGGCATAATCATTGGCCGCCTCGCCGCTGATCTGGAATCCGTTTTTGCCGTTAAGGGCCGAAAGCTGCACGACAGAACCCGTTCCGCCCGCTTGCCGAACACCACATAGCTGGCGCCCGAGTATGCGCCATTGGGCGCGGCGTATTTGGCACCGACAATGACATCATCAAGGCCATCACCATTGACGTCGCCAGCCGTTGCAACCGAACTGCCCGTCCGGAATCGGCGGTCTCGCCCACCAGCCTGAATCCGTTGCCACCGGTAAGGCTGCCAAGAGCGATGTTGGATTCAAACTCCGCTGCCTGCGCCGGGCTCGCCAGCAACACGATGGCCGCCGCCCCCGCAAGAAGGCTGGACACGGTACGTTTGAGGCAAAAAGGATAGCGGGGCGCAGCAAACATGATTGCTCTCCAGAACAGTTCAGCCCCTCATCGACGCAACCTGAAGTATGGCTAATGCTTCGTCAAGTACCGCTAGAGCTTGAAATCCGCTTTGGTAAACGCTCCTGTCTTCTTTAGTCCCTTTCAGCAGAATTTCGAACTCGGCCTTGGTGCTGCCGCTTGTGTTGCCCTGCACGACAATTCCGGCAGATGTCTTCTTGATGCGCAACTGGCCCTTCTTGGTGAAAGGTGCTGTGCCAATGAACTTGAACTTCTGATTACCGGCCTTTGATGCATTGGCGTCCATTGCCGAGATGTCGATCTTGTCGATCACCGAAGAAGAATTGCCTGGTTTAAAATCGGTGATCTCGTCTGCATTTGAGCCCTTCCGGCTTTCCGAAGATTTTGCGAAGACGAACACATCCTTGCCGGGCCCTCCGGTTTGCTTGTCCTTCCCCAGGCCGCCAACCAGCCGGTCATTGCCGCTCATGCCTTTCAAGATGTCGTTACCCTTGTCACCAGTCAGCGTGTTGGCGCCGCCATCGCCGATCAGCGTATCGGCCAGACGCGAGCCCCACAAATTGTGGATGGACGTATATTGGTCGCCCAGCGCGTCATTGGTGTTGGAAGCCGGGTTCGACAGGCTGGCGGTAATGCCCAGTGGCGCGTGTTCATAGCTAGCCGTATTCTTGCCACTGCCGCCATCCAGAAGATCGGCGTCACCCCTTCCCTCGACAACATCGTTGCCATCGCCCGATGACAATTGGTCAACGGCCAAACCGCCGGTGATGTATTGCCCGGCAGCTGAACCCATGCGCGTCACTGCCATTGTTGGCGCCCGGCCGAACACAACATATGCGGCACCGTCTTCGGCAGCACCATACTGGTAGGCTCCGACCACGATGTCACTCAATCCGTCGCCGTTGAAGTCAACCATGCCAGCAAGTGCGTTGCCAGGCCAAATCCTCGCTCGCAAAACCATCGAGCCGAAAACCCACAGCGTTGCTGACGGTCGAAAGGTTGATAACAGAATTGAAGGCGTCAGGCTTGCCGAACACCACATAGCTGCGGCCGCCCGTGCCCGCCAATGGCGCGCCAACGGCGAGGTCGGAAAAACCGTCGCCGTTCACGTCTCCTGCCTGCGCTACCGACCAACCGCTGTATCCAGCCGCGGCATTTCCATCCAGCCTGAACCCATTGGCACCATTGAGCGCCGAAGGGTCGAGGCTTGCGCCAATGCCCTGCGACATGCCGAAGACCACAAAACTGGATCCGGATTTGCCACCATTTGGGCTCGAATAGTAAGAGCCGACGATGATGTCGTCGAGTCCATCTCCGTTCACGTCGCCAGCCGCTGCAACGGAATTTCCCATGCGTTAACTCGTCAATTCCCGCCGCAGTCTGTAATCCGTTGGCACCATTCAGCGTCGCGACATTGACCTCCGAGGCAAACGCGCTGGACTTGCCAAACACCACATAGGCAGCACCGTTCTCAGATGGTTCGGCGAACGGCGCGCCCACAACTATATCGGACAGGCCATCGCCGTTGAAATCGCCCGCAGGTGCGACGGTCCAACCGAATCTGGAGCCAGGCAATGATCCGGCAGGCCCCTTGATTTGAAACCCGTTTGTGCCATTCAACGCCGAAGACTGAAGAACCGAACCAAAAGAGCCGCTTTGCCGAAAACCACAAAAGCCGCACCGGGAATGTCCGTAAGGCTTCCGAAACTGACATCAGAAGCGCCGATGACGATATCGGAGTAACCATCGCCATTCACATCGCCGGCGCTGGCAACCGAGGCACCCAATTTCCCTGCAGTTCCCAAGCCCTGGATTCGGAAACCAATATTGCCCTTGATAGCGGATGCCGTGAGAACCGGCGGAAAATCAGAAGATTTGCCGAAAACAACATAGGCCGCTCCGGCGCCATTGGGTGCTGAACCTGGAGCGCCGATTACAATATCGTCGAAGCCGTCGCCGTTGACGTCATCAACGCCCGACACAGATTTGCCAAAATCCTCACTTGTGTCGGACGCTTCGATCCTGAAACCATCCGCACCATTCAGCGCCGTCAGATCGACCGGAGAAACTATTCCGTTCTCCTTGCCGAACACCACGAAGGCCAGCTTGTCTTGCGTGCCGACGATCACGTCGCCATAGCCGTCACCGTTGATATCGCCCGCATTTGCAACCGAAATACCGGCTCGGATGTCCTGTGCGCCGTCGAGCCTTATGCCACTCGTACCATCCAGCGAAGAAAGGTCGATGATGCTCTGAAACTGCGCATATGCGTTTACCGGCAACAGCGCGAGAACAGCCGATCCGGCCATGAGCCGTGCAGTCAAATACCCAGAACAAACCGCGCCTTTGACCTTGGACATCGCCGCCACTCCCGAGATTCTACGTCCCCCGGTTGCAACGTGCATGGAACCGCAGGTCGGGTCAAGTCCAGCCGCGCGCCTTTCCCTGGTCGGTGAGGCTCTGCGCCAGCACCTTCACTTCGGCGAAGGCTTCGTCCAATGCGGACACATCGCGGGCGCGGAGAACGAGGTTGGTGGCATAGCCGGTGGGGCTTTCGAAGGGGTAAGAGCCGATGCTCACCTGCGGATAACGGCTCTGGATTTCTCCCAGTGGCGTTGCCACATCGCCCTCGCCGCCCTGGAATTCAAGCTTTCTGGATTGCATCGGTACGCCTTTGGCGAGGCGCGGTGCGACCTCATCAAGCATTGCCTGCATGATCTTCGGAACGCCCGCCATCACGAACACATTGCCGAGCTGGAAGCCCGGCGCGCGCGACACCTTGTTGTAGATGAGCGAGGCGCCATGGGGAATGCGCGCCATGCGCATGCGCGCTTCGTTGGGCTCGCGGTTCATTTCTTTGAAGTACGTCATGAGTATTTCGCTGGCCTCCGGATGGTGCGAAATCTCCACGCCGAACGCTTTGGCCATGCAATCGGCGGTGATGTCATCATGCGTCGGGCCGATGCCGCCGGTGGTGAACACATAGGTGTATCGGGCCCGAAGCGCATTCACGGCGGCGACGATTTCGGTTTCGACATCGGGCACCACGCTGGCCTCGCGGAGATCAATGCCCAACGCCACCAGCCAGTCGGCAATGTAGCCAAGGTTCTTGTCCTTGGTCCGCCCCGACAGGATTTCATCTCCGATCAGCAGAATGGCGGCGGTGGGGGCCTCTATGGTCATGGTCCGGAATTCCCTTTATGCGAGATGTGCCACCACCGGGAGGGACTGTCAAAGCCATGGAATTCAAAGGCGCATTGGAGCAAGGAACGCTGCTGAAACGCTACAAGCGGTTCCTCGCCGATGTTCGCCTGGCCTCCGGTGAAACGATCACCGCCGCTGTCCCCAACACCGGCGCCATGCTTGGGCTGACAACACCGGACGCCGCCGTCTGGCTGTCGCGCTCCGAATTCCCCAACCCGCAAATATCCGCACACCTGGGAAATCGTCGAGATTGATGGGCTTGGCCTGATCGGCGTCAACACGGGAAACCCCAATCGCATCACCGTCGAAGCGATCACCGCCGGACTCGTGCCGGAACTTTCGGGCTATGCCAACCTGCGGCAAGAAGTGAAATACGGCCGCAACAGCCGCATCGACATTCTGCTGGAAGGTGGATCCCGGCCCAATTGCTATGTCGAGGTGAAGAACGCCCATCTGTTCCGCAAACCGGGTCAAGTAGAATTTCCGGATTGTGTAACCGAGCGCGGCACCAAGCACCTTGCCGAACTTTCCGGCATGGTGCGTGAAGGCCACCGCGCCGCCATGGTCTATCTGGTACAGGCGGCCTTCCCCAGCCACCTCTCCCTTGCCGCAGACCTCGACCCCAACTATGTGAAGGCCTTTAAAGCCGCCAGAAAGGCTGGTGTTGAGGCTTTTGCACTTTGCTGTAATGTCTCAACGTCAGCCATCACTGCTAGCCGGATGATTCCGGTTGAGGATCCTGAATGACTTACGCCGCCGAAGAAACCTCCTCGCGCTCGACCAAGATCAAAATTCATGGTCCCGCCGATTTTGAGGGCATGCGCAAGGCGGGCCGGCTGGCTGCCGAATGCCTCGACCTGCTCGTCGAGCGTGTGGAGGTCGGCACCACCACGGAAGAGATTGACCGCTGGGTGATTGACTTCGCCAAGAAGACGCAATCGGTTCCCGCCACCATCGGCTATCGCGGCTATCGCCATGCCTGCTGCACGTCGATCAACCACGTTGTCTGCCACGGCATTCCCAACGACAAGCCGTTGCGCGATGGCGACATCGTCAACATCGATGTCACACTGATCGTTGACGGCTGGTATGGCGATACAAGCCGCATGTTCAACGTGGGCAACGTGGCGAGGAAGGCCGAGCGGCTCGTCGAAGTCACCTATGAATGCCTGATGCGCGGCATTGCGGCGGTAAAACCCGGCGCCCATCTGGGCGATATCGGCCACGCCATCCAGAGCCTCGCTGAAGCCGAGCGCTGTTCGGTGGTGCGGGATTTCTGCGGCCATGGCCTCGGCCGGGTGTTCCACGATCATCCCAATGTTCTGCACTATGGCCGCCCCGGCGATGGCGTTGAGTTGAAACCCGGCATGTTCTTTACCATCGAACCGATGATCAACCTTGGCAAGCCGCAAGTGAAAATTCTCAGTGATGGCTGGACGGCGGTGACCCGCGACAAATCGCTTTCAGCACAGTTCGAACACACCGTTGGCGTCACCGAAACCGGCTGCGAAATCTTCACCCTCAGCCCCAAGGGCTACCACTGCCCGCCCTACAAGGGTTGATCCATGGCCGGCTTCGAAGATGCCGGCGTCAAGCCGCCAGTACCACACTTTCTGGGCCATCGTGACCGGCTGAAAACCCGCTTCAAGGACGGCGGCCCCGATGCGGTGCCAGACTATGAGCTGCTTGAAATGGTGCTGTTCCGCGCCATCCGCCGGGGCGACACCAAGGCACTTGCCAAGGCCCTGCTCGCCCGCTTCGGCACCTTTGCCGAAGTGCTGAGTGCCGAACCTGAACGGCTGATGGAAGTGAAAGGTGTGGGCGAAGCGGTGGCCAATGATCTCAAGATCGTCCACGCCGCCGCGCTGCGGCTGATGAAAGGCCAGGTCATCAACCGGCCCGCTGCTTGTCATCGTGGAGCGCCATTCTCGACTATGTGCGCGCCGCCATGGCCTTCAACGACATCGAGATGTTCCGCATCCTGTTCCTCGACAAGAAGAACCAGCTGATCGCCGACGAGGTGCAGCAGGAAGGCACCGTCGACCATACGCCCGCCTACCCGCGCGAAGTGGTGAAGCGGGCCCTCGAACTCGGCGCATCGGCCGTCGTGCTCGTCCACAACCATCCGTCGGGCGATCCCACACCTTCGATGGCCGACATCGACATGACCAAGACGCATCATCGACGCCGGCGCCAAGCTCGGCGTGCTGGTGCATGACCACGTGATCGTCGGCAAGCAAGGGGCATGTGAGTTTGCGGCAGACGGGACTGATGTCATGCGATCAGGACCTTCTGTCGACGCTGAGTCCGCAGCAGTTCGTCATCCAGCGCTTCCGGCGTATCGATGTCATCAGCACCGCGTCATCAGGCATCGCCACTTCCACCATTTCATCGCTGTAGGCGGCGATCAGCTCGCGCGCGCCCTTGTCGCCAGTGAGTGCTTTCATCTCATCGAAATAGCGCGCGCCCCACAGCACCGGGTTTCCCGGCTTGCCATTGAACACCGGCACGCAGATGGCGCGATGTTCCGCCGGATTGAAGGCGGCAATCAGTCTGTTGATGGTGGCCGCATTGACGCGCGGCATGTCGCCGAGGCAGACCAGCGCCGCATCGGCATCGGCAATGGCGGCAAGTCCGGTCTTCAGCGACGTCGAAAGGCCATCGGCATAATTGCGCATTGTGGACGAACATCGATCTTCACGCCGGACAGTGATTGCCCAACCAGTTCCGCATCGCGGCCCGTCACCACGATGACCTCGATCAACCGCCGAAGCGGCAATCGCTTCCACCGTATGGCGGATCATCGGTTTGCCGCCAATCAACTCAAGCAACTTGTTGGAGCCCATGCGCGACGATTTCCCGGCGGCCAGCACAATGGCCGTCACTCTTGGCGCGCGTTGCACCTTCGGCTTGCCTTCGCGGGGGCTGGGCCGGTTCGGAATTTCGGCGAGCAATCCCCCTGCCCCCATCTCCATGATATCGCGGGCCGACACATGAATGCCGGCCATCACCCGCTCGAGGACCCAGTCGAAGCCATTGACCTTGGGCGAGCGCGCGCAGGACGGAACACCGATGACCGGAACACCTTCCAGCCGGCCGAACATCATCAGGTTTCCCGGGTCCACCGGCATGCCAAGATGTACCACTTCGCCGCCCGCCGCTTCCACCGCAGCGGGAATGACGTCGCCGCGATCGACGATGGCCGAAGCGCCGAACAGCAAAATGGGATGGCACCGCGCCGCGTGAAGCTCGGTTAACGCTGCCCGCGCTGCGGCAATCGCATGATCGGTCACGATCACCTTTGCCAAATTGCCATCGAGTGCGGCGATCCGCTCGCGCATGGCTGCTTCCGATTTGGCGACGATCGATGGCTTGGTTTGCGGCAACCGGGTAATGACCAGGCCAACATCGAAGTGGCGGAAAGCTTCCACCCGCACCAGCGGCTCATTGCCGATGAGCGCCAGCGCCTTCTCCAGAACGGCGCGCGGCACGGCAAACGGAATGACCTTCACCGTCGCCACCATCTGCCGCATCTCGACGGTTGCGAAGGTTGGCAACGGTGGCCAGTGTCAGGCTCTCATGAAGTTGGTTGAGCGCCTTCACGCGCTCGCTGTCGATCACCGCTATGCCGTGCACGGAGGAATGCAGATTGGCGCGGCCGGTGAAAGGCGCCTGCGCCACTGTGCCGTTGCCGCCCGAAACCTGCGCCACTGCATGCGGCCGCCTGGTCCTCCGCCACATCGTCGGGCGAAAGCCGCGCCGCAAACACCTTCTCAACCCCTGCCGCAACCAACGCTTCGACATCGGCAATTGAAAGCACGCGCCCCTTCTTGAACACGCCGGCCCCGTGCTTCACCGAATGCGCCAGAATGGCGCCTTGGGCTTCGGAAACCGGCCATTCGCCGAATTTCATGTCACGCACCAAGCCGCAAGGCACGCGTCATCTCGGCCATGATCGAAATGGCGATTTCGGGTGCCCCCTTGGCGCCGATGGCGAGACCGATGGGCCCATGAATGCGGGCGAGCAGTTCGTCGCCTAGGCCCTTGGCCTTCAGCCGTTCAGCGCGCGCGCTTTGGGTTTTCTTCGAGCCCAGGGCGCCGATGTAAAAGACCTCGGATTTCAGTGCCAATTCAGCGCCGGGTCGTCGATCTTCGGATCATGGGTCAGCGCGATCATCGCGGTGCGGGCATCGAGACCAATTTTGGGAATGACTTCGTCCGGCCATTCGGCATGAAGTGCAATGCCGGGAAACCGCGCGCCAGTGGCGAATGCGCCACGCGGATCGATCACCGTCACATGATATCCCGCCTGTTGCGCCATGGGGATCACCCCTTGCGCGATGTGAACGGCACCGATGATGACGAGCCGCAGCGGCGGATTGTGGATGTTGATGAACTGGCCGTCATGGGTTCCCGACTGGTCGAAGCGGAAGGCTTCGTCGAGGTCGCCGGCAAGCGGATCATTCTGGCTTCGGCGCGAGACACCAGCCGCTGCTGCCCGTCGCCAGTTCCGTGATCAGCGCCACCGCGCGGCGGGTTGCTGCGCCGCAAGGAGTTGGGTCGAGCAGTCTCACGCTTCAATTCACCGGCTCCACATAGACGCCGATCTTGCCGCCGCAGGCGAGGCCGACTTTCCAGGCGGTTTCATCGGCCACGCCGAAGTTCAGCAGTTTGGGCTTGCCCGAACCGATTACGTCCAGCGCTTCGGTGACAACCGCACCTTCGACACAGCCGCCCGACACCGACCCGATGAAATTGCCTTCGCCATCGATCACCAGCTGGCTGCCGATCGGTTGCGGCGCCGAGCCCCAGGTTTCGACCACCGTGGCGATCGCCACCTTGCGGCCGGAGGTCAGCCAATGCGCTGCGGTTTCAAGAACTGTGATCGGATGCGGCCATGGCTTTCCTCCCTTGTCCAGAAGCGCGGATCATGCTCCGCCGATCTGCGTCCGGCAAGCGCGCGCGCCAGATCGGCGAGACTGTCAAGCGAATGCACGGCGCGGAACTCATCGACATGCGGCATCATGGCGCGGATGCCGCCGGCCAGCGCCTTGAAACCATCAAAGCGCAACAGCGGATTGAGCCAGACGATGCGCTTGGTCTGGCGGCGCAGGCGCTTGCATCTCGTGGGTCGAGCGTCGCCAGATCCTCGCGGTCAAGCCCGTCGGTCATCAGCAGCACATGGGCCCCTTGCGTCAGCACCCGCCTCGCCCAGTTGATAGTTGAATTCCTTCAGCGACGTGCCGATGCGCGTGCCGCCCGACCAGTCCTTCACCGCCTTCGAAACCTTGGCCATCGCCTCGTCGATGTCGCGGCGCTTCAATTCGCGGGTGATGTTGGTGAGCCTCGTGCCGAACAGGAACACCGTCACGCGGTCGCGGTCATTGGTCAGCGCGTGCAGGAAATGCAGGAACATGCGGCTGTAGTTGGAGCACGAGCCGGAAATGTCGCAGAGCACGACCAGCGGCGGCTCGTGCCATTGCCGTTCGCGGCGTTCGAGATCGATGAAATGGCCCCCGGCCCGCAGGCTGCCCTTGAGGGTGCGGCGCATGTCGATGGCCGGGCCCTTGGCGGCGCGCTGATAGCGCCTGGTCATCACCTCGGTGCGGTGCAGGCGCAGGCGGGCGATGGCCTGCTTTGCGCTGCGCCTGCTCGGCCACCGTCATCTGCTCGAAATCCTTGGCGCGGAGCACCTCATCGGCCGAGGCGGTGAAGGTGGCATCGACTTCGATGTCTTCCTTCTTCTGGCGCTGGCTCGATAGGCGCGTCGTGCTTGTCGAACATCGCCTCGGCCAGGCGGCGGAAGCCCGCCTGCTTGGCCTTTTCGCCGACATCGCGCGCGATCTGATGGAAGAACAGCTGCATCAGCTGCTCCAGCATCTTCGGCTTCTTCCAGAACACGTGGAAAGCCTGGTCGAACACCTCGCGCTGGTCGCGGCGCTTGACGAAGACCGCATGCAGCGTCCAGTAGAAATCGTCGCGGGTGCGGAGCGACCCCGACGAGCGCCGCATCGAGCGCATCGATGACCGCTGCCCGGCCCCACCGGAATTCCTGCCTCGCGCAACACGCGGGCGAAATGCATGATGTTCTCGGCCAGCTTGCCAGAGGGCGCGGGATTCTGATTGGCGGCGGAGAATGGCGAGAGCGGTGGCAAGTCACACGTCTACTCCTGCCTTGCACACTGCACTCATGCGTCGCGGATCTCGTCCTTGATCTGGTCGAGGATGCGCTTGGCTTCGGTGCCCTGCATGCGCGCGATGTCGTCCTGATATTTGAGCAATACGCCGAGCGTATCGTTCACCATCTGCGGATCGAGCGTCAGCGCAGTCGAGTTCGTGCAGCGCCGTCACCCAGTCGAGCGTTTCGGCAACGCCGGGCGACTTGTAGAGATCGCCGCCGCGCAACGCCTGCACGAACAGCACGACTTCCTGCGCCAGCGCCTTCGGAGGCCTTGGGCCGCCGCGCCTTGACGATCTCCAGTTCGCGCTTGGCATCGGGATAGCCGACCCAGTGATAGAGGCAGCGCCGCTTCAGCGCGTCATGCACCTCGCGCGTGCGGTTCGAGGTGATGATGACGATGGGTGGCTCCTCCGCCTTGATGGTGCCGAGTTCGGGAATGGTCACCTGGAAATCCGACAGCACTTCCAGCAGGAAGGCCTCGAAGGCCTCGTCGGTGCGGTCGAGTTCGTCGATGAGCAGCACCGGCGCCTGCGCCCTTCGGCGCTTCGAGCGCCTGCAGCAGCGCCCGCTTGATCAGGAACTTCTCGGCGAAAATATCCTGCCCCAGCCGCTCGCGGTCGAGTTCGCCCGACGCTTCCGCCAGCGGATTTCGATCATCTGGGCGGAGTAGTTCCACTCATAGACGGCGGAATTGACGTCGAGCCCCTCATAGCATTGCAGCCGGATCAGCTTGCGGCCCAGCGCATCGGCCAGCACCTTGGCAATCTCGGTCTTGCCCACACCGGCCTCGCCCTCGAGAAACAGCGGCCGCCCCATCTTGAGCGACAGGAACACCACGGTGGCCAGATCGCGCCCGGCGATATAGCCGGCCGTGCTTCAGCAGAACTGACGGTGTCATCGATGGAGGCTGGAAGGATTGTCATCGTTTACCTCATAGAACGAAACAGGACCCGCGAGATTGCGACCCGCGGGTTCCGAAATCTCGCAAGTGTAACGCCGCCTACTTCGCCGCCTCCACGGCCCGCTTCGCCATGACGCTGATCAAATGCGCGCGGTATTCGGCCGAGGCGTGCATGTCGCTGTTGAGGCCCTTGGCCTTCACCGCGATGCCGTCCAGCGCCTTGGCCGAGAACTTCTTGGCAAGTGCCGCTTCCATTTCGGGAACGCGGAACACGCCAGCACCCGCGCCGGTCACCGCCACGCGCACCGAGCCATCGGCCCATTGCGCCACGAACACGCCGACCATGGCATAGAGCGAGGCCGGGTTCGGGAACTTGGCGTAGCCGGATTTCTTCGGCAGCGGGAATTCCACCGCCGTGACGATCTCGGTGCCCTTCAGGGCCGTCGAGAACATGCCGGTGAAGAACTTGTCCGCGGCGAGCTTGCGGTCGCGAGGTGTGGATCGTCGCACCAAGCGCCAGGCAGGCGGACGGATAATCCGCCGCCGGGTCGTTGTTGGCGACCGAGCCGCCAATCGTGCCCTTGTGGCGCACATGCGGATCGCCGATGCCGCCAGCCAGCGTCGCCAGTCCGGGAATCGCCTTCTTCAGGTCCTTGTCGCCCGCCACTTCGGCATGGGTGGTGCCGGCCCGGATGGTCACCGACTTTGCCACCGACCTTGACGCCCGCATCTTTCAGGCCGGACAGGTCGATGATGTCGGTGGGCGCGGCCAAGTCCCTGCTTCATGGTCGGGAGCAGCGTCATGCCGCCCGACATGAACTTGCCATCCTTGGCCTTCTTCATGGCCTTGACGGCGTCGGCCACCTTGGCGGGACGAATGTAGTTGAAGTTTTCCATTGTTATGTTCCTCCCGTGCCTTATTCCGCAGCCTTCTTCATGGGCTGCATGGCCTTCCACACGGTCAGCGGCGTGGCCGGCATGGCAACGTCGCGAACCCCAAGCGCATCGGTCACCGCGTTCATCACCGCCGCCGGCGAGGCGATGGCGCCCGCCTCGCCGCAGCCCTTCATGCCCAGCGGATTGCTCGGGCAAGGCGTGCAGGTGAAGGCCAGCTTGAAGTTGGGCACGTCGGCCGCGCGCGGCATCTGGTAGTCCATGTAGGAACCGGTCAGCAGCTGGCCGGACTCCTTGTCATAGACGCAGCCTTCGGCCAGCGCCTGGCCGATGCCCTGGACGATGCCGCCATGCACCTGGCCTTCGACGATCATCGGATTGATGATGTTGCCGAAGTCATCGACCGCCGTATAGCTCACGACTTCGGTGACGCCGGTATCGGCATCGACTTCCACTTCGCAGATGTGCACGCCCGCCGGGAACACGAAGTTCGACGGATCGTGGAAGGCACCTTCCTTGAGGCCCGGCTCGATTTCGGCGGAGTTGAACTTGTGGGCCACATAGGCCGACAGCGCCACTTCGCCGAAGGCCATCTTCTTGTCGGTGCCCTTCACCGTGAAGGTGCCGTTCTTGAACTCGACGTCGTCGGCCGAGGCTTCCATCACGGCGGCGGCAACTCGTCTTCGCCTTGGCCTCGATCTTGTCGAGCGCCTTGGAGATGGCCGTCATGCCGACGGCACCGGAGCGCGAGCCGTAGGTGCCCATGCCGAACTGCACCTTGTCGGTGTCGCCATGGACGATCGACACGTTGTTGATGTCGATGCCGAGGCGTTCGGAGACCAGCTGGGCGAAGGTCGTCTCATGGCCCTGGCCGTGGCTGTGGGAGCCGGTGAGGACCTCCACCGAACCGACCGGGTTGACGCGCACTTCGGCCGATTCCCACAAGCCCGACACCGGCGCCCAGCGAGCCGATCGCCGCCGAGGGCGCAATGCCGCAGGCTTCGATATAGGCCGAGAAGCCGATGCCGCGCAGCTTGCCCTTCTTGGCCGACGCTGCCTTGCGGTCGCCGAAGCCCTTGTAGTCGGCCATCTCCAGCGCCTTGTCGAGGGCGGCGCCATAGTCGCCGGCGTCGTAGCACATGATGACCGGCGTCTGGTGCGGGAACGCGGTGACGAAGTTCTGCCGGCGGAATTCCGCCGGATCGATCTTCAGTTCGCGCGCCGCCGTTTCGACGATGCGCTCGACCACATAGGTCGCTTCCGGCCGCCCGGCACCGCGATAGGCGTCGACCGGTGCGGTGTTGGTGTAGACCGCATCGACTTCGGCATAGATGTTCGGGATGTTGTATTGGCCCGACAGCAGCGTGGCGTAGAGATAGGTCGGCACGCAGCGAGGCGAAGGTCGAGAGATAGGCACCCATCGCCGCCTTGGTGTGGACCTTGCATGCCGGTGATCTTGCCGTCGGCATCGGTCGCCAGTTCGGCATGGGTCACGTGGTCACGGCCATGGGCATCGGCGAGGAAGCTTTCGGAGCGTTCCGCCGTCCACTTGATGGGGCGGCCGCCGATTTGCTTCGAGGCCCAGACGCAGGCCACTTCCTCGGCATAGATGAAGATCTTCGAGCCGAAGCCGCCGCCGACGTCCGGCGCGATGACGCGCAGCTTGTGCTCCGGCGCCAGGCCATGGAAGGCCGAGATCACCAGCCGCGCCACATGCGGGTTCTGGCTGGTGGTGTAGAGCGTGTAGTGCTCGGCGCCGGTGTCGTAGGAGCCGATCGCGGCGCGCGGCTCCATGGCATTGGGGATCAGCCGGTTGTTGACGAGATCGATCTTCGTCACATGGGCGGCGGACTTGAAGGCGGCATCGGTTGCCGCTTCATCGCCGATCGACCAGTTGAACACCCGGTTGTCGGCGGCCACATCATGCACCTGGGCCTTGGTCTTCATCGCCTCGGCGGCTTCGACGATTGTGCGGCAGCACGGCGTAGGTCACGTCCACGGCCGCAGCCGCGGCCTTGGCCTGTTCCTTGGTTTCGGCGACGACGAGGGCCACATGGTCGCCGACATAGCGCACCTTGCCCTGGGCCAGCACCGGATGCGGACCCGCCTTCATCGGCGAGCCGTCCTTCGAATGGATCATCCAGCCGCAGATCAATCCGCCGAGCTTGTCGTTGGCGATGTCCTCGCCGGTGAAGATGCCGACCACGCCCGGCATCTTCTTCGCCTTGGCGGTGTTGATCGACTTGATTGTCGCATGGGCATGCGGGCTGCGCACGAAATAGCGCCCAGGTCTGCTTCGGCAGGTTGATATCGTCGGTGTAATTGCCCTTGCCGGTGATGAAACGGTGGTCTTCCTTGCGCCTGACGCGCGCGCCAATTCCGGTTCCGGTCTCGCTCATGTGATGTCTCCCTTACATCTTGGCGGCGCCGGCCTTAACGGCGGCGACGATGTTCTGATAGCCGGTGCAGCGGCAGATATTGCCTTCGAGCTCGTGGCGGATCGTGTCCTCGTCGAGCTTCTTGCCCTTGCGCTTGACGATATCGACCGCCGACATGATCATGCCCGGCGTGCAGAAGCCGCATTGCAAGCCCGTGATGCTCGCGGAAGGCTTCCTGCATCGGATGCAGCTTGCCGTTCTTGGCCAGGCCTTCGATGGTCGTGACATCCGCACCTTCGCAGGCCACGGCCAGCGTCGTGCAGCTCTTCACCGCCTTGCCGTCGACATGCACGACGCAGGCGCCGCACTGGCTGGTGTCGCAGCCGACATGGGTGCCGGTCAGGCCGAGCTTGTCGCGCAGGAATTCGACCAGCAGTGTGCGGCCTTCGACGTCGCCGCACACCGCCTGTCCGTTCACTTTCATCGATATTGCAGGCATCGACCTCTCCTCCCAAACCGCCCCTGAGAAGACCGGGCCCTCGCACTGCCGGTGGCAGGCGATGAATTTCCCGGCGGGGACTTTGTCACGCCGGACGCATACTCATATGAGTTGCGAGTCGAGGGTCAAGCACTACCAAGGTGTTGCGCAAGATTTCGGTGATTCATTTTTTGCATGGTGCGGCGCACACGGGAAACCAAAAGGCACAGCCAAGCGTATAGGTTACAAGACATCATCGCTGGGAGGATCAAATGCTGCGACATCTGATGATTGTTTTTGCAATGTTGACCGCATTTCTCGGGAATGCCATCGCTGCCGAACCCTCACCGGCAGATCGTGCGGCGATGCAGCAGATCATTGCCGACCAGATTGCCGCCTTCCGGGCTGATGATGGCACGGCGGCCTATGGCTACGCCTCGCCCACCGTGCGGCAGGTTTTCCCGACCGTCGATATCTTCATGTCGATGGTGCGCGAGGGCTATCCGCAGGTTTACCGTCCGCAAAAATACAAGTTCGACCGTGCCGCTACTTCGCCCATCGACGGCTCGCCCACCCAGCACGTTATTATCGTCGGCCCGGACGGCAGAACCTACGAAGCCGTCTACTCACTACAGCAGCAACCAAACGGCGAATGGAAAATCAACGGCTGCACCATCGTGAAACTGCCGGGGCTGGATGCGCAGAACCTGGCGGAGTCGGCCAAGTCTATAGCTTGAAGTCCTTGGCCGTGATCTTGGCAATCTTGCCAGCGAGGCTCTTCAGTACGATCTCGAACTCGGGGGCCGAGGAGCCGCCGGTGTTGCCCTGAATGATGACGTTCTTGCCCGACAGCTTCAAGCGGATCTGACCTTTGCCGTTAAACGCTTTGGTTCCCCGGAAGGTGAAGGCCTGGTTGCCGCCCTTTGTTGTGTTTGCGTCAATCGCCGAGAGGTCGATCTTGTCCACCGCCGTTGATTTCTTGCCGGGGTTGAAGTCGGCGATCACGTCCGAGTTGGCCGCACCGGGAAGGCTTTCGGCGGAAAAGCGGTAGCCAAAGGTATCCTTGCCGCCGCTGCCCTTCAGCGCATCCCTGCCCTTGCCGCCGGTCAGGCGGTTGGCGGACCCATTGCCAGTCAGCGTGTCAGCATGGCTTGAGCCTTCGAGATTGGCGATCGAGAAATAGCTGTCGCCCGCCGCATCGCCCGTGCCAGCACCGATTGCGAGATCGATGGCGATGCCGTTTGCCGCATGGGCGTAGCTTGCGGTGGTTGCCAAATCTCCCACCAACACATCGCCACCTTCCCGGCCTTCAAGCGTGTCGCCCAGGTTGTCAGCCACCAGGACATCCACAAAATCACCACCGTGAATCGTCTGCTTCGCCCGGGAGCCGATGCGCATGGCCGATTGATCGGGCTCCCGGCCGAAGATCACATAGCTGGACCCCTGATTGTCACCCGCCGTGGCGCCATTGGTGTCGGCTTTATACGCACCGACAATCAGGTCAGTGAAGCCGTCGCCATTGACGTCCCCCGCCGATGACACGGCGATGCCACTATTGTCCAAATTTTCCACCCCATCGAGCCGGAAACCGGTGGTGCCGTTGAGCGTCGACAGGCTGACGCTAGATGCAAAGCCCCCCGCGTTGCCGAACATCACATAGCTCGAACCCTGATAGACACCTGCTGTGGCGCCATTGCTGTCAGCAAAATGGGC
Source organism: uncultured Alphaproteobacteria bacterium (assembly GCA_963775105.1). Taxonomy (GTDB): domain Bacteria; phylum Pseudomonadota; class Alphaproteobacteria; order Rhizobiales; family Aestuariivirgaceae; genus Aestuariivirga. The sequence goes on along the minus strand of CAVZHM010000004.1, from coordinate 368,205 downwards.
CCCGACGATCAAGTCGGCGAAGCCGTCGCCGTTGACATCGCCGGCCGAGGAAACAGCACGGCCACTGCGGTCTTGGTCCGCCACGCCATTTAGCCGGAAGCCGGTGGTGCCATTAAGCGTCGACAGGCTGACGCTAGATGCAAAGCCCCCCGCCTTGCCGAACACCACAAAGCTCGAACCCTGAAGTACACCCGCCGTGGCGCCATTGGTGTCGGCGCCTAAGGCCCCGACTATCAGGTCGGCGAAGCCGTCGCCATTGAAGTCACCCGCCGAGGATACGGCACGGCCACTGCTGTCATTCGCCGCCACGCCATCGAGCCGGAACCCGGTGATGCCATTGAGCGTTGACAGGCTGACGGTGGAAGAGAAGCCCCCCGCCTTGCCGAACACCACATAGCTGGACCCTTGATAGTCACCCGCCGTGACGCCATTAGTGTCGGCACCATTGGCCCCGACGATCAGATCGGCGAAGCCGTCGCCATTGACATCGCCGGCCGAGGAAACGGCAACGCCGCTGCGGTCATCCGCCGCCGCGCCATCAAGCCGGAAGCCGGCGGTACCATTGAGCGTTGACAGGCTGATGGCGGAAGAAAAGCCCCCCGCCTTGCCGAACACCACATAGCTGGAACCCTGGTTATCACCCGCAGTCGCGCCATTGGTGTCGGCATAGTAGGCCCCGACGATCAGGTCGGCGAAGCCGTCGCCATTGACATCGCCCGCCGCTGACACAGCACGGCCGCTGCGGTCTTGGTCCGCCACGCCGTCGAGACGGAAGCCGGTGGTGCCGTTGAGCGTCGACAGGCTGATGGCGGAAGCGAAGCCACCCGACTTGCCGAACACCACATAGCTGGAGCCCTGTTGGTTACCCACCGCAGCGCCATTGGTGTCGGCAAGATAGGCCCCGACAATCAGGTCGGCGAAGCCGTCGCCATTGATATCGCCAGCAGAAGACACGGCATTGCCGCTGAAATCATTGGCCGAAACGCCATCGAGCCGGAAACCGGTTGCGCCATCGAGCGTCGACAGGCTCACGGTGGAAGAGAAAATCCCCTCCTTGCCAAACACTACATTGCTGGACCCCTGGTTGTCACCCGCCGTGGCGCCATTGGTGTCAGCGCCTGGGGCCGCGACAATCAGGTCGGCAAAGCCGTCGCCATTGACATCACCCGCCGAAGCCACGGCATTGCCGCTCAAATCATTGGCCGCCACACCGTCAAGCCGGAAGCCCGTCGTTCCGTCGAGGGTGGACAGGCTGAGCGCCGATGGCCATTCGGCGGCCTTGGCGGCCAGTGGCAAGCCCGCCAGAAAAGCCACCCCCAGCATGCAGCGCGCCATGTTGGCGCGATACGACGTTCGCAAGAACTCTCATGGCGTCTCCCAAAAACCATTCTGCCCCAACCTTTGGTTGCCACATGCCGAGGATCGAGACAACCCACTACCTCACGGTAGCCCGCTTTGCTCGCACGCGCGCTTCATGTCATGTTCGCACTCGTGAACAAGGAATCATCAAAACCAAGGCTTTCGTTCCACGCTGTGCTTGTCGTCGCAGTGAGCGTTGCCCTCGCCGCCGCCATTCTCCTGTGGATGGGCCGCGTGCCGATCTGCAAGTGCGGCTACGTGAAGCTCTGGCATGGCGTAACCATGAGTTCCGAGAACAGCCAGCACATTTCCGACTGGTATACGTTCTCGCACATCATTCACGGCTTCCTGTTCTTTGCCGGCGCTGTGGCTCGTGGGCCGCAACTGGCTGCGTTGGGCTGCGGCTGATCATCGCCACGCTGATTGAAAGCGCCTGGGAGATTTTCGAAAACACCGACTTGATCATCAACCGCTACCGCGAAGTGACGATCTCGCTCGACTATTATGGCGACAGCGTTATGAATTCGGTGTCCGACATTCTCGCCATGGTGCTGGGCTTCTACGCGGCGTGGAGATTGCCGGTGTGGGTGACGATTGTCGCGCGGCGCTCGCCATGGAAGTGATCGTCGGCGCCATCATCCGCGACAATCTCACCCTCAACATCATCATGCTGGTGTGGCCGCTCGACGCGATCAAGACCTGGCAGGCGGGCGGATAGCTACCTCCAAACTTCCGGTATGCAGGCTCGATCAGATAATAGGCCCAGCGCGACGACGTATTTCTCGCCATAGGCCATCACCCCGCAGATTTCGCCTTCGATGAAGATCACCGGCCCTTCGCGGCCATCGGGAATCATCACCTTCTGCCCACCGCGCACCAATTGGCGTCGCGCGGCGGCTTCTGGCGAGCACCGGCAGCATCAACATCAGAAAGTGGCAGAAGGCTCGCCGTCATCGGCCACATGGAAGCCTACTCCGGACCGCAAAATCAAGGCTCCGCGAAAGCGGCTTGGCGAACTGCCGGTTCTCGCCCGGAAGGCGCGGGAGAACTCGGCCAGCGAGGAGAAGCCGCAGGCCACCGCAATCTCGCGCATGCCCAGGCGGAATAGGTGAGCAGGCGCTCGGCTCTTTCCAGCCGCAGCTTGAGATAGAAGCCCATGGGCCGCTCCTTGAGTTCGTCGCAGAACAGCCGCTCCATCTGGCGCACCGAAATGCCGGCGACGTCCGCCAGTGCCGCGGCATCGAGCGGCTCCTCGCCCTGCTCTTCCATGGCGGCGATGATCTTCAGCAGCCGCGCATCGCGTGGTGCCATAGCGCGCCGCCGCCGGAAGCCTGCGCCTGCGCCGGCTCTTCGATGCGAGCGGAAATGCACCAGTTGATCGGCCACCAGCACCGGCAAGCGGCGCCCCAGTAGCCTGCCCGATCCAGTCCAGCATCATGTCGATGGCGGCAGCCCCGCCGGCACAGGTCATGCGGTCGCGATCGGTCACATAGAGCGCCTGTTCGGCCTGCACGGCGGGATAGCTTTCGCGGAAACCCGGCAGGCTTTCCCAGTGGCAGGTGGCGCGATAGCCATCGAGCACACCCGCCTCCGCCAGCAGGAAGGGCGCCGGTGTCGATGGCCGCCAGCAGCACCCGCCGCCGCGCCAGTCTGCGGATGGCCGCCAGCATCGGCCGGGTGATGCCCTTGCTCCGGCTCATAGCTGGCGCGAGACCACCGCCATGTCGGGCTTGCCGATGTCCGCCAAGGCCGCCCGACACCGAAACCGGAATGTCGTTCGATGCCGCAACCGGCTGGCCATCGGCCGAGACGAAACGCCAGGAGAAGGCTTCGGCCCGGCAAAGCGGTTGGCGACACGCAAGGGTTCGAGCGCGCCATAGAGCGCGATCATCGAAAACTTCGGCACCAGCAGGAAGGCGACGTCGAAACGTGCCATTGGCGGAATTATGACAAATCTGTGGCGAAAAAAGTCAAATAGGCATTTGCAGGCGGGTCTAGTCTCGGCCTCAATCCCAGGAGGATATCCATGCAGCCCAAAGTCATCATCACCTGCGCCGTCACCGGTGCCGGCGACACGGTCGGCAAGCACCCGGCCATTCCGGTCACGCCCGGAGCAGATCGCCAATTCGGCGCTGGAAGCCGCCAGCGCCGGCGCCACCGTCGTCCATTGCCATGTGCGCGATCCCGAAGACCGGCAAGGGCGCGCGCGGCGTTCACCTCTACCGCGAAGTGATGGAGCGCATCCGCGACAAGAACAAGGAAGTCATCATCAACCTGACCGCCGGCATGGGCGGCGACGTTGAAGTCGGCTCCGGCGCGAAGCCGCTCGACTTCGGCCCCGGCACCGATTGCGTCGGCCCCGAGGAGCGCCTCATCCATATCAAGGAACTGCAGCCCGAACTCTGCACGCTGGACTGCGGCACGCTGAATTTCGGCGATGGCAACACCATCGTCGTGCAGACGCCGGCCCAGCTGCGCGAACAGGCGAAGCTCATCATGTCCTATGGCGTCAAGCCCGAAATGGAGATTTTCGATTCCGGCAATCTGTGGTTCGCCAGGCAGCTCTGCGCCGAAGGCCTGATCGAGGACCCGCCGATGTTCCAGCTCTGCCTCGGCATCCCCTGGGGTGCGCCCTATGACAGCGAGACCATGGCCTATCAGAAGTCGCAACTGCCGCCGGGCGCCGTCTGGGCCGCCTTCGGCATCGGCCGCAACGAGTTCCCGGCGGTGGCCCAGGCCGTGCTGCTGGGCGGCCACGTGCGCGTCGGCCTCGAAGACAATCTCTGGCTCGAAAAGGGCGTCTACGCCTCCAACGGCACGCTGGTCGAGAAGGCCGTGAAGATCATCGAGCTTCTCGGCACCAAGGTCGCAAGCCCGGATGAAGGCCGCGAGATCTTGAAGCTGAAGCCGAGGACGAAATAACATGGCCACTCATCAAAACCGTCGGCATCGCCGGAACCGGCCTCATCGGCGCCGGCTGGGCGGCCAGCCTGCTGTTCCGCGGCTTCAATGTCATCGCCTACGACGTGCAGCCCGACGGCCGAAGCGCGGCTGAAGGCGCAGATCAAGACCGCCTGGCCCTCGCTGGAAGCCCTGCTGGGCAAGCCGGTGAAGAAGGGCAAGCTCACTTTCACCACTGATTTGAAGGAGATGGCGTCGAAAGCTGACTTCATTCATGAAGCAGCCCCGGAGCGCGAGGACCTGAAGATCAAGCTGTTCCGCGACATCGATGCGGCGGCCCGGCCAGATGTCATCATCGCCTCGTCCTCCTCGGGCTTCCTGCCCACCAACCTGCAGAGCCAGTGCCAGCATCCCGAACGCGTCATCATCGGCCATCCGTTCAACCCGGTCTATCTGCTGCCGCTGGTCGAAACCGTGCCCGGCGAGAAGACCTCGGAAGACGCCATGGTGCGGGCCGGCGAATATTTCGAAGTCGATCGGCATGCAGGTGCTGCGCCTGAAGCGCGAGATCATGGGCTATGTCTGCGACCGCCTGCAGGAAGCCCTGTGGCGCGAGGCGCTGCACATCCTCAACAAGGACATCGCCACGACCGGCGACATCGACGATTCGATCGTCTATTCGGCCGGCATGCGCTGGGCCTTCATGGGCTCGTTCCTCACCTATCATGTGGCCGGCGGCCCCGGCGGCATGCGCGACTTCATCAAGCAGTTCGACCCGACGCTGGAACTCGACTGGACCGATCTCGAAATTCCCCAAGTGGAATGCGGCGCTGGAAAAGCGCCTGGTCGAAGGCTGCGAGGCGCAAGCCGCGGGCCGCAAGGTCTCCGAGATCGAAGCCAAGCGCAACGCCATTCTGGTCGACATGATGAAGCTGTTCAGGAAACACAAGATCGGCGCCGGGCTTGTGCTCGACCGGGAGATGAAGTCCGTCCTCGCCCGCAAGGAAGAGGACAGGGCCCGCCGCCGAAGCGCGATGGGAAGGTGAGGGAACTCGGCATGACTCACCGTCCCTCACCTCCCCATTGCTGCGCAATGGGTCCCTTCCTCTCCCGCATGCGGGAGAGGACTAACAGGAGATCCCATGCCCCAACGCGTCATGATCACCGCCGCCGCCGACGGCATCGGCCGGCCATCGCCAAGGCCTTCGCCGCCGATGGCGCGCGTGTCCATATCTGCGATGTGAACGAAGCGGCACTTGGCGCAATTCCGCGAGGAGTTTCCCGATATCGCGCGCAACCCATGTGAATGTGCGCAGCGAAGGCGAAATCGATGCCTGGTTCGATGATGCGCTGGAGGATCTGGGCGGCCTCGACGTGCTGGTGAACAATGCCGGCATCAAGGGCCCGACCGCCCCGGTCGACGACATCGATCTCGCCGACTGGCGCGAATGCCTCGAAGTCTGCCTCGACTTGCATTTCCTCTGCGCCAGGCGCGCCGCCCCGGTGATGAAGGCGCAAGCAACGGGCACCATCATCAACCTGTCGTCCAACGCCGGCCTCTTCGGCTTCGGCAACCGCACGCCCTATGCGGCGGCGAAATGGGCGGTGATCGGCCTCACCAAGTCGCTGGCCATCGAGCTTGGGCCCCTACAATGTGCGCTGCAACGCCATCTGCCCCGGCACCGTCAGGGGCGACGCATCAACCGCGTCATCCAGGGCGAGGCAGAGCTGCGCGGCGTTGCCCTTCGATGTGGTGGCGGCGCGAAATCGTCGGCGGCCAGTCGATCGCGCGCTTCGTCGAGCCCGAGGAAATGGCCGACATGTGCGTGTTCCTCGCATCGCCCGCCGCCAGCATGGTCAATGGCCAGGCCATCGCCGTCGATGGCCACGCCGAAACCTTTCACATCAAGTAGGCAGCCATGGATTTCGCTCTCTCCGAAGAACAGCAGATGATCGTCAAGACGACGCAGGATTTCGTCGTCAACGAACTCTATCCGCATGAGGCCGAGATCGAGGAGACCGGCGTGCTGCGCCACGATCTCCGCGACGAGATCAAGGCCAAGGCCATCGAGGCCGGGCTCTATGCCGCCAACATGCCAGCCGAAGTGGGCGGTGCCGGGCTCGATACGCTGACCTGGGTGCTCTACGAAAAGGAACTGGGCCGCGCCAATTACGCGCTGCACTGGACCTGCGTGGCGCAGGCCTTCCAACATCCTGATGGCCTGCGAGGGCGAGCAGCGCGAGAAATATCTGTTGCCCTCCGTGCGCGGCGAAAAATCCGATTGCCTCGCCATGACCGAGCCCGGTGTCGGCTCCGACGTGCGCGGCATGAAGACCTTCGCGCGCGCCGATGGCGACGACTTCGTCATCAACGGCACCAAGCATTTCATCAGCCATGCCGATGAAGCGAGCTTCGTCATCCTGTTTGCCGCGACCGGTGAAGAAGACACGCCGCGCGGCAAGAAGAAGCTGATCACCGCCTTCCTGATCGACATGGGAACGCCGGGCTACACGGTGCGGCCGGGCTACAAGAACGTCTCGCATCGCGGCTACAACAACTGCATTCTCGAATTCAACGATTGCCGCGTGCACAAGTCCCAGGTGCTCGGCGAAGTGCACAAGGGCTTCGAGGTGGCCAACGACTGGCTGGGCGCCACCCGCCTGCAGGTCGCCGCCACCTGCATCGGCCGGGCCGAGCGCGCGCTCGACCACGCCAAGCAATATGCCGTGGACCGCCAGCAGTTCGGCCAGCAGATCGGCAAGTTCCAGGGCGTGTCGCTTCAAGCTCGCCGACATGGCGCTGGAACTGAAGGCCGCCGAACTGCTGACGCTGCGAAGCCGCCTGGAAGTTCGACAACAAGACCGTGACCGACATGGACATGGCCATGGCCAAGCTCAAGGCCACCGAGATGCTGGCCTTCGTCGCCGATGAGGCGATCCAGATTCACGGCGGCATGGGACTGATGAGCGACCTGCCGTTGGAGCGCATCTGGCGCGACGCGAGGGTCGAGCGCATCTGGGAAGGCACATCCGAAATCCAGCGCCACATCATCAGCCGCGCGCTGCTCAGGCCGCTGGGGGGATGATGGACAACACGTCACCCAAGCTTCCTCTCCCGCCTGCGGGAGAGGAGAACCGGCGCAAAGCGGCCGGGAAGGTGAGGGGGAGTCCGCATCACCGGTTGACTACCCCTCACCTCCCCATTTGCTGCGCAAATGGGCCCCCTCCTCTCCCGCAGGCGGGAGAGGACGATGAAATCTCTCACCCGCCTCCTCAACCCCACCTCCATCGCCTTCATCGGCGGCAATGAATGCGCCATTGCCATCAAGCGCACGCGTGAGCTGGGCTTCACCGGCAAGATCTACGCCGTGCATCCGAAGCGCGACGAGCTTTCCGGCGTTGCCACCGTCGAATCCGTCGACGAGATTCGACGGCCCCGTCGATGCCGCCTTCATCGCCGTGAAGCGCGAGCCGACCATCGATGTCGTCCGTGCGCTTGCGCGCCAAGGGTTGCGGCGGGGCCGTGATCTATGCGGCGGGCTTTGCCGAAACCGGCGCACGCCGATCTGCAAGCCGAGCTTGCTCGCCGCCGCCGAACGGCATGCCGCTGATGGGGCCGAACTGCTATGGCTTCGTCAACACCCTGTCGCGCGCCGCACTGTGGCCGGATGAATCGGGGCTCGAACCGGTCGCGCGCGGCGTGGCGCTCATCACCCAGTCCGGCAACATCGCCTGCAACTTCACCATGATGATGCGCGGCCTGCCGGTCGCCGCGGTGTTTTCGATCGGCAACCAGGTCGATGTCGGCATGCATGACGATGGTGGAAGCCCTGTCTGCCGATCCGCGCATCTCGGCCATCGGCCTCCATGTCGAGGGCCTGCCCGATGTCGCCGGCCTTCGCCCGCGCCGCATGCATTGCGCGCAAGCCGCAAGGTGCCGATCGTCGTGCTAAGACCGGCCGCTCCGAACAGGGTGCCAAGGTCGCATTGAGCCATACCTCGTCGCTGGCCGGCGCCGACACGCTCTATGACGCGCTGTTCGAGCGCTATGGCGTGGCCCGGATGAAATCGGTCTCGGCCTTTGCCGAAACGCTCAAGTTCCTGCACAATGGCGGGCCGATTGCCGACTCGCGGCTCGTGTCGATGAGCTGTTCCGGCGGCGAGGCGGCGCTGGTGGCCGACATGGCGCTGGAGCGCGATGTGAGCTTTCCGCCGTTCGATGCCGAAACCAAAGCCCCGCGTCGCGGCGACGCTCAACGAATATGTCGCCATCGACAATCCGCTCGACTATCACACCTTCATCTGGAACCAGCCGGAGAAGCTCACCGCCACCTTCACCGAGGTGCTGAAGGGCGGCTTCGACGTGGCATGCTGATCCTCGACACGCCGACCCACCCGAAGATGAAGCCCGACGCCTGGGCCACCACGGCCGCGCGCCATGGCGCAGCCGCGCAAAGGCGACAGGAGCCCGCGCCGCCGTCGTCGCCACGCTGTCCGAAGGCATGCCGCTCGACCTCGCCGCCGAATTGTCGGCCCAGGGCGTGGCACCGATGATGGGCCTCGATGATGCCCTGACCGCCTTCGAAGCCGCCGCCCTCATCGGCCGCAACTGGGCCCGCAGCGATGCGCCGCCCGAAATGCTGCCGCCCGTCGTGATGGGCTCAGGCCGAGCGGGTATTGAGCGAGCATGACGCCAAGCAGCTGCTGAAATCCCATGGCCTTGCTGTGCCCGAAGGCATCGTGTGCAAGGCCGCAGACGCCGTCGCCGCCGCGGACAAGCTGGGCTATCCCGTCACGCTGAAAGTCTCTTCCGCCGCCATCGCCCACAAGACCGAGGCCGGCGGCGTGGCGCTGAATCTCAAGTCACGCCGCCGACGTTGAGGCAGCGGCAACGCGCATGGCGAAGCTCGCGCCCGATGTGCTGGTCGAGCGCATGGTGACGGGGGCCGTTGCCGAACTCATCATCGGCCTCACCACCGATCCGCAATTCGGCACGGCGCTTGTCGTCGGCGCCGGCGGCATCCTCACCGAATTGCTGAAGGACTCGGTAACGCTCATCCTCCCGACGTCGCGCCCCGAGATCGAGCGTGCGCTGAATACGCTGAAAGTGTGGAAGCTGGTCGAAGGCTTCCGTGGAAAATCCGGCGATCAGGACGCCGTCATCGCGCGCAGTCGAAGCCGTCGCCGCCTTCGCCGAAGCCCATCGCGGCCTGATCGAGGAACTCGACGTCAACCCCCTGCTCGTTCTGCCGCGATGGCGCCGTCGCCGTCGATGCACTGATCAAGATGAGGAACCCATGACCCACCCCATTCACACCACCCGCCGCGGCCCCGTGCTCGAAGTCCGCATCGAGCGCGGCAAGGCCAATGCCATCGATGCCGCGACCAGCCGCATCATGGGCGATATCTTCGCCTCCTTCCGCGACGACCCGGACTTGCGCGTCGCCATCCTCACCGGCACCGGCGAGAAATTCTTCTGCCCCGGCTGGGACCTGAAAGCCGCAGCCGAAGGCGAAGCGCCGGATTCCGATTATGGCGTCGGCGGCTTCGGCGGCTTGCAGGAACTGCCGGGCCTCAACAAGCCGGTGATCTGCGCCGTCAATGGCCTGGCCTTCGGCGGCGGCTTCGAGATCATGATTTCCTGCGACATCATCATCGCCGCCGAACACGCCACCTTCGCGCTGCCCGAAATCAACTCCGGCACGGTGGCCGATGCCGCGTCGATCAAGCTGCCGCGCCGCATTCCCTATCATGTGGCCATGGAAATGCTGTTCACCGGCCGCCGCATCGACGCGAAGGAGGCCAAGCACTGGGGCCTGATCAACGAGATCGTGCCGGCCGACAAGCTGATGGCCCGGGCCCGCGCAGTGGCCGACCAACTGGCCGATGGCCCGCCGCTGGTCTTCGCGGCGATCAAGGAAATCACCCGCGACACGGCGCACCTGCCGGTGCAGCAGGCCTTCGACATGGTGACCAAGCGCAAGCTCAAGACCGTCGACGCGCTCTATTCCAGCGAAGATCAGCTGGAAGGTGCCAAGGCCTTCGCCGAAAAGCGCAAGCCGCAGTGGAAGGGACGGTAGGGAGCGCCGCCAAATATCGACAAATTAGGATTAACGCGACCACCCCCTTGCGACCTAGCGTCATTTGAGCTTAGCTAACCTAGGGTAACCACCCTGCAAGGGAGTGCTGAGCATGGCAGTGATCGAACTGACTGCGAAGATCCTGGAAGACGCAGCCAAACGCAACAATTTTCCGGTGCCTGAAAAGGGCCTGGTGTTTTTCGGCATAAGGGGCGGCTTCCCCGAGACCCCCACCAACCACGACTTCGCCAAGAGTCACGACATCCGATTTGTTGATGTCGATTACAGCCGCATGCGCTGCACCATCGGCCAGTGGAACCGCAACACCAACCGGATAGCACTCTTTCCCGGATCGACAGTACCGAACGCCGCGATGATCCGCAGCGCCAAATCCAAAGGTGGTGCCGGTGCCAACCGCTTGCTGCCGGGGCGCTATGAACACGAAAAAGGCAACCACAAGAACGGCAAGCCGAGCGGCCATCGGGCGTTCCGCCAGGCAACCTTCTTCCCCGTGCAACGCAACAGCAACGACGCCGCGTTCGACAATCTCGACCGCATCGATTTCGGCACGGGCAAGGGCGACTTTGTGTGGGACAATTTGCATTGCGCCTTTCACAATGATCCCGACGGCCCCTATTCCAGCGCCGGATGCCAGGTGGTCTGTGGTCTGCCGAAATCGCCTGCGCGTGGCAATGCCCGCGAGGAAGGGCCATGGCGGGCCTTCATCGACACCGCCTATGGCGAATTCGAAAGTCAGCGGAATTTTGCCTACCTCTTGTTCACGGCCGACGAGATCGGCGTGGTTGCCAACAACGACCCGGCGAACATCCGGCAGGTGATAAAATTTGGCTCGACGGGGGCGCTGGCCGAAAAAGTGCAGAAGGCCTTGGCCGCGTCCGGTGAACTCGACGGCGAGCCCGATGGCAAGTTTGGCCGCAACTCGCTGATGGCGCTGGTGGAGTTCCAGCGCCGCAAATTCGGTCCTAATGCCGTTGACGCTGTTTGTGGCGAGAACACTGCCGCCGCTTTGGGGATAACGCTGCCGGCGCTCACCCGCGCCACCCTGGAAGGAAAGCCTGAACCCGACCAGGACGAGGCCGAAAATACCGGCGACGACCATCCCGACGACACCGATTTCACCAGCGGCGAGCTGGAAGCCATCCTCGCAGGGCTCGGCCTCGGCGGTGGGGGCAGCGCGGCAAAAGTTGCGGACACCCGCAAAGTTTTTGACTTCGAGGCGTTCTGCCGGGCGGTGGACAAGACCCTGTTCCTGAAGCCCCTCAGCGAAAAACAGCGCGGCGGCATGAAGGATGTGATCGACGTTTGGACCAAGAATTTTGCGGGTGGCGACCCGCGCTGGCTGGCCTATATTCTGGCCAGCATCTATCACGAAACCGGCCAGATGATGGTTCCGGTGCGCGAGGGTTTCAAGAAAACCGATCAGGCAGCGCGCGAGCACGTGCGCAACATGTTCATCCGCGGCATCGTCAAGCGCGACTATGCCAAGCCGGTGAACGGCATCAGCTACTTCGGCCGTGGCCGCGTGCAATCCACGCATTTCGACAACTACCGGCGGCTGTCGCGGCGCTTCAACAAGAATTTCGTCAACGAGCCAAATTTGCTGCTCGACTCGCGCATTGATGCCGAAGTTGCCGTGTTCGGCCATGTCGAAGGCCTGTGGGTTCCGAAATTCAAGCTTTCGGATTTCATCAAGGGTGAGCGCTGCGACTATGTGGGCGCCCGCCGCATCGTCAATGGCCAGGACAAGGCCAGCGAAATTGCATCCTTCGCCCGCACCTTTGAACGCGCCGTGCGAGCCGCCATCATCGCGCGGCCGGCCACTGAAACAGTCAGTGAACCGGTCATCGAATCCGCCCCGGCCGAAAGCGGCAATCTGCAAGGAGACACCGATATGAGCAAAGTTGATCCCGACACCGACGCCAAGATCGACCGCATTCTCGAAGCACTTGCCGGCATCATGGGTCAGGACCGGCCCTTGAATGACAGCGACGGTGGCGGCGATGGTGGCGGCAAGATTGACGACGAACGCCTCAAGGCCATTCAGGACGCCGTCGCCATGATTACCGGCGGCGACCCGGAGCTCACACCGGTCAACGGCGCACTCGGCAAGACCGTTGGCAAATTGCTGAATGGCCGGAAGTCAGCCATCGGCATCGTCGGTTACCTGCTGACCTCAATCCTTGGGCAAACCGGCGACACGTCGGTGCTCGGCAAGCTGGTCAACGGCATTGTCACTGCAATCCCAGCTTTGGCGGGGCTCAGTGGACCGATGATCCCCATTTTCATAGCCATGGCCGCCTGGGGCATTCTCGGCAAACAGGAAAAATGGAACCTGGGCAAGACCAAAAAGAAGCAAACCTGACCGCCAAAAAAATGGCCGTGACTTTCGCCACGGCCAGGATGTTCCGCTGGGGAGCGGGACGATAAGTGGTTACATCAGCCAGTGGCGGCCGGAATCGCGCACTTTGGCGGATTCGCGTTCAACGGCAGCGAGGCCCGAGACGTCGATGGTGCCGAAGCTCAGCGCAATGCCGCGAAATGTGGCGCTCAGGCTGCTCCAGAGCGAAACGGGGGTGGAGAGCGTGGCGGCGAGGCGGGTCATGATCTTCAATTCCTTCTATTCTTAATTCGATAGACCCAAGATAAGGCTTTGACTTGCCAGTGACAAACGACGAGTTCTATGTTAATCTTCAAATATCACTTGAAGATCGTCCATGTTACGCCACATTCCCGGATTGCAAGCCCTCAAGGCCTTTGATGCCGCCGCCCGTCACCTGAGCTTCAGCCGCGCGGCGGCCGAACTCAATGTGACGCCAGCCGCCATCAGCCACCAGATCAAGGAACTGGAAGAGCAGATCGGCGTCTCGCTCTTCCAACGCACCAGCCGCCATATGCAGTTGACGCGCCATGGCGCCGTGCTGCGCCCCGCTGTGGCCGATGCCCTCGAAGGCTTGACCCAGGCGCTCCGCAAGCTGCGGCAAACGGAGAATCCCAAGCAGATCCGGGTGACTGCCTCGCCGTCGATCGCCGCCAAATGGCTGGTGCCGCGCCTCGACAAGTTTCTGGCCGCCGTACCGGGCGCCGATGTGCGCATCGATGCCACATCCTCGGTCCTTGAATTCGACCGTGAAGAAATCGACGCCGCCATCCGCTTTGGCGATGGCGTCTATCCCGGCCACCAGGTCGACAAGCTGTTCAGCGACGTGCTGTTTCCGGTGTGCAGTCCCAGCTCTTCTCAAGCAAGGCAAGCCCTTGCGCGAACCGCGTGACCTCCTGAACTTCACGCTCATTCACCTTGAATATGAAGCGCTGGGCGCCGTCTGGCCCAACTGGCGGATGTGGATGCAGGCCGCCGGCATCAAGGATTTCAACGACATGCGCGGACTGCATTTCAGCCAGACGTCGCTTGCCGTGCAGGCGGCAATTGACGGCCATGGCGTGGCGCTTGGCGATTTCGACATTGGTAGCCGGCGACATTGCAGCGGGCCTACTGATCAAGCCCTTTGAACTCGCCCTCAAAAGTCCGCCGCAATTCGCCTATCACCTCATCACCAGGAAGGACATGGGCGACCGGCCGATCGTCAAGACCTTTCGCAACTGGATTCTGGAGGAAGCCCAGACCACCGATGCACCGTCGAAAAATTAACGCCCCCGGTGCAGTAAAGCGGCAATGATCACCCGGCGCGGATTTCTTATCGGCGCCCGGCGGCTGTTGTATGTGGGCGCCGCCGCGGCTGTCTATGGTTTTGGCATCGAGCCGGGATTCCGGCTGCGGGTGCAGCACTATGCGCTGACCCCGCCGGGCTGGCCCGATGGCTTCAAGCTGCGCGTCGTGGCGATTGCCGACCTCCATGCCGGCTGGCCCTATATCAGCGAAGCGCGCATCGCCAAAATCGTCGATCTCGCCAACAGTCTCGACGGTGACATTCACCTGCTGCTCGGCGACTATCGCGCCACCCACCGCTTCATCACAACCTCCGTCTCCTACGAAACAGTGGCAAGCCACTTCAAGCGGCTGTCGGCACCGCTCGGCACCCATGCCATTCTCGGCAACCACGACTGGTGGGATGATCCCGATGCGCAGAAACGCCGGTCCGGCCCCATCCGCGCCCGACTTGCGCTGGAGGCTGAAGGCATTCCGGTCTATGAGAATGATGGCCTGAAATTGACCAAGAATGGCCAACCATTCTGGCTGCTGGGCCTTGGCGACAGCATAGCACTTAAAAACCGTCCGCGTGATTTCACCGGCGTCGACGACCTGCCCAAAACCCTGTCGCTGATCAACGACGATGCCCCGGCCCTGCTGATGATCCATGAACCGGATAGCTTTGTAAACGTGCCGCCGCGCATTGCCGCCACCTTTGCTGGCCACACCCATGGCGGCCAGGTCCGCCTGTTTGGCTATTCGCCCATCGTGCCTTCGAGTTTCGGAAACCGCTTCGCTTATGGCCATATCGAGGAACAAGGCCGACACCTGTTCGTCTCCGGCGGCATCGGCTGCAGCAACCTGCCAGTACGTTTGGGCGTACCACCGGAAATCATGGTCGTCGATCTGGGATAACTCACTCCGGCGCCAGTGCCGGGTGGCTGTCGAACGTGCCTGCCGGCATCTGTTCGTAGTCGATCACTGCCCCGGTCATCATTTGCGCGGCGGGCGACACCAGAAATGCCACGAGGCCCGCCACATCGTCCGAAGTGATCATGCGGCCGGAGGGCATGCGCTTGCCGAGCACCTCCGCCCAGTTTTCCGGCAGGCCATGGAAGGTCGTCTGCAAGGTGTGCTCGCCCTCTGTCGCGACCCAACCGAGGTTGATGGTGAACATCCGAATGCCCTGACGCTTGACCGCATTGGCCGATGCCTTGGTCAATATGGCCAGTGCCGCCTTCGATGCCGAATAGGTCACGAGGTTCGGCGGCCCGCCATGGGACAACATGCTCCCGACATTGATCACCGTGCCCTGCCCGCCCTCGCGCATCAGCTTCACAGCCTCCTGCATCATGAACAGCGGCGCCTTCACATTGACGCCAAACAGCCGGTCGAAGGCCTCCGGCGTCGTGTCGTCAAGCCCGCAGCGCTCGGTGTTGCCGGCGGCACCAAACAACACATCCAGGCGGCCAAAGTGCTGGCGCACCAGACCAACGGCCCGTGCGGGTGTTCCACCATCGAGAAGATCCGCGACGCAAATCTCGCAGCGCCCCAGCTTGGAAAATTCACGCTGCTTCGCTGCCAATGCTTCGCCGTTGCGGTCAAGCAACACCACTCCGCTAAACCCGTCGCGCAACAGCCGTTCAGCTGCGGCCGCACCCAGCCCCTGGGCACCACCGGTAATCAGCGCCACGCGGCCCTCATTGCTCATCGCAGCTTCTCCAGTTCGGCTTTCAGGTCGGCAAGGCTTTTGACCATCGATGGCGCGACCTCCGGTTCAAACTTGAAATAGCGCTGCCAGCGTTCGATGGCATTTACATTGGGCATGGTAATAGTCCACGTTACACCGGTTCCGCCATCCACCGCAGCAAGCGAAAGCCGCATGTTCGCAGTCCTGAAAACTCCGCCCGACAGAGACAACTCGATAGACTCCTGCCCTTCGACTGCGACGCTTTGCATTTCGCCCGCCGCAAACACCGGTGACCCGGATGTCCAGTTCATCCTCTGGCCGTTTCCAGCAATCGGCCCGGAAAAGCCGAACACCATGTCCGGCGCCTGATCCTTCCAAGCCAGCCATTGCGGATAATTGCGCAATTCGAACACCAGCGGCACCACTTTCTCCGGCGGAAACGGAACCGCAACATGGCGCTCCACCCGCGCTTCATCGGGCAGCGAATAGGCGCCGCCAAAGAAGGCACCAGCCACAAAGGCCACCAGAAATACCAGCCTGAAAAACAGCCGCACCAGTCTTCGCAACGTCAACAGTCCTCACTCGCCGCGCTCGACAGGTATCACAGCCATCGATTGCAGCAAACGTTCTTTGTCGGCGCCGCGCTCGCCCCACCTCATGGCGGCCAGCGCCAGAATGTTAAGCACCGCGAAACCTGCGACCAGCGCCGTGATGCCGCCGTCATAAGCCCGGCCGATCAGGCCGCCCAGAACCGCCCCCATCATCGAGGATACAAACCGGTGACCGCAGCTCCAATTCCGGCGATGTGGCCCAAGGGCTCCATGGCCAGCGCATTGAGATTGCCGAAAGTGATGCCGACACACATGAAGGTCACAAACAGATAGCCCATGGCCGCCCACAAGGGTGGCACACCCGAACAAGCAACAACAACCGGCAGAAACAGCGCGGCGGCGGCGGCAATGGCGACCAGCGCCGAAGACGTCAGCCTGCCGCATGCCGATGCGCTCCACCAGCGTGCCGTTGATCAGCATCGACAGTCCGAGCGAAAACGCCAGCGCCGAGAAGTAGAACACGAACGATGTCCCGAGCCCATAGGTCTCCTGATAGATCTGCTGGGCGGAGTTGAGATAGCCGAGGAATGATCCCGTAAGGAACCCGCCGCAGATGATGTAGCCGGCGGCCCGCCGGATACGGAACACCTCGACAGTGGTGCGGGCGATGTGGGCAAGTGACATGGGCGCGCGATTTTCCCGCGCCAGCGTTTCCGGCTGGCGGAGGCCAAACCAGATGGCGGCGGGCACTGCCAGCACCAGATACAGCAGGAATATCTCCCGCCACGTGGCAACCAGCAGGATGCCCTGCCCGGCCAGCGGTGCCAGCATCGGCACCATGATGAACACCGCGCCGATGAACGACATGATGCGGGCCATCGGCGCCCCGGAATAGAGGTCCCGCACCATGGCATTGATGCCGGTGAAAGGTATGGATGCCCCCATGCCCTGCAGGAACCGCGCCGCCAGCAGCATGGGAAACGATGTCGCCACGAGGCCCAGCAGACTTCCGGCAATATAAAGCGCCAGGCCAAAATAGATCGCCGGCTTCCGCCCCCAGGCGTCGGCCATGGGCCCACCCACCAGTTGCCCGCAGGCGAAGCCCGCAAACAACACCGAGATCAGCAACTGCATGTCGTTGCCGCCGGCAACGCCAAGGTCGGCGGCAATCGCCGGCAGGGCCGGAATGATGGTGTCGATGCTCAGCGCATCAAGCGCCGTCACCAGCGCCACCAGTGGAATGAACTCGGCCAGCCGCAACGGCCGGGTGTTGAAGAAGCGTGACATAGGGTGGAAATAGCCGGAGTGGCGGTAGCGCTCAATGACGAAGCTCCCAACACTTTGCAGGTCTGAGTCGCGACGACCCTCTGTAAAGAATTTTACAACTCCATCCAAAGTGTGATCCCCGTTACAGTTTGCGGTTCAGGACAGGCGTAACAAACTCCCATCAAGGCCGCTGAAGTGGCCACCGAGGGAAACGTCAAATGGCTCGCTACACACTTTTTGTCCTGCTGGTGATCGGCTCCGCCGCGACTGCGCTCGCCGCCATCGCCCCCGAGGACACCATCTCCGCCGCCGGCAAAAACCTTACGGTTATCGAAAAGAACCAGGTGTTTCCGGTGCTTGGCCCAATCATTGTTGAAGACTGCGCGTCCGAGGATTGCGCCGGCGAAGAGGTCTGAAGGAATTCCAATCCGGGCGGTCCCCCCCATCCCCTGCAAACAACCGCCCTAAACTCGGGGGCTCCGGTCCGCCGGAGCCCCGTTCTCCTTCCCCACCTGCCAAATCTAAACGCCAGATGAACGCCGCATTCAGCCTTGGTTCCGTCCGCCCGGTGCAACTTACTCCCAACAACAGACGTTCTCTTAAAGGGAGAGAAACAATGAAATCGCTGCTCGCCACCGCCGCCCTGACTTTCGTGTTCCTGTCTGCCGGTGTTGTTCACAGCGTTGGCAAGAATGTCGCGGCGGCCCGTCCGGACGTCAGCCACAACATCACGATCGTTTACAAGAACCAGACCTGGCCGGTGTTCGACACCCAGGAAGCCACCAAGATTTGCCAGTCCGTCCGCTGCCTGGACGCCTGAGCACACGAGCTTCCGCTCTTAGACGGTAGGGCGGAAGAAACCAGCGGCGGGCCGGGCAAAACGCCCCCTCTCGCGCCTAGCCCGCCGCGGGTCTACTGTTTTCCAGCCTTACTGCGTAAGCACGGCTCGGCTGACAATCAGCCCTTCCGGCACCGGCACATCGGTCGAATCGTAATCCCCATTCAATTGCAAGTCCGGCCCCTCCTGAAGTTGCAGGCTGTAGGCGACGATGGCCGTATAGGCCGACAGGTCGGCAACCGGCGCATTGGCATCGACCAGCAGTGTGCCAACCGGCAGATAGATCGTTCCCAGCAGGTTGCGGGCATTGTTGCTGCCAATGCGGTGGATGCGCAGCGGCGGCGCCTTGCGATCCTCGAAGAACAGGATGCCGGCCAAAGGCCCGCTCTTTGGCGCCGTCAGGTCGATGGTTGTCGCACTGTCGAACTGCATCAATGTCAAAAGACCGCTCAGGTAGAAGCCGACATTTTCACCGGTCATTTCCGCATTGCCGCCGACTTTGAGCAGGCCATTGTGGATGATGTAGACGCCGGGATTGAGCGTCACCCTGGAATTGCCAAGAATGGTCAGCCCGCCGCAGTAGACGCCGGGATCGAGCGTCACCGACTTGTTGAGAATGATTTTTGCCAGGTGGTCGCAGAGGCCGACCTTGGGTGCGGTCCGCGACGCCAGCGGGTCTTCGAAGGCCGGACAATCGGTAATCGGGTCGGGTGAAACCGCCTTGGGGCTGAGCGCCACATAACCACCACTGACGCAGATCACATCGGCGCGAAGCGTCGCGTCGTCCTTGACGATCAGGCCGGTCGGTAGCTCGGTGTTGCTGTAGACGTTGCAGTTGTTGGCGGTGAGCCGCGCATCCGACCACAGTTCGACACCGGCCGGAAGCACTTTTGACAGCCCGAGCACGCAGGCCAGCCGCCGCGCCGCATTGTTGGCGCTCGCCCTGACGGTCACCGGTGTTGCCTTGGCATCGAACATGTGCAGCATGAACGGCGACCACGTCATGGTCACTTCAACATCGACGCTGTTGGCGCCATTGTCGACTTCGACGCCGATCTCGGTTCCTTTGATTTCTTCATCACTGTACCAGCGGTCGAGTGTTTCTTCGGCGAAGTTGACGCCGATGGCTTTGATCTGTTCGTTGTTGAGGCCGGAAAGGCCGAGTTCCTTGACGCTGCTGAGGGCCGCCGCGTCCGCCGCCGCCTGCAGATGCGTTTTGGTGCGCGACAGCATGAGATAGTCGATGCTCACCCCAAGGCCGGCCAGCGCTATCGGGGCCGTCAGCGCCCAGGTGATCGCCAGCGAGCCTGCACAGTTCTTCAACAGGGTGGCGATGCCAGTGGTCATGGGAAGTCCTTGATAACGATTGCGGCGCGTGGCGGCGGAGTGTTGTGCAACAGCCCTTTACGAACTCTTACAGCAACGCCCGTGACACGAAATTGATCGTGCCGCGTGCGGCAAACGCGCCTTCAATTTTAACATTTGCCGTTTAAAAAGGCCCTGTAACGCAAGCCACGGTTGACGAACGGTGAAGTTAAAAGGCACACGCAGGATCGGCCAGAAGATCGTGGCGCTTGTCGTCCTCGCGATTGTCCTCGCCGTGCTCACCCTGTCCGGATCCTTCCTCTACCTTCAGGTCAACCAGGGCCTCGACGCCAAGCGGCAAAGCATTGAAGCCACCGGCTATGTATTTGCAGCGGCGATTGCCGATCCCGTGGCGGCGGGAGATCGCCAGGCAGTTCTCCGAACCTTGCGTTCCATTCGCCGTGTTCCCGACGTGCGCTTCGCCTCGGTGCTCGACCGCAGCGGCAACGAACTTGCCTCGCTTGGCAACGCCTCCATGCTCGGCAGCGACACTGTGCAAGCACAATCGAACTGGCTGGCGCTTCTGACGCGCGGCTGGTTTCCAGTCGCCATCGACATCATCAGGGGTGGTGAACCGGTTGGCAGGCTGGTGATCTATTCCAACATCGGCGGCTTGCGCGAGCAACTGGCGTGGACGGTGTTTCTGACCATCGTGTCGGCCATCGCCTCGGCAGGCTTCGCGGTGCTGGCGGCCTTGCGATTGCAGGGCCGCATCAGCCAGCCCATCGTTGCCCTCACCCGCGCCATGACCAGGGTTCGCGAAGCCCGCGACTACTCGGCGAGTGTCAACCATGTGGCGAACGACGAAACCGGGCAACTGGTGGAAGCCTTCAACGGCATGATTTCCGAAATCAATTATCGCGACACCGCCCTCACCCAACTTGCCTATTTCGACCCGCTGACCGGCCTCGGTAACCGCCGGACGTTTGCCGAGCGCCTCGACGCCGTGATCACTTCGGCAAATTCAGGCGGGCCACCGGCAGCACTCGTGTTCCTCGACCTCGACCGCTTCAAATCGGTCAACGACAGTTATGGCCACACGGTCGGTGACAGCCTGCTCATGGATGTCGCGGCGCGCTTTGCAGCATGCGATGGCAGGCATTCGGTGATGCGCCTTGGCGGCGATGAATTTGCGGTGATCATCGAAGGTGCGGGCACCGACGACGCGGTGCATCTGGCCATCGCTCCCTACATGGCATCGCTCTTTGGCATCATCGAAATTGCCGGCCGTCACATCCAGACCGGGCTCAGCGCCGGTGCCGCCCTGATACCGCGCGACGGCGACGCCGCCGCCGACGTCATGCGACGTGCCGATCTGGCGCTGCACGAAGCCAAGCGCCGCGGCCGCTCGCGCCTCGAAATGTTCCGGCCAGCACTCGAAGACGACGTGCGCGCCCGCACCGAACTCGCCCTCGAACTGGCAACGGCGCTGCACGCCGGGCAATTCGAAGTGCACTATCAGCCGCAGGTCGATCTGGCGGGCGGGGCGGTGTCCTTCGAAGCACTGGCCCGCTGGAAACATCCAACGCGTGGCTACGTTTCCCCCGCCATCTTTGTACCACTGGCTGAAAGCGAAGGCCTCATCGCCCGCCTCGGTGGCGTGATCCTGCGTGAAAGCTGCCGCCAGATGCGAACCTGGTGTTTGGCCAACGAGAGTGTCGGCGTCATATCGGTAAACGTTTCCATCGCGCAGTTGAACGATCCGGATTTTCCCGAGCTTGTCCAGCGCACGCTGGCCGAAACCGGACTGGCACCGGACAGGCTCTGCCTTGAGGTGACCGAAAGCCTGTTCGCCGGCAACAATCTCGGCGCAATTCGCGACACGCTGCACACGCTGAAATCCTTAGGCATTAGCTTGGCGATTGACGACTTCGGCACCGGCTATTCGTCGCTGTCCTATCTCCACGGTTTTCCGTTCGACAAACTGAAGATCGACCGGGCCTTCGTGCGCGATGTCCATCTTGACGCTTCCCGCCAGCGCCTGTTGCGCGGCATCGTCGAACTGAGCCACGCACTTGGCCTCGGCGTCGTCGCCGAAGGAGCCGAGACCCCGGCGGAACTTGCCGTGCTGCGCAGCCTCGCCGTTGACACCGTGCAGGGCTATGTGTTTGCGAAGCCCCTGCCCGCCGCCGAAGCCATGGCAGCGGCCCGCAAACTGGGCGTGCCGTCCGAGGCGATGGCAGGTTAGACCGCTCATCAACAGCCTGCCGGAAGTCCTTGGAATCCCCGCGCCCTTCATGTAGGGAACCCCAAATTCGGGTTTCCCAGACATGCCAAAACGTACTGACATCAAATCCATCCTCATCATCGGGGCGGGACCGATCATCATCGGCCAGGCCTGCGAATTCGACTATTCCGGCACCCAGGCGGTGAAGGCCCTGAAAGCCGAGGGCTATCGAATCATCCTGGTGAATTCCAATCCGGCCACCATCATGACCGACCCGGACCTGGCCGATGCCACCTATATCGAGCCGATCACCCCGGAAGTCGTCGCCCGCATCATCGAGAAGGAGCGCCCTGACGCCCTGCTCCCCACCATGGGCGGCCAGACGGCACTCAACACCGCCCTCTCTCTCAACAAGATGGGCGTGCTCGAGAAATTCAACGTCGAACTGATCGGCGCCAAGGCCGAAGCCATCGACAAGGCCGAGGACCGTGAACTGTTCCGCGAGGCCATGAAGAAGATCGGCCTCGAAACGCCAAAGTCCATGCTCGCCAACGCCTCCGACGCGAAAGACAGCGACAAGGATTTTCACGCCGGCGAAATGGCGAGGCTCCGCGATGGCGGCGGCGATTTGGAAGCCTTCGAAGCCCGCTGGGCGGCGCAAGAGCCCGAGCGCCTGCGCCGCTATCGCAACCGCGCCATGGTCGAAGCGTTTGAAGCGATGCTCGAAGTGGGCCTCCCCTGCATCATCCGCCCGAGCTTTACGCTGGGCGGCACTGGCGGCGGCATTGCCTATAACCGCGAGGAATTTTTCGACATCGTCGAGAAAGGCCTCGATGCCTCTCCCACCGCCGAAGTGCTGATCGAAGAGTCGGTGCTCGGCTGGAAGGAATATGAAATGGAAGTGGTCCGCGACACGGCGGACAACTGCATCATCATCTGTTCCATCGAGAATATTGACCCGATGGGCGTGCATACCGGTGACTCGATCACCGTGGCGCCGGCGCTGACGCTGACCGACAAGGAATACCAGATCATGCGCAACGCCTCGATTGCGGTGTTGCGCGAAATCGGCATCGAGACCGGCGGCTCCAACGTGCAGTTCGGCGTGAACCCCGCCGATGGCCGCCTTGTCGTCATCGAAATGAACCCGCGCGTGTCGCGGTCTTCGGCACTGGCATCAAAAGCCACCGGCTTCCCCATCGCCAAGGTGGCGGCGAAACTGGCTGTTGGTTACACGCTCGATGAGTTGGCGAATGACATTACCGGCGGCGCAACGCCCGCCGCCTTCGAGCCAACGATTGATTACGTCGTCACCAAGATCCCGCGTTTCGCCTTCGAGAAATTTCCCGGCGCCTCGCCCGTTCTGACCACCGCCATGAAGTCGGTCGGCGAAGTCATGGCCATCGGCCGCACCTTCCAGGAATTGATGCAGAAGGCGCTGCGCGGCCTTGAAACCGGCCTGACCGGCTTCAACGAAATCGACATTGCCGGGGCCAACGAAGGTGACGACAAGAACGCCATTCGCGCCGCATTGGGAACCCCCACGCCCGACCGTATCTTGAAAATCGCCCAGGCCTTCCGCATGGGGGCCACCGTCGCGCAAGTTCACGACAGCTGCAAATACGAGCCGTGGTTCCTGCGCCAGATCGAAGAGATCGTCGCCACCGAAGCAAAGATACGCGAGCGTGGGCTTCCGAGGGACGCCGTCAATCTGAAGCAGCTCAAGTCCATGGGCTTCTCCGACAAGCGCCTCGGCGAACTCGTGGGTATCTCCGAAGACAAGGTGCGGTCCCATCGCCACAAGCTCGCCGTGCGCCCTGTCTACAAGCGCATCGATACCTGTGCGGCGGAATTTGCCTCGCCCACCGCCTATATGTATTCGACCTATGACGGCGAGAATGAAGCCCGGCCTACTGACCGCAAGAAAGTCATCATCCTCGGCGGCGGCCCCAACCGCATCGGCCAGGGCATCGAATTCGATTACTGCTGCTGCCACGCCTGCTTCGCACTGCATGACGCGGGCTTTGAATTGATCATGGTCAACTGCAATCCGGAAACCGTGTCGACCGACTATGACACCTCCGACCGCCTCTATTTCGAGTCGCTCACCGCCGAAGACGTTCTCGAAATCATCCACACCGAGCAACAGAACGGCACGCTGCATGGTGTCATCGTGCAGTTCGGCGGGCAAACTCCGCTGAAACTTGCCCACGCGCTGGAGAAGGCGGGCGTTCCCATTCTCGGCACCACGCCCGATGCCATCGATCTCGCCGAAGACCGCGACCGCTTCGCCAAGCTTTTGAAGAAGCTGAAGCTCCGCCAGCCGGAGAACGGCATCGCCCGCTCCGGTGCTGAGGCCAAAAAGATCGCCAAGCGTATCGGTTTCCCGGTGGTCATCCGTCCGTCCTATGTTCTGGGCGGCCGCGCCATGGAGATCGTCAAGGACGATGCCCAGCTCCAACGCTACATCACCGAGGCCGTGGTGGTTTCGGGTGACTCACCCGTGCTGATCGACAGCTATCTTTCCAACGCCATCGAGGTCGACGTCGATGTCATCTGCCGACGGCAAGGACGTGTTCATCGCCGGCGTCATGGAACATATCGAAGAGGCCGGCATCCATTCGGGTGACTCGGCCTGCTCGCTGCCGCCCTATTCGCTGAAAGCCCCGGTCATCGCCGAGATGGAGAGACAGGCGAAAGTCATGGCGCTGGCGTTGCGCGTCGTCGGCCTGATGAACGTCCAGTTCGCCATCAAGGACGGCCTCGTCTATGTGCTGGAAGTGAACCCCCGGGCCTCGCGCACCGTGCCCTTCGTCGCCAAGGTGGTCGGCATTCCGGTCGCCAAGATCGCCGCCCGCGTCATGGCGGGAGAAAGTCTGGCGAGCTTCAAGCTGAAGCAGAAGAAATTGAATCATGTCGCTGTAAAGGAAGCGGTTTTCCCCTTCAACCGCTTCCCCGGAGTGGACGTGCTGCTGGGCCCCGAAATGCGCTCGACCGGCGAGGTCATGGGCCTCGACATGACCTACGACATGGCCTTCGCCAAGAGCCAGCTGGGTGCCGGCATGCGCATGCCGATGCTCGGCACGGTGTTTGTGTCGGTCAAGGATGCCGACAAACAGAAGATCCTCCCCGCCATGCGCCAGCTCGTCGCCATGGGCTTCAAGCTGGTGGCGACCGGCGGCACCCAGCGCTTCTTCGAAGACAAAGGGCTGCCCTCCACCAAGATCAACAAGGTCCTCGAAGGCCGCCCGCACATCGTCGACGCCATCAAGAACGGCGACGTGCAGCTGGTGCTCAACACCACCGAAACCCAGTCGTCGCTCTCGGACTCAAAACCCATCCGCCAGACAGCCCTGCTGCAGAAGGTCCCCTACTACACCACCCTCCCCGGCATCTTGGCCGTCACCAAAGCCATCGCCGCCCAGAAGGCGGGACGGCTGGAGGTCAGGAGCCTGCAGGAGTATTTTTAACCCCCTTGCGGAAACTTGACGGCTGCCGGGAATAGAACGCCAGCCGTACCGTTGTCCCTTCCATGTCAGTTCCACGACATTTTCTTGTCAGCGAATTGTCAGTTTCGTGAAGGGAGAACAATATGACAATCCACAACATTTGGAACACCTTGCCGGCGCTCGGGCCGGTAGGTCTGGAACTCGGCATCAATCTCGCGGGTTCGGCCATCCTGAATTTCGGGCTCTATTACCGCCGCTACCATGACAAGGAATTGACCACGGCTGCGGCCCTCTTCAACGTTTTCATATTTGCCGTGCTCGCTTCGCTGTCGTCCGTCGACTTCGGCATCGCGGCGGGTTTCGGGCTGTTCGCGATTCTGGCGATGTTCACGTTGCGCTCCGAACCGCTGACCAAAACTGAAATGACCTATTTCTTCGGCAGCGTGGCGATCGCCGTCATCTGTTCCATCCAGGGCGTGGCCTTGCTCTATTCCGCGTGCACAGTGGCCGTTGTGCTGACCGCCGTTTACATTATCGATCATCCCCGCATCCTGGCGTCGGTGAGCGGAACGAAGGTTTCGCTCGACCGCATCGATCTCGAACTGTTGTCGCAACCGCCGGCCATGCGCGCCGCCCTGTCGGAGCGGCTCGGCGTGACGGTGCTGAACTACCAGGTGACGATGATCGACTACATCAACGACATGGTGAAGCTCAATGTATTCTTCCGCAAACGCTGAGGCCTGGTTTGCCGGAGAATTCCGGCCGCTGGGGCTCGATGAATTGAATGCCAAGGCCGCCATGCTTGAACGGCTCGACAACAAGTATGTCATCCCGGGATCGGTGTTGTTTGCCAGTGCCGGAGACCTCAAGGAAAGATTCGACGTGCTCGAAATCGGCGGAAAACGTGCCTTTCACTACGCGACACGGTATTTTGACGGTCCCGGCCACGAGTTCCTATTTCTACCACCACCAGGGCCGCCGCCGCCGTTGCAAAGTACGGATCAGAACCTACACCGACGCTGACCTCTGCTATCTCGAAGTGAAACTCAAAGACAAGCGGGGCACAACCGTAAAGTTGCGCAAGCGCTGCCAGCCGCGCAACTACGACCTGATGCCGCCGGAGCTCTACGACTTTGTCAACGGGTGCCACATGGACCTTTATGGCGAACCCCTGCCCTACGATCTCGGTCCGGCGCTTGACATCGACTACCGGCGTATCACCCTTGTCGCGCACCAGGGCGGCGAGCGCATGACCATCGATGGCGGGTTGCAGTTCACGCGCTCGCAACACTTCGAGCGCATGGACGATCGCCTGTTTATCGTCGAAACCAAATCGCGCAATGGCAATGGCCTGGCGGACAAGGTCTTCCGGCGGTTGCATCAGCATCCCGCCAACAGCTGCTCCAAGTATTGCACCGGACTCGCGATGACAGCCCGCACCATCCGCAACAACAAGTTCAGAAGCACAATGGTCAAGATGGGTTGGAGCACCCATTGAAGCGCTTGGCTGTATGCTTGTTTCTTTGGGCTGTTGCGCCCGTGCCGGCCTGCGGCCAACTGCCCCCTGCGGTTTTGGAGATCGCACGAATTGAGCTGCCCATCGAAGATGACGCCGGCAACAAGGTGGAGGAACTTTCGGGCCTCGCGTGGGATGCCGACGAACGCTTGCTCTATGCGGTCTCCGATGACGGCATACTTTTTCACATCCGCTTTGCCGGTAACCTCGGCCCTGGCTTGAAAGCGGCGGTCGTCAAAGCAGTCACTCTCGACGGCGGCAAAGCCAACTTGCGCAATGCCGAGGGGCTCGAGTCAATCAATGGCGCCAATGGCATCAAGGGTGACGGCCGCCTGTTGGTGGCCTTCGAGGATGGGCCAGCCTTGCAGGTGCATGCGCCCGATGGTTCCCTGGTGCAAGCTGTTGCCGTGCCATTGCCCCTGCAAGACGCAGCGCATTATCAAACCAGCAACGATGGCATTGAGTCCGTTGCGATCGGCGACGAGCAAGGCGTAATCGTGGCTCCGGAACTTCCCTTGCTAAGCCTCCCGCTTGACCAGCACACAATCTACGGGTCGCGAGGCCGGACCATCAATTTCGAACGCATGCAGGGCGCCCTGGCGCCGACCGGCCGGATCAAGGCGCTGAGCCTGACGGCCGGGGAAGAACTGTTTGTTCTGGAGCGGCATCGCGATGACGCGACACTGGAATATGTCTCGGTCATCCGCCAGATCGGCCATTGTCGCGGCGGAGGCGCCGAACACTGCACGGCATTGACTTTCGCCGATCCGGGCCAAAGCCTGCGCGGCCTGCCATTTGAAGGCATGGCGTTCCTCGACCCG
Organism: uncultured Alphaproteobacteria bacterium; assembly: GCA_963775105.1. Classification (GTDB taxonomy): domain Bacteria; phylum Pseudomonadota; class Alphaproteobacteria; order Rhizobiales; family Aestuariivirgaceae; genus Aestuariivirga. The sequence continues at coordinate 340,535 of CAVZHM010000004.1, read as the reverse complement.
GCAACGGCGGTCATTGCGGCGGACATCAAGAAAAGCGAAGGCAATACGGTGTTGCTTGTCATCCGCCTAACTCACCGTGATCCCTAGGGCTAACGCAATGCCACTCAGCATCCTCGCCGCAACCAAAGAAATCGCCGCCCAGAAGGCCGGACGGCTGTAGGTCAGAAGTTTGCAGGAGTATTTTTGATCCCCCGGCTCATCGCACCGTGTAGGTAATCTTGGCGGACCTGATGAACAGTGTGTCCGTGCAGGTATCGGCGCTGTTTTGGGCATTCCGGATGAACACGGCGACAATGGTGTCTCCCGCTTTCTGGTCGCGGATCGATCCGGTATCGAGCGTACCGTCACCGGTTTTGCGCAAAGTGTAGCCGCGCGAATGGACGAGATTGAAGTTCGCGGGCACGGTGAATTCCGTTGGACCGTTGCTTGTCAGCCCGGCGCTGCCCGCGTTTCCCGCTGTCTTCGCCCGGTTGTTGCGGTATCGCATGATGTCTCTCGGAAAAAACCGGACAACGCACGATGAACCGCCGCCGTACATCCTGAGGGTGATGCTGACAGGCGAATTCTTCTGGTAGTCCTTCGGCAACACGAACTCCACGGTCAGTGCGCCAAAATCGAAGTCAGCGAGCGCAACGCCGTCGGCCGATTCCGAGCCGGCTATGGCCGTGCCGATGACGAATGCCCGCAAGTCGGAGCCGTTTATGACAAATGATCTGGTCTTGGCGGAAGCCGCAGAAGCCGATATCAGCAGGATGGCGGCAGTGGCAGTGAACACTTTTCGCTTGAACATGGTTTTTCCCTTTGCGTTTCGAAAAACTTCGGCATGCGGGGCAAGGCAAACTGACGCCTCTCATTGACCAACTCAACTTAAGCCTACAACGCTCCACGGCAGTGATCCATGTCACACATGGCCATTTGAACCGGGTTCCGATTACTCCGCCCACGGATTAACCACTGGAACGCCCGCCTCCAGAAACGGCTGCGTGTCACGCGTGGCAACGGTCATGCCATTGGCGGTCGCGATGGCGGCAATCTGGCAATCGCAAATCGCCGATGGCGCGGCCCCGGGCGCGCATGCTGGCGAAGACATTTGCATAACTTCGCGCCGCCACGGTGTCGAATACAAGGATACGGTCCCTAAACAAGCGCGTCAGCACTGTCTCGGTTTTGCTAGCCATGAGTTTCTTGCGCCGCCCGTCGGGCAGGATTGCAATACCCGCAAGCATCTCGGCAATGGTTATCGCTGTCACAAAGATCGCGTCGACCGGCTGCCGGGCGATCCAAGTCTCGACGCGGATGTCGGGAAAAGTTCGCAACGGCTCCGAGACGAGGTTGGTATCAAGAATGATCATTCAAATTTGGCGGCGCGCGCAAGCTCGTTGCGCGGCGGAATTTCCAGTTCAATTCCACCGAACCCTGCCCCAGCGCGTGCAGTTCGTCGAAGATCTCCTTGCCCGTGGCGGCCCCTTCGGCGGGGGCCAGCGCCTTTTCCAGAATGTCGCGGATTTCCGCCTCGGTCGAGCGGCCATGGGCCTTCGCCCGGGCCTTCAGCGCCCGGCTGGGTGGATTCGGGGATGTTTCGGATGACAACGGCGGCCATTTTCCTTCGCTCTCGACCCAGTGATATCACATTTGCCATACTGATATCAACCCTCCCCCTTGAAATTCCCCTCATTTTGCGCCATCTTGCCTCCCTGCCCGGCACGTCATGCACCCGCATGAGGCCGGGCAAGGTTTTTAGTGAAATTGTACTGTCGCTGCGCCGCCCGGCTTCCGGGCGGGCTGGCAAAAACTGACGAACGGAACGAGTCCGATGGAAAAAGTCCCGATGACGGCGGACGGCCATGCCGCCATGATGCAGGAAATCAAGCACCTGAAGTCGGTGGAGCGCCCGCGTATTATCCGGGCGATCGAGGAAGCCCGTTCGCACGGCGACCTCTCCGAAAACGCCGAATACCATGCGGCCAAGGAGCAGCAGGGCTGGACCGAGGCGCGCGTCGCCGAACTCGAGGACAAAATCAGCCGCGCCGAGGTGATCGACATCACCAAGCTCAGCGGCGATACCGTGATGTTCGGCGCCAAGGTGACGCTGATCGACGAGGAAACCGACGACCAGGTTTCCTACCAGATCGTCGGCGAATTCGAAGCCGACGTGAAGAAGGGCAAGATTTCGGTGACCTCGCCCATCGCCCGCGCCATCATCGGCAAGAAGCCCGGCGACTCGGTGGAAGTCTCGACCCCCGGCGGCGGCAAGAGCTACGAAATCGCCAAGGTGAAGTGGCTCTAGCCAGCCTCGCTACGGCACCGCCGCCAGCAGCAGGAACATCGCGAACACCGACAGGTGCACCATGCCGTGCAGCACCGTGGTGCGGCCCGTGCTGAGCGTCAGCGCACTGATGAACAGCGCCAGCGCCAGCAGTGCCGTTTTGGCCGGTGACACGCCGAGTTGAAGTTGCTGGTTGTGGAGAATCGTGACGACCGCCACCGCCGGAATGGTGAGGCCGATGCTGGCCAGCGCCGAACCCAGCGCCAGGTTGATGCTGGTTTGCAAACGGTTGGCAAGGGCGGCGCGAACTGCCGCTATGCCTTCTGGCAACAACACCAGTGCGGCAATCACCACGCCAGTGAAACTGTAGGGAAATCCTGCCCATGCAATGGCCAGCGCCAGAGGCGCCGACATGGCCTTCGCCAGAACCACCACCGCCGTCAAGGCAACGCACAGCAACACGAGGCTTGCCATGGTGACGGCGTTGGAGGGAACCAGCGCGACAAGGCCAGCTTCATCGGTGGCATCGGCACCGTCCAGCGCCAGAAAATAATCTCGGTGGCGCACCGTCTGCACAAACAGGAATGATCCGTAGAGGATCAACGAAATGACCGCCACGAGAACAAGCTGGGCGAGGCTGTAAGTCGGTCCCTGCGTTGCCACCGTGTAGTTGGGCAGAATGAGCGAGGTGGTGGCCAGCACACCAAGAACCGCAAGCGCCGCCGTTGTGCCACGAACCCTGACAACCTGCTCAAAATGCCGCCCGCCGCCCAGCACCAGGCAAACACCGATCATGCCGCCGAGCACGATCATGACAGCTGAATAGACCGTATCGCGAGCGATCGTCAGCCCGCCATCGGGCGACCCGAGCATGATGGCAAGAATCAGCCCGACCTCGATGATGGTCACGGCCACAGCCAGGATGACGGACCCGTAGGGCTCGCCCACCCGTGCCGCCACCACTTCGGCGTGATGGACAGCGGAAAAAATCGCCGCACACAGCAGGACCACGAATCCGCCAACAAGGCCGCCGCCATCCGGTACCAGAACTCCCGCGAGATAACCAACAACCACAGCCATGGCCAACAACGGCGCGGCAACTGTCCACCAACTGTTTTTTACCGCATGCAAAGCCAAGTATCCGTCCCTTCCCTTGTGTTCGCGTCCAAACTATCTGAACGCCGCCGCAACCGCCAAGGCAAAATGGATATGCCGGAAAGCCGGGAAGGATGACAGGGCCCCGCCAATCCTGTTGATATGATGCATGTGATTCGCCCGAGGACGCGCCGTGGCCCAGCCGCTGAAGATTTCGATTGTCGCCCCCGCCCACAATGAGCAGGATGTGACCGGCGTGTTCGCCGAAACCATCATGGCGCTGATGAATGCCGAAGCAGGCTTTGCCTGGGAAGTGGTGTGCGTCGATGATGGCAGCAGCGATGCCACGCTGGAAAATCTGGCAAAGCTTGCGGCCGCCGACAGCCGCTTTGTTATCGTCGAACTGTCACGCAATTTCGGCAAGGAAGCGGCGATGACCGCCGGCCTCGAACACGCGACCGGTGACGCCGTGGTGGTGATCGACTTCGACTTGCAAGACCCGCCAGCCCTCGTGCCCGAGATGATCGCCCGCTGGCGCGAGGGCGCCGACGTGGTCATCGCCCAGCGCCGCCGCCGCGCCAGCGACAGTTGGGCGAAACGCGTCACCGCTGGCCAGTTCTACCGCGTCTTCAATCGCATTTCGAGCCATAGGCTTCCTGAAAACGTCGGCGACTTCCGCTTGATGTCGCGCCAGGTGGTGAACGAAGTGCTGCGCCTCCAGGAAAACCAGCGCTTCATGAAAGGCCTGTTCGCCTGGGTGGGCTTTCGCACCGTAATGGTGGAATATGACCGCCCGGCCCGCGCCGCCGGCAGCACCAAGTTCAATTTCCTAAGGCTGTGGAATTTCGCGCTGGAAGGCATCACCAGTTTCAGCACCCTGCCGCTTCGCGTGTGGACCTATATCGGCATGTTCGGCGCCGCCGCTTCGATGGTCTACACCCTGTTTGTCGTCGCCCGCGTCTGGCTGTTTGGCAGCCCTGTGCCGGGCTATCCGTCGCTTCTGGTGTCAATCCTGTTCCTGGGCTCGCTGCAATTGTTCAGCATCGGCGTGTTGGGCGAATATCTCGGCCGCACCTATCTCGAAGCCAAGCGGCGCCCCAGCTACATCGTGCGCCGTGTCTTTCGTCAGTCGACGGATGATATGAAGTAGATGGCGGGCGAAACCTCTGTCGCCACCCGCCTGTGGCGTTTCACTGCTGCGGGCCTTGCCGCCACCGCCATCCATGCCGCCTCGGCGTGGGTGTTGATTGCCGTTGGTTTGGGCGCTGGCTGGGGCAACGCGCTGGCGACCGTCATCGCTGCTGTCGCCTCCTACCTCATGCACACCCTGTGGAGTTTCGGCGCCACCCCTGCCCCCGGCAACGCGCTGCGCTTTGTTGTCGTTGTTGCATTCTGCGCCACCGTGGCCGGCCTCGCCGGACGCACCGTCGCCATGGCAACCGGCAGCCCCAACCTCAGCATCCTCGCAGCCGTCATCATCGTGCCGCCCCTCAGCTTCATCCTGCACAATGTCTGGACCTACCGGCGGTGACGAGAGCGAAGCCGAACATCGCAACGCGCCGGCACCTTGCGCCGTAACATGTTACGGTGTAGGGTCCGGACATGGGTATCAAGCAGGCGAAGCCCGCCGTCAGGCGCATGAAAGACTACCGCGAGAGGCTGCGCGCCGCGGGCCTCAGGCCGGTGCAACTATGGCTGCCGGATACGGCCTCGCCCGCCTTTGCGCGCAAGGCCCGCCTCCAGGCCCGCAAGATCGCGCTCAATGATCCGGCGGGAGACGAGATGCAGGCCTTCATCGACGCCGCCACCCCATGGCAGGAGAGCTGATCCAGCGCGGCGACATTGCCGTCGCTGCGGCCCCCGGAGACTATGGCAAACCACGCCCGGTTCTGATCGTGCAGTCGGACCTGTTTGCAGCGCTGCCATCGTTCACCGTCTGCCCGCTCACCAGCCATCTGCGCACTGACACGCCTTTGCTTCGCCTGACAATCGAAAGCACGCCCGAGAACGGCCTCCGTGTCCGCTCGCAAATCGCTATCGACAAGATGACCACCCTGCCCCGCGAGCGCATCGGCGCGGTCATCGGCAAGGCCAACGACGAAACCATGCTGCAAGTCACCAGGGCGCTGGCGGTGTTTCTGGCGATTGCGTGAGAAAACCGCTCCCTTCACCGTCATTCCACCGGAACGAAGCTCGCACCGGAACCCAGCTTTGGTGAAATTTCTAGAGCGTTGGGCGGTCTGCTGAATTTGACTCCTCAAACTCTCCATAGCCGGGCTTGAACCGGCTATGGAGAGTTGAGGGTGCAAGTTCAAATAACCGGCCACTACTCTAACGCGAGAGCTGCCCTGCCCGCTTATGAATCTACCTCCGGATCAATGGGCCAAGTAGCAACATCAAGCAATTCGGCACGGGCTTTGCCGCAATACTGGACTACGCGCCTCGCGCCAGTGCCGCTTTCACCGCCGCAACAATCTTTGGGCCGTCGGGCTTGGTCCGCGTCGAGAACCAGTCGATGAACTGGCCATCCCTGGCAATCAGATACTTGTGGAAGTTCCATTTCGGCCGGCCAAGAAGGCCCGCCTGTTCTCCGGCCCAAATGTAAAATGGATGAGCGTCATCGCCGGTCACGTCGCACTTCGCGGTGAGCGGAAAGGTAACGCCGTAATTCTTCTGGCAGAACGCGCCGATCTCCACTTCGCTACCCGGTTCCTGGCCGCCGAACTGGTTGCACGGCACACCTAGCACCGTGAGCCTGTCGCGATGCTTGCGCCACATTGCTTCGAGAGCCTTCATACTGCGGCGTGTACCCGCACTCCGAGGCCGTGTTGACGACCAGCAACACCCGGCCTTTGAACTGCGACAACGGCAAAGGCTTGCCGTCAATTGATGTGAAACTGAAATCATGAGCATTCATTTTGAAAGTAATCCCTGCAACACATGCCGCGCCCCATACAGCCCCAGCCCCGCCACCAGTCCCCAGAACGCCGACCCTACTCCTAACACTGTCACACCCGACGCCGTCACCAGAAACGTCACCAGCGCACTTTCGATGTCGCGTTCGGATTTCATCATTGCCGTGATGCCGCCCATCAACGGCGAGAAAAGTGCGAGGCCGGCGATGGCGGTGATGAGGGCTGCTGGCAGGCTGCCGAGGATTTCAACGAAGCTTGCGGCGGAAAGACCAATGGCGCCGTAGAGGACGAGATAGGGGAACGCCACCAGCCAGCGCTTGGCTGCATCCGGGTGGCAATCGCGTCCCGTCACCAATGACGCAGTGATCGCCGCCAGATTGATGGCATGGCTGCCGAACGGCGCCATCAGCACCGAGCCGATACCGGTGACGATGAGGCTCGGCTGCACCGGCGGCTGATAGCCCGAGGCCCTGAGCACTGCGAAGCCCGGAAGATTTTGCGATGCCATGGTGACGAGGAACAGCGGAACACCGAGGCTGATGATGGTGGTGGCGTCGAATGTCGGCGTCGTCCATACCGGCTCGGTGATCGCCAGCGTGCAGCAGGCCTCGCCGAGATTGCCAGTGGCCACCACAAGAAACAGCCCATAAACCACCGTCACTGGCACCGCATAAAGCGCAAACGACAGCCTCAGCGCAAAGAAACCGATGATCAGCGGCAGAACCAGCAGCGGCATGGTGAGAGCCGCCCCCGGAACGCCCATCACATAACGCAGCAACACGCCCGCCAGCATGGCCGCCGCAAGCGGCGCGGGGATGCGCTCGATGGCTTTCTCCAGCGGTTTGATGAGGCCTGCCACCAGCATGAGAACGCCCGCCACCACGAAGGCGCCGAGCGCATTGGTGTAGGTCACGCCCGCCGCACTGGTGGCGATGAGTGCTGCACCGGGTGTCGACCACGCGGTGATGATCGGCATCTTGTAGCGCCATGACAAAATGAAAGTGGTGATCGCCATGCCGAAACACAGCGCCGCCACGCACGACGCCTGCTGGGCGGGCGTTGCCCCGACAGCCCGCGCCGCCTCGACGATCAGCAGGATGGTCGAGGCAAAGCCGACGACCACTGCCGCCACCGTCGACGACATGATGCTGAACCAGCCGCCCTTGCTGCCCATCGCCACGTCACTCATGCAATCGGCACTCCCGGCTCGTATTTCGATTGCCGGAGGATCAGCGTGGTCTTCACGCTGTCAACATTGGCCGCCGCCGTCAGATCCTTGATGATGAAATCCTGCAGCTCTGGCAGATCGCGGGCCACCAGTTTCAGCAGAAAATCCGCTTCTCCCGAAATGGCGAAGGCCTCGCGCACCAGCGGCCAGGAGGCCACCCGTGCTTCGAAGGCCTTGAGTTCCGTGTCCGCCTGGCTCTTCAGCCCCACCAAGGCAAACAGTGCAACTTCGAAGCCCAGTTTTGCAGCATCGAGCTGCGCCCGGTAGCCGGATATGACGCCCGATTTTTCCAGCGCCTGCACCCGCCTGAGGCACGGCGGCGGCGACAGCCCGACGCGCGATGCAAGCGCCACATTGGTGATGCGTCCGGCCCGTTGCAATTCGCGCAGAATTCGCCAATCGGTTGCATCGAGGTGTAGTGACTGACTCATGCGTAAGCCTTTAGCAACTTTATTGCGTTAAGCGAACACGCAAGGCTCTGAAAAGAAAACCACCCTAGTTTGCCAGGTTGACCAACAAAAACGGGCGGCAGACAACAGGAAGCGACAGCCAGAAGTTTATGAGCGAAACCACGGGCGATACGCCCCCGGAAGAAGGTTTAGCCGGGGCAAATGCCGGGGCAAGCAGCCAGGATTTGCTGCGGCGCGCCTGCATGGGCTTGAATCACGGCCTGATCCTTGTGGATGCCGCCAGCCAGGTTGAACTCTGCACGCCACGCGCCGTGGCCCTTCTGGAACTTCCGCCGCGCTTTCTCGACACCCCCTACCCGCTGGCAGCCCTTGCCACCGTGTTGGGCGAAAATGCCGCGAGTGAGAGTGATGGGACAGTTTTGCTGCGCCGCCACGGCGATGCGGCGATTGAGATTTCGGCGCGCCCCGCCGGGCATGGCGCCATGCTGTTTACCGTCACCGACGTCACCGAAATCCGCCAGCAAGAGCGGGCTTTGCGCCAGGCCGAGAGCCAGTTCCGGAGTTTGTTCGAGAACTCCGTATACGGAATATATCGCGATACCCTTGATGGCAAGCCGGTGCGCGTCAACCCTGCCCTTGCCGCCCTGAACGGATATGCCAGCGAGCAAGAGCACATTGCGGCCGTCAAAGCCCATGCCGGCAGCTGGTACGTTGATCCGGCGCGTGGCCCCGAACTGTTGCGCATTCTGGAGCGCGACGGGCGAGTCAGCGATTTCGTGTCACAGGTCAGGCGCCACCGCACCGGCGAGCCCGTATGGGTCACTGAAAACACCTGGTACGTGCGCGATGACGATGGCACGCCGCTGTTCATTGAAGGCACCATCCAGGACGCCACCGAACGCATGGCTGCCGCCGAAGCGTTAAACCGCCAGATTCGCACCGATGGCCTCACCGGTGCCGCCTCGCGTTTCCATTTCCTCGCGTGTCTCGACGCGGAAGTGGCGAAGTCCGGCAACGGTTTTGTGCTCTATTGCATCGACCTCGACATGTTCAAGGATATCAACGATCTGTTCGGCCACGCGGCGGGCGACGAGGTGCTCCGGTCTGTCGCGGCACGCCTGCTGGGTATCGGCGGCCAAGGCAGTTTGGTGGCGCGCCTCGGTGGCGACGAATTCGCCCTGCTCAGCACCGGAAATCACAACGTGCGTAATCCGGAACGCCTGGCGCAAGCCATTGTTAACAGCACCAGTGAACCAGTCTTGTTCGACAACCGGAGTCATGTGGTCCGTGCCAGTGTAGGTGTTTCGGTGTTTCCGAGGCATGGCAGCAATGCCAGCGAGTTACTGCGCAATGCTGATACCGCCCTGTACGAGGCCAAGTCCGGCGGCCGCAACGGCTGGCGTCTGTTCGACCAGGACCTGCGCCAGGCTGCAGCTTATCGCAAGGCGATCGAGACCAATCTTCGCGGTGCTGAGGCCCGCAACGAACTGGAACTGCACTACCAGGCGATTGTCGATGCCAACACGCTCGCCATATCAGGCTTCGAAGGCTTGATGCGCTGGCATAGCCCGGTCATGGGAAATGTATCGCCCGGAGAATTTATTCCCGTGGCTGAGCAGGCCGGCCTGATGATGGACATTGGCGCCTGGGCAATCACCAGGGCCTGCGAGGATGCCAGTGTTTTCCACAAGGATCTCCGCTTCAGCGTCAATGTCTCGGCCAGCCAGTTCCGGGCGCCCGGCCTTGTTGCCCATGTCGCCAAAACATTGGACCGTTTTGCCGTTTCGCCAGAGCGCATGGTGCTGGAAATCACCGAGTCAGTGCTGGTTTCAAACGAGCAGGCGGCACGCAACCTTCTGAATGACCTCCGCCGCCTTGGCGTTCAGATCGCCATCGACGACTTCGGCACCGGTTATTCGTCACTGAGCTACCTGCAACACTTGCCAATCAACGTCGTCAAGATCGACCGGTCGTTCGTGGCTGGCATGTTGGACCAGAAAGCCAACCGGGCGGTCATTCGCGCCATCATGGGCATTGGCCGCGATCTTGGCATCCGTGTGGTTGCCGAAGGCGTTGAAACCGAAGCCCAGGCCCAGGCCCTGCGCAACGAGGGTTGCCAGTACATTCAGGGCTTTCTCTACAGCATCCCGAAACCGCTGACTGCCATCGCTGCTGACCTTTCCGCCAATCTCCTGAACCGCCGGGTTGTTGCGACGCAGCGAAAAACCGCCTGAAGCGGTCTGTTCACAAGCCCTTGTAGCGGGCTTGTCCCAATCCCCAGATAAGCTATGATAATTTCTCATAGCGACCCGGAGTCTCCCATGCCTTCCCGCCATTCGCGTGTCCTGATCCTCGGATCGGGCCCTGCCGGTTATACCGCTGCCATCTACGCCGCCCGTGCGATGCTGAAGCCATTGCTGGTTCAAGGCATACAGCCCGGCGGCCAGCTGACCATCACCACCGACGTGGAAAACTACCCGGGCTTCGCCAAAGTCATCCAGGGACCGTGGCTTATGGACGAGATGAAAGCCCAGGCCGAGCACGTCGGCACCGAGGTCGTGTCCGACACCATCACCGAAGTGCGGCTGAAGGACCGGCCCATCTGGCTGAAGGGAGATTCAGGGCAGGAATACACCTGTGACGCCCTGATCATCTGCACCGGCGCCCAGGCCAAGTGGCTGAACCTGCCATCGGAAGAAAAGTTCAAGGGCTTCGGCGTTTCAGCTTGTGCGACCTGCGATGGCTTCTTCTACCGCAACAAGAAGGTGCTGGTCATTGGCGGCGGTAACACCGCCGTGGAAGAAGCGCTGTTCCTCACCAACTTCGCAAGTGAAGTGGTGGTCGTCCACCGCCGCGAGGAATTCAAGGCTGAACGAATCCTGCAGGAACGCCTGTTCAAGCATCCCAAGATCAAGGTGGTGTGGAACACCGTTCTGGAAGATGTTCTGGGTACGGACGATCCGAAAGGTGTCACCCATGGCCGGCTCAGGAACGTTAAGACCGGTGCTGTGGAAGACGTGGCCGCCGACGGCATTTTTGTGGCCATCGGCCACAAGCCCGCAACCGAATTGTTTGAAGGCCAGTTGCCATTCAAGCAGGGTGGCTACCTGATCACCGAGCCGCGCACCACCGCCACGGCCATCGAAGGCGTGTTCGCGGCAGGCGACGTCACCGACGACATTTATCGCCAGGCCGTCACCGCCGCAGGGCTTGGCTGCATGGCCGCACTCGAAGCCGAAAAATGGCTGCACACCCGTGGTGAGGTGCGCCATGCCGCAGAATAGCATCATGGACTGGGACAAGCTCCGCATCTTCCACGCCGTGGCCGATGCCGGTAGCTTCACCCATGCCGGTCACGAGCTCGGCCTGTCGCAATCCGCCGTCAGCCGCCAGATCAGCGCGCTCGAAGACGGCTTGAAAGTCCCCCTCTTCCACCGCCACGCCCGTGGCCTCATCCTCACCGAACAGGGCGAGGTTTTGTATCGCACGGCGCATGAGGTGTTCACCAAGCTCACCGCGGCGCAAACCCGGCTGATGGATTCGAAGGAAAAACCGTCGGGCGAATTGCGCATCACCACGACCGTAGGCCTGGGCTCCGTGTGGCTCACCCCGCGCCTCAAGGAGTTCACCGAGATCTATCCCGACATCAACGTCACGCTGCTGCTCAACGACGAGGAACTCGACCTCGCCATGCGCGAGGCCGACGTGGCGATCCGCCTGCGCCGGCCAACCCAGCCCGACCTTATCCAGCGCAAGCTGTTCACGGTTCACAATCACCTGTATGCTTCGCCCGACTATCTGAAGAAACACGGCATCCCGCGCACTGTCGAAGATCTCGACAAGCACAAGATCCTCACCTTCGGCCAGGGGCTGCACTATCTCGACTCGATGAATTGGCTGGAAACGGCCGGAAGGCCCGATGGCAACCCAAGGCCCGTGGTGTTGAGCGTCAACAATGCCTATGGCCTGCGCCGTGCCGTACAGGCGGGAATCGGCATAGCGTCCATCGCCGACTACCTGGTTGCCCCCGACATGGGCCTCGTGCAGGTCGATTTCCCCTATGAGACGCCGGAGTGGGACACCTACTTTGTCTATCCCGAAGAACTGAAAGACACCAAGCGCGTCACCGTCTTCCGCGACTTCCTGGTTTCAAAAGCCAAGGAGTGGAGTTTTTAGAACTCAAACGAAAGCCCCGCAGTCCAACATATGTTCAACTGCTGTAGCGGAAGTCAGTTGCAAAACCGCACCGTGCTTCATAGGACCAGTTCATCGGGTCTTCCGCCATTTCGATTGCCGAAACCGACTCGGTGCCGGGGTGGTCGTGACCCGGAATGCCGCAGGACACGATGCCGTCGAACACGGCTGGCTTCACCACCCGCGCGCCACCGGCATCGGCGATCTTGACCCACTCCGCCCCGGCCCGATGATCGAGCGTGATCGTCGCCCGGCGGCTTTGCAGAATAGTCTTGAAATAGGCGGTGAATTCTATGCTCCCGCCCCACTGGCCCTGGAACACACTGGCCAGCGCGGCGTATTGCGCGTCACTGGCCCGGTCGTCAACATAGCATCTGACCGTCCACGGCTCCCCGGGATCGTCATCACTGTAGAATCCGGCAATCGCCACATTCAATCCAGACAGCGGCACATCCGCAGCAGCACCATCGAGAATGCTCCAGGAGAGAACGAACTGGCAGATGCCATAGGTTGACCTGCCGCCAGCTACGCCATTCTGCCTGCGGCAAGGGCAAACCGCCTCGCAATTACAGGCCTCGTAGTAGCTCCCCGCCACATACCATGAACTGACGTTCCCCATCCTGTCCCCTCGCGCTCGCAACGAGTACTATCAGTGGGGCACCACTCCAGCAAGGGCGGCCAAGCGGCCAGGAATCTCTCGTGCGCGCCGCCGGTATCAGACGCCATTGCATTGTCAGGCGGCCTTCAGCACCTGTTGCACGGTGCTGCCGATATCGGCGGGTGTCACCGAAATCGCCACGCCAACCTCGCGCAGGATTTCGACCTTTTCTGATGCGCTTTCACCAAACGCCGAAATGATCGCACCCGGCATGGCCCATGCGGCGTCCTTTAGGCGCCGAAAGCCCTGCCACATACGCAACCACCGGCTTGCTCATGTGCGCGCGGATGTATTCCGCAGCCTCGGCTTCCTGCGGGCCGCCGATCTCGCCGATCATCACCACCGCATCGGTTTCGGGGTCAGCTTCGAACAGCTCGAGAATATCCTTGAATGAAGAACCATTGATTGGATCACCGCCGATACCAACGCTGGTCGAAACACCAATACCAAGTTCCTTCATCTGTGCCGCTGCTTCATAGCCAAGCGTGCCGGACCGCCCGACAATGCCGACGCGCCCTGGCAGATAGATGTTGCCGGGCATGATGCCGAGCAGTGCCTTGCCGGGCGAAATCACGCCAGCACAGTTTGGCCCAATGAGCCGCATGCGGGCCTCGGCCCGGTAACGCCGCATGTAGCGTTTCACCCGGATCATGTCCTGGGCCGGAATGCCGTCGGTAATGGCGACACAGGTCTTGATCCCGGCATCAGCGGCTTCCATGATCGAATCGGCGGCAAACGGCGGCGGTACGAAGACCAGCGACGCCGTGGCCCCGGTTTTCTCCACTGCTTCCTTCATGGTGTTGAACACCGGCACGCCGTGGACATTGCTGCCGCCCTTTCCGGGTGTCACACCACCAACCAGATTGGTGCCATAGGCCAGCATCTCCTCGGTATGGAAAGTCGCGATCTTGCCGGTGATGCCTTGCACCACGACGGCAGTTGAACGGTCGATCAGCACACTCATGCGTTCACCACTTTCAGGCCGGCAGTTTGATCATTGCGCCACGCCGTCACGGCGCGTTGGGCGGCTTCGGCCAGGGTGTTGGCGCGGATGATCGGAATGCCTGACCGCGCCAGGATTTTCCGCCCCTCTTCCACATGTGTTCCAGCCAGCCGCACCACCACCGGCATGTTTACGGGGTTTTTCTCAAGCGCCTGCACGACTCCCTCCGCCACCCAATCGCAGCGATTGATGCCGGCAAAGATATTGACGAGGATTGCTTGAACATTGCGGTCGGAGGTGACGAGTTTGAACGCCTTGGCCACGCGCTCAGGTGTTGCGCCGCCGCCGATATCGAGAAAGTTCGCGGGCTCTCCGCCTGCCAGCTTGATCATGTCCATGGTCGCCATCGCAAGCCCTGCCCCGTTGACGATGCAGCCGATATTTCCGGTGAGCCCCACATAGGCAAGACCACGGTCGGTGGCGCTTGTCTCGCGTTGGTCTTCCTGACTCTTGTCACGAAGCTCGGCAACAGCCGGATGCCGGAACAGCGCGTTGTCGTCGAACGTCATCTTGGCGTCGAGCGCCATGATCGAACCGTCGGCGGTCACGATCAACGGATTGATTTCCACCATTGTGGCGTCGAGTTCCTCGAACGCCCGGTAGCAGCCAAGAATGGTGGTAACCGCCTGCGAGATCTGCGCCGGCGCCAGTCCCAGCGCAAAAGCGATTTCACGCGCCTGGAATGCCTGCATGCCCACTGCCGGTTCGACACTGACGCGGAAAATTGACGCCGGTTGATGGACGGCGATCTCTTCGATCTCCATGCCGCCTGCCGCCGAAGCAACGACCATCACCCGCTCTGATTTACGGTCAAGCACGAAGCCGAGATAGAGTTCGCGGGCGATTGCCACACCACCTTCCACCAGCAGGCGGTAGATCACTTTTCCGGCCGGGCCCGATTGATGGGTGATCAGTTTCTTGCCGAGCAACTCCTCAGCGGCTTCGGTCACCTCATCTTCGCTGCGGCACAGCTTGACACCGCCTGCTTTGCCGCGCCCCCCGGTGTGAACCTGGGCTTTGACCACCCACATCTCGCCGCCGATTTCGTGCGCGCGGTAAACGGCCTGTTCCGGACTGTAGGCCAAAGCGCCTTTGGGGACTTGCACGCCGAATTTCGTAAGAATGTCCTTGGCTTGATATTCGTGAATGTCCATGGCTTGATTCCTACGCTGCTTTCCTGACGCTGTTCGCGCCGCTTGTCCGGTAATACTCTTGGGCCGCCGCAACTCCAGAACCCGCTTCCACCGGGATCGAAAAATCGCGCATCGCCATTTCAGCACCCGCCAATGCTGTCAGGCACATGATTTCATTGAGATCGCCCAGATGGCCAATGCGGAACACCCGGCCCGCCACCTTGTTGAGGCCGACACCAAACGACAGCCCATAACGGTTGTAGGCATGCTTCACCATTGCGGTGGAATCAAAGCCCTCAGGGATGACAATGGCGCTCACAGTATCGGAATGCCAGCGCGGATGGGCCGCACAAAGCTTGAGGCCCCACGCCGCTACAGCGCGGCGCACGCCTTCTGCCAGCCGGTAATGTCGCTGGAAAACATTCTCCAGCCCCTCGGCCAGCAACAGATCGACAGCGGCTCTTAACCCGCGCAGCATGTGCAGCGGAGGCGTATAGGGAAAATAACCATCCTTGTTGGTCCGGAGCATGTCCTCGAAATCGAAGTAGCAGCGCCGCATGCCAGCTGACTTGCGCGCCGCCAGCGCCTTTTCCGAGACGCAGACGATGGCGAGGCCCGCCGGCATCATGAAGCCCTTCTGCGAACCCGATACGCACACATCCACGCCCCATTCGTCCATGCGAAAATCGATGGAGGCAAGCGAACTCACCGCATCGGCCAGCAAGAGCGCCGGATGATTGGCGGCATCGAGTGCCCTCCGCACCGCGGAGACGTCGCTGGTAACGCCCGTGGCGGTTTCATTGTGGGTCACCAGAACCGCCTTGTAGCTGTGGCTGCTGTCGGCCTTCAGCATCTCCGCAAAAGTCTCGGCCGGAACACCCTCGCCCCATGGCACGTCAACAACGTCAACCTCGAGGCCCAGCTTTCCGCACATATCGGCCCACAACAGGGAAAACTGGCCGAAGCGGGCAATCAGCACCTTGTCGCCCGGCGACAACGTGTTGGTCATCGCCGCTTCCCAGCCGCCGGTGCCGGAAGCCGGGAACAGAAAAACCTGTCCGGCCGCCGTCTTGAAAATTCTCTTCAAATCCTCGAACAGCGGCCAGGTGAAGGCCGGAAGATCCGGCGCCCGCTGGTCTTCCATGGCGATATCCATGGCCTGCCTGACCGCCTGTGGTACGTTGGTAGGCCCCGGAATAAACAGGCCCTTGGTGCCCGGCATGGTCTTCCTCCTCGTCTGCGGTCCGGTTGGTCCGGATTCGTGCGAGTAACATGACCGGGTAGGTTCTGCTCTGAAACACCCCAAGAACTAGCCATCCGGCATCCAAATGGGCAGTAAATATACTGTGCTTATGTGTAGTGGCATGCTAAATTGCCTGAATTGCCCCACCCTTTCGAATAGTCAATCTGATGTCCAACCCGATCGAACTCAATCTCGCCGATCCCAATCCATTAATGCTGCAAGCGCTGTCGGAGATTTTCGAGCGCGACCGGCGCTTCAGCCTTGTCACCACCTGCAAGACGGCGGAAGGATTTCTTGAGGCCTGCATCCGGGCGCCGGTGCCGCTGTGCGTCGTCGATTGGCATTTGCCCCTGCTCGGCACCGAACGCCTGCTGCCCATCCTGCGCGACCGGCCCAACCCGCCGCGTATCGTTGTATACGCCTCATCAACCGATCCAGACTTGCCGCGCCGCGCCATGGCCGCTGGTGCAGCCGGGTTTTGCACCCGCGAAACCCCGCCCGGACAGTTGCTCGATATCGTCGCGACCGTGGCCGCAGGCCGGATGGTGTTCCCCTATCTCGATGTACGAGGGCTGAAGCGTGACCCGCGCGAGGCGTTGACCAGCCGCGAAAAAACCATGCTCGCGGCACTTGCCCGCGGCCGCACCAATGTCGAACTGGCCGGAGACCTTGGCATCTCCATCAACACCGTCAAATTTCATTTGCGCAATCTCTACGAAAAACTGCACCTCAAGAACCGCGCCCAGGCCATTGCCTTCCACTACTCGAATGGCGCTTCAGAGGGCCAGGCCGGAGCCGATTCATCAGCCTACTGATTGATTCTCCTGGCAATGTTTGTCGCACCCGGCTTGCGTGGCGGGCGTGTGTGCGGCTAGGTTCTGCCTCCATATCTCCGCATGAAGGGAATAGCCCATGAGTTTTTTCAACGTCGAACCAGCCCCTGCCAGGCTCAACCGCAGCGAACTTGCGGTTCCCGGCTCGCAGCCGCAACTTTTTGAAAAAGCGGCCAAATCGGCGGCCGATGTGGTCTTCCTCGACCTCGAGGATGCGGTGGCGCCCGACGACAAGGCGAATGCCCGCAAGAACATCATCCAGGCCATCGGCGATATCGACTGGGGCAACAAGCAATTGTCGGTGCGCATCAATGGCCTCGACACCCACTACATGTACCGCGATGTCGTCGATGTGCTGGAACAGGCTTCCGGACCGCCTCGACCTCATCATGATCCCCAAGGTCGGAACCGCATCCGACGTCTATGCCATCGACATGCTCTGTACACAGATTGAAACCGCCAAGGGCCGCAAGAAGCGCGTGGGCTTTGAGATGATCATCGAGACGGCGTTGGGCATGCAGAACGTGAACGAAATCGCCGCCGCCTCGAAGCGCAATGAAAGCCTGCACTTTGGCGTCGCCGACTATGCCGCTTCCACCAAGGCCCGTACCACCTCGATCGGCGGCGCCAACGCTGACTACGCCGTCCTCACCGAACCCCTTGCCGATGGTTCGCGCCAGACCCATTGGGGCGACATGTGGCACTACGCCATTTCGCGCATGGTGGTCGCGGCCCGCGCCAATGGCCTCCGCCCGGTCGATGGCCCGTTCGGCAATTTTTCCGATGGCGATGCCTTCAAGGCCGCCGCCTTCCGTGCCGCCGTGCTGGGATGCGAAGGCAAGTGGGCCATTCACCCCTCGCAGGTTGGTCTCGCCAACGAAGTGATGAGTCCCTCGGAAGCCGACGTCACCCGCGCCAAGCGCATCATCGAAGCCATGCGCGTCGCCGCCAGCGAGGGCAAGGGTGCCGTCTCCCTCGACGGCCGCCTCATCGACTACGCCTCAATCCGCCAGGCCGAAGTGCTGGTGACGAAGGCTGAGCAGATAGCCGCGAGGGGGTGAGGCCCGTCTTGCGCAAAGGTCCAGTGGACCTTTGCGAGGGCTGAACGCCCGGAGCGCAAGCGCAGGGCCGGGCATTGCCCGCACCACCACGAACTGTCATCCCGGCGAAAGCCGGGACCCCATGAGCACCTTCAACGAGCGCAATATGCGCGGAGAATTCTCAGGGGGTCCCGGCTTGCGCCGGGAAGACGGTTGTTGGTTGGAGTTACCAGACATCATTTTGTTCTAATACCTTGCGTCCTCCAGCCCGCAGAATGGATCGACAGGCGAATGCCTGTTCCAGGCGATGTTGCCGAGCAGCGCTTCGGCCACCGCTTCCTGCATGGTGTCCATTGTCGCGTAGGCGTTGATCACCGTCGGCATGCGCGGTGCGTCGTAGAGCATGTAGGGATAACCGAACGACACCATCAGCGTTGGAATGTCGTGCCACGTCCGCAGCATGGATTTGCCGATGTTGCCACCGATCTTCAGCCAGTCGAGGAAAATACGATTGCGGGCAATCAGTGTCTCGTCGCCGAAGAGATAGAGCACGAGATCGAAGGCGTCGCGGCTGATGACCGTCTCCGGTTTGTGCAGGGTGATGTCAAAGCCCCGCGCCGCCAGCAAGTCCGGCAGCTTGAACGGCAGTGGCTCAGGGCTCCACGGCGCGCCAATACCCGGCGTCATCACCAGCACGCGGCGATGTTTCACCGGATCGAGCGGCAACAGGTTCTGCGTATCCTTCACCAGCGTTGGCGCCCGCCGGGTAATGGCCATGGCCGCACGGCGGTTGGCTTCGGCATCGGGCAAGGGAGCGATCCGCGCACCCCGATGCAAACCCAGCGCCGCTTTGAACCCCAGCACCCTCAGCACCGCGTCATCGATACGCGATTGCTCCAGCCGGCCATCATCAAGCGCGGTTTTCAGATAGGACAAATCGCCCTCCGCATCATTGGAAAACAGGATCATGTCGCAACCCGCCGCGATGCAATCAGGGATCGCCACGTGGCGCGGTGACCACGAGCCGAAACCCGCCATTGGAGTCGCATCGGAAACGATGAGTCCATTGAAGCCCAGTTGTCCGCGCAAAAGATCCGTGGTCAAAAGCCTGCTGAGCGACGCCGGACGGAAGGCCTCGAGCCCGGCCTCGGGCTGGCGCGCCCGCACATACCCCGGCAGCGCGATGTGCGCCGACATGACGCTCATCACTCCGGCATCAATGGCGGCACTATAGAGCTTTCCGAACACTCGCTCCCATGCCATCGGGTCGAGGGGATTGATCGTTGTGACCAGATGCTGGTCACGGTCATCATAACCTTCGCCCGGCCAGTGCTTCACCGTCGCGGCAATGCCGTGCTGCTGGAACACTTCGATCTGCGCCAGCGCGTGGCGCGCGATGCAGGGCCACATCGCTGCCAAAGCCGCGTGTCGCCACGATGGCGCTGCGCCAGGCATGGTTGACGTCGATGACCGGCGTGAACGACCAGTTGATACCCGCCGCCACCGCCTCTTCCGCCATGATGCGGCTGACGTTGCGTGTGGCTTCGACATCGTCGATGGCCGCCAGCGCCAAGGGGTTCGGCACCTCGGCGCCGAACGGCAGGCTCATGCGGCTGCCCTCAAGGTCGGCGGAAATGAGCGGCGGCACTTTCGCTTTGCCAACAAGCTCCGCCACATGCCGCCGCTCGCGTTCATGGTGGTGATCGTACACTGCGGTAATGCCGCCGGGCGCGAAGGCCAACTGCGCCGCATGCGCAGCTTCGTCCAGTCCGCCGCGCAACACGAACAACTGCCGCAACCGTTCGCCGGGCGTGAGCGCCGCGAAAGTGTTCCTGACCCAGGCCAGGGCTTCGGCATCGAGGTGAAACGGCGCTGTTGCCAGATGGTCAAGGTTCATGGGTGAGGCTCCAACAGGAGCCCCGATCAATGCCACAGGATCGGCGCCAGCGAAACCACCAGCAGCGCGGCCATGGCGATGTTGAAGACCCTGAGATAGCGCGGATCGTTGAGAAAACGCCGCAGCCCCGTTCCGAAGGCCACCCACGAGGCGATCGACGGAATATTCACGGCCACAAAGACGAGGCTCACCATCAGCAGGGTCCAGACGTAGTTGTGCGGCAGCGTGTAGGTGGCAATCGCACTCACCGCCATGATCCACGCCTTGGGGTTCACCCATTGGAAGGCTGCAGCACCCAGAAACGTCATCGGCTTACCGGAGGAACTGCCCTCGCCAACTGGACCCGAATTGGCAATCTTCCAGGCGAGGTAGAGCATGTAGGCGCCGCCTGCAAAACGCAGTGCCGTGTGAAGCACCGGATAGGTTGCGAAGGCCTGCGACAGGCCAAGCCCCACCGCCACGATCATGAAGCCGAAACCGAGCCCCACGCCCAGCATGTGCGGCAGCGAGCGCAGGAAGCCGTGGTTTACGCCCGACGCCAGCAGCATCAGGTTGTTGGGCCCCGGCGTCAATGAAGTGACGAAGGCGAACACCACAAGGGCCAGAAATAGGTCAGCGGTCATGACCTAAAGTAACACAGAATTGCACAATTTCCAGTCAGAGATTTCCATGTTGGGCTGGCATGGGAGCCATGCCCCGCCACAACTTGCGAACCGGCGGGCTTCCCCGCATTCTATTGGTGTTCGCGTCATCGCGACGCTGCGTTTGCGGGGACTACTCTCTCCCCTTGTATCTCTCCGCACTGCCCCCGTGGGGCCAAGTGACTTCAGGGCCGGGCACAACGTCCGGCCTTTTTTCTCACATGTAGAGCTTTTCGGCTTCCAGCCCTTTGTAAAGATCAGCCACGAACTCCCCGTAACCATTGAAGATTTGCGTTGGAACCCGGTCTCCACCGCCGAGCACCTGTTCGCTCGCCTGACTCCACCTGGGATGCGAAACCTCGGGGTTCACATTGGCCCAAAAGCCATACTCCGAAGGCCCCAGCTGCTCCCAGAAGCTCAACGGCTTCTCCGCCGTGAAACTGACGCGCACGATGCCCTTGGCAGATTTGAAGCCGTATTTCCACGGCATGTGAATGCGGATCGGTGCGCCCATGCTCTTGGCCACCGGTTTGCCATAGGCCCCGGTCACCACGAACGACAGGTCGTTCATCGCCTCGGCCATGGTCAGACCTTCGACATAGGGCCAAGGATAACTGCTGAACAATCCCTCCTGCTGGCCCGGCGCCAGTTCAGGGAGATTGAAGCTTTCAAACCGCAGATATTTGGCATTGGCGTTTGGCTTGGCCAGCGCCACCAGCTGCGACATGGGGAAGCCCGACCACGGCACCACCATCGACCATGCTTCGACGCAACGATGGCGGTAGATGCGCTCTTCCAGTGTCACCTGCTTCAAAAGATCGTCGATGCCCAAAGTGATCGGCTTTTCCACCTCGCCGTCGAGCACCACGGTCCACGGCCTGATCGGAAACTTCTCAGCCAACCCGGAAATCGTCTTGGACGTGCCGAATTCGTAATAATTGTTGTAGGTTACATTCATCGCCTCATCCGTCACTTCACGTCCGGCATCGGCGAATTTGGGGTTGGTCTTGACCGGATAAAGCCCGGCGGACGGATCATCTTCGGCCATGGCCGGGCGCACCATCAGTGCCGCCGCCGAGGCCGCAAGGAACGAGCGCCGGTTGAAAAACAACGACTCCGGCGTCACCAGGCTTTCGCGAATTTCCCAGCCTTTTGTGCGCTTGATCAACATGGCGTGTCTCCTCTTTGCTGAGAGACATAGTCCGCTTCGCCGCCAGCGCCAAATCAACACCCATCACGCTTGCGTATTGCCGGGCACACACAATCTCAAGGCGTCTTGTAAATCACCTTGATGTCCTCGACCAGCAAACCGAAGGCGCAGTCATCAAGCACGGCATCGCGCTCGATCATCAGCGTAATGCGGTCTCCGGCCCTCTGACTGCCTGCAAAAGGTCCGGATTTTGCTGGCGACAGCGTGAAGTCCTTGGCAAAGCCCTCACCGGCGACGGCGGGAGCAGGCACATCGACAAAGGAAGATGGCTCAAGTCCGCTAGGGCCGGCGTTATTCAGTGTAGTCACCTTGCCGGTTCTCGCCCTCGTTACCAGGCTTCCTACCAGGGTATAGCTACAACCGGTCGCCTCGCCACTGAGGAACAGGCGGATCCTGATTTTCGAGTTCTTCCTGTAATTCCTTGGCAACACCATCGCAAATCTGACGCCACTGACACCAAAGCCAGGCAAGAGCACGCCGGATTCGCTGCCGGACGGTTCGCTCGACGAGTTCAACAAGTCACCCCGGTCGATATAAAAGGATTTCGTTCCCGCCCAGCCGGCGCTGGAGTGGCCAGCAATGGCTCCGGAAAGGCACAGCGCAAACATCAGCCGTTTCATGAAGAACTCCCTCATCGCCATTTGCCCCCGGCTTGAGGCTATTCCAATATGGCGGAAGCCGCAACGTTGGGCGATAGTCCCTCTCCCGAAACGCCTGCGAAAGCCCTCGCCATGCCCCACGCCAAACTCGCCTCCGTCACCCTCCCCGATTTCGGCGATCCGGTCTTCGAACCGGCACTGCCGAAATCCCTCTACGAATCCCGCATCACCCGCCTGCGCGCCCGCGCCAAATCAGCGGGCTTCGATGCTGTCGTCATCTTTGGCGACCGCGAGCATGTGGCCAATATCTCCTGGGCCACCGGTTACGACCCGCGTTTCGAGGAAGCAATCTGCGTGGTCACGCAATCGCGCGTCGTGCTGTTCGCCGGCAACGAAGGCTATCCCTATGCCGAATGCGCCAATGGCACGTTCGAGACGCGTGTTGTGGCAACCCCTGAGCCTCATGGGCCAGCCGCGCGACAAAACCCGCGCCCTTGCCGATCTCCTGAAAGAAGCGGGACTCGCCAAGGCATGGCCATCGGCCTCGCCGGCTGGAAAGGCTATGAAACCGAAGACGGCGTGTTCGATCCCGACTGGTTCGAGACCCCCAACTATCTCGTCGAGACACTTGCGCGCCTTCGGCGCCGGTGAAAAACGCCGCACTCCTCTTCATGCATCCGGAGAATGGCCTTCGCGCCATCAACGAAGTGGAGCAACTCGCCTGCTTCGAATACGCCGCCACCAAGACGTCGAACGCACTGCGCCGATTCATCCTCGGTGCCAAGCCCGGCATGCGCGAATTCGACTGCGTGAAGAACATGGGCCTCGATGGCCACATGCAGTCGATCCACATCAACATGTGTTCCGGCCCCCGCGCCAAATACGGCCTGCCTTCGCCGTCATCGAAAATGATCGAGCGGGGCGAACCGATTGTCGTAGGTCTGGGCCTGATGGGCGCCCTCAATTGCCGCGCCGGATTCCTGGTGGCCGATGCCAATGAACTTCCGCCGCACATTCAGGACTACGTGCCGAAGCTCGTCGCCCCCTATTTCGAAGCCGTTGCAGGCTGGTACGAGACACTGGCCATCGGCGCCACTGGCGGCGCCATGTATGATGCTGTCATGTCAAAACTCGCCGACCCGTTCTTCGGCATTGGCCTCAATCCCGGCCACCTCATTCATCTCGACGAATGGCTGCACTCGCCGATCCGCAAGGGTTCGAAGCTGAAACTCGCCTCCGGCATGGCGCTGCAATGCGATGTGATCCCCGCGACAGGCACGGACTATTTCACCACCAACATCGAAGACGGCGTGGCCCTTGCCGACGAATCGATGCGCACGGATTTCGCGTCGCGCTATCCCGAAGCCTGGGCACGCATCGAAGCCCGCCGCACGTTCATGCGCGAAACACTCGGCATCAGACTGCAACCCGAAGTCCTCCCCTTCTCCAACCTCGCCGCCTGGCTCCCGCCCTTCTGGCTTTCGCCGGGAACGGCGATGGTGATGGGATAGGACAGCTCCTCACATCTTCCCCCGCGCGCGGGGGAAGACGGCTCGACGCCCTTGCGGCGAGCCCGATGAGGGGTCGGGCCGCGAGTGCTGATCTCAGTCCCGTATTGTGGCCCTGCCCCTCATCTGGCGCGTTCCGCGCCGTCTTCTCCCGCGGGCGGGAGAAGCTAAAATCACGGAAACCGCGAGCAGCTGTTCGCTTCCGCACCCACGCATTGTGATCGCAGTTGATTGGCGCCTCGACATGCGCTTGCCTAAAGCGGCGTCAGCAAGGGAGACCGCCGATGACCACCATCCTGCCCCGCAAGGGCATGCCCGACGTGCAGATCGACCGGGCCGAATTCGAGCGCCGCTTTCGCGACCGGTTCTTTGATCCGGCCTTCATCGCCAACGAGCCAGCCATCGCCGCCATCATCGAAACCGCCTGGAACGGTTATGATGTCTATCGCAAGAACCCGGTGAAGGCCCGGGCCGGCGAAGGTTTCGCCAAGCCCGATGCCATGCTGCCGGTCGAGTGGCTCGAGACCCGAAAAGCCATCGCCGAAGCCGAAGCCCGCCAGAAAAACCCGCAGTCGCTCAACCGCATCCTGCTGGTCAACGGCTCCATGCGCTCCGACCAGTCCTGCCCCGGCGAAATGTCGAAGTCCTGGCGCCTCATGACATGCTGGCGAAGGAAGTGATCGAAGCCGAAAAAGGCTTCGAAGTCGAAGTGCTCGACCTCTCCCTCCTCACCTCGCAATATGGCCGCCTCATCCACCCCTGCAAGTCCTGCGTGTCGACCGCCCAGCCGCTGTGCCACTGGCCGTGTTCGTGTTACCCCAACTTCGCCATGGGCCAGACGTCTGACTGGATGAACGACATTTACCCCATGTGGGTGGCCGCCCACGGCGTGATGATCGTGACGCCGGTGAACTGGTACCAGGCGCCCGCCGGATTGAAGGCGATGATCGACCGCCTGGTCTGCGCCGATGGCGGCAACCCCGATCCGACGACGACCAGCGGCAAGAACCCGCAGATGGCCAAGGACCTTGAAATGAAAGGCTGGAACTACCCGCGCCACCTGGCGGGCCGGGTGTTCTCGGTCATCGCCCATGGCGATGTGGCGGGCACCGAGAACCTGCGCCGCATCCTCACCGACTGGCTCATGGACCTGGGGCTGATCCCGGCCGGCCGCCGCGCCCAGATCGACGCGCTGATCGGCTACGGCGGCACCTATGCCGAAAACCACCTCGACCTCGACAAGGACGACGCCGTCCAGCAAGACACCCGCACCGCCGCCCACGCTCTCGTCAACGCCGTGAAACTGATGCGCGCCGGAGAACTCCGCCAACCCGATACCGGCCTGCACGAGGCTCGGCCAAAGTAACGGGTCACGCCGCGAAGCAATCGACCGCCAGCAACAATTCGGTGAGGTCGCGATAATGCTGGCCATCGAACCCGGTGATGTCGTGGATGCGTTCCAGCCGCGTGTAAACGGTGTTGGGGTGCCGCTTGAGCAATCGCGCCGCCTTCTGCATGTTGAGATCGGCGTCTGCGACCGCCCGCAGCGTTTCCACCAGGGCGCCGTGGGACTTGGCGTTTGCCGCCAACAGCGCGGCGATCCACGGCGGTGCTGCCGATTGCACCGACTCGCTGCCGCGCCGGACCAACAGGTCGCGCAGCGGTAATCCGGAGAACTGCACCACGCGCGCCGCCACACCAGCGAAATCAAAGGCGATCATCGCCTCATGCAGCGCCTTTGGTATGAACGCGGTTGATGGATGATCGGCACTGATGCCGATCAGCACCGATGGCCCCAGGTCCTCGAGCAAGGCTCGAACCCGTTCCGCAACATTGGACTGTGGTGCTGTCCATCCCGATAGCCTGCGCTTGTCGGATAATATCGCGGTCACCAGATTGTTGCGGATGCCGGCCAGCACCCGCACCGGCGTTGCTTCCATGGCCGTGGCAATGGCTGTGACGATGCGTTGCGCCCGCCCCGGATGTTCCATTTCGGAAGCGTTGGTGGCTTGCGCCACCACCACGCAATAGGCTTGGCGCTGTTCGAGATAACCGGCGCGTTTCAGGAGCTGGGCAACCCGCCCATCCGACTCGTCATAGCCACTCAACAGGATGTTCAGAAGTTCGGTGCGCCGGTCGCCTTCTGCCTCGGCCAGCAGGCGGGTGTGGGCGACATATTCGGCCGTGCAAATGGTGCTGATGATGTTGGTGTACTCAATGGCGAAATCGGCCACCGCCGAAACCGCCTGCTCGACATTGCCGGGCTGTGTTGAAAGGGCTGCCTCGCGCAGCCACAGCGCCAGGATGCGGTGACCGCAGCGATAGGCATGCAGCGTGCCCTCCAATGGAAAGCGCTGCTCGGCCCGGCGCTGGGCTTGAGCCTTGACGAAATCGAAGCCACCGATCTCGCCGCCTTCAAACAGCCGGTGTATTTCCGCCAAGTGTTCGCCGCCATGCTGCTGCAACCCGGGCAACACTTCGGGATTGCCCGAGGACGTGAACGCCGGCACCTCCACCAGCACCGCCTCGCGCAGTGCTGTTGCAGATTTTGCCATGGAAAACTTGAGCGCCGCCGCCGCCGCCGGAATCACTCCGGTCCCGGCAAGCCGTTGCAGGATAGCGCGGAGGGCAGCATTTCGCAGGGCCACGGTCAATTCCAGATTGTGAACTCTTCACAAATTATATTCCGATTTGGTCACAAATGCCACCATGTTCGTCTCAATGATTGGTGATATTCAACATATCAAGGGCGAGAAGCCCGAAACAGCAAGGAGGAACAAGACTATGGCAAAATACCTGTTTGTCTATCACGGCGGCGGCTCGCCACCCCCGGAAGACCACAAGAAAATCATGGATGCCTGGGGCGCCTGGTTCGGCTCCATGGGTGCGGCGGTGGTTGATGGCGGCAATCCGGTGGGAAAATCGAGCACGGTAAAGTCCGATGGCTCCCTGGTCAGCGGCGGCGGTGCCAATCCCACCAGCGGCTACAGCCTTATCGAAGCCTCGAGCCTCGAGGATGCCCACAAGAAGGCCAAGGGTTGCCCGATCCTGCAATCCGGCGGCAGCATCGAAATTGCCCAGGCGATGGATATGTAAAAAACACTGGCCGCGGTTTTCAGCCGCGGCCACTTCGCGACAAGTCCTAAGCCGCCTCCGCCTTGCGGGTTGCCACCACCTGATCGGCGGCACGTCCCGTCAACTCCGCCATGTGGTCGTGGGCGAAGGTGAACGTGCCCACGCCCGCCGTGGCCGAGCGCAGTTCGATAATCAGCGAGGACATTTCGGATTCCGGCATGTGCGCCTTCACCGTGTCCCAGCCGGGCCAGCCGTCGCGCCCGTCGAAGCCGAGCAACTGCCCGCGATGGCCGGTGACGATCTGGTTGATGCGGCTCGTCGCATCGCTCGGCACGTGGATTTCCACCGCCACGAACGGCTCCAGCAACACCGGCGAACACAGCGGCATGCCGTCGGCCATGGCAATGCGCGCCGCCGTCTTGAACGCCATTTCCGAACTGTCGACATCATGATAGCTGCCGTCCGACAGGTTCACCGAGAAATCGACCACCGTGAAGCCGAGCGGCCCATGGTTCATCCATTCGCGCACCCCGGTTTCGACAGCCGGGATGTAAGTCTTTGGCACCACGCCGCCGGTGATCGTGTCGGTAAACACAAAGCCCGTGCCGCGCGGCTGCGGCGCAATCTCGACGACGATGTCTCCGAACTGCCCATGGCCGCCCGATTGCTTCTTGTGCCGACCGCGAATCTGCGTCGATTTGCGGATCGTCTCCTTGTAGGCGATGCGCCGCGGCCGCGATTGGGCATGGACGCCGAACTTGCCCTGTAACCGCTCCAGCGCCACGCGCAGATGCATTTCGCCCTGCCCCCACAACACCAGCTCGTGGGTATCGTGGTTGTGCTCAAGCGCCAGCGACGGGTCTTCCTCGATGAGCTTGGCAACCGAGCTTGTGAGCTTCACCTCGTCCTTGCGGTCGGCCACCGAGATCGCCATGCCATAGACGCCCGGTGCCTTCTCGACATCGGCCAGTTGCGGCGTGTTGCCCTTGGCAGTCGAGATCGTCTCGCCCGTGGCGATGCCTTCAAGCCGGCCCAGCGCCACAGTATCGCCGCCCGAGGCCTTTGGCACCTTGTTGGGCGTCGAGCCCAGAAGCGTGAACACGCCGGCAGTGCGGGCATCCTGGCCCTGGCCGCCGTGGAACACCGCGCCGTCGGCCACATCTCCCTGCAAGACACGCGAGAGAGACAGCTTGCCGCCGTGGGCAGTGTGGAAGGTTTTGAGAACCTGGACGACGGCCCCGCCATTGGCCTTGAGTCCAAGCCGTTTCGCCGTATCGGCAATGCCCGGCGCTTCATGGCGCAGCGCCTTCAGCAAGCGGCCAACACCATTGCCATGTTCGGCGGAACCAAACAGCACTGGGGTGATCAGCCCTTCCGCCAACTCGCGTGTGAGATCGTTGAAAACCCGGTCGCGTGGCGGCTCCATGTCCGAAAGCAGTTGCTCCATCATCTCGTCGTCATGGTCGGCAAGCTTTTCAAGCATGGCAAAGCGCTCGGCCTTCTCGAGGCTGGCGACGTCGGCCGGCATGTCGATCAGCTGGCTTTCCGCCTGTTCGCGGTAAACGAAGGCGCGCTCCAGCGCCAGGTCGACAAAGCCGGTGACGACGCCGGCCGTCCAGATCGGGATCTGCCGCAGGATGAGCGGCTTGGAACTGGCGGGCTGCATCGACGCCAGAACGTCACGCGGGCTCAACTCGGTCTTGTCAATCTTGTTGATGAACACAAAGCGCGGCAGACCCAACTCGTCGAGTTGCTTCAATATCAGTTGCAGGGCAGGCACTTTCTTTTCATCGGCCTCGCAAACGACGATGGCCGCGTCGCAGCCAGCCAGTGCGGCGCGCGCTTCCTGCGCGAATTCGATGGAACCCGGGCAATCAATGAAAGTGTAAGTATCGCCCATGAAGCTGGTGGTGGCGGCGTTCAGCTCAACGCTCATGCCATGGGCGCGAGATTCTGGCGCCGCATCTCCGATTGTCGATTTGTCTGCGACCCGGCCCTGCCGCTGAATGGCCCCGGTGCGGAACAGAATGGCTTCGAGTAGTGTTGTCTTGCCACTGAGATAGGGGCCCACAAGTGCAATACACCGCGAGCCCGCAGCCCTTCTGCCGGTGGTTGTGTCCATGTTCGATCCTCCTCTGGTTGCCTCGCCGAGGATCGCGCTTGCGTGGGGGGAACCCACGCAAGGCGGCCCCAACGGGTCAAAGCTTGACTCTGATTCAAGCGAGCGGCAAGCGGAAAAACGAGGAGAAGTGAATTGGACGCCGAACAACGCCGCGCTGTCACCGAAAGTATCGGAAAGGTCCTGGCGGTCACCGAGAAATTTTCGGCTGAGAAACTTCGCGAGTATCAGTTGGGACAGCTTGAACAACTGGTGCGCCACGCCACAGCCCAAACCGGTTTCTATGCCGGGCGATTGGCGCCGCTTTTCACCCGGCACGGCGCATTCGATGCCTCGCAATGGCACAAGGTGCCCATTCTCACCCGCCAGGACATGAAGCAGCATGGCGCGCAGCTGATGGCGCAATCGTTTCCCCAAGCCCACGGGCCCGCCTATTCCATCACCAGTTCCGGCACCACCGGAACACCGGTCAAGGTTGTCAACACCACACTGATGTTTCTGGCCGGCGAAGCCGCCGCCAAACGCGCCACGGGCTGGTATGGCCTCGAGCCTGACGACCGCATCTGCTCGATCGGCGATGCCGCCACTGCCGCGAAGTTCGAAAGCCTCGGAACTGATCGTCATCACATCACCGTAAGCTGGACATGGCAGCCCTCGCGCAGCTTGGAGGCCATGGCGGCCCAGGGAACGCGAATGGTCACCGGCTTTCCAAACGCCATGGAAACGCTGTGCGAAGAGCAACTCGATCGGCGCGCCGGCATTCCGCTGAAATTTTTCGTCGGCACGTCGATGGCCGTCAGCGAGCGCACAAGGAGTTTGGTGTCACGGGCTTTCGGGGCTCGTGCCTATGATGGCTACGGCTCACGCGAAGCCCACAAGATTGCCCATGAATGCGCCCATGCTCCCGGCCTGCATGTGAACAGCGAACTGGTGCTTGTCGAGATCGTTGACGATGATGGCAAAGCTTGCGAACCGGGCGAGCTTGGCCGCGTTATCGTCACGCCCTTCCTCTCTACTGCCCAACCGCTGATCCGTTATGAACAGGGTGATCTGGCGCGCTGGGGTGAGCCCTGCCCCTGTGGCCGTGCCCATCCGGTTCTCGCCGGCATCGAGGGGCGTTTGCGCCACCGCTTCAAATTTGCCGATGGCCACAGCTTCATGCCCGGCGTCGGTTTTCAGCCCTATGTGGATTTTCTCAAAGCCGACCGCTGGCAGGTGGCGCAAACCGGGGATTGCGCCATCGAGGTGCGTTACATGACGCTTGCGCCGGACCCGGCACTCGATTTCAACGCCATGACCGCACTGTTCCGCGCCAACTATCACCCGGATGTCGCGGTCACCTATTGCCGCGTTGAGAGCATGCCGTTGACCGCCACCGGCAAGTTCCTGGACTACGTTAACGAGTACCATGAAATGGAATAGCCGCCAGTCACCCAGCGGCTACGTATCAGTCTTGCCTATTCAATCAGTCCGGATTTTGCGGGAAGAAGCACTCACCGTCCCAAACACCCCCAGCCTCTTCGCACTCTTCCTCGGGCGTTGGCTCATCCGGTTCATCGGGTTCGTCCGGGTCATCCGGCGGCGGCGGCCGGTTGGGCCGCACCGGCTTGATGAAAGCGGTGCCCGCCGCGGCAAACAGGTCAAGCTGCCGGTTGCGCGGATCGTCCTGGCGGTGGCGGGTGATCAAAGTGTTGGTCGTTCCGCCGAAATAAATCGACAGACCGGCCGTCGCCGCAATGTACTCATCCTCACCATAACGGAAGTCGGCCTTGAGCGACATCGGCAGCCCGTCGCCAAACATCCATTCGATGCTGGCATGAGCCGATTCGAAATCGGCAACCGAACTGGCTCCCACGGTGAAGCGCAGATTGTCGTTGGCATACCAGCCGAGATCGAGGAAGCCGAAGGCCTTGTCTTCGGAGGCGAGGCCCTCCCAATCGACATTCACATAACCGGCCCACGCTTCGATGGTAATGTTATTGAGATAGAGTTCCATCTCCGGGCCGCCGAAGTAAAGATCGGCGTCGTCCATGGTCGCCGCACCCGCCACCACGCCAAAGAGATAAGAGTCCGGATCGCGCGTGAACAAATGCACGTTGCCGCCGAACATCGTGTCGTCGAACTGATGCACGGCGGAAACGTCAAACTGCACACCGAACATGTCACCGAGCGGGAAGCTGATCGACGCCGCACCCTTGACCAGCACGTCGTCTTCGATACCGGCGACGTCGATGTCGGACCAGCCGCCATAACCTTCGAGCTTGCCGTTAAATGCTGAAACTGCCGGCAGCCGCGTGACTTCCACGTCGGCGGCGCGCGCTACATGAACCGGAGCTGCAAGCCCGGCCACCGCACACAGCGCGAGAAGTGAGGTTTTCGTTTTGAACATCGGCATCCCCCGCACGATTTACCGGTTATCCGGCGATTTGCGGCACGATAGAATGCCTTGGCGAACCGTTACAAGGTCGTAAAGCAATCACCAGCGGACTGTGGCCCGCCGGCTACACCTTGCTCAAGCTGCTGTTAGAGCTAAGTTATTTCGATACGACTTTGCGCGCTTTGAGGTGCAGGCTGGCCACTCCTGCCGCAACATTCAGGCCCGTCTGCGCCTGAACGCTTAAAGGTTGCAGATTGATCGTCTTGCGGAACCCGCCAATCAGCACATTGGCGCCAAGCCCGGCAATCACTGTCGCTTCCGCTGTAGCACCAAGATAGGTGCCCGCCAGAGCGCCGTTGCTCACCTTGCCCGGCGCGAACACTGCCCAGGCAATGACCGTATCCTTGGTGAAACCGATGTCGACGCCAAGCTTGCCGATCGAGCCACGATAGCGCTCAACCTTGCCGTTGACCGACTTGTAGGTGCAGCTCACGTTCTTCGACGACCCGATGATATAGCCAATGCCGCCTTCGACATTGCAGGTGAGAACGCCAATCTTGACCCCTGCCTTGGCATGGGCACCGGTGGCCGAAACGGCGAACGCCAGCGCTGATGCGAGAATAATCTTCTTCATCTTGATACCCCTGTTGGTTGTTGCCCCCTTCTTGGCTCCGATTGAGCCGGAAATGGGGCGCCATCTGGGTATCATCGCAGCACTGCAATGGGCGCGGATCTGATCCTCAGCGTACCCCCCGCCCCATGAAATCACCCTTGCCCAGCTCGATGCCGTTGTGGCGCAGGATGTTGTAGGCAGTGGTCAGGTGGAAATGGAAATTCGGCAGGGCATAACTCATGAAGTATTCAGCCCCCGAAAAGCTCATGTCATTGCCGCCAACCTTGATGGTGATGGTGCGCGTAGCGGCATCGGCAAACTGCTCGGGTTTCAGCGTCGCCAGATAATCGATGGTCTTCTGCAGCCGGGCTTGAAGCTCGTCGAAGGTCTTCTCGTCGTCGGCGTAGCTCGGAACCGCCACGCCAGCGAGACGTGATGCCGGCCCCTTAGCAAAATCGGTGACCAGTTGCACTTGCCTGGTGAAGCTGAACATGTCCGGAAAAAGCCTGGCCGTCAGCAATACTTCTGGCTCAATCTTCTTCGCAACGCAGTGGGCTTCGGCCTTCTTGAGAATGGCCTGCAACCCTTTGACGAAATGGCTGAGAACCGGAACCGTCGCTTGATACATCATGTGGTGATTACCTCAGGTTACCGCAGAACCGCTGAATGCGATTGCAAGCGTCTTCTAGAACATCTGTCGCCGTTGCATAGGAAATCCGGAAGAACGGCGACATGCCGAAAGCTCCGCCGTGAACCGCGGCAACGCCTTCGGCAGCCAGCAGTTCGGTCACGAAATCCTCGTCGGTGGTGATCGCATTGCCCGAAGGCGCGGTCTTGCCGATAGCGCCCTTGCACGACGGGTAGACATAAAACGCACCCTCCGGCACCGGGCAGGAAATGCCCTTGGCCTGATTGAGCATCGACACCACGAGATCGCGGCGTTCCTTGAACACCCTGTTGTTGCGCGGAATGAAATCCTGCTGCCCGTTCAGCGCTTCCACCGCCGCCCATTGGGCGATGGACGACGGGTTCGATGTCGACTGCGATTGCAGCTTCGACATCGCCTTGATCAGAACTTCCGGCCCCGCCCCATAGCCAATGCGCCAGCCCGTCATGCAGTAAGACTTGGACACGCCGTTCATGGTCAGCGTGCGGTCATAAAGCCTTGGCTCAATCTCGGCCGCCGTCACGAATTTGAAATCGTCGTAGACCAGATGCTCATACATGTCGTCGGTCAACAGCCACACATGGCTGTGCTTCACCAGCACATCGGTGATGGCTTTCAACTCGGCATGCGAATAGGCAGCACCACTCGGGTTCGAAGGTGAGTTGAGAATGAGCCACTTGGTCTTCGGCGTAATGGCTTTCTCGAGATCGGCGGCCTGCAGCTTGAAACCATGCTCCAGCGTACAATCGACGATGACCGGAACACCACCCGCCAGCATGACGATATCGGGATAGCTCACCCAATAGGGCGCGGGCACGATCACTTCGTCGCCGGGATTCACCGTCGCCATCAGCGCGTTGAACAGCACCTGCTTGCCGCCGGTACCGACCGAAACCTGCGACGGCTTGTAATCGAGATTGTTCTCGCGCTTGAACTTGGCGCAAATCGCCTTCTTGAGCTCGGGGATACCATCAACCGGCGTGTATTTGGTTTTGCCGGCGCGAATCGCGGCAATCGCCGCTTCCTTGATGTTGTCCGGCGTGTCGAAATCAGGCTCGCCGGCGGCCAGGCCGATGACATCGCGTCCTTCGGCCTTCAGCGCCATGGCCTTGTTGGAAATGGCGATGGTGGCCGATGGCTGGATGCGGTTCAGAGCGTCGGAGATGAAACCCATGGGGAGAGCCTTTGAACGCAAATTGCGCAGGGCTTCCTAGAGGCTTCGCCCGCCCGGAGCAAGGCTCAATCCGCCGCATCATCATTCGTGACAATTGGTGCAATATGGCGCCATGAGCACCAAGCCCTTCCTGATTGCAGGTGGCGGAATTGCCGGTCTTGCTGCAAGCCTTGGGCTTGCCCGGGCGGGCCATGGCGTGCGCCTGTTTGAGCAGGCCGCCACTTTTGCGGAAGTGGGTGCGGGTCTGCAAATGTCGCCCAATGCAGTGCGCGCCCTGCAAGCCCTTGGCGCCTGGGAGGCGGTCGAGCCCCACTGTGTCATCCCAAGCGAAATTCATGTGCGCGATGGTTTGACCGGCAATCTCCTGCAACGTATCCGGCTTGGCAAGGGTTTCGAGGAAAAATTCCGGCGCGCCCTACCGCGTCGCCCACCGCGCCGATCTGCTGGCGGGGCTAATGGCTGTGGTGGGCTCGAACGCCGCCATCACCCTGGACACCGGCCATACCGTAACCAGCGCCCGTTCAGAAGCCGATGGTGCAACACTGCGGTTCGCAAGCGGCAAAGAAATATCGGGGTCCGCCGTCATCGGTGCCGATGGCATTCGCTCGGCTGTCCGCATGTCGGCTCTCAATGGCAACGAACCCGCGCCGCAGGGCCACACGCTCTATCGTGCGCTGCTTCCATTCGAGTCCGTGCCACCGGCTATCGCCGCCGACGCTGTCACTCTCTGGCTGCTGCCCGGCGCCCACGCCGTTCACTATCCGGTAAGCGCCTGGCGGCAATTCAACATCGTCGTGGCCGTCGAAGAAATGTGGGAAGCTGAAGGCTGGTCGGCCGCCAGCCCCGCGCCGCGTGTCGAAGACGCCTGCAATGCCCTGAACGATCTGATCGCCAAGCCGCGCGACTGGTTGAAATGGCGCGGCGCCAGACTTGATCCGGTGGCCGATTGGGCCGTTGGCAACATCGCGATTGTCGGCGATGCCGCCCACGCCACCTTGCCCTATCTCGCCCAGGGTGCGGCCATGGCGCTGGAAGATGCGGCAGTGCTTTCAAAATGCCTGCAACAATCAAATCTTGTGTCAAGTGCGCTGACTGATTTTGCGCAACGCCGCAAATCCCGCTGCACCCGCATTCAGGCCGAATCGCAATCCCTGGGCCGCACCTATCACGCCACAGGCCTGCATCGCCTGGCCCGCAATACGGCGCTCAGGCTGATGCCGCAGCAAGCCTTCCTCGCCCGCCTGCGCTGGATCTATGACTGGTCGTCCCTGAACGCCGAAAGGCGGCCCCGTGAGGGGCCGCCATGCCGTTGTGTTGCGAAATGTGATTACTTGCCGCCGTGCGTGCTCGGACGGTCCGGGTTCGGATTGTCGTTCGGATTGTCGTTCGGCGTATCGTCATCGTTCGGCGTATCGTCATCACCTGGCGTGTCGGGACGGTCGGGCTTGTCCGGCTTGTCCGGCCGGTTCGGCTTGTCTTGTCTGGCAACCATGCAGACCCGCACCTTCTTCGAAGCGACGGACGATGTCGTGCTGTTGCCCTTGGTCGAGCAGATAACTGCAGACGAGCAGCTTGAACGGGCTTCAATCATCCAAACGGGTTTCTTCCGCGCC
Source organism: uncultured Alphaproteobacteria bacterium (assembly GCA_963775105.1). Lineage (GTDB taxonomy): Bacteria > Pseudomonadota > Alphaproteobacteria > Rhizobiales > Aestuariivirgaceae > Aestuariivirga. Next base: position 305,024 of record CAVZHM010000004.1, on the reverse strand, counting down.
ACGATCTCCTTGCAGCATTCGATCACCTTGTCACGGCTGTTGCCTTTGCAGTTCAGAACGTTGCCGGTGGCGGCTTGCGAAGCGGTGGCGAAGAAGCCCGTGGCGGCAATGAAGAACATTCCGGCTGCGAGGGCGATCATGTTGGTTTTCTGGGTCATGTCAGTCTCCTGTGTGTTTGTTGGCGAGCACCGTCGATGGCGGATGTATGGCAGGCGGGCACTGAGCCCGATGTTGAACGGAGCGTTTATCTGGCATTCATAATTTTAGGGAATTGCGCTAGGCCCCCGCGGCGTAACCACAAGGAACAAAGGAGAACGGAAATGCTGAAAGTCTCGAAATTCCTGCTTGCAACGGCCTTTTGTGGGGCTTTTTCTGCCTTTGCCCTGGCGGCCGGTGAGGACACCGACACCTCCACTTCCCCCAAGACGCTGAAATGCAAGGCCGGGCGAAGTGGTCAAGGAAGTCACCGAAAACGGCAAAAAAGTGAAAAAGTGTGTCAAAGTCGAGTCCGGCATTCTTCCCGATGACGAACTCTACATTCAGGGCCGGGCGCTGGCCAAACAGGGCGAATATGGCTGGGCCCTCACCGTTCTCGCCGCCATCGAAAACCAGAATGACCCGCGCGTTCTGAACTATACCGGTTACAGCCATCGCAAGGCCGGCCGCCTCGAAATTGGCATCAGCTACTATCGCAAGGCGCTGGCCATCGATCCCAAATTCGTGCTCGCCCGCGAATATCTCGGCGAAGGCTATGTGGCGGCAGGCCGCGTTGATCTTGCCAGGCTTGAGCTTGGCGAAATCGCAAAACTGTGCGGCACATCCTGCGAGGAATACCAGGACCTGTCGGCGGCCATCGCCACCGCCGTCAACTGATTACGCTGGGGGCACCAGCCAGTTGATGGTTGCGTGCCCCCATTTTCCCAGTCCCAGCCGCTGGGCGAGAGCCGGAGCAATGACACGCATGTCGTCGTCGAGCGTCCATGGCGTGTTGACGATGATCAGCCCCGAACCCGCCAATCCGCCGTCCGCGAACGCTTCACGCACCCGGAGTTCGACTTTCAATGTTCCGGCAATGCCAAGCGCCTTCACCTCGCGGGCGATCTGTTCGTCGATGCGGCCGGCCTTGAGCGGATACCACAGCGCGAAAACCCCGGTTGCGAAGCGCTTGAGCCCCTGCCCCAGCATGGTCACGGCGCGCTCGGCCTCATCCTTCGCCTCATAGGGCGGATCGATGAGAACCAGTCCACGCCGTTCCGGCGGCGGCAACTGCGCCTTGATCGCCACTTCTGCATCGAGGGCCGTCAACCGCACCCGCTTGTCACTGGCATAGCGGCGCTCGGCGATGGCAAAATCTTCCGGATGCAATTCGTTGAGCACGATGGTGTCCTGGGCCCGCATCAGCCGCGCCGCCAGTTCCGGCGACCCCGGATAATACTTCACGCCGCCGCTGTTCATCGCCGCAATCACCTGGCGGTAGGGCGCCAGCAGCGTTTCAACAGGCGTTGCAAACGGCCCGCCCATTTTGCCGATGCCGCCCTGCCATTCACCGGTCTTGAATGCCTCGATGCCCTGCAAATCATAAACGCCAACGCCCGCATGGGCGTCGAGGAAGCAGAAGCCCTTGTCCTTCTTCTTCAAGTGTTCGATCAGCCGCGCCAGCACAATGTGCTTCAGCACATCAGCATGGTTCCCGGCGTGAAAGGCATGGCGATAGTTCATCGTGCGACGATCAGTGAAACTCTAAAACGGCGTGATGGTGAATGGGTCGAACATTGTCCCGTCCTGGCCGAGATCGACGTGATAGATGCGGTCCCTGTGCGCGGCGGGCACCATGAAGAAGCCCACATAGTCGACGGCATAGCCGACGATGCCGCACGGCGGCTCGGGAACTTCGTCCTGCGGCTGGCCGTCGAACAGTTCCTTGCGCTTGCCGATCGGCACAATTTCGAAAAGCTCCCATCCCGGCGGGCGCTCGTCGCTGTCGGCGGGGGCGAAAATGCATTCGCTGTCGTCGGGAATGAGCGCCTTGCCGCGCAGCATCGGCAGCAAGCGCATCAGGCGTTTCGTCCGGCTTTTTCCTGAACTGCCGCAACACCGGGAATGGATCGCTGCCGATCACATTCAGCGTGAAGTAGTCGTTCTTCACGTCATAGACCACGCTCCATGTGCCCGACTTCGAATGCGCACGTTTCGGCCCACACCCCAACGTCCCTGCCCTTCACCCACGTCCAGGCGCATTTCTTCTTGTCGGTGGCGTAGAACGGAACTCGTGGGGCACCCTCGGCGGTGAGCGTTGTCATAGCGCAAGGCGGCATCAGCGCGATTGACGCAAATGTCGTTCTGGTCCAGCCGCGCCACGTCACTTGAGTTTCGGGCTTTCCGTGTCGATGCCGTGCTCTTGTCCGAAGAAACACACTTTGGCATCGGGCAACTCGCTGATGACCAACTGGTCGAGATCGGCCTTGTCGAGATGGCTTGAAGCAAAACTGGCGCTGAAACGGACGTTCACCTGCTTGCCAAGCGCCGGAGCGAAATAGGTGGCGGTATCGGTCATTGGCAGCAGCACTTCTTCAGCCGCCGCAGGCACGGCCCACGCCACCCACATCCAACGCAATGATCGAACCCCTCATGCGCGCAACACATGCCAGACAATTCGCGGTTTGGCTATCGCTTTGCGGCGCGCTGGACTATGGAACACCATGACCGTCATCCGCAGCACCCCGTCCGTCCTTCGCCATTCTCGTGGCCATCAGCGCCATCGGCCCACTGGCACTGAACATTTTCATTCCGTCGATTCCCGGCCTGCAAAACTCCTTCGGCATTACCTACGGCACGGCGCAACTCACCCTCACGCTCTATCTCCTCGGCCTTGCCGTGTGCCAACTGGGCTATGGCCCGCTGTCGGATCGTTATGGCCGCAGGCCCCTGCTCCTCGGCGGCATGGCGCTGTTCGTGGTGGCCAGCATCGCCGCAGCGATTGCGCCAAACATCGAAACGCTGATTGCCGCACGCCTCGTCCAGGCCATCGGTGGCGCTTCCGGCATCGTGCTGGCCCGCGCCATGGTGCGCGATGTGTTTGATCGCGAGAAATCCGCGAGCGTCATCTCCTACATCACCATGGCCTTCGTGGTGGCACCGATGGTCGCGCCCGTGCTCGGCGGCTTCATCGACAAGGTGGCGGGCTGGCGCACCGATTTCTGGCTGCTTGGCGGTGATCGGCGCCATCACCCTTGCCGCCGCCTGGCGCTCGCTTCCTGAAACCCATGTGAACCGCTCGGGCGTTTCCGCCGCTCCCGGCATGATTGAAGGCGCCATACGCCTCTTGAGCTTGCCGCAATTCCTGGCCTATGCCACCACGCTGGCCTTCACCTCGTCGGTGTTCTTTGCCTTCCTCGGCGGAGCACCGCACGTGATGGTCGACATCCTGCACCGTACGCCGGTCGAATACGGCCTGTGGTTCATCACCGTATCCGGTGGCTACATGTTCGGAAATTTCCTGTCGGGGCGCTACACCCAGGCCGTCGGCATTGACCGCATGATGCTCATCGGCTGCATCATCACCATGGCTGGCGGGCTGCTGTGCCTTGCCGCCGCCATCTCGGGCTTTCTCACCCCCGCCACCCTGTTCCTGCCCATGGCGCTGGCCGGCTTCGGCAATGGCCTCACCATTCCCAATGGCACGGCCGGCGCCATCTCGGTTGATCCGCGCATCACCGGTGCCGCCGCCGGCTGGGCGGGATTCCTGCAAATGGCCTGTGGTGCCGCCGCCTCGCAGCTTGTTGGCTCGCTGCAAAACGATTGGCCCCTCGCCGTCTTCTGGTTCATGGCGGCGGGCAGCGCCCTGGCGCTAGCACGCGCATGTGTTGAGTTCACGCCCTCAGGCTGCAGCGGTTCCGCGATAGGCAAGCGCGATCAACACCCCGGCAACCACGAACTGTATGGCCGTGAACGCCGTTTCAAGGGCCAGAAACTGCGGCACCGAAGTCATCCTGTTCTTGGCGGCCACCGGCAGCACCAGAAATGACCATGCCAGAACGCCAAAGATCAGCGCGAATTGCACGGCACTCGACAGCCAATGGTCTTCAGCCGTGCTGAACAGTTTCGGATAGACCCACGCGAAGAACAATCCCTGGATGATCATCGATGCAAGCCCCATCGGAATGATCACATCGTCGCGATAAATTCGCCAGCGCATGATACTTCGCCGGCAAAGGTCTTCAGATGCCAGAAATAGCCCAGTGGAAACGTCGGCACGACATACGCCGCGAAGGCAAGCCAGAATGATGCGTCATCTTTTCCTCCCGCCGACTTTCCCGCCCCTTAGCGATTTCAATTGCATTTTGCAAGTGAAATGAGCGAAACTCGAGCTAATGACCGCAATTCCATGATCAGCGCCGCTCGGGCTGTCCCATCAGTTTCGGGCTGGATATTTTCGGCGACAAATGGACATTGCTCATCCTGCGCGACCTGCTTCTCAAGGGAAAGAACAGGTTCCGCGATTTCCTCGCCAGCGAAGAAATGATTGCCTCGAATATCCTGTCCGACCGGCTGGCCCGGTTGGAACGGGCTGGCCTCATCGCCAGACTGAATGACAAGGAAGATGGCCGCCAGGTCATCTACCAGGCGACGAAAGCCGGTACCGATCTCGTTCCCGTACTCGTGGAACTCGCCTATTGGGGCGCAACCCACGATCGCGAAGTCGGCAGCGCCCCCGGAATTTCGCCAAGGCCTACCGCGCCAACCGCAGCGGGCTTATCAAGCGGATGGCGCAACTCAGCAAGCCTGCGTGATTGCGCCATCCATTCGCCAGTGATTCAAGCCTGCAATTCGGCCAGCAATTTCTCGAGCAGTTCCATGCCACCGCCCCAGCCCTTGTTCAGGCCGCCGATCGCCCCGGCAAAACACGCAATTTCGGCGGCGCTGGCCTCATGCGGCACCCAGGTCAGGCGCAGTTTGGTCTGTCCGCCCTCCTCCACGAAGGTTACCGTCGTCAGCAACACCCGTGGCCAGTCGGCCATCATCGGCGATGCAATGATATTCCACGCCGCATCGGTCGAGGCGTGCAGCCACACCAGACGCTCGGGCGCTATCACCTCGGTGTAGTCGACACGCTGATACATGGACCGTCCGCCCCATTGCATCTCGTTCAGCCACATGCCGCCGGGTTTCACGTCAATGCGATGCACGATCGACTTCGCGCCCGGCCCATACCAGCGCGGCAGAAGCTCAGCGTCGGTCCACGTTTTCCAAACCAGTTCGCGCGGCGCATTGAAAACCCGCTCCAGCACATAGGTGGGCAATTCAGTCATTCTTGTTTCCCTTCGTTCCTGACTTTTTTAAATCTTCCAACAGGCCGTCGAGTTGGTCGAAACTCGTTGACCAGAACCCCCTGAACTCTTCGAGCCAACTCACTGCCGCCGCCATCGGTTCCGCCCGCAGCCGCGCCGGCCGGCGCTGCTTGTCCACGTCCCTTTCGATCAACCCGGCGCGTTCCAGCATTTTGAGATGCTTGGACACCGCTGGCTGGCTCATCGCGAATGGCGCTGCGATTTCGTTCACCGACGCCTCGCCCGCCGTCAGCCGCGTCAGAATCGCCCGCCGCGTCGGATCGGCAAGCGCCGCGAAGATCGCGTTGAGGGACTGAGGCTGATTTCCATAACCTAATTGTTCCATAACCGATGAGTTATATGAAAAACCAGCCTCCGTCAACCGGTGGAAGTGCCCTGACAGACTATCAACCAAACATTCAACTATTCGGTTGACTCCCGTCTCGCGCCGTGCGAATGGCACTCAACTACACAGTTGAATGTCAATCGCATGCAAGTAGCAACCGAAGTCAAACTCGATCGCATTTTCCAGGCCCTGTCGGATTCGACGAGGCGCGCCATACTTCGCCAGGTTGCCAAGAGGCGAGCAGACCATTACCGACATCGCCCGCCCCTATGACCTGACCTTCGCCGCCGTATCGAAACATCTCAAGGTTCTTGAAGCCGCCCGCTTGATCGGCCGCCGCAAGGCACGGGAGTTTCCAGATGATCAGCCTCAACCCCGAAGCCCTGAAAACCGCTGACCAGTGGTTGCGCTTCTACCAGCGCTTCTGGTCCACACGCCTCGATGCCCTGAAAACCCTGCTCGAAGAAAAGGACAAGCCATGACCGACAGCCACAGCCTGCGCCTCGCCAGCACCATCAAGGCGCCGCGCGCCAAGGTCTTCGCCGCCTGGACCACGCCGGACATTCTCGCCAAATGGTTTGCACCGGGCCCACGCACGCCGAACGCCGAAATTCTCGATGTGCGCCCCGGCGGCAAGTATCGCATCGTCATGGTGGGCGCGGAGGATTCACCCGTCGCCGTCGGCGAATACCAGGAAGTGATCGACGGCAGGAAACTGGTCTTCACCTGGGGCTGGGATGGCGACCCGAGCCAGCCCACGCTGGTCACCGTCACCTTCGCCGATGTGGCGGGTGGCACCGAAGTCGTGCTATTGCATGAACGCTTCGTTTCAGCCGAAACCTGTGAGCACCACCGCATGGGCTGGCAGGCGATCATGGACAAGATGCCGGCGCTGTTCGCCGCCTGAGGAGAACCACATGCAGGAACTCACCGCCAACGTGAACTGGCTCGCCGTCATCGTCGGCTTCGTACTGTCCTTCGCGCTTGGGATGGCTGTGGTACTCGCCGAAACTCTTCGGCACCAAATGGGCCGAGGGCGTCGGCGCAAAACCCGGAAACGCCCAGCAAATGCCGATGCAAGCCATGATCCTGCAAGCCATCGGCACGTTCCTGCTGTCCTGGCTGGTCGGCGTGACAGCCGGCGAACAATGCGCTCCTCACCATCATCCTCGCCGCCGTCACCTTCATGGTGCTGGTGGATGCCAGCGGCCACTTCACCGGCAAAAGCACCTACGCGCGCCTGACCGAAATCGGCTTCATCGCCGCCATGGTCGCCATCATGATCGTCGTGCAGGGAATTTTCTAGTCTCCTGACAGCAGCTGTCAGCAGGCCGCCTTCCCCCGGCCAGCTTCGCGCCCTATATGGGGGCCATGGGTCACTCTCGTCAGGACGGCGGATTCGCCGAAGCACCAGCTCGCACCGCTCGCCGGTTATGAGGAACTGCCGCTGTCGCCGCGCGCCGGGCTTGAGGCCTTGCGCCCGGAATTCTTCGCCCCCGCCAACTTCACCCCCGTCAAGCCGCCGAAGCCGGAGAAATCCGAAGGCGGCCATCCCCTCGTCATCTCCTCGCCGTTCGAGCCGAAAGGCGACCAGCCCACCGCCATCGCCGAACTCGTCGCCGGCGCCAACGCCAATGAGCGCGACCAGGTGCTGCTCGGCGTCACCGGCTCGGGCAAGACCTTCACCATGGCCAAGATCATCGAGGCCACCCAGCGCCCGGCCCTGATCCTCGCCCCCAACAAAACCCTCGCCGCCCAGCTCTATGGCGAGTTCCAGAGCTTCTTCCCCGGAAAACGCCGTCGAATATTTTGTTTCCTATTACGATTACTACACGCCGGAAGCCTATGTCGCCCGCAGCGACACCTACATCGAGAAGGAAAGCTCGATCAACGAACAGATCGACCGCATGCGCCACTCGGCGACGCGCGCGCTTGCTCGAGCGCGACGACGTGGTGGTGGTGGCCTCGGTCTCCTGCATCTACGGCATCGGCGATGTCGAAACCTATTCGGCCATGGCCTTCATCATCAAGAGGGCGAGCGCACCCCGCAGCGCCAGCTCCTCGCCGATCTCGTCAAGCTGCACTACAAGCGCAACGACCAGAACTTCGTGCGCGGCACCTTCCGGGTGCGCGGCGATACCATCGAAGTCTTCCCGTCGCATTTCGAGGACCGCGCCTGGCGCCTGTCGCTGTTCGGCGACGAGATCGAGACGATTTCCGAATTCGATCCGCTGACCGGCCAGAAAACCGCCGAGCTCGAGCAGATCAAGATCTATTCCAACTCGCATTACGTGACGCCCAAGCCGACGCTCGAACAGGCCGTCCACCCGCATCAAGAACGATCTTGCGCCAGCGCCTCGCCGAATTCAACGCGGCCGGCCGCCTGCTCGAAGCCCAGCGCCTCGAACAGCGCACGCTGTTTGATATCGAGATGATGATGGCCACCGGCTCCTGCGCCGGCATCGAAAACTATTCGCGTTATCTCACCGGAAGAAAACCCGGCGAGCCGCCGCCGACGCTGTTCGAATATCTCCCCGACAACGCGCTGGTGTTCATCGACGAAAGCCATGTCACGATCCCGCAGATCGGCGGCATGTTCCAGCGGCGACTTCAACCGCAAGGCGACACTTGCCGAATATCGGTTTCCGCCTGCCCTCCTGCATCGACAACCGCCCGCTGCGTTTTGAAGAGTGGGACGCCATGCGCCCGCAGACCATCTGCGTCTCGGCCACGCCCGGCGGCTGGGAAATGCGCCAGACCGGCGGCGTCTTCGCCGAACAGGTGATCCGCCCGACGGGCCTCATCGATCCGCCGGTCATCATCCGCCCGGTGAAAACCCAGGTCGACGATCTCGTCGCCGAATGCCGCGAAGTGGCGCTCGCCGGTTATCGCACCCTGGTCACCGTGCTGACCAAGCGCATGGCCGAGGACCTCACCGAATACATGCACGAGCAGGGCATTCGCGTGCGCTACATGCACTCCGATATCGAAACGCTGGAGCGCATCGAAATCATCCGCGACCTCCGGCTCGGCGCCTTCGACGTGCTGATCGGCATCAACCTGCTGCGCGAGGGCCTCGATATTCCGGAATGCGCATTGGTCGCCATTCTCGACGCCGACAAGGAAGGCTTCCTGCGCTCCGAAACCAGCCTGATCCAGACCATCGGCCGCGCCGCCAGAAATGTCGACGGCAAGGTTATTCTGTACGCGGATCAAATGACCGGCTCGATGACCCGCGCCATCGCCGAAACCGGCCGCCGCCGCGAAAAGCAGGAAGCCTATAACCTCGAGAACGGCATCACGCCAACGTCGATCAAGCGCAACATCAACGACATCATGCATTCGATGTACGAGCGCGACCACGTCATGGTCGACGCCGGAGACGCCGGCCCCCTCGTCGGCCACAACCTGAAAAAGGTCCTCGCCGACATGGAAAAACGCATGCGCGAAGCCGCCGCAAATTTGGAGTTCGAAGAAGCCGCCAGACTGCGAGACGAAGTCAAACGCCTCAAGGCCGTGGAACTCGCGGTGATGGAAGACCCGCTATCGCGCGACCTCTCTTCCTCCCCCTCTCCCCTCGCGGGAGAGGGTGGCGCGCCAGCGCCGGGAGAGGGCCGGGACAGCACCAACATCCAACCCGCCACCGCCACCTGGCCCAACCCCACCCAGCGCAAAGCAGGATCAAAAGCCGGAAAACCCGGCACAAGGGCCTGGCGCGGGCCGAAGCGGTAGGAAGGGGTTGGTAAACACTTCCACACTCGAGACGCGATGAGTTCCGGCGGCTAAGAGATCCAAGTCAAATCTGCTATGGACTGTCGTCAGTTAGGGTTTGCCATAGTCGTCCAGGACGGATCCTATTCGGTCGAGAAGCGGATCAAACCCTGATAAATCGATGGTTTTGGCATTGGGTTTTACGACCGCATTGGCAAATACTTCTTTGCTGTACTCCGTGGCAGGATCAATCTTGGGTGCTGGGTTGAATTTCTTTCCCTTCAATATCGTGTGCCGAAGCGAGATGGGAAATAAATCTTCTATGCAACTCTGTCCCTTCGCTTCCGGAGTCTTCACAAGGTAAAGGTTTTCGATAATATGATAGAAGGGATCGCTTGATTTTGTGTCTATAGCGACGCCGAACATCTTCTTAATTGTTCCTGCCACTGCTCCCAAGCCTTCATCATTGTCCACTACCAAAATGACTGGGTGTAACATCGGCTTGTGCGCGAACGGCTTTCGCTTTCGATAGGGCATAAAATTATGAAGATAGTCTATAACGATGGACTTGAGGTCACCTGAACCTCCGCCAAGCTCCATAATCTCATGCGCTTGTCCGGCATAATTGAAAAAGCGCAGTGCGAACTCAAAGCCATCTGCTCCGAGTTTGCCAAGTTTCGGATGATACGCAGTACGATGCCTAATGGCCTCCTTCAAATAAACGGGATCCGTCTTTCCTTCAGAGATAATTAAGGGGCGGTCGAGCGCAATACAGCACTTGTAGAACAGGAAGCGTCGATAAAGCACTCGGATGGCACGAGGCTTCGCACGTTGATCTTGAATGGTTCTCCGCTCTTCACATTGGGTAACATTGTAGACATGGCTAAGAATGCCCTCCAAGATGTTGAGGCCAAAAACATAGTTAGGTTTCACGGGATCGCCGGGCTTGCCGGGAGGCAAGTAATCTCTAAAGTATTTCCCTGTCTGAAAAAGTGAATCGCACATCGCACGCGCATTGCGATAGTACTCGCTCTTGATGTTGACCTTTTCATTGACAATAAGGCCGGTAACCATTTGACGGCTTCCCCGGCAATGCATCCGCGTCTTGTCAGGATTTATCTTGAAGCCAGAACCCTGAATCTTGTTCACTAGTTCAGCGCCTAAAATCCAAATCTGTGGATTCTTTGCGTCTTGAGCAGCCAGCGCAATTGGAAACAGTTTGTTGTTGGTCGAAAAAGTGATGTCGTCGGCATAACGTGAGTACCTTACGCCAAACTTCTTTGCAAGACGGAGCAAACGAAGATCAAGGACTTGGCCTATCAGCTCGGAAATGATTGGAGAGCAAGGGCTTCCTTGAGGTAGCGCGACGCCATCGCAGGCAATTTGTGCAATCGTTGTAGCGACCTCCGTCTCAAGCTCGAAATTCTTGTCTTTAAGAAAAAAACCTCTCACCCTGCCGAAGTTGAATGTGGGGAAGAAGTCTGCGAGATCGAGATTGAGGACGTAACGCCGCCGCTTGTGGTTTCTCGCGTTATCCGTAATCCGGCCATCTTTGCGGAACCCATAAGATACCATCTTCATTTTTCGAGAAGACTCGATCTCAGCAAGACACCCATTTAGAACATGCGCCAAATGAGTTTGAAGCTTCTTGAGTTTGGGCTCCGGAGCCTTGATTGTTCGGACTCCACCACTCTTTTTTGGAATATCAAAGGTCGTATATTTCCCTATTGGTGGTGTCTTGTAGACAATCAATGTTAGTGCGCTCGGCTTGTAACCGAGTTGCGCAGCTAGTTCTCTGCGGTTAGTTGCAGCTTTTAGCTTTTTAAGTTGACTCACGTAGGCTCTCACGGTCGGTAGACTTGCAGGCACTCCTACGCGAACGAGTAGCGACGATTTGATCAGCTACAACGCATTAAGTTCCAGGGAAGCACAAGCGCTTACCTAGCATTGGATCATATGTCTCGAATCCGGACAACAAATCTGCCTGCAAGTCCTTCGAAAGCTTAGCATAGCGAAAAAATTCTTGTGCAATCTGATTGCACACCAAACCCGACTCTAACTCAAGTATGGATTCGCAATGAGAGTGCGAACAACTTTTCTTATGCATTCATTCCGTCCGAGGCATGATCGCACCCAGCGATTGGCCCTTCGAACGGCGCTGGATTGGCGCGCATCTCGATCCGCAGGCTGCCAGCGTCGAGGATTTCGAAATGCCGCCCGAGCATGAGCACCACCGCCACGGACAGTGGATTTTCCCGAAAGACGGCAAGGTATGGTTCGGCAATTCGTACTGGCGCGATGTCGCGAAGTGGCTGCGGAAGTAGTGGCGGAATGTTACACACCCTAACGTCCTCCAGCCCGCTTGCGGGGGGAGGAAAGGGGCCCATTGCGCAGCAATGGGACAGGAGAGGGGCCGTTCAACAAGTTCGGCGCACCCGGAAGAATATCAATTTCTCTGCCGACACCCCTCTCCTCCCCCACCATGCTAAGCATGGCGGGTCCCCTTCCTCTCCCCGCCAAACGCGGGGCGAGGACAATTATCCTTGACTTATATTCCTGCATATGCTTATAAGCCTAAGTCCTTCCCGGAAGGGGTCGCCGGTCATGACGGTGGCAGACGATGGGGAGGATGGCGGGCCTGCGGGCGGTGGGTAACGTATCCACTTCTCCCGGGGGCTTCCGGTTTCCTCCGGGGACACTACGACCCGCGCGCCCGAAAGAGGGCAGTTAGGCGGTTCCCCCGAGGGGGAATGCAGCCGAAGCGGAGATCGGACAGCGAAGAAGACCCGCCGCGCGAGCGCTGTTTCAGCGCCATCCCGCCGGTCCATATAGGGCCGGCATACTGCACCGGGCAGCGCCCGCGCCTCCCTTCCTGTGGCGGAAGGGGAAATCACCACCCCGGCCGGAAATTTGCCCCGGCCACGAAGGAGAACCCATGCCCATTCCGCCCCCGTTCGCCATCACTTTGCCCAACAACCGGCCTTTAACCCGCCTGCCCTTCACCCGCGCGGGTGTCTATGGTAATGTTCCCAAGGGGATAACCAGGAGTTTTCAACTGATGACCGGATTTTCTGGCCGCATGGGCCGATGGGGTGCCGTGGGGCTTGCCGCCCTGCTGCTGGCGGCGTGCGAAACCACCAACAAAAAGACCGATATCGGCACCGAGCCGGATACCAACAATTCGGGTGTCATGTCGGCCGCCGAAATCCGCAATATCCTGAGTGGCAAGAGCTGGAATTTCCAGGGCCCGAACAACAGCGGCACCACACTTTACGCCGATGACGGCACTTCGCTGGTCGAAGTGACCGGCAAAGGCACGACGCGCGGCACCTGGACCACCAAGGAAGGCCAGCTGTGCGAAAGCTTCGCGCCCGCCGCCTTCCTGCCCAATGGCGTGCCCCTGACGTGCTATCCGTTCTCGGGCTCCGGCGGCATCTATCAGGCGGGCAAGGCCACCTTCACACTGGCCGGCTGACGCCCGCGCCATCAACGGCCGTTGTGACGTTAAAGTCACCATGCATCAATGCTTTGTGTTCGCCCCCCGGCTGCCACAATCCCGCCAAGGGCAGCGGGCATTGGCACCGTCAAACTCCATGAAGATTGGAAGGGGAACATGATTCACGGCCTCACCCGCCGCTCGCTGTTGCTGGGAAGCCTGGCAACCGTGGCCGGAGCACCCGCCGCCTTGGCCCAGCTCGATCCCTATGGCGACGAGCTGGAGTACGATCCGGCCCTCCTGCCGCCGCCGGAATCGCCTGAGGATTTCCCCATTGAATCTGCGGATATATCGATCATTCCCGAAAAATTCCGCCGCCAGATCGTCGACTACCGCGGGATAGAACCGGCCGGAACAGTGATCGTCCGCCCGCACAAGCGCGTTCTGCTCTACGTGCTGGCCGATGCCCAGGCCATCCGTTATGGCGTCGGCGTCGGCCGCGAAGGCTTCGGCTGGTCGGGCGAGGCAGAGGTGCGCATGAAGCGCCGCTGGCCGCGCTGGGTGCCACCCAAGGAAATGGTGAAGCGCGACAAGAACGCCCGCAAATGGGCCAATGGCCAGCCCGGCGGCCCCGAGAACCCGCTCGGCGCCCGCGCCCTCTACCTGTTTTCGCAAACGCTTTACGCAGGTTTCTCCGACAGTGGCTACCGCATCCACGGCACCAACGCCCCGGAAACCATCGGCAAAGCCATGTCGTCGGGCTGCATCCGCATGCTGAACCAGGATATCGCCGAACTGTTCGAGCGAACACCGCTCGGCACCCGCGTCGTGGTCAAGCAAACCCGCGACCAGAGCGACCCGGACGACACCTGATTGGCCGGTCTCACCACCATAGGCTTCGACGCCGATGACACGCTGTGGCAGAACGAGCAGTTCTACCGCTTCACCGAAAGCCGCTTTGCCGCACTGCTGTCGGACCATGGCGAGTGCGCGGAGATTTCCGGCCGCCTGCTCGAAGCCGAACGCCGCAATCTCAAGGTTTACGGCTATGGCATCAAGGGTTTCACCCTGTCGATGATCGAGACGGCTCTGGAAGTGACGGATGGCAAGGTGGCGGCGAAGGTGATCGGCGAAATCCTCGCCCTCGGCCGTGAGATGCTCAGCCACCCCATTGAACCCCTGCCCCATGTGCATGAAACGCTGGCCGATGTCGCCAAGGCCTTCCGTTTGGTGCTGATCACCAAAGGCGACCTGTTCGACCAGGAACGCAAACTGGCGCAATCGGGCCTTGGCGATTATTTTGCCGGTGTCGAGATCGTCAGTGAAAAGACCAGGGACACTTACGCGAAAGCATTCCAGCGCCATGGCGATGGCCCCGCCCGCGCCATGATGGTCGGCAATTCATTGAAGTCCGATGTCGTGCCGGCCATCGCCGCAGGGAGTTGGGGCGTGTTTGTGCCCCATGCGTTGACCTGGGTGCTGGAACACGAAGAAGAACCTGCCGAGGCCGAACGCTATCGCCGCCTGCCGCATCTCGGCGAACTCACCGGCCTTCTCGGCCAAATCGCTTGATGGAAACCCCGCGCCATGGCACATGCCCGGCAGCCAGAAGGACCAAGACGTTGACCAGGACTTCGACCATCGCCGCCATCGCCCTGCTGCTCGCCGCCTGCGGCGACAATGTCAGTGGCGTGCGTTTCACCAAGGAAGGTGCCGTCACCGGCACCGGCAATCCCGAACCGCAGGCCATCCGCGCCCTTTCGGCGGGCGAAATCACCGCGGCGATTTCCGGCAAGACCTTCCAGTACACGCGCGACAATGGCAACGGTTTCATCACCTACAACGCCGATGGCTCATTCTCCTACCAGGACGACACCAACGGCGGCGGCACCGGCAACTGGAGTGCGTCGGACGGCCAGTTCTGCGAACAGTTCGGCACTGGCCCGCAAGACTGCGGCGAATTCAAAACCACCGGCGACGCCTTCTTCGCGGCAAAGTCACGGCTGGTGGAGATGAAGACGTAGAACGGACTACGAAGGCAAACCGGCCTTGAGCATTCCCGTCTTGAATTGTTCCGTGTCTTCCGATCCCCAGCTTCCCGATCGCTGCTGCGACAAACGAAAATCCGGCCACAACTTGAGTATCTTCGCTGTTACCGCCCTGGCCTCCGCCATTCGGTCCAGTTGCGCATAACACGCCGCCATCCGGCACAGCACCCAGACTTGTGGCTCGCGCCGCTGGCTGAAAGCCTCGATCGCCTCTTCATAACGGCCACAGACATAGAGCGCGCTGCCATAGTCGATCCAGTACCACTCCGGGTGATAGGGATTGAGCCGGAACGCTTCCCGAAACAGCGCAATCCCTTCCCCGTGCTTTCCCCTCGCCACCATGACCAGCGCCAGTGCGGCAAGCGCATTGGCATCGCTGGGATTGAGTTCGATTGACCGGCGATAGCACTTCTCTTCGGCATCGATATCCTTGACGTATGAGTAGGCTATGCCCATCAACCACCAGATGCGCGGGTCTTCCGCATCAATCACCGCAGCTTTGCGGATCAGCGACAATGCCGCCGTCATGATATCGGGCGGGGTGGCATCGTAGCCATGAAATACGATGTCGGCGAAGCCGCGATAGGCCATGGCAAGCGCGAATCCGGGATCGGCGGCCAGCGCCCGATCGAAACGTTCGATGGCTTTCGCGTTATCGCCAGGCTCATAGCCGCGAATGTGGCGTATGCCGATCAGCAGGTGTTCATAGGCCACCAATGCCGGCTTGCGGCGGCTGAGATCAATCAAGGTGTTCTCGACCTGGGCATTGATGCTGGGTAGAATCGCCGCCATGACCTTGCCGGGTGCCGAGAGAATATCAGCGGATGTAAAGTTGAACTGCCCGCTCCACTTCTGGGCGCGGGTCGCAGTATCGACCAGCCGCACCGTCAGCCGCAGGCCGTCCTGCTGCTTCTGCAGGCTGCCCTGCACCACGAGCCCGGCGCCCAACAGTTTGCCTATTTCCTGCGCATCGGACGTCGACCTGGCGATTTGCGACGATGAATGCCGGTCAACGACGGAAAGCAGCCTGAACCTCCCAAGTCCCGATGTGATGTCTTCGGCCAGTCCGTCGCACAGGACGTCGAGTTCGGGATCCCGGCTGATGTTGTCGAATGGTATGACAGCAATCGATGGCCGTTCGTCAGCCGGGCTATCCGACTTCGTCTCAATCATTCGCGAGCCATCAGCTGCGAGAATTTCGCGAAAAACCGCCTCGGTTTCACTTGCCGGTCGCACCCCGAGTTCATCGCGGAGCGCTGCCTCGCACTGGGCATAGGTCCGGAGTGCTTCGCTACGATTGCCGACTCGTGCCAGCAATGTCATCAGCGCACGATAAACTGGCTCGCGCAGCCGGTCGCGTCCCAGAAGTTGCCGGGCCAGTCCGATGGCGGGCTCGGCACGATGCAGATTCCCGGCCGCCAGACTTTCCACCACCGATGCTGCCAGGTCTTCCAGCCGCTGGCGTTCAGGCCGCAGCCATTGATCAAATTCGGGACTGGGGGCGTCCATGCCATCGAGCAGCGGGCCGGGATAAACCGCCGCAGCCTCGAGGAACGTCAAAGAATCCCCCGCTGCCATTTCAAAACACCGGACATCAACAACGAATCCATCGTGCGCGAGGATGATACTTTCACGATTGGCGCTGAGGAGATCACCAGCATCGGGGCCGAATGAGCTTCGCAATGCCGCTAGCGATTGTCGCAAACTGCCGCGCGCCTGCTCTTCGCCGCGATCGGCCCACAGCAAGCCTGCGAGCTTGTCGCGGGAAACAGGCCTGCCTCCGCTCAGCGCCAGATAAGCCAACACCAGCCTGTCCTTGCGATTGGAAAGCTCGATCACCTCGCCGGATTGCCGAAGTTCAAAACCGCCCAGCAGCTGAATTGACCACCCGGGCATGCCTATCCGGCCCGTGCGACAGCAGACAAAATAGCTGAATTCACGATCATTTCACGAAAACTGGTCGCGGCGGCGGTCGGGTCCACACGCCTTGAAGCCAGAAATCGCGGGCAGTTCACGAACCCTCGGCATGATCCCTCCTTGAGAACCTTAGCCAAGCCACGAGGACCCGACAATGGCGATCATCAAAACCCTGTTTTCTGCAATGCTGAAACGGACTTTCCCCGGTGTTACGCCACAGACATCGTTGTCCCACAGCAGTGAATGGACGGAAAGCTACCTGATTGGACAGTCCGACATGGACGCCATTTGGTACTGCGAGCGCCATCGCTGGCTCAAAAAGGATTGAGGTTTCAGCGTTGCTCGCCCTCAGCTTGAAGGACTATTCGTTCAGGAACGGATTGTTCAGCCGCTCTTGACCGATCTGGCTGGCGTTGCCGTGGCCGGGCAGAAACATCACGTCATCGCCAAGAGGCAGAATTTTTTCGCGGATTGATGCCAGCAGTTTTGCGTGATCGCCGCCGGGCAGATCGGTGCGGCCAATCGATCCTTGGAACAGCACATCACCCATCAGCGCAAACTTGTTTTCGGCATTGAAGAAAACCACCGATCCCGGCGAATGCCCCGGCGCGGTGATGACCTTGAAGTCCAGTCCGCCAACTGTCACCGCGTCACCATCCTCGAGCCAACGGTCCGGGGTGACTGCCCGCGCTCCTATTATGCCAAAGCGGGCGCCAGACTCCGGCAGCGAGTCGAGCAGAAAAGTGTCGGCCCGGTGCGGTCCTTCGATCTTCACGCCAAGTACTGAGCGCAATTCATCTGCGCCACCTGCATGATCGATGTGACCATGGGTGAGAAGAATTTTCTCGATCGTCACTTCAGCTTCTTTGATCGCTTCCAAAAGCTGCGGAACGTCGCCGCCGGGGTCAACAACGGCAGCTTTACCAGAGTCCCCATCTATGACGATGGAGCAGTTCTGCTGAAAGGGCGTGACCGGACAGAGTAGTACTTTGAGCTTTGCCATGGCAGCGCTGCATAGCTTTTGCCCGAGCCATGCGCAACGGGTGCCGACTGCTTGCCGCAACATGGGCAACCGCTATGGCCTGCCCCCAGAGGTCAGGAATTCAATGCAGGAATCACAAACCAAGGCACCCAATGGGGAAACCTCGTCGCCGCCGTGGCGACGGTGGCCTGTTGCGACATTGCCACCGGCCTGGTGCTGCAACTCCTGCCGCTGTTGTTGGAGCGCCAGGGCACGCCCGCCTGGCTCATCGGCGTCAATGCCGCCATGGGCCCCATCGGCATTCTGCTGGCCGGACCGCTTCTGCCGCGCATCATCGGCCGCTTCGGCTCGAAAACCATGGCCTTCGTGGCGGTGGGCCTGCTGGTCCTGTCGCTGGCGGCGTTCAAACTGTTCCCCAACATCTGGGCCTGGTTCTTTGTGCGCTTCGTGTTCGGCATCATGGTGGGCATGCTGTTCACCATCAGCGAGGCCTGGGTGCTGACCTTCGCGGGCGAAAAATCCCGTGGACCAATCATGGGGCTCTACACCAGCGTGCTGGCCATCACTTTCGCGGTGGGGCCGCTGATCCTGCCATTCACCGGCATCGATGGCTGGCTGCCATGGATGATCGGCATCGTCTGCGTCATGCTGAGCGCCCTGCCGCTGCTGACCGTCAATGTCTCGCACGATCGACTTCAAGCCCAAGGATGGCGCGACATACTTCCGCTTCTTCAGGCGCGCACCCGTTCTGTTGCTGGCAGTTCTGGCCGTCACCTTGTTCGACAATGTGTACATCTCGTTCTTCACGATTTTTGGCATGCGCTCGGGCCTGCCGCTGGCCACCAGCAGCACCATTCTCGGCACCGCCATCATCTGCAACGTGTTCCTGTTCACGCCGATGGGCATGCTCGCTGACCGCTGGTCAAGGCCCGGCGTCATGATGATCACTGCAGTCCTCACCGTGGTTCTCTGCCTCAGCCTGCCGTTCGTTGTGACAACCTGGGCGATCTGGCCAGTGATGATAGTGATTTCGGCCGTCGCCTTCGGCCCCTATATCATTTCGCTCGCCACCATGGGCGACAGGTTCAGCGGTGGTGAGTTAATCGCCGGGTCCGCTGCCATTTCCGCTATGTGGGGTGTGGGCGGCCTGATCGGCCCGCCAATCGCCGGTGCCGCCATCGATGCCTTCGGCATCAACGCCATGCCAGTGACCATGGCACTCTTTCACGGCGCGCTGCTGGTTCTGTTGGTTGCAAGCCGTGGCAAGTTGGTGCGCGACGAAGTTCGTGTATAATTCGCCCCACTCCGCTGGACCTCCGGCGGTGAAGCATTCATGCTCGCCAAAACTGTTCGCCGAAACTTCGGAGAGGCGCAATGCCCGACGCCGCACCGCCTGACCTGTTGACCGTGCGCGACTTCCTGCGCTGGTCAGTATCGGGATTCCGCAAAGCCAAACTTGCCCACGGCCATGGCGCCACCACTGCATTGGACGAAGCGGCGTTCTTGATCCTCGAGGGACTCAATCTGCCGGTTGATGACATCAACCCATGGCTCGACGCAAGGCTAACCGGCGGCGAACGCGAGTCAATCGCCAAACTGATTCGCCAGCGCATCGAAACCCGAAAGCCCGCACCCTATTTGGTCAACCGCACCTACATTCACGGCGTGCCATTTTACGTCGATGAGAGGGTAATCGTGCCGCGCTCCTACATCGGCGAACTGATGTTCACCGGCCTGTTTGGCGGCGAAGGATTTCAACTCATATCTAGTCCCGCGGAGGTGACCACAGTGCTGGACCTGTGCACCGGGTCGGGTTGCCTGGCAATCCTTGCTGCCGGTGTCTTTCCCAATGCCGATATCGACGCCGCCGATCTTTCCAACGATGCCCTGGCCGTCGCTGAAATCAACTTGCGCGATCACAATTTGAGCAATCGCATCAATCTATTGCAGGGTGATCTTTGGGAAACGATTGAAGGCCGCACCTATGATCTGATCATCACCAACCCACCCTATGTTGCGGCGGATGAAGTGGCATCTTTCCCGCCCGAATATGCCCAGGAACCAGAAATGGCACACATTGGTGGGGCCGATGGGCTGGATATCGTGCGCCGAATTCTTGACGACGCGGCCTCCCACTTGAACCCAGGCGGCGGTCTCATCTGTGAGATCGGCACCGGCCGTGAAGTCCTCGAAGAAGATTATCCCAACCTCAATTTCTTCTGGCTCGATACGGCGGAAAGCGAAGGTGAAGTGTTCTGGCTCACCAAGGAGCAATTCAGCGCCTGAGGCCCGTGGCCCTGACAAGATTGTCATACACCTGCCGGGTCATTGCATTCATCTGCGGCATCAAGGGGTAGCATTCGGCCATCAGCCGGGGATAGGCGCCTTCGCCCCGGTGTTTCTCCAGATTCGAGATATAACTGGGCTGCGAACTCCATCCAGCAACCGTCTGCGGTGAGACCTCGCAATGGAACTGGGTGCTGACAGCATGATCGCCGACCGCCAGCGATTGAATTGCGGAGGCCGGCGAAGAGGCCAAAACCTTTGCGCCCTGCGGCGCCCGTTTCACTTCCGCAATATGCCACTGCATGACCTTGTGGCTGGGTTCCAGCCCCTCGAACAATTTGTGCGACCGTCCATCCTCTGTCAGGTCCACCTCGCAAACGCCCACTTCCGATTTTTCGGACCACGCCACTTCGCCACCCAGTGCCGCAGCCAAAAGTTGGTGGCCAAGGCACACGCCGATATACGGATTGGCGCGGTCCCACACCCATTCGCGGATGGCCTGTTTTTCCTCCACCAGCCAGGGAAACTGGTCTTCCTGCCATGTTTCTTGTGAGCCCCCCAAGCACGAACATCAAATCGAAGTCCTTGAGGTTGGGTATGGCTTGCCCCTCGAACATTCTCACCGCATGAGGAATGATGTTGTCCTCGGCGAAAAAATCGAGGAACCTGCCGGGGTGATCAAATTCCATATGCTGGAGGACGAGCGCACGCTTCATGGCCGCCCGTATGGCATTGAAATGGCGCTTTGTCAGCAGGCCTCGAGTGGCGGGGTGCCATGTAGAACACGCAGGCGCCTAAGCAGTTCCCTGTCCGGTCGAAGCTTCACTTCCGGGCAATCGTCAGCGATCTGCTTCCAGCTGGTGTTGTTCAGAAACATCTCGCACCGCGCCAGTTGGCCACGGATACAGGCTACATCACCTTCGTGATAGTCTCGCCCATTGGCCTTGCAAACGCAGTTTTTGCCGGCTTCGGCCGCCGGCACAAGCGAAGCCATGCAGAAAACGACTGCGGCCGCAAATGTAGATTTCAGCCCTATCCCAATGTCCGCCTTTCCCGTTTTTATCTCACATCAACTGCAATTCGACAGCCTGGGGCCCTCGGCCCCGTTTGTCGGGCTGCACTTCAAAGCTGATCTTCATCCCTTCGCTGAGTTCTGGAATGCCGGACTTCTGCACGGCGGTAATGTGCACGAACACATCCTTGCCGCCGTCGTCCGGAGAAACGAATCCATATCCCTTCGCCTGGTTGAAGAACTTCACCGTGCCATTCTGGCGCATAAAGCACTCGCTCCCTATCCCAAATGAAACCCGCCGGAGGGGGGTGGAGACCCTGCCGCGAGCCAGGCAGAGCGGATTTCAAATCAGTCAGGGGGCGTCCTGTATCCGGGAAGCCCTTCCGGGATCGAAAAAGCCATGCCTCTGCAATTGGCTGCTGCCGCGACCAGCTGCTTAACGAAATATGCGTCAAACTGCGGTTTTCGGCAAGACCAGCCGGATTAAGCAACGAACTGCTTGATTCCGGCCCGACTCACGATCAAAATCAATCGCGGCTTCTGGGGGATTTTCATGCTCAACCGATCGGCGACCATTGCGATCACTGTCTGTCTTGTGGCGTCCGCCGCCCACGCTGGAACGATCGCCAAGACCCGCTATGAGTACTACTTGGTCACCGGTAAGACCCTGGTCGATGTCTACAATTCGATGCTCAGGCGCGGGCCCCATGTCGATGGCGCCAAGGCTTATGCATCGACGTCGGCAACATCATCGCAGGAAGGCAAGCTGGTGACCGGCAAATCCTGCCGCATCACCGACTACAAACTGAAAATCGATTTTGTTATCCGCCTGCCGAAGATCAAGGACGAAGTAACGCTGTCATCGGCCGAGCGCGGACGTTTCCAGAAATTCTCGCAATTCCTCAAGAAACACGAAGAAACCCACCGGTCGATCTGGCTCGATTGCGCCGCCAAACTGGAAACCGAAAGTCGCGGCCATCAAGGCCAAGAGCTGCAACGAGGCCGAATCGCGTTCCGAGAAATTGTGGGCGGATATGCGCCGCAGCTGCAACCAGCGCCATCAGGCCTTCGATTCCGCCGAGCAAAAGCGACTGCTGCAGCATCCCTTCCTGCGCTATGTGCTTGACCAAGCGCTCGCATGACACCAGCGCGGCAGCGGCTCCCTAAACTTTCGTTCCAGCCGTCAGCACCCGCCCGGCAACCGCATCAAGCTTCTTGAGCAAGCTTGGGATCGCGTTTTTCCGGCGCCGTCATGATCGCCGTGTCGAGAGCCCTGTCGGAGCCGTTGGCACAAGGCGGGTGCTGGCGCGGAAAATCCCGGGCAATGCGCGTGACCAGACGCTTGGCGTTGCCGGAATTGGCCTTCAGAACGGCGATGACTTTCGTGACATCGACTTCGCCATGTTCCTCGTGCCAGCTGTCATAGTCGGTCACCATGGCCACCGTGGCGTAGCTGATTTCAGCCTCGCGGGCGAGTTTGGCCTCCGGCATGTTGGTCATGCCGATCACTGACGCGCCCCAGGAACGGTAAAGCTTCGACTCCGCCAGCGTCGAAAACTGCGGCCCCTCCATCACCACATAGGTGCCGCCGCGCGCATGCTTGATGCCTTCGGCCTTCAAAGCCTCTCTCAATGGTGTCCTGCAGCGTCGATGAAACCGGGATGGGCAAATGGCACATGGCCGACGCAGCCCGTTCCGAAAAACGACTTCTCGCGCGCGAAGGTGCGGTCGATGAACTGGTCGACCAGCACGAAAGTGCCTGGCGGCAATTCCTCCTTGAGCGAACCCACCGCCGACAGCGAAATGAGATCGGTCACGCCCATGCGCTTCAGCACATCGATGTTGGCGCGATAGTTGATGGTCGTCGGCGAATAGACATGCCCCCGGCCATGGCGCGGCAGGAACACCACCGGCAATCCGTCGATCTCCCCCACCCTGACCTGATCGGAAGGAGCTCCCCAGGGCGACTTCACCGTCTTCCACCGCGCCTTGTCCATCTCGATGTCATAGACACCCGATCCGCCGATGATGCCGAGAACTGATTTGGTCATATGATTGTCTCCTCGCGCCATGATGCACGAACCAGCGCGCAAAACCAGTGCCTAGAACCTGAACGCCACTCCACAGCGTGAGGCTGCTGCGAGCGATGAACACCGTCGCCGGCGCTCCTTGCCCAACCAGTTGTGATGCGTGGACTTGTTGTGAGTAAACTCGCGGCTTCCTGCGGCCGCTAATACCAAGCCCGCCATAGACCGTTCACTGGATGATAAAAGTCAATGTCCCCATCACCAATGCTTGTGCCGCAGACCGGACCATATTCCGCCCGGATGAATTGTGGGTAGACCGCCACCACGAACAGATAGGCTTTCGGATTGAGCAGGCAGGTGATGAGACCTTGCCGGAACGCCGCCCAACTCGTGTTGACCGCAGTCTCGCCAAAGCCTTCGACTCGATAGCACTGCGAAGCAGTGTGAGGCCGATCCAGAACATGTAAATGGCGCCGGCAACGAGCACGGCGGTCAGCAGGTACGGCGTGCCTTCATTGAAGGCACTGACTCCTGCGGCGCCAAACACCGTGTGGAAATGCCGCCCAACATGATGCCTGCCGTTGCCATCAATCCACGGCGGCGGCCACCGGTCAGGGAATTGGCGATGACGAAGAACATGTCCATGCCGGGAACAATGATGATGCCGGCAAGCAGGACGAAATAGAGCCAAATGTTCTGTGCATAGGTCATGGTCGAGATCTAGCCCGGACCTTTGTCATGGCATGTCAGCAGGCCGCGCAAACAAAAAGGCCCGGATCGCTCCGGGCCTTCAAATGTGAATGAACCAGCAATCAATGCTCTTTCGCCCAAATCTTCTTTTTCACCAGATAGAGCAGCACCGACAGGATGGCGAGGTAGACCATCACCATGAAGCCCGTCTGCTTGCGCTCTTCCATCTTGGGTTCTGCCGTCCACGCGAGGAACGCGGCAACGTCCTGGGCCTTTTGGTCGATTGTCGCCGGCGTGCCGTCATCGAACGGGTCGGCATCATCGGTCAGCGGTGCCGGCATGCCGATCCAGTGGCCCGCCGCGAAATATGGATTGTAGCCCTTGCCTTCCGGCTGTTCGGCCTTGAGTTCCTCCGGGCACCTCTTCATAGCCAGTCAGCACCGAGTAGACGTACTCCGGCCCGCCGATGCCGTTCACCAATTGATTGAAGGTGCCATACCATCCGGCCCGCGACTTGGTGATCAGCGACAGATCGGGCGGAGCCGCGCCGCCATTGGCGAAGGCCGCAGCCGCGTGTTCGCGTATGGTGACGGGAAACGGTCCGACGGCA
Source organism: uncultured Alphaproteobacteria bacterium (assembly GCA_963775105.1). Lineage (GTDB taxonomy): Bacteria > Pseudomonadota > Alphaproteobacteria > Rhizobiales > Aestuariivirgaceae > Aestuariivirga. The sequence continues at coordinate 280,632 of CAVZHM010000004.1, read as the reverse complement.
CGCCAGGGCGTTCGAACATTTCGCCTTCGGCGTTGGGTCCGTCCTGCACCGTGAACGTCGCCGCCAGCGCCTTGACCTGTTCTTCGCTGAACTCCGGCCCGCCGTGTTCCGCCAGATTGCGGAACGACACGAGTTCATGGAGTGGCAGCCGGAGCAAGTGTCCTTGTAAACCTTGTAGCCGCGTTGCAGCTGCGCCCGGTCGAAGTGGCCAAATGGGCCCTCGAACGAGAAGGCAATATCCTTGGCTGGCTTCTGGCCTTCCGCGGCCATAGCCCCTCCGGCGAGTGCCGCCAGCACCGAACCAGCGATTGCGAGTGTCTTGAGCATCTTCATTGTCTTTCCCCCAATCACTCGGCAGGCACGGCCGCAGGCTTCTTCTTGGCCAGCACCGCGTCGGCAATCGATGGCGGCAGCGGCTTCGGGCTCTCGAGAAGTCCGATCAGCGGCAGGATCACCAGGAAGTGCGGGAAGTAGTAGGCCGTCAGAATGCGCGACCAGATCACATAAGCGCCCTCCGGCGGGCTTCGATCCAAGATAGCCGAGCGCCACGCACACGATCACGAACACCCAGAAGAACTGCTTGAAGATCGGCCGATAGCTGCCCGAGCGCACCCGCGAAGTATCGAGCCACGGCAACGCCAGCAGGATCAGGATCGAGGCGGCGAACATTGCGACACCCAGCAGCTTGTCCGGGATGGCGCGCAGGATCGCGTAGAACGGCAGATAGTACCATTCGGGAACGATATGTGCGCGGTGTCTGCAGCGGGTTGGCTTCCTGATAGTTGATGGCGTGGCCCAGGTAGTTCGGGCGCAAAGAACATGAATGCCGCGAACACCAGCAGGAACACCACGATCGCGAAGAGATCCTTCATCGTGTAGTAGGGATGGAAGGGCACCGTGTCCTGGCCGCTCTTGACCTCAACGCCAGTCGGGTTGCCGTTGCCGCGTCACATGCAGCGCCCAGATGTGCAGGCCGACCAAGGCTGCAAGCACGAAAGGCAGCAGGTAGTGCAGCGAGAAGAACCGGTTGAGCGTCGGATTATCGACGGCGAATCCGCCCCACAACCAGGTGGTGACCGACTCGCCCACGAACGGGATGGCCGAGAACAGGTTGGTGATGACCTTGGCGCCCCAGAAGCTCATCTGGCCCCAAGGCAGCACGTAGCCCATGAAGGCCGTGGCCATCATGATGAGATAGATTATGCACGCCGATCATCCACAGGATTTCGCGCGGCGCCTTGTAAGAGCCGTAGTACATGCCGCGGAACATGTGGATGTAGACGGCGATGAAGAACATCGAGGCGCCGTTGGCGTGCATGTAGCGCAACAGCCAGCCATAGTTCACGTCGCGCATGATGTGCTCGACCGAGGCGAAGGCGAAATCCACGTGCGGGGTATAGTGCATCGCCAGCACGATGCCGGTGATGATCTGCACCACCAGCATGATCGCCAGAATGCCGCCGAACGTCCACCAGTAGTTGAGGTTCTTCGGCGTCGGGAAGTCCAGGGCCTGGCCCTGCACCATGTCCATGATCGGCAGGCGCGCATGGAACCACTTCATGAAGGCGTTCTTGGGCTGATAGCTCGAATGTCCGCTCATTGTTGTTGTCCTTCTTAGCCGATGCGGATCTTGGTGTCGGTCTCGTAGGCATAGACCGGAACCGGCAAGGTTCTGCGGCGCCGGCCCCTTGCGGATGCGCCCCGCCGTATCGTAGTGCGAGCCGTGGCACGGGCAGAACCAGCCGCCGGTCTTGGCGATAGCCTTCGACCACCGCGAAATCGCCTTCATTGCCGATCGGCACGCAGCCGAGATGGGTGCAGACCGCCATCATCACCAGGAAGTTTTCCTTGCCGCCAACCACGCGGTTTTCGTCGGTCGCCGGATCGCCGTCCTTGACGTTAGCGTTGCGGGCCAGCGGATCCGGAAGCTCTTCCAGCTTCACCGCCTTGGCCGCCTCGATTTCCTTGGCCGTGCGGTGGCGGATGAACACCGGGTTGCCGCGCCACTTGATGGTGATCGCCTGGCCTTCGGCAATCGGCGCCAGATCGACCTCGATCGACGCCATCGCCAGCACCGAGGCGTCGGGGTTCATCTGGTGAATGAATGGCCAGGCCGTCAGCGCAGCGCCGACGGCACCTACAGCACCGGTGGCGATATACAGAAAGTCGCGCCGGTTTACTTCCGCATGTTCCGCTGTGGACACGTCTTTTCCCTCATGTTGGCGCCGGCCCCCGGGGTGGGGGCAATTCCCCCCGGCGCATAAATCCGCGCCGTTGTGACATTGGGCTGGCCGGTTGTCCAGCCATCAAGTGTCGCAGCAACAGAGAAATTTGCATTGCCACCGGAGCACGCTAAAAAGCTGGAATCATGATTGAAATCGCCCTCTTCCAACCTGACATCGCGGCCAACGCCGCAACCATCATGCGCATGGCCGCCTGTCTGGGCCTGGCGGTCAGGATCATCGAGCCGGCAGGATTCACCTGGTCTGATTCTTCCCTGAAACGGGCCGGCATGGACTATCTCGCCAAGACCGATCTCTGCCGCGATGCCTCCTGGCAGGCCTTCCGGCAGGCCGCTGCGGGGCGCAGGCTGGTGCTGCTGACAACCCGTGCCGCCCAGCCCTACACGGCCGTAAACTTCGCGCCGCGCGATATCTTGCTGTTGGGCCGCGAAAGCGCAGGCGTGCCCGACGATGTCCACGCCGCAGCCAGCATCAGTGCAACCATTCCCATGCAGGCAGGGCTGCGCTCCCTCAACGTCGCCGTGGCCTGCGCCATGGTGACTGGCGAGGCACTGCGCCAACTCGGTGCCTTCCCCATGCTTGGCAAGCAGTGTTAAGGATCAACAGTGACTGAAGAACAGAAACAAGCGGCACGGAACTGGTTCGAATTGCTGCGCGACCGCATCTGCGCCGCGCTTGAGGCCATTGAGGCTGAGAAACCCGCCGATCAGGCCGCTGGCCGCTTTGAGCGCAAGGCATGGAACCGGCCGGAAGGTGGCGGCGGTGTCATGTCGATGCTGACGGGCCGGGTGTTCGAGAAGGCCGGCGTGCATTGTTCGACGGTGCATGGCGAGTTCACGCCGGAGTACCGCAAGCAAATTCCCGGCGCCGAGGACGACCCGCGGTTCTGGGCCTCCGGCATTTCGCTGATCATTCATCCGTGGAACCCCAATGTTCCCGCCGTGCACATGAACACCCGCTTTATCGTGACCAGCCGGGACTGGTTCGGCGGCGGCGCCGACCTGACCCCGGTGCTCGACCGCCGCCGCACCCAGGAAGACCCCGACACGCAGGACTTCCACGCCGCCATGAAGCTGGCCTGCGACGCCCACGCCGTGGCCGACTACGACCGCTTCAAGAAATGGTGCGACGAATACTTCTTCCTTCCCCACCGCAACGAGCCGCGCGGCATCGGCGGCATTTTCTACGACCACCACAACTCCGGCGACTGGGACGCCGATTTTGCCTTCACCAAGGATGTCGGCCTGCGCCTTGCTCGACGTCTATCCAAAGCTCGTGCGCCGCAACATGGACACGCCATGGACCGAAGCCGACCGCGAGGAACAGCTTGTCCGGCGCGGCCGCTATGTCGAGTTCAACCTGCTCTATGATCGCGGCACGCTGTTTGGACTGAAAACCGGCGGCAACGTCGAATCGATCTTGTCCTCCATGCCGCCCATGGTTAAGTGGCCTTGAGGGAGATACCCATGGACCTTCGCAACGGCTTCGACATCAAGCGCTACATTCGCACCATTCCGGACTATCCCAAGCCCGGGATCATGTTCCGCGACATCACCACCCTGCTCTCCGACCTGCATGGTTTTCGCGCCGCCGTTGACGAGCTGGCCTGGCCGTTCCTGAAGGGTGAGATCGACTATGTGGCGGGGATCGAAGCGCGCGGTTTCATTTTGGGTGGCGCCGTGGCCCACACCCTGGGGCGTGGCTTCATTCCCATCCGCAAGAAGGGCAAGCTGCCGTCGCGCGTCATCGGCCAGGAATATCAGCTGGAGTACGGCGTGGACACCATCGAGATTCATGCCGATGCCATTGGCAAGGGCGATCGCATCCTGCTGATCGACGACCTGATCGCCACCGGCGGCACGGCGGGTGCCGCCATCGACCTCATCCGCAAGTCGGGCGGCGAAGTGGTGGCGGCGGCCTTCGTCATTGACTTGCCGGACCTGGGTGGCGCTGCAAAGCTGAAGGCCAAGGGCGTGAAGGTCCACACGCTGGTAGGATTCGAGGGGCACTGATGCCCGGCGGGGGGAACACATGAACAGAAGAACGGCACAGCACGGGGCGCAACCGATTTCCGCCGAACAGGCCGCCAGCTTCGTGAAATCCGGCATGTGGCTCGACTACGGCACGTCCCTTTGCCAGCCCGATGTGTTCGACAAGGCACTGGCCGCCCGCGCCGCCGAACTCAACAATGTCAAGATCCGCTCCTGCCTCTCGATGCGGCCGCGCGCCGTGCTCGATGCCGACCCCGACGGCAAGCACTTCTTCTGGTTCAGCCTGCATTTCTCCGGTTACGACCGGCGCAAACACGATGCCGGGCGCTGCAGTTACCTGCCGCTCAATCTTGGCGAAATCCCCGACTACTACCGCCGCTTCATCGATCCCGTCGACATCGTCATTCTCAAGACCTGCCGCATGGACGAAAACGGCTACTTCAATTTCAGCGCCGCCAATCTCTGGCACCGCGCCATCATCGAACGCGCCAGGCTGGTGATCGTCGAAGTGACCGATGGCAACCCCTATGTGCTTGGCGAAGAAACCGGCGTGCATGTCAGCGAAGTCGACTACATCATCGAAGGCGACAACCAGCCGGCCGCCGGAACTGCCCAATCCGCCGGCAACCGATGTCGACCGGGCGGTTGGCCGTCTCATCACCGCCGAGATCGAAGATGGCGCCTGCCTGCAGATCGGCATCGGCGGCATGCCCAATGCCGTCTGCGCCGAACTTCTGGAAAGCAGCGCCAAGGACCTTGGCGTTCACACCGAAATGATGACCGACGGCATCATCGACCTCTACCAGGCCGGACAGATCACCGGCGCCCGCAAAGCCATTTATCCCGGCAAAGTCGTCTACACCTTCGCGCTCGGCTCAAATCGCCTTTACGATACGCTAGACCGCAACACCGACATGCACTGCCTGCCGGTCGACGCCACCAACCTTCCCCACATCATCATGCAGAATGACCGCGTGGTGTCGATCAACAACACCACCCAGATCGACCTTCAGGGACAGGCCGCTTCGGAGTCAGACGGTCACCGCCATATCAGCGGCACGGGCGGGCAACTGCAGTTCGTGCGCGGCGCCTATGCGTCGAAAGGCGGCAAGTCGTTCATCTGCCTCTCGTCAACCTACGACAAGCGCGGCGAACGCAAAAGCCGGATCGTGCTCAATCTCACCCCCGGCAACATCGTGACCACGCCGCGTTCGGATGTGATGTATGTCGTCACCGAATACGGCATGGTCAACCTCAAGGGAAAGTCGGTGCCCGAGCGCGCCATGGCCCTCATCTCGATCGCCCACCCGGACTTCCGCGAAGACCTTGAACGCCAAGCTTACGAGCATCGGCTGATTCCGCGAGGGGTTTCGTTTTAGGCGGATTTATGGAATGATCCGTTCCCTCCCGGGAAAGCGGGAGGTTGCAAACATCGGATTGCGGAAATCTCCCCGGCCTCGCCGGGACGACGGGGAAGGTGGTTCCATCAAACTTCATCTGCTCTTTATGGCGCGTCTTTTTCGCTGACAGCACCTTGCCATCGAAGCTGAAGACCAGTTCGCCGTTTTGGTTGAAGCCCTCGTTGAGCGAGAACAACAATCCAAGCTCCGGCCGGGACGCGAGATCGCGCTTGCCGGTCACTGTCAAACGATAGCTGATCGTATCTCCCGGAAACACCGGCTTGATCCATTTCAGATTGTCGAAACCCGGCGAAGGCCGCGTCGTGTAACACGGCTTGCCTTCGGCACGGAGTCTTGCTTCCGCCAGCTGGTTGGTGGCGATGTAACACTTCATCCACGCCGCCGCCGTGTGCCAGCCCGATGCCGCGAGCTTGCCGAAGGGGCCGCGCGCCGCAGCCTCGTCGTCAAGGTGAAACGGTTGCGGATCGAAGCGCCGGGCGAAATGCAGCACATTCTCGCGGGTGAACTCATAGCTGCCAAGATCATGGACCGCGCCCACTTCAATCTCTTCCAGCGGAAGCCCCATCATGGCTGGCGCACCCGGATGAAGTTGATGCCGGTCTGTTCGAGCTTCTTCTCGTGCCCGTCGTTGAACAGTTCCCAGCGGCAGTCGAGAATGCCCATCTCGGGCCGCGATTTGGAAATGCGAGCCGAAAGAACGGTCATGGTGCCGGTGAGTGTTTCGCCCACCAGCACGGGCTTCAACCATTTCACTTCCGAAAGCCCCGGCGAGCCCATGCCCGCCGAACGGTTGAGATAGCCATCGCAAATCATCCGCATCAGCATGGCGCAGTTGTGCCAGCCCGACGCGGCAAGGCCGCCGAGCACCGAGGCACTCGCCGCTGCTTCATCGAGGTGAAAGTCCTGCGGATCGAACTCCCGCGCGTAGTCCAGCACCTCCTCGCGGGTGACGCGATAGGGCCCGAGCGGGAACTACCTGCCCCACCTGGAAATCCTCGAAGTGCAGCAGCGCGGACATCTATGTATTGAAACGGAAATGCATCACGTCGCCATCCTGCACCACATAGTCCTTGCCTTCGAGGCGGAATTTGCCGGCTTCGCGGGACCCGGCTTCGCCCTTGTTGGTCACGTAGTCATCATAGGCGATGGTTTCGGCGCGGATGAAGCCCTTCTCGAAATCCGTGTGGATGACGCCTGCTGCGGCAGGGCCGCGTGTGCCCTTGGTAATCGTCCAGGCGCGAGCTTCCTTGGGGCCAACGGTGAAGTAGGTCACGAGATGCAAGAGATCGTAGCCGGCACGGATGACGCGGTTGAGGCCCGGCTCCGAAAGCCCGACGGCTTCGAGATAGTCCTTCTGGTCGGCTTCCGGCAGCACGGCGATTTCGCTTTCGATCTTGGCGGAGACAACGCAGGCCACGGCCTCTTCTTCCTTGGCGCGCCCGAACACTTTCGCGGAGAAGGCATTGCCCTTGTCGGCGGCGGCTTCTTCGACATTGCAGACATAGAGCACGGGCTTCGACGACAACAGGCCGAGGCCGCGGAAGGCCTTTTCCTCATCCGGCATGCGCTCGACCAAGTCGCGCGGGCTTTCCCTCGCGCAGCAGAACCAGCGCCCGGTTCATCAGATTCGGCCAGTTCCTTGGCTTCCTTGTCGCCGGTCTTGCCCCTCTTCTCGAGCGCCACCACGCGCTTTTCGAGGCAGTCCATATCGGCCAGCATCAATTCGGTTTCGATGGTCTCGATATCGGCGATGGGATCGATCTTGCCTTCGACGTGGGTGATGTCGCCATCCTCGAAGCAGCGCACCACATGGGCGATGGCATCAACCTCGCGGATGTTGGCGAGGAACTGGTTGCCGAGGCCCTCGCCCTTCGATGCGCCGCGCACGAGGCCGGCGATATCAACAAACGTCAGTCGCGTCGGGATGATCTGTGCCGAGCCGCCGATGTCAGCCAGCATCTTGAGGCGCGGGTCGGGCACGCCGACATCGCCGACATTGGGCTCGATGGTGCAGAACGGATAGTTCGCCGCTTGTGCCGCCGCCGTTTGCGTGAGCGCGTTGAAGAGCGTCGATTTTCCGACATTCGGCAAACCGACGATGCCGCATTTGAATCCCATCAGTCCAGTTCCTTCTTCGGCGGTTTCGCCAGGTGTTTCTTGCTTTGGCGGTTTCACCGCCGGGGATTGAGTGCGAGATGCACCTTGTTCTGGAAGCTCGCCTCCTGGCCCTGAACCAGCAGCGGCGCGTGTTCGGCTACCGCATCGATCAATGGCGCAAGCCATTCGCGGTCGGTCTTGGCGAAATCCGAAAGCACATGCGGATGCACCATGTCGCGGTCACCCGGATGGCCGATCCCCAATCGCACCCGCTGGAAATGCGGGCCCGCGTGGGCGATCATCGAGCGGATGCCGTTATGCCCCGCCGCTCCGCCGCCAAGCTTCACACGCACCTTGCCGGGTTCGAGATCGAGTTCGTCGTAGAACACGATCACCCGCGACGGATCGATATCGTAAAAGCGCATGGCCTCGCCAGCAGCACGGCCGCTGTCGTTCATGAAGGTCATGGGTTTCAATGCCAGCACCTTTTCACCGGCCATGGTGGCTTCGGCGGTATCGCCATGGAACCGCTTGCGCCACGGCGAAAAGCCATGGCGGCGGACCATCTCGTCCACCGCCATGAAGCCGATGTTGTGCCGGTTTCCGGCATATTTGGGCCCCGGATTGCCGAGACCCACGATGAGGTACATGACGCCCTCCGGCGAAGAGTTTTACTTCTTCTTCGGTGCAGGCGCAGCGGCAGCCGGAGCCGCGCCCTTGGCGGGAGCGGCGGCCTTGCCATCCTTGCCGGCGGCAGCAGCGGGCGCCGCACCTGCGGCGGGCACCTTCTGCGCGGTTGCCGGCACTTCGGCTGTCGCGGCGGCTTCCGCCACCACTTCCTCTTCCTTGCCCTTGGCGGCCACGGTGACAATCGTCGAATCGTCCTTGCTCACCGCTTTCACATTGGCCGGCAGCTTGAGCTGCGACAGATGGATCGACTGGTGAATGTGCAATTCCGACACATCGACGGCGATCTCGTCGGGAATGAAATCCGCCGAGCAATAAAGCGCGACTTCATGCGACACGATGTTGAGAGCACCACCGGCCTTGAGGCCCGGGCACTTGTCCTGGCCGATGACACGCACCGGCACGTCGACGGCGATGCGGGCATCCTTGCCGAGACGCAGGAAATCCACATGCACGATGAAATCGCGCACCGGTTCAAACTGCACATCACGGGCAATGGCCCGTACCGTCTGGCCATCGACCTCGAGATCAACGAGGGTGGACATGAAACGGCCGGTCATCACATGGGGCAGAACCTCGCCGTATTTCAGGGAAACGAGTTGGGGTTCGCGTTTGTCGCCATAGACGACACCGGGAACGAGGCCTTCACGGCGGACTGCGCGAGAGGCCCCCTTGCCTGCCCGGGCGCGCGACGCGGCCTTGAGCTGCACGATCTTGGACATGGTATTCTCCTGTTTGAGTAACCCGTGCCAGCCTTCCTCCAGGGGTGAACGACGCCGGAACGAGCGGACGCGCCTATAGCCGAAGCCAGCGGCCAGCGCAAGGATCGGGAGAAACCTTGTGATTTTAGCAGGTTAGCTCATGGGACCGTCCTTTGTCTTTGGCGCAAGAAAAATGGAGGGGATGTCCCCGCCAAGGCTTCAAGCCAGCACGTGCGGTAGTGAGTGTGGTGGGTATTCAGGCTCAAAGCCCGGCGCCCGGTGGTCTGGGCCGTTTTACTGGAGGACGCAGCGATTTCCGCCGGAGGCAAGATCTTAGGTGCGGGAACTCTGCCCGCCCCGAGCCATTCAAGGCGCTTGGGTCCTAATGTCCGAGGGCCTTGCCCGAGACTCCCGGGAAGCAGGGGCGCTATCATTCCCCTACTCCGCAGGCGCTGCCAACTTACCCGGACATTGTGAGAAGCATTGCGCAATGTTCCCCTCCTTTCCGGGCAAGTCGAGCGGTGTATAGTCCTATGACTAGGAATATGTCAAGGATTATTTTCCAGAACCCTACAGGCTGAAAGAGCCCTCATCCGGCCTTCGGCCACCTTCTCCCATGCAAGAGCACGGGAGAAGGCGATAGCAATTGATGGCCTTCTCCCGTCCGCAGGATGGGAGAAGGTGGCCGAAGGCCGGATGAGGGCTGGTTCAGCGTGGCGCGATTACAAGCGATGTGGGAACCCGGCTTGCTTTGCCCACGGCACTGCCGGATAATGACGCAGAGGGGCCAACCAATTAAGGAACACGAAATGTCCAGACACTTGCCCATCGCCCTGTCCGTACTTCTGTTTGCGCAAATTCCGGCCAGCGCGCTGGCCGCCCAGCGCTCGATCAGCATTCCGGTTTCAACGATTGCTCCCAGCGGCCTGGCCGAAAACAATGGGACAAGTCTCGCACTTATCAGCGTTGGCGAGACTGGCGGCTTCATCAACTTTGTGCTTCCGCGTGACTACAAGGCGGGAACTGTCGTGAAAATCCGCCTTCTCATGTATGTCACCACCATGGGCACTTGCGGCATATATTTGTTTCCGGCGCAGGCCACCCGCATGCGAACAGGCAAAACATTTTACAACAGCGCCGAGAGGTTCACCATTGCAGGTGGGCCGCAAGTCAATTCACCGGCGCCATTGACAATTCTGAGCAAGACCTTCGAATTGCGGGCACCACTCGGGGCAACATTTACCGGCCAGCTGCCGGGAGATGCCTTCTCGCTCGAAGTGGCGCGCGATGGTGACCAGCCCGCCGACACCTGCGGCAATGTCTTCGTCAAAAATGCCGAAGTTCGCTATACGCGGAAGTAGGTGGCATTCAGGTTTCCAGTGCGCCGCCACCCATCGGAAGACTGGCGCTGCGCCAGATGCGTCGCGATGCGTTGATGCTGCTTCAACTTCAGGCCCGATAGACTCTGTCTCGCAATGCATCGGCGAGACTGGCGATGCCGGCGCCGAACGGCGCGTTGCTTTCCCTGTCGGGGAAATGAAGCGTCGTGAGTGCTGAGAGTTCGCCCAGCGCTTCCGGCGTGGCACGGCCTGTCACATCAAATGCGCGGACTGCGATCGGCGCCAGCGTCGCAAGGGTCTGTTCCAGCAACAGGCCCGCACGTTCGAGTTTCGACCACGCGAGAAACACCGGCGAGGCGACATCGTCCTGCGCGAAGCCACCACTTTCTGAGCCGGGCAGCAGCGTGGGTTGAGCCAGCATGCGCATTTCTTCTTCATAGCCAACGATAGCCATGGCAAGACAACCGAGATAGCTGCGGCCATCGGCCAACCCCAGGAACGGCGGCAACAGGGACACCGGGCCATCCTGCAATTTCGCCGCGATGCGCCCGGCCAGCACCGCAAGATTGGTATAGGCCGCGACGAGACCATCCATTGCCGAGACCGCTTGCATGTTGTGATAGCCACCGGTGCTGATGACAGCATCCAGTCCCAGCCGTTCGTTTTTCTGGAATGACCACCGGATTGTCGGTGACAGCAACGAGCGACTGCCGGGCGATTTCTTCGGCGGCAGCGGCGGCGCGAAACGCCTCGCCCAGAACGCGCGGCAGGATACGGACGCTCACCGGTGCCTGATAGGGCCTGCGGGCGCCGCCGTGGCCCGGCCCCATCAGCGTTCGCAACAATGCCAGCGCTTTGCCATCATGGGGATTGTTCCAGTAGCCTTCCAATTCGATTGCGAAGTGGCCATGGGGGGCGTTGAAAGCCTCGGCCGACATCGCAAACACTTCCGCGGCAATTTGCAGCCGCCCGCTGGCCGCGAGGCTGTGGTCGGCGATCAGCGCCGAAGCGGCTGGTGAACCGTTGACCAGCGACAGCATGTCCTTCGGACCCATCGCGAAACTTTCCGGCAGCCTGCAAAACAGATGTGAGAGCGACATGATCTCGCCGGCCCCGCCCTGGCCGCGCGCCGGCACGGGCGGCAGTGGTCCGCCGTCCAGCATGGCCGCCACTTTTTCAGCAAGACCGGGCGAGATGGCAGCGTGGCCTTCGACGAAATTTGCCAGCCGCGCGAAGACGATGGCCCGCGCCACACGCTCAGGCAATGGGTCACCCCACGAAGCAGCGCGATGAAAGGTCGGCTCGGCGGCGTGTTTCTGTTGCGCTGCCAGATCAAGTCGCTGTTTGGCGTGGTGTCCGTAGCCGGTGTTGACGCCATAAATGGTAATGTCCGGCCGGGCAGCCAATGTCATGAAATCGGCGCGGGCCTTTGTCATTGTGGCCATCGCCACGTCGGAAATCGCCACACCTTCGCCGCCCCAGGCCACCCGCTTGCAGTTTTCAAGGGTGAAATCAGATCGGGTGTTGAGTGTGATGGTCATGGCCTGCTTTCAGCTTGGACAACAATGTTACGGCGGAGTTTCGGGTGAAACGATTCCGTGAACGGGTACCGTAGTCCGGAATGCAACCATCCGGAAGCAGCCCGCCTGGCGCTTTACCCGATGTGCTGACGGCGCTGGGTGGTTGACCTTGGCATGCGTTGGGTAACGGCGAGGGCCGCGCTGAACCAGGTGGACTTGGCGGTTGCCTGCTGCCTCTGCTAGCTTCTGTACCAGGCCCGGTGGGTGGGCCCCAGAGGAGCACACCAATGTTCAGAACAATGACGATCTCTTTGGCCGCAACTCTTCTCGCCGCCCTGCCCGCCGTTGCAGCCCAGCGCGGCATCAACATTCCACCTACCGCCCTGAATTTTGCTGGAGGCGCCATCGACAACAATCTTCTCATCACGCTGCCCAACAGCGGCACCCCCGGTGTCACGGCGATGTTCACGTTGCCCAACGATTATCGCAAAGGCACGGTCATCAAGGTGCGACTTCATTTGACGTCACCTGACGTCATGACGTGTGCCGCAGCCTTTGCGGTCGCGCCAACCACAAGGCTCAGGCCGGGCCAGCCCGTTCATCTCACCTCCGAGCGCGTGACCGTGGTGAATGGCGCTGTCGGATCGTCATCGGCAACGGATGTGGTTTTTACCAAAACCGTGGAAATTCGCGGCCCAACATCGGCAGCCTACTCCAGCCATAAGCCCGGCGACACGATCAAGCTGCATTTTATCCGCCAGTCAGCCGATCCCGCCGATACGTGCATTTTTGTCAATGTGCACATGGCCGAGGTGCGTTACACGGTGAAATGAAGCTGGGTTCGCCCGCTCTTGCATACTTTCTGTTCGTCCAACCGGCACCAACGCGGAGTGGCAATCAGTTTACCGGGTAGATCACCTTGATTGACGTCGCCCGCAGTGCGGCAGCGCAGGTATCGTCGTCGGATCGGCTGCCCGGACATACTCGATATAGAGATGATCGCCTGCTTTCTGGCCGCTGACAGTTCCGCCTGTCGAAGCCGCCGAGCTTGAAGGTCATTGATGAAAACCCGATTCTCATCGGAAGGAACCGGCTCGTAACGAAGGACCCGCTGCCCCCGAAGCTGCCACCCTGTTTGTTCGGAGCCTGGGCCGGTTCCGGATCACCGAACTTGGCAGGAACTCGACAGCGCAGTTGTCGCATCGACGCTGAGCCGCACTTGCAGCGTCAGGGGCGAGTTCTTCTTGAAGCCCTTGGGAATGACAATGTTTACTGCGAATCCGCTGTCGAACGTTTCGCCCATCTGACACGCCGTTGCCGACAAACGTTGCGTCAGCGCCTACGGCTTGCATCAAGTCCGCCATCGATGATGAAGGATTTGGTGGCGGCCAACGCCGGAAGCGGTGCGGCCAGGATGGCAAAGGTCACGAGTGAGGAAAATGCATGCTTCAGCACGGCGAAACTCCTCTTGTTTGTAAGCCCCCGCGTTTACATTACTCCCTTGCCTTGGTGAAGCAAGGGAGGCCGCCGCTAGTTCTTCAGGCGGTACCCCGTCTTGAACATCCAGCCGATGATGGCGAGGCAGGCAACGAGGAAGCCGAATGTGGCAACGAGGCTCCAGCCGATATTCACGTCCGCCACCTCGTTGAAGCTCCAGCGGAAGCCCGACACCAGATAGACCACCGGGTTGAAGTGCGAGATGGTGAACCACGGCTCGGGCAGCACCTTGATCGAATAGAAGCTGCCGCCAAGGAACGTCAGCGGCGTGATGATCAGCAGCGGGATGATTTGCAGCTTTTCGAAACTGTCGGCCCACATGCCGATGATAAAGCCGAACAGGCTGAAGGTGAGCGCGGTCAGCACCAGGAATACCACCATCCACAGGGGATGGGCGATGCTGAGATCAACGAAGAACGCCGCCGTTGCGAGGATCACGAGTCCAATGATCATCGACTTTGCCGCCGCAGCGCCGACAAAACCCATGACCATTTCCATCGCCGAAATGGGCGCCGCCAGATATTCATAAATGGTGCCGGCAAAGCGCGGGAAATAGATAGCGAAGGAGGCATTGCTGATCGACTGGGTCAGCAGCGACAGCATGATGAGCCCCGGCACGATGAAGGCGCCGTAACTCACGCCCTCGATCTGCTGGATCGACGGGCCGATGGCGGCGCCGAACACCACGAAGTAGAGCGTCGTCGAAATGACCGGCGAAATGAGGCTCTGCCCGATGGTCCGGAAGAAACGGTGCATCTCGGCCTTGAAAATGGCGGTGACGGCGGAGAAGTTCATTTCTTGACGAGCCCTATGAAAATATCCTCGAGCGAACTTTGCGCCGTGCGGAGATCGGAATAGGCAAGCTTCGCCGCCGCCAGATCCTCGAACAGCTTCGACATGCCGTCGCGCTGGTGGGCGTCGTAGGTGTAGGTCAGCTCGCCGCCATCCGCTGAAAGCATGAGATTGTAGGCCTTGAGCTTCTTCGGAATGGCCTTGAGCGGCTTGGCCAATTGCAGAGTGAGCTGCTTCTGGCCAAGCTGATGCAGAAGTTTCGCCGTGTCTTCAACCAGGATCAGCTCACCCTTGCGGATGATGCCGACCCGGTCGGCCATCTCTTCGGCTTCATCGATGTAATGGGTGGTGAGGATGACGGTGACGCCGGAGGCGCGGAGATCGCGCACCGCGTTCCACATGTCCTTGCGCAGTTCCACATCCACACCCGCCGATGGCTCGTCGAGGAACAGGATCTTCGGCTCGTGGGCCAAAGCTTTGGCAATCAGCACCCGCCGCTTCATGCCGCCCGACAGCGTCATGATAATCTGATCCTTCTTGTCCCACAGCGACAGCAGCCGCAGGATTTTCTCGATATAGGCGGGATCGGCCGGCTTGCCGTAAAGGGCGCGGCTGAACGCGACGGTATTGATGGTTTTTTCGAAGACCGGCAGGTGCAGTTCCTGCGGCACAAGACCGATCAACGCCCTCGCGGCGCGAAAATCCGTGACATTGTCGTGGCCATCCACGGTGACGCTGCCGCTGGTCTTGGTGACAATGCCGCAGACGATGCTGATGAGCGTGGTCTTGCCCGCGCCATTGGGACCAAGCAGCGCCAGAATTTCGCCCTTGCGGATGTCGAGGTTGACATCCTTCAGCGCCGAAAGTCCGGTCTTGTAGGTCTTTGAGAGATTGCGGATGGAGATGATGGGCTGCATCGGCGCCATATAGGACGCAGGTGGCCGTGATGCAACTCGCTACAGTTTCGGCTCGAACATCATGCCATCGCCCACCTCGTCGATGGTCAGCAGCTGGGCCTTGGGTATCCGGCGTTTGGTGGTCTTGAGTTCGTCGTCTTCCATCGTGCCCTTGCCCTCCACCACTTCGCCGGTCAGGAAGTTGACGCTGGTTTCAGTGATCTCGCCGCTGCCGCGATGCATCGACCAGTTGTCCCAGCCGATCAGCCGGAAGGCGCCCTTTTGCCAGCGGAAACGCAGTGTGCGGTTGCCGGTATCCCAGCCCCCGGCGCTGGAAAACGAATGCAGCCTGACGGCAATCGTCCGGCCCTTCAACTCGACGCCGCCGGTCTCACCCAGCACATCGTCCAGCACCGGATCAGTGCGGCGCGGAATGAGCGTATGGTTGGCCAGCGCCAGAATGAAGTCGTTGTCGCGCTTGATGATGATGGCAAGGATGCGCGGGTTGGAGTCAAAAGTCTGTTCACCAAGGCCACCCTGGTTATCGATGATGTTCCCGGCGCCGGTCATCCGCAGCACGAAAACGACATCGGCGCGCTTGTCTTTGTTGAGATCGCCGATCACCTGGCTTTCGAGTTTCCAGCCTGGCGGGCATGAACCCTTCGACCGAAGTGGCCGAGGCGACAAGCTTGGGATAGGTGACCGGCTGGCACGTCCGGCAGGCCGCCATCATCATCCGTTTCCTGGGCGTGAGCGGGAGCGGCAATGATGAAGAAGCAGGCGGCAAGAACGGCAATCAGGCGCATGGCCAAACCATGCCGCGCCTGCCCCTGGCTGTCAAACGGCGCCGGACTATTCGATGGGTGCCGTCATCAGGACTGCGGTGGTGCTAGGCCGGAACGCGGCAATCCCGCGCAACTTCACGGTGGCGCCCTTCGCCTTGACCCGGCACACGAACTGGCCGGGAAGGTTGGTATCGTGCTTGAACGCGCAGCTATGTTTCGGCAACAGCGGCGCGGCCCCGCACGAATCCGTGTTGATGATAGCGAGCGCTCCGGTGTCGCCGAGTATCTGACGCGGGTTTGAGGACAACCGGATCAGTGCCCGCGTTGTAAATATGGCAGGTGACAGCGGCACCGCCGATGGCCCCTTCGCTTCCGACCGGAGCACTGGAAAGAGTTTTCGTCACGGCCAAGCCCTGGTGCGAGAAGGCCACCAGGCCAAGGGCAAAGAATGCGGTTGCTATCCTCATGGGAGTTCCTCCGGCATGCAGCCCCCTGCGGTTGGAAACTTAGCAGAGTTACTCCCCCAGCACCATGACCTCCGGCATTGTGTGCCGCCGCAATTGCGCATAGATTTGGACGACAACCAAACTGTACGAGGAATAGTCCCATGAGGTCTGTTGCAGGAGCATTGGTAACGGTCTTGCTTGTCGCAAACCCGGCAGTGGCAGCGGAACGAAGTTACTTCATCGCCCCATCGGTCATGGTGCCCTTGAACGGAGCAAGCGTCGGCGCCGACAAGGTTATCCTACCCAGCAGTGGCGTGCCTTCATTTTTCTTCACCCTGCACCTGCCGCTTGACCACAAGCCGGACACGGCGGTGAAATTCAAAGTGCTGTTCAGGCAGGTGGGCGTCGCTTGCGCCATCAAATTCAGCGTTGTCGAAGTCCTCAGGTACCGTCTCGGCAAGCCCGTCATCAGCGGCCCTGCCGGGATGTCCGCTGTAAACGGGCTGACATCGACAATTGCGGCCAACGTCGTAACGGGCAAGACGTTCAAAATAAATCCGCTTGCAAGTGGTACGATCAAAGGGCTGCGGTCCGGCGACATTTTGAAGCCCGTCATTGCCCGCGACCCCGGCTCTTCCGAAGACACTTGCGCCACGGACTTGCTGGTGGATGGCGTTGAGGTCATCTACCGAAAGAGATAGTTCGCCTTCCTCTAGTCTGTTTCTTATTCCCCCAGCACCATCACCTCCGGCATCTCCGGCAGCGTCGCCGCACTCAGCACCACTTCGCGCTTGAACAGGCGGTTGACACGGAAGTGTTCGCTGATGCCGGCGATAAAGCGGTTGAGGTTCGCCAGCGTGAAGTAGTGCATGGGCAGAACCACCTGGGCGCGGAGTTCCTTCAGCACCTGGATCATGTTGACCTGCGCCATGGTGTAGCCGCCGTCGACCGGCACCATGACGACGTCGAGCCTGCCGATCATGCCCTGATGGGCGGGCGACAACTCGTGATGCAGATGGCCGAGATGGCCAATGCACAGGTCGCCGATCTCGAAGACGAAAATCGAATTGCCGTCGGGCCTCGTGCCATATTCGCCGCCGCGAATGTCGGTCGTCACATTGCGGATGCGCACATCGCCTACCACCACGTCGATGGCGGCGGGGCTGCCATCATCCGCTCCATCCGCGCAGAACATGCTTGATCGCCGGGTCGGGAGTGCTGGTGTAGTGCGAGGAGTGCGCCCGGTTCATGGTGACAACATCGGGCACAATGCCGCCGGCATAACCCGAATAATCCGTGGCAATGCGAATGCCGCCGGGGCTTTCAATGAGGAAAGTCGAATGACCGAGATATTCGATCCGCACCTCGCCCTCGGCAAGGGCCGCCGGAATGATGACCGGGCCGGTCTGGTTGGAAGCGATCGCCAGACACTCCGCAGCCAATGGCGCCGGGCGGGCAGAGCCACGATCAGCAAGCACACCAGGAGACGAAGCAGCATCGCGCACCCCCATACGGAAGAAGCGATGAGCCTACACGACCGTGGCGGTTTTGTGGAGGGCGGCCAGCTGTTTGACCCTGCATGCCGCCGGTGTTAGCTTTCCTGCGACGGCGAACCGAAGGGGACCCCCATGAAAATTCCCAGACTTTTAGTCGCGAGTGCCTTCGTTGCAGTGCTGGTGGGGCCACAAGCATGGGCCGCAAACGGTTGGTATCATGTTTCACCGTCGTCTATGTCCTTCGCCGAAGGTGCGGGCGGCTCCCCAAGTGCCATCGACTTGCCGAATTCAGGGGCACCCAAATTTGGTTTCACTGTAGTTGTACCGCCTGACATTAAGCCGGACACAACGATCAAACTCCGCATTCACCTCGAGCTTCTGAATATCTGCACGATGAAAATGAGCATCTTCTTCGGACGTCGTTTCCGTGCCGGGAAACCTTGGGTAACGACAACCTCAGGAATTGCGCCGGTCGGAGGACTGAATGTTTCGGTCGAAGGATATGTGAGTGCATTCAAGACCTTCACCCTGAAGGGCTGAACAATGGCCCGATTCAGGGTTTGAAAGGAGGTGACCGAGTCGGTATTGCGCTGGCGCGCGACGCCAAGTCGACTGACGATACTTGCGCCGGCACCGTGCTCATCAACGGCATCGATGTCATTTATCGCAAACGGTAGCCTACTCAAACAAACTCGACACGATTTCTTCGCGTGAGGTGTGGCCGATGGCTTCGCCCAAGTGCGTGGCGATGCGAACGCCGCCGGGGCTTTCGATGAGGAAAGTCGAATGGCCGAGATATTCGATCCGCACCTCGCCTTCGGCAAGTGCCGCCGGGATGATGACCGGGCCAGTTTGATTGGAAGCGATCGCCAGACACTCCGCCGCCAGGGCGCGGGCGGGCAGAGCCACGATCATCAGGCACACCAGGAGACGAAGCAGCATCAGGAACCCCCATGCGGAAGATGCGATGAGCGTACATGACCGTGGCGGTTTTTTGGAGGGCGAGCCAGCGGTTTGACCCTGCATGCAGCCGGTGTTAGCCTTCCGGCGACGGCGAACCGAAAGGGACCCCCATGAAGAATTCTCAAACTTCTTGTTGCGAGTGCTTTCCTTGCGGTGCTGTTGGCGGGGCAAACATGGGCCGCCAAGGGCGGATATGTGATCTACCCATCATCGATAGCGTTGCCGACGGCGCTGTTGGGTCTGAGACACTGATCCAGCTTCCAAACGTTGGCACGCCCAAGTTCTCGTTCCGGGTTTTCGTGCCGCCTGATTTCAAGCCAAATACAGAATTGAAGGTCAGAGTGCGGCTGCGTTTCGTAAATTCTTGCACGGCAAAATTGAGTTTGTTTTCAGCGCGAAGGGAACGGCTTGGTAAACTGGAACTGATAACGGCCGCCGGAATTGTTCCCGTGAATGGTTTGTCTGGTGACAGCCGTTGATAATGCGATAGCCAGCAAGACATTCGTGGTGCGCGGCCTGACCAGCGGCCCAATTCAGGGCCTAAAGGCAGGAGACTCCATACTCTTCAACCTTGCGCGCGAGACACTGTCGGTGGAAGACGATTGCCCTGAAACCGTATTTCTACATGGCGTGGAGATCATTTACCGCAAGCCGTAGACTTCTGGTACCAGACGAACCAGCAATGCCTACTCAAACAAACTCGACACGCTCTCTTCGCGTGAGGTGCGGCCGATGGCTTCGCCGAGCAGCGTGGCGATGGGGATGACGCGGATGTTGCGGGCGATCCTGACGGCTTCGGTGGGCTGGATCAAATCGGTGATCACCAGGTTCTTGAGCTTCGACGAGGTGACGCGGGCAACAGCACCTCCCGACAGCACGCCGTGGGTGATGTAGGCGGTCACATCCTTCGCACCCTTCGACAACAGCGCTTCGGCGGCATTGACCAGCGTGCCGCCACTGTCGACGATGTCGTCGATCAGGATGCAGGACATTCCCGCCACATCGCCGATGATGTTCATGACTTCCGACTTCACCAGCCCTTTCGCGGCGCTTGTCGACGATGGCGAGGGGTGTATCGAGGCGCTTGGCAAGGGCCCTGGCACGCACCACGCCGCCGACGTCGGGCGACACGACGACGGTATTGTTGAGATCGTAATGCGCCTTGATATCGCGCACGAAGACCGGGCCGGCAAACAGATTGTCGGTCGGGATATCGAAGAAGCCCTGGATTTGCCCGGCATGGAGATCGACGGTGAGCACCCGGTCGGCCCCTGCCCTAGTGATCATGTTGGCGACCAGCTTGGCCGAAATTGGCGTGCGGGGGCCAGGCTTCCGGTCCTGCCTGGCATAGCCGAAATAGGGGATGACCGCGGTGATGCGTTTGGCCGACGACCGCTTCAGGGCATCAATGATGATCAGCAGCTCCATCAGGTGGTCGTTGGCCGGAAATGACGTGGACTGCACCACGAACATGTCCTGGCCGCGCACGTTCTCCTGGATCTCGACGAACACTTCCATGTCGTTGAAGCGCTTCACCACCGCTTTGGTGCTGGGCAAGTTGAGATAGGAGCAAATGGCCTCGGCCAGCGGACGGTTGCTGTTGCCCGCAATGATTTTCATCATGGCCGAAATCCCCTGCTCTGCCGCGCCTGTGAGGGGGTCTATAACAACCGGAAGGGGCGGGCGCAAATGCACCCTTCAGCCTGTGGACAATCGCCGCAGGCGGGGCAAACGCTACCGCGTCAGACCGGCGGCGATAATGCCCACGCCAAGGAGAGATAGTCCCCACCCCGTGATGGTGAAGGCGTTCGGCCGTTCGCCGAAGACCACAACCGACGCCAGCCCGACGAAAAGCAAGGTCAGGATGGTAAATGGATAAACAACCTGGAGCGGCAGGCGCGACAACGCCACCATCCACAGCGCGGCGCTGGCGAAATACAGCGCCATGCCGCCAGCGTTTGCAAGATTGAAGAAGTCCTGGACGCGGTTTGGCCTTCAGAGCCGGCCTTGAGCAATATCTGCCCCGCTCGCCGCGAGTACGGTGCTGAGGAGCAGAATTCCAATTGTTGCCATCTTCATGCTGAAGGCTTCCTGCTGGTGTAGGCGAAAACAACATTTTGCAGGCGATAATGAATTCTCGACAGCATGGTGACCACACTAACAGGAAGCGGGCGCAAAACCGCAAGACGCAAGCGCCACTTCCAATCGCCATAGCTGGCAAGAGGCAGGCCGACTTGCACCAAACTCGACAGCGCTTGCGCCGTCATCCGCTGCTGTCCTTCGAAATTTGCGTAGACAATCGAATTATACCGATACCAAGGTTCGATACCCAAATCTCCGCACAGTTTTGGGCGCAGCAAATCGAATGCTTCGTAACCGTGCTCACGGAACAGTGACCGCCAGTACTCCAGCGGCCTTTCATTGACGTGCCACTCTCCTCCTTGGCCCGGCTGGCCTGCGGAAAAAAGTACGACATCGGCCGTCGCGCAAAGCGACTGTACGAAGCTCTCGGACGCATCAGGTGGGATATGTTCGGCCACCTCAAGGCACTGCGCCAGATCGAATCTCCTCCCTGCATCGAAGCCTCTTGAAACATCTCGCGCCAGAAATCCGTCAGCCGGAATTTTCAATCTCTCCTGTCTCACATACGGCCCATCAATGCCCAGAATGTCATCTCGTCCAAGTTCACGCCATACACTCAACCACGCGCCGGAGCCGCACCCGATATCCGCTACGCTGCGCGGTGCCACGCTCGCCTCAACCAACGGCAGCATCCTCCGCGCCGACCCGATTGCGCCCCGGTCGACCCAGTCAAAAAATCTGTCGTCATAGCTGTGACTTGCCGCCATTTTTCGATTCCCGTGATCCGGCCGCAGCCGTTTGTACGCCGCCCTGGGTGAAAATCGACTTCACCAGGAACAACGGGCGCGACTTTGCCTGCATGAAAGTACGCCCGACATATTCTCCTATCAGGGCAATGCCAAACGTCTGGATCGACGAGAAAAAGAGAACTGTCGCCATGATACTCGACCAGCCCGGCTGTCGAGTCATACACAAAATACGAGTAGACAGTCCAAAGCGCCAACCCCAGTGCCATGATCGCTGCAAGACCACTCAAGTAGAAGAACATCCGGAGCGGCGCAATGGCGAAGCCCGTGATGCCGTCAATGGCCAGCGCAACCATTTTGCGAAATGGATACTTCGTCGCTCCAGCGAACCGGCGATCGCGGTCGTATTCGATTGGAACCTGATTGAACCCCACTGTCGCAACCATGCCGCGAAGAAAGCGGTGCTGTTCCGGCATCGCATTGACGATCTCGAGAATCCGCCGGTTTATCAGCCTAAAATCGCCCGCATCATTTGGAATTCCTGCGCCGGAAATTCGGTTTACAAGGCGATAGAATACCACTGCCGAAGCGCGTTTGAAATACGACTCCCCAGCCCGGACTCTCCGCCGCCCATAGACAACATCAGCACCGCCATCCATGAGAGCGAGCATGTGCGGCAAAAGCTCTGGCGGATCCTGCAGGTCGGCGTCGATAATCAGAACTCTCTCGCCTCGCGCGTAATGCATCCCGGCGCTCACCGCAAGCTGGTGGCCGTGGTTTCGGGAAAGATCGATTACAACGACATGCCGATCAACTTTTGAGATTTCATGCAATACCGCAAGGGTGGCATCCGTCGACCCGTCGTTGATGTAGATAATTTCCGGCACGTACTTTACTGAAGCCATTGCAGTGCGCAGGCGATGGTGGAACTCGGCCAGGCCCTCGCATTCATTGTAACACGGAACGACAGCTGTGAGCATGCGTTGCTCTCCGGCACCTGGTGGTTGCCGCGAAGTCCTCTTGCCTGTCGACTTTGCCGGTTTCATGTCTTGCCTTTTGCCGTATTGGATTTGACGTAGATGACGGCATGGCTGTCTTCATAGATTCTGGACCACCCCGGCATCTTGGACAGGAAGCCGTTCTGCGGGCCGTCTGGCCGCAGAAGTGTCCAGCCGATGTCATAGCGCCGCAGGATTTCCTCGAATGCCGGTTGCCCCGTGGCCTTGAACGTGTCTTGCAAGTTTCCCCAGAATTCGCCAAGAAAAAGTTGGTCCGTCCGGCCATCTACAAAGGTGGGAATGCCATTGTAGATCAGCGTGCCACCAAAATCGTAGCTATTGAATACGTTGCCCATGTCCCCTTGCGACTTCACAAAGGCCATCGCATCTTCAATAAAGCGTTCGGGTGCGGGTTTCGGATTGGAAACGACTACAAACGCCGTGCCTGCTACGGCAGCAGACACGAACAGAAACATTACGGCCAGGAAACGCCTTGCTATAAAGAGTTCTACGGCGTCCCGATTTTCGTTCAGCCAGTTTGTTTTTGACATCACCGGAAACTGCCTTGAGAGGAACGGCATGACGGCAATCGGCATCAAGAGGAAAAATACATACGCGAATCGAACGTGGCGCAGGAACATGAAGAGCGTGAAGAGCGCGAAGGCAACTCTTGCAACAGGAAGCTCCGGTCTGCAAATCGTCAGCAGAGCCAGAATGGAAAACAGCATCAACGTCAACGCGACATTGCTGGACACCGTGAATGGTGCCCACTCACTGATTCCGGACAACGCATTGTTCATCGAACCGACGTGCAGGCCGATCAGCAATGGTTGCAGTCCATTGGGATTGAACAGATAGAGGATGGCGCAGAGCGTGAAGAACAAAATCCACCTGGCAGCGGTGCGGCGATCGGCCAGGCGGGTCTCCAGCGCATAGTCGAGAAAGGCGAAGCCTGCGATGATCAGGCCCAGAATGTAACTGGGATGGAGGCTGACCCAAACGTAGAACAGTGCGAGCAGCCACCAGTCCGGCGCCCGCTTGTCTACCGCCGCGCCAAAGGTTCTCCACGTCCAGACAGCCAAGACGGCGATGCCAAATATATGTGGCCTGGCCAGAAAAGTTGTCGATGACGCAAACATTGCGACGATGGTGACGAGGCAGGCATGCATCGGCTTGACGAATTCCGAGAATGCCAAATGGGCAAACCACGCCGTGAACGAAAGCGTTGCGATTGCCAAGAGTGTGGTGCCGCGCCAGCCATATGCCCAATTCGCAAGATAGAGCAGAACCTGGGACAGCCATTCGACTTCGACGAACGGCGCGCCCCGATAGGTGTGCGAGTATTTGTCGATACTTGCGAGATGTCCGGACTGGACAATGCCTCGCCCCAGTTCCGTGTGCCACAGCGTGTCGGGATCGTTCAGCAGGTTTGCGTGCGCAATACACAGGGCAAGAAACACCACCGCCACACTGACGGCCTGAAAGAAAATCGACACGCGGACAGTGTCGGGCAAACTCTTCCACATGTGGTCTCGCCATCTGGCTGGAATTTGAAGATCAATCCGCCAACATAACGTGACATTGAAAAACAATCGTTAACGTTCAACGCCCTGATATTGCGCAGTTTTGAAGGAATGCAGCAGCTCTACCTGTAACGCTTGATCAGATCGAAAATGCCGGTGGCGGCGGCTTCTGCAACCATCAGGGCGGCATCGCCAAAACCCTGATCGAGAGAACCGGGGGCACGGCGTTGGCCTGCTTGATATCGCCCAACGTGGTGCCTTCGGGATGGCTGACCACCCAGCTGAGTTTCACCTGCTGGCTTTTGCCGGAGGGATCCGCCAGCACCACGCGGCCGGTGATGGTGAGCGCGTCCTTACGCGGCGCCTTGAGTACCGGCCACCCGGCTTTGGCAAGCGTCTCGCGCATGGCGCGGGTGAGTTCGTCGTTACCGGAGCCCGGCGCGCCCTTCACCGGCAAAACGGCGACGGCGCGAATGACCACGGCGTTTTCGGCGGGTTCTGCCTTTTCCTCAGGCTCGGCAGCGGCAAGTTGCTGCTCCGGCTCCACCGCTCCGGTGGCCGGAACCATGGCATCGGGCGGCGGTAACTCAGCCAACTCGGCAGGATCGATGGCGCCGGGGCCGTTCAGGGTTTCGTAGTCGAGTTCTTTCGAAGCATTGGGCCCGGCGAGTGCGAAGGTATCGCCCGGCGGATTGACAAGCGCTGAAACGCGCGTGGCATAACCCATGGCCGCAAGCTTGGTGGCAAGGTGAACGGCCAGCTTGTCGGCAATCTTCTGCAGTGTGTCGGCGCCGACCCCTTCCCAGCCATTGGCGCCTGCGGCGAATTCCTCACCGCTTGCCTGATCGACCGGGGCTCGTTTTTCGTTGCGCAGTGTCGACTGGAAGGTGATGCGCGAGCCGCCGGCATCTGGCGTTGCATCGAATGTGAGTTCAATGCCGAAATTGCCGCCGATCAGATCGCCTTCGACGATGCCGATATCGCGCTGGCCGGCCGAAACGGCAAACACTGTCTTGAAATCCGCCACGATGGCAGGCGGCATGCCGCGCAGCGCGTACAGCGCCACGGCAGGCGGCGTCTTGCCCTTGGGCTGGGGATCGCTGGGGCCGCCCTTCTCGAACGGGTCTTTGCCGCCCGAGCAGGCGGCGATGACGAGGCCGAGCACCATCATCAGCACGAGCCTGAGCCCGCGCCGGGTTTCCGCCAATCTCTCGGCTCGTGCCCCTTGCCGCATCATCACCTGACTATCATGCCAAGCGGCAGATTCGAAACCGGCTCGGCGCGCTTTTCCCCCACAATGTAGGTGCGCCCGAGGCAGAATGCATTGCCACTGTCCGAATTCATCAGAATCATGTGGGCGAAGAATACCATGCCTTGAGCAATCGGCGACGGGTTGTCCTGGTAGAACATCGGGCTGTCCATCCAGCTTGGGGTGAACTTGGCGCCCAGCGAATAGCCGCAGGCATTGAGCCGGTGGGCCTTCATGCCATGGGCATCCATCACCGCCGCATGGGCTGCAAACACATCGCCCGCCGTGTGGCCGGGACGCAACTTGGTTTCGACTTCAGCCAGGGCGGCGCGTGCCGCTTCATCCATGGCGAGGTGATGCTTGTTGGGCTTGCCGATGATGACAGTGCGCATGTAGGCGGCGTGATAGTGGCGATAGACACCGGCCCATTCCAGCGTCAGCTGATCGCGCTTCGACAGTTTGCGGCGGCCCGACTTGTAGCGGCAGAGCAACGCATCGCGCCCTGACCCGATAATGAATTCATTGGCTGGATAATCACCGCCACCAGCGAATATGGCGCCTTGCTGGGCGGCGAGGATGTCACCTTCATCGGCACCCGCCCTGGTTTTGCGGATGGCGGCCTTCAATGCCGCGTCGCCCAGCGCTCCGGCTTTGCGCACATACTTGAGTTCGGCGGGCGATTTGACGAGGCGCAGTTCGTTCACCAGATGGTTGGCCTCGCTGAGTTTGCAGAATCCCGAGAGCGCCACATCCACCGCCTTGCCGTTGAAATGCGTGAGGCCATAGGACTGGGTTTCGATGCCGAGGCGCTTGGCCTTGGCGCCCAGGCTTTCCAGCATGTCGCGAAGCTGGGTGGCGGGCTCGGCACCCGCCGCATCGGTCCAGATGCGGATGTCGTCGATGATCGACGTATGCTGCGCCTGGCGGAGATCGGCGGATCGCGTGAGCAGCGCCAGCTTGCCATCGGCACCGAGATAGAGGCACTGGAAAAAGCAGAAGCCAAAGGTGTCGTAACCCGTGAGGTAATACATGCTCTCCTGCTGGAACATGAGGAGGCCATCGAGTTTCTGTTCCGCCATTGCCTTGGTGGCACGGGCGATGCGGGCGGCATATTCGGAGCGGAGGAAGTGAAGGGCCATTGCTCTATTCCAGCACAATCGCCGAAATCTGCCGGCCGTAGTCGCGTTCATCGCGATGCGTGGTGCGGCGGTAGCTGAAGAAGCGCTGCTCGTCGGAGAACGTGCAGAGTGAAAGGTTGACGACGAGCCCCACACCTTCGCGGCTGAGGCGGTCTTCGAGATAGGCAGGGAGGTCGAACATGGCATGGCGCTGGCGGTTCGATGGCACAAAGTATTTGGCGTGGGCTGTGTCCTGCTCGAGGAATCGCTCGGGAAACTCGGGGCCGACTTCATAGGCCTTCTGCGAAATCATCGGCCCGAGAACGGCAACCGTGTTCGCCCGTTTCGCGCCAAGTGCTTCCATGGCCGCGAGTGTTGCCGACGTGATGCCGGTGAGAGCCCCCTTCCAGCCGGCATGTGCCGCACCGATGACGCCAGCCTCTTTGTCGGCAAACAGAATGGGACCGCAATCGGCGGTGAGAATGCCGATGGCGACGCCGGGTGTTGCGGTGACCAGCGCATCGACCTTCGGGCGATCAGCAGTCGCCCACGGCTTGGCGACGTGCAGCGCCTCGGCACTGTGTACCTGATAGGCGCTGAGCAGTGATGGCTCATCGACGTCGAGTTTCCGGGCGGCCACAGCGCGATTGCGGCGCACGATGTCCTTGTCGTCGCCCGAGCCCAGCCCGCAATTGAGCGAGGCGAAAAGGCCCGACGAGTTCCCGCCTTCACGCGTGAAGAAGCCATGTTTGATATGAGGAGACCCGAGCGCTTGCGAGGTTATCATGACCGGCCGAAGGGATAGGGTGTTGCCAAAGCGGGTGAGTGCGCCGCCTGCACCTTGAACAGGTTACCCATCTGGCCGTGATCCGCAAGCCGCGATTTGGCGCGCATAGAGTTTGCCCTGGGTTTCAGCGTCTACCTTGGCCGCAAGCTGCGCGAAGCGTTGGTCCAAGACCCATGGCGTCGAGGAAATCGCCCTGCGCCGCCATGCCTGCAACGATCCCGCCGCCCGCCACAATGGCCTTGGCGAGGGCTTCAAAATCGACGTGCGACGTGAGATCGCTTTCGCCAGGATGATCGGTCACCGCCACATACTTGTGCTGGCGCATGGCTTGCAGCGTATCACCATGGCTGGTGTTGAAGTGCCCGTAATCGATGATCAGCGCCACGCCCGCATCGGCGGCAAGGCGCTGGCCAATGCCCGCTGCGATCTGGCTGCGGAACTCCGCCCATTCGATGACATTGCCATCGCCGCCGTGGCCGTTCTGCCCTTGCAAGTCCGGGGCTTCGGTGAGACCGAGGTGCAGGCCTTCATCGCCCGCCAAAACCACGCGCTCCATCCACGTGCCGTCGCGCTTTTCAAACTGACGAATGGGAATGGCATCGAAAAATTCATTGGCGACAATGATCGACGGCCCAGGTGGCACGTCGTCAAGCGTTCCATACCACGACACGTCGCCGAGCGTGTCTTTCTGGATGGCGCGAAGGGTGGGCGACATTTCGATGAGTGCCACCTCCGCCGCTTCCTTGAAGCCCGGCATGACGCGGCCGGCGCGCAGGATATCCGACATCAGCGTGCCGCGCCCCGGTCCAAGCTCGATCAAGTTGAAGGCACCGGGTTTCCCCATCATTTTCCAGGCAGTGGCGCACCACACGCCGATCAACTCGCCGAACACCTGGCTGACCTCCGGCGCGGTGATGAAATCGCCGCGCGCGCCGAAGGGATCGCGTGACATGTAATAGCCATGCTGCGGATGGCCAAGGCACAACGCCATATAGCGGTCGAGCCGCAACGGGCCTTCGCTGGCGATCAGGTCTCGGATGAAACCTTCAAGCGGCGTCACGGCGCGACCGGATGAGGAGCCAGATGCCAATCGCTACCAACGGAAGGGAAAGGATCATGCCCATGGTGAGGAAGCTGGCAATGAAGCCGAGGTGAGGATCGGGCTCGCGGAAGAATTCCACGGCAATGCGCGATAGGCCATAGACCAGAGCGAACACGCCCGAGGCACGGCCCGCGAAACTCAACGCCTTGTGGCGATGGGTGACAAAGCGCACGGCGAGGAACAGCACCAGGCCTTCGAGCAGCGCCTCGTAAAGCTGGCTCGGGTGGCGCGGCACTTGCAGCGGATCGCCCGGAAACACCATGGCCCACGGCACGTCCGTGGCCCGGCCATAGAGTTCGCCATTGATGAAATTGGCGAGCCGCCCGAGGCCCAGTCCAACGGGCACGCTGGCGGCGCCGAGATCGAGCATCTGGTCAAGCCCCGCCCCGATGCGGCGGCCGAAGAGGAAGCACGCGACGGCCACGCCAAGAAATCCGCCATGGAATGACATGCCGCCATCCCACATCTTGAAGATGTCGAGCGGGTTCATCAGATAGTCGAGCGGCTTGTAAAACACGACGTAGCCGAGCCTGCCGCCAAGCACCACGCCGGCCACCGACCAGATGAAGAATTCGTCGATCTGCTGGCGCGTCATGGTGGGGCCGACGCTGCCCCACAGGCGCGGGCTTTCAACCAGCCGCTTCATGTACCAACTGGCGAACAACAGTCCGGCAATGTAGGCCAGCGCATACCAGCGCACCACGAAAGGGCCGATCTCGAAGATGACCGGATCGATATTGGGAAAGGAAATCACCGCAGGTGCAAACATGCCCCGGTGTTTCACGCGGCGTGAGCGTCGTCAAGCCTGTGGCGAGAGCGCACTTGAAGATTGGGTCCCGGAGGCCATAGCTAGGAGCGAACGAAAGGGTTTCCCATGACCACCACCTCCTCGCGCTTCTTTGATGAACTTGCCAAGCTGATGACCAATGCCGCAGGTGCCGCCCAGGGGGTGCGCCGCGAGATCGACGTGCTGGTGCAGGGCCAGGTGGAGCGCGTGCTCAACAACCTCGATATCGTCAAGCGCGAAGATTTCGAAGCCGTGAAAGCCATGGCCCAGAAAGCCCGCGAGGAAAACGACGCCTTGGCCCAGCGCGTCTCCGAACTCGAGGCCAGGCTTGGCGCGGGCAAGCCGGATTCGGACCAGAAGGCCGGCTGAGTTCGCAGCCTTGCATGTCGCAATTTGCCATGCTTTGTTTTCGCCATGGCACTCCTCCGTACACTCATTCTGATCGTTGCTGTTTTCGTTGCCCTGCCTGCCCAAGCGGCAAAGCCTGAGGTTGTGCTCGCCAAATGGTATGAGCTGATCCTCGAACTGGTCCGCCATACGCCGACCTATTCGCCGCCGGTGGCCAGCCGCTCCTTCGCCTATTTCGGAGTAACGGCTTACGAGGCGGTGGCGTCCGGTGCAGACGGCATGGAGACGCTGGCCGGGCAATTGAATGCCCTTGAGACCTTGCCGCGACGGGAAGTGGGAGCCGCCTATGACGAGGCCGTGGTGTTGCAAGCCGCCATGTCGGCTTCGGCGCGCAATTTCTTTTTCAACACCGGACCGACCGGCCAGCGGGCCCTCAAAGCCATGGACCGGAAGCTCAGCGTCGAAGTGGCCGAAGGTGTGGCCGCCGATGTCGTGGCGCGGAGCGAGGCCTATGGCCAGGCGGTGGCCGATCATGTTCTGACATGGTCGGCGAGCGATGGCGGTGCGACTGTCGAGAACCTCGGCTTTCCGGCCGACTACAAACTAACGCCTGGTCCCGGCCATTGGGTGCCGACCAGCGTGATCCAGATGCAGCAGACGCCGCTGTTGCCCGGCTGGGGCAAGAACCGGACCTTCGCCATGCCCGATGGCGCTGCCTGCCCGCTGCCGCCGCCGCCCGCCTATAGCGAAGACAAGGCATCGGACTTCTACAAGGAAGCGCTCGAGGTTTACGAGACCCGCAACAAGTTGACGCCCGACCAGCGGGCCATCGCGCGCTTCTGGTCCGACGATCCCATGCTGTCGCCGACGCCGCCCGGCCATTGGATGTGGATTGCCCTCAGCCTGTTCGAACGCGACAAGACTGAGCTCAAAATGCAGGTGGATGCACTGGCCCGCCTTGGCATCGCCATTGCAGATGGTTTCATCGGCTGTTGGGAAGTCAAATACCAGTACGACCTGTTGCGGCCGGTGACCTACATCAAGAAACACATCGACGCCAAGTGGGAGCCGCTGTTGATTACTCCGCCATTTCCCGAATACCCCTCTGGCCACAGCACGCAATCAGCCGCGGCGGCGGAAGTGCTGACGGCACTGTTCGGCGAGAATTTCGCCTTCGAGGACAAAACCCATGAGCGCGACGGTTTGAAGGCCCGCAAGTATTCGAGCTTCCATGCCGCCGCCGAGGAGGCGGCCTTGTCGCGCCTCTATGGCGGCATTCATTTCCGCGCGGCGATCGACAGGGGCCTGGAACAGGGCCATTGCATCGGCGCCTATGTGAACGCGCTCAAGACGAGGACGAAATGATGCGGCTGCGTGTCGGCGATCTATGGCGCTTTTCTTGGCAAGCGCCGGCCTTCGCCGATGCCGTGCTTCCCACCTTCGCGGAGGAGACCAAGTCTTCCGGCATCAACAGTTCCTATGACGGCGACTGGGAATATATGGTGGGTGGTGGCGTCGCAACGTTCGACTGCAATGGCGATACCTTCCCCGACATGTATCTGGCAGGCGGGCAATCGCTGGCCAAGTTTTACCTGAACCGTTCGGCGCGTGGTGGTGCGTTGAAGTTTGAGGAACAGAAATCCGGCCTCGAACTCGACAAGGTGACCGGCGCCTATCCCCTCGACATCGACAGCGATGGCGTGACCGATCTCGCCGTGCTGCGCATCGGCGAGAACGTGGTGATGAAGGGCCTCGGCGATTGCCGCTTCGAGCGCGCCAACGAGGCCTGGGGTTTTGATGGCGGTGACGCGTGGTCCGTGGCCTTCGCGGCCACATGGGAAAAGGGCAACGCTTGGCCGACGCTGGCCATCGGAAACTATGTGAACCGCGTCGAGGAAATGTCGCCCTGGGGTTCGTGCACTGACAATTGGTTGCACCGGCCCGAGGCTTCGGCCACAAGATTTGCAAGTCCGCTGGCTTTGAAGCCAAGCTATTGCCCGCTCTCCATCATGTTCACCGACTGGAACCGCTCCGGCACCCCGTCGCTGCGCATGTCCAACGACCGCGAATACTACGAAGGCGGCCAGGAGCAGATGTGGAAGGTCGAGCCAGGCAAGGAGCCGGCCCTCTATACTGATGCTGAAGGCTGGCGCTACCTGCGCATCTGGGGCATGGGCATTGCGGGTTATGATGTCGATTACGACGGTTATCCCGAGTATTATTTGTCGAGCATGGCCGACCACAAGCTGCAGGCCCTGGCCGAGATTCCCAAGGAAGGCAATCCCAAGCCCGGCTATAAAGACATCGCCTTCGCCAAGGGTGTCACCGCCCACCGGCCTTACATGGGCGACGACCTGAAACCTTCGACCGGCTGGCACACGCAGTTTGAAGACGTCAACAACGATGGCCTCGCCGATATTTTCGTGGCCAAGGGCAATGTCGCCGAGATGCCGGACTTTGCCATGAAGGACCCCAACAATCTTCTGGTGCAGAAGGAAGACGGCAAGTTCATCGAAGCGGGCGGCACGTCGGGTGTGGGCAGTGGTGCGGTGTCGCGTGGTGCTGCCATGCCAGACTTCAATCTCGATGGGCTTGTCGACCTGGTGGTGGTGAACCGCTGGGAAACCGCACAGATATGGCGCAACACCACCGCGTCAACGGGTCATTGGATCAATGTGAAGCTCGAACAATCCTCTTCGAACCGCGATGCCATCGGCGCGTGGATTGAAGTGAAATCGGGCGATCACGTGATGCGCCGCGAAATCGTTTCCGGCGGCGGCCACGCCAGCGGTCAATCAGGCTTCTGGCACATGGGCCTCGGTGCTTTGGAGAAGGCCGAACTTCGCGTCATCTGGCCTGACGGCGAGGAAGGCCCGTGGCAGACGCTCAATGTAGATGCCTTCTACATTCTCGAACGCGGCAAGGACGCGAAGGCTGTAATTCTCAAGTAGAATTGCGCGTGGCGCACTCCCTCAACCCGTCATCCCGGCGAAAGCCGGGACCCAGGCTTGTCGCGCAAAGACTGCGGGAAGTCATAGTTTGAAAGCTGGGTCCCGGCTTTCGCCGGGATAACGGAATTGGGATGCAACGCCGCAAGGCCGACACGTCCTGGTAACGGCTTCATCGTGCAACTGGCGCTGGAACGCTCGCCGCCCATGGCCTAGCTTGGGCCATGGCTGATACACTTGTTCTCAACGCTGGTTCCTCGTCACTGAAATTCGCGGTCTTTGACGGGCTTTCGCTAAAGCGCAAGGGCCAGGTGTCGGGCATTGGTTCAATGCCGCGTTTGGAAATCGATGGCGAAGGCCCCCGCGACGTTCCGCATGTGACATCCCCCGCCGAAGGCCTGCTGGTATCAGCCGAATGGCTATCGGACCATGGCCACGAGCCCGCGAATTTTGCTGGCATCGGCCATCGCATCGTCCATGGTGGCACGAAATATGTGGCGCCGGTCATCGTCAACGATACCATTCAACACGCGTTGGAAGCGCTCAGGGCGCTGGCCCCGCTGCATTTGCCCTTCGGCCTCGGCGTGTTGAAAGAGATGCGCCGCTTGGCACCCGATGTACCCAACATCGCCTGCTTTGATACGGCTTTTCACGCCACCCAGCCGGAATTGGCGACGAGGCTTCCCCTGCCCCGTCGCTATTTCGACCGGGGCTATCGCCGCTATGGTTTCCATGGCCTGAACTACGAGCATGTGGTTGAGGCCCTGCCGCAACAGTCGGGCTTGCCCCTGCCGCGCCGTCTCTTGGCCGCGCATCTGGGGTCGGGCGCATCGATGTGCGCCATCCTCGATGGCAAGAGCATTGCAACCACCATGGGATTTTCAACCGCCGATGGTCTGGTGATGGGCACCCGCACCGGCTCGATCGACCCCGGCGTACTGGTGGCCCTGATGCGCGATGAGCACCTTTCAATCGACGGCCTTGAAGACCTGCTCTATCGCCAGAGCGGCCTGCTCGGCCTTTCGGGAATATCAGGCGACATGCGCGTGCTTCTGGCAAGTGACCGGCCGGAAGCCCGCGAGGCCGTCGACTACTATTGTTATTCGGCCGCGCGCCACGCGGCTTCATTGGTGCCAGCGCTCGGCGGTCTCGATGCCATCGTGTTCACCGGTGGCGTCGGCGAGAACGCCGAACCGGTGCGCACCCGCATTTTGTCACATCTAAAGTGGCTCGGTGTTCCCGCCAATCAGGTCCACGTGGTTGCCGCCAACGAAGAACTGACGATTGCCAGGAATGTGGCACGGCTGGCCGATTGAACACCGTGTCAGATGGTGCCTTCAATGATGAACACCGAATGTATTTTCACTTTCTTTGAAGTGGCATTGCGCTTCAGGGTTATCCTCACCCAATAGGCACTGTCGTCTTCAAAAAACTGGTGAGCAAACGATTCTGAGTTAAGCGTTGTGTCATTGGTGGAGGGCGAAGACTCGGATACGACGGTTCCCAGCAACGTGGGTGAAATCTCATGCTGGCCAAGCTTGAAAACCTGGGCTTTGACCGATGCCGATGTACCAGGCCCCGTTGAGTCACTGTAAGTCATGGCAATCTTCCAGGCACCGGTTCCCGAGAGATACTTGGCGACCGGGCAGATCAACACGATTTCACCGGTCTTGCCGCTGGCAAATTCGACCGACGTGGCGCCGGACTTATGGCGCTTGGCGGATGTGGTGCCGCTCAAAGGCGTACAGGCACTGGCATTGGTGCCCCAAAGAGTGACTGCTTGCGACGGTATGGCAAAAGAGAAGGTGGCCAAGGCCGTAAGAACTGCAAGGCGTTTCATAATGCTCCCCCTCGTGGATCAATTGCTTTTGTAACCTGCCCACTTCTGCTTGTGAGCATCGCATTATCGCCGGAGTCCGGCAAGCGGCCCTCAGATGGGATCGGTGCCCATGATGAAAACGGAATTGATCCTGACTCTCTGCGTGGGCTTTGTGCGCTTGAGGATGATGCGCACCCACCAGGCCGTCTGGGTAAAATCAAAGCTCATGATGGCCGGCGACGAGTCCAGCGTTGTCAGGTTCTTTGCCGTTGCTGAATCGGAGTTCACCGACAGGGGAATTGACGAGGAATCTTCGCCGTCCTGGATATAGAACAGATCCGCCCTGACACTCGCGCCGGTGCCTGTTCCGGTCGAATCCTGATAGGTCATGCGCAGCGTCCACAACTTTTGCGCAGTTATCGTTCCTGCTACCGGACAAAACAGGGTGATCTGGCCGGTTTTGTCACCGGCGAATTCCGGCCCCTGAAAGCCTGACTTCAAGAGCTTTTTGGCAATGGTCGAACCCGATGGCGTGCAGGAGTTGGGATTGATCCCCCATTGCGTTTCGGCCTGTGCCGGCAGAGCGGCAAAAGCCAGCGCAAGAGCGGCCATCGCGACAATTCGTTTCATCTTGAGCTCCATCAAATCCGGACCAGCGTTCCGGCATGGAGCCGCCTGCATCCGTTTCTGGCATGGGAATGTAGGGAAGGCAAGGCAATCACCGTGCCGCCACCGACATGCTCAACAGCAATGACGCCGTGTCGACGATGTCTTCGACACTCGCCCCGCGCGACAGATCAGACACGGGCTTCGCAAAGCCTTGCAGGATGGGGCCGATGGCTTGCGCGCCACCCAAATATTGCGTGAGCTTGTAGGCGATGTTGCCGGCGTCGAGATCGGGGAACACCAGCACATTGGCCTGGCCCGCAACGGCACTGACTTCTTTCACCTTGCGCGCCGCGACGGCGGGCGAAATCGCCGCATCGCCCTGCAACTCACCGTCGATCAACAGCGCAGGCGCGCGTTCACGGGCGATGCGCAGTGCTTCGATCACTTTTTCAGCATCCGGATGTTCGCCGCTGCCTTTGGTTGAGAATGACAGCAGCGCGACGCGCGGAACATCGTGCAAGATCGCCGCCGCGCTGGCAGCGGCAGCCAGCGCAATGTCCGCCAGTTGCTCCGCCGTGGGCTGCACGTTGACGGCGCAATCGGCGAAGATCAGGCGCCTGTCCGGCCATTGCATGAGGAAGAAGCTCGACGGCGTGTCGATGCCTGGTGCCAGACCAATGGTCATCAGCGCTGCCTCGATCACCCGGGCTGTCGGGTTCGCGGCACCAGCCAGCATGGCCGATGCTTCGTCTGCAGCAACCATGGCGGCGGCGCGATAGAGAGGTTTCCGCAGCAATTTGGAAGCCATCGCGTCTGTCATCCTGGCGCGCCTGGCGGTGATGAGTGCAATGTGTTGCGGGCCAGGCTCGGGCACGTCCTCACCAAACACCACGGGTTCCGCCAGATCATTGACGCGCAGAATTTCGGCAGCGGCGCGAATGCGCTCGTCGCTGCCTTCGGGCATCACGAGTTTCAGCCGCTTGCCCTTGATCCTTGCCGCTGCTTCGCCGCTCACGCTCATCAACGATGATCCTTAGCAAGACCAAGTGCCCGCGAATACGTGACAATTTCGCAGCTGTGAAGAAAATTCAATGTTGCCCGCTCTTCGCCACAATGTGGTTACAGAGTTTGATTTCCATTAACCATCGAAGGCGCGATGACAGCGCGCCTCACGGCACGGGACGGCCTGACAATTTGACGGAGAACCAGCATGCGCCCTGCGCTTGCCTCGTTTCTGTTTGGCCTGATGCTGTCTGTGAGCCCGGTTGTTGCCGGGCCCAAAACGGCGATCGGCATGATGGCCGACACGCCCGCGAGCTTTGACGTGGTGCTGCGCTTGTCCGCCGGGCTCGATCACCAGGGCGGCCTCCGGGTTCTGCCGATTGCCGGCAAGGGCCCGCTGCAAACGCTGAATGACCTCGTGCATCTCAAGGGCATTGATGCAGCACTGCTGCCCTCCGATGTGCTGGCCTATGCCCGCGCCAATGGCCTGCTCGACGTGGCGCCCGAGAAACTTTCCTATCTGGTGAAGTTGGGCCACCAGGAAATTCATCTGCTGGCCCGCAAGGACATCGCATCGCTTGAGGACCTGGCGGGCCGCCGCATGGCCATTGGCTCATCCATCGAACCCTCCTACATCACCGGCCACTTCCTGCTCGAGAGTGCCGGCATCGCATTTGACGAAGTGCCGCTGGGCGGGGCCGCCGCCGTAAAGGCCGTGGCCGAGGGCCAGGCCGATGCCGCCATTCTGGTGGGCGAGGATCCCTTGCCGGAACTCTCCGGGCTCAAATCGCGCAATCTGCATCTGCTGCCGTTGCAGGCGCCGGAAGCCGTGGCCGAAAACTATGCGCCTGCTCTTCTCTCGCACGACAGCTATCCCGCACTGATGAAAAAGGGCGAGACCGTCGATACGCTTTCGACGGCTCTGATTGTCGCGGTGTTCGAATGGCCGCGGGGTTCGCCGCAGGGCAACACCACGGCGGCACTGGCCGATGGCCTCTACCGCGCCTTGCAGCCGGACAACGCCCAAGGCGCCGGCATCAATCTCACCGCCACGGTGCCGGGCTGGCAGCGCGCCAAAGTGGCCGAGGACATTTTGAAGAAGCGCGCGGCGCGCCTCACGCAATCGAAATTGGCAACGACGGAGAATTGACATGAACAATCCGATGATCCGCCCCGGCAAACCGGACCGATGAGCCGATCGAGACAGCGATTGAGGAAACCAAGACGAGTCGCGCACCGGTGCCAACGTGGTTTCCAAAACACGCCAATGACGACACCGAGGAACTGCTGGAGCGTTATCGGGCCCGCAATGGCCGCGCCCACCGCGATGGCGGCCCGCCTTCGCCCGCCCACCGGCAGCGCCCGGTGATGCCGCGCGAGGAAACCGTCGCCCGTCAGCGCTATTACCGCCAGTTTCCCCATGAAGCGGATGAGTTGGCAATGCTGTCACGGCGGCGCTCGATGGCCGGTGTCTATGCCATGGCGGGACTTCTCGCGATGTTCGCGGGCGGCGCCACGGGCATGGTGTTCGCGCACCTTGACGAGATTTCGGCCCGCGCCAAAAACATGGCCGCCGCCTTCGTTGGCGATCCGCCAATCGCAGTCGCCTCGACCGGCGGCGAAACCGTGATTCAGAAGAAGCTGGTTGCCACTGCGACGCTGGATGTCGCCGACGTCTCCGGCAGCCTCAACAGCTTCATTCCGATGATGCTGCACGCCGAGCCGGCGCTGAACGGCGAAGACATCGCGCTCAAGGTTTCGGGCCTGCCGGAGGACGCCTACCTCACCGCCGGGGCCAAGGCGCCCGACAATTCCTGGATGCTGAAGCTCGAGGATGTGCACCGAATTGAAAGTGGTGGTGCCGAAGGCCGACCAGAAAACCTATGACGTTTCGATTGCGGCCATCGAACAGACATCCGGCGAACTTGCAGCACCCATCAAGGAAATGACACTTGCCATCAGCGATCCGAGCCTCAACATCACCCCGGCCAGCGCTGAGCCGGACGCCAAGACATCGGCACTGAGCGAAATCATTTCGCCCCTAAAGCCTGCGGCAGTGGCCGAAACCAGCGATGCCGCAACCGGGCCTGCTGAAGAAGGGCGACATGCTGTTTGCCTCCGGCGACTTGACCGCCGCCCGCCAGTTCTATGAGCGCGCCTTCACGCTGGGCGCCGCCCAGGGAGCGCTGGGGCGTCGGCAAGACCTATGATCCGGTGGTCTATCAGGCGCAGAACGTGCAAGGCCTGGCGCCCGACGCGGTGCAGGCCATGGAATGGTACACGCGGGCCGCCAATGCCGGCGATCAGGACGCCCTGGCGGCCATTCGAGGCGCTGAAAACTGCGGCACGTTAATCCACAGCCCCCAGAACACTTGATCGGGGGCGCGGCGGCGGGCATCTAGGAGTCCGGTTTCATCATCCCGGAGTTACTGATGCGCGCCGCCGACATGATCGTCAAAGCCCTCGAAGCCCATGGCGTGGCCCGCGCCTATTGCGTGCCGGGCGAAAGCTACCTGTCGCTGCTCGATGCGCTCTATGGCAGCACGGTGCAGCTTGTCGTCACCCGGCATGAATCAGGTGCGGGCTTCATGGCCGTGGCCGAAGCCAAGGTGACCGGCAAGCCCGGCGTGTTCATGGTGACCCGCGGTCCCGGCGCCACCAACGGTTCGATCGCCATTCACGTGGCCCAGCAGGATGCCGTGCCCGTCGTCATGTTCGTGGGCCAGGTATCGCGCGCCGAGCGCACCCGCGGCGCCTTCCAGGAAATGGACTACACGCAGTTCTTCGGCGGCACTGCCAAGGGCGTGTTCGAAGTGACCGATGGCCGCAAGATGGCCGAAACCTGCGCCCGCGCCTTTCGCCTCGCCGCCGAAGGCGTACCCGGCCCGGTCGTGATCTCGCTTCCCGAAGACATGCTCGACGATGAGGTTGAGGATGTGACCGTGCTGCCCTACCCCATTCCCCGGCCGCACCATGCGGCGGGCGACGTGCAGCGCATTCAGGCGATGATCGACCGCGCCGAAAGCCCCATCGTTCTGGCCGGCAGCCTGTTCCGGGGCCCGCGCGGCGCCGCGGCGCTGGCGAAATTCGCCGAGGCCCAACGCATCCCCGTGGCCGCCACATGGAAGAACCAGGACGTGTTCGACAATCCTCGCCGCTTTATGCCGGACACCTGGGTTTCGGCAACCCGCCGAAATTCAAGGAGGCACTGGCCAAGGCCGATCTGGTAATCGCGGCGGGCACACGGCTGGGCGATGTCGCGAGCCTCAACTACAGCTTTCCCGACGGCCCCCCTGCCGCAGCAGCCACTCATTCACATCTATCCTGACAGTGGACCTGTCGGCAAAGTGACCAGGCCCGATCTCGGCGATCATCGCCGATCCAGTACCCCTGTTCGAGGAACTGGCCCTCACGCCCCGCGTCGTCTCCTCGGCGCGCGAGAACTGGATTTCATCCGTGAACGGATTTATTCGCGGTTTCATGGATTTCCGCTCGCCGGAGCCCACCGATGGCGTCGATTTCGGCAAGGTCATCATGGCGCTGCAGGCCCACGCGCCAAAGAACTGCGTGGTGACGCAGGATGCCGGCAACATGGCGACATGGGTGCATCGCCACTGGAAGCTGGCGCCGTCCAACATCCTGAGTGGTGTTCTGGCCGGCGCCATGGGCTATGGCGTTCCCGCCGCCGTCGGCATCGCACTCGCTGAACCGTCACGCATGGTGATCGCCATCATCGGCGATGGCGGCATTCTTGATGACCGGCCAGGAACTCGCCACCGCCATGCAATACGGCGCCAAGATCAAGGTGGTGATTTCCGACAATGGCATCTACGGCACCATCCGCACCCATCAGGAACGCCACTACCCCGGCCGCATCTCCGGCACCGACCTGCAGAATCCCGATTTCGCCGCATGGGGCAAGTCCTTCGGCGCCCATGCCGTCACCATCCAGATGAACGACGACATCGCCGCCAAGGTGAAGGAAGCGCTGGACTACGACGGCCCCGCCGTCATCCACGTAAAATCCAGCCGCGAAGCGTTGTCGGCATTTACGACGCTGAGCGCGCTGGGAGAGGCGGATCCGCGCACCCCTCGCTCGGCGTTCCCCACGCAGGGCCGGGGAAGGCGGTCGGCCATGGCCTTCCCCGGCGCGTGGGTCCAAGCCGGAGAGGTTTTCAACTCGCCGGTTTCCCGAACAGCGCGGCGTAGAGTTTGCGGTCGCGGCCATAGACGTCGGGGCGGAATTCGACGCCGTTGGCGCCGATGAAGGCCGTCGAATAGATCAGGTGGACGGGAATCTTCTCAGGCAGGCGCACCTGCGTGGTCTTGCCGCCGGCCAGGACGGCGTCGATTTTCGACTGCGGCCAGCCGACAATGCCCCCGACCAGATGATTGAGCAAATCCATGGGCCGCGACAGGCGGATGCAGCCATGGCTGAAGGCCCGCGCCGTTTGCAGGAACTTGTCCTTGGACGGCGTGTCGTGCAGGTAGATGTTGTGCTTGTTGGGCAACATGAATTTCACCTTGCCGAGCGCATTCTTCGGTCCCGGCCGCTGGCGGAAGGTGAAGGGGAACTTGCCCGGCCCATAGGCATTCCAGTTGATGGCACCCCATGAGGTGATCTTGCCGTTCATGAACACGTCGAACTCGGCGGCATAGGCAAAGGGATTGCCGCGCAGTTTCGGCAGCATTTCCTTGGTGGCGATGGAGTATGGCACCGTCCAGGTCGGATTGATTTCGACATATTCGATCTCGTCGGAAAACTCCGGTGTCGATGTGGCAACCGCACCCACCACGACATTCATGCGATCGACGATCTTGGACGACACGACTTCCTGCAATTCGTAGGCGGCGATGTTCACCATGAAATGGTGATTGCCGAGCCCCTCGGGCATCCAGCGCCAGCGCTCCATGTTGAGGGCATGATCTGTTTGACGCGCTCGTCCGGCGGAATGTTGAGGGCAACGAGCGTCTGCTTGCCGATCAGGCCCTTGGCCTCAAGGCCATTGCGGCGCTGGAACTTCTGCATGCCGGCAACCGTCGCGGCATCGTAACTCGCTCCGCCACCGCCACCGCCCTCATAGTCGCCGGTCATCGCCAGGATCCGGCGGATCTGTGGAATTCGCGCGTCACTTCCGCCCGGCGAAATGTTGGCGCCTTGGGCGATGGTGGGCCAGCCGCCAGATTTCGCCATGGCGCGATAGAGCCCCAGCATTTTCTTCAGGGCCTGATAATGCGGATTTCGCGATTCGAAGGCCGACAGGAACTTGCCGGGATCGCGCTGCTTCTTCAATTCCGTCAGCATACGGAGCACATCGATGGTCTTGCGGTTGCGGAACAGCTTGGGATCGACCTTGGAGGGCGTGATGCGGCCGATCTTCAGGTCCGCCGCATAGTTCACGAAGAACGCCGAGAACAGCAGTTCAGCTTGGGCCGCGTCATAGGCGTCACCGCCCTTCACCTGCTCACGCACCTGCTTGAGCGCCTCGACGGGATAGTCCTCCGGGTTGAGGCCGTCGGAATCGGCGGCGGCGATGCGCTGCAGGAACGGCGTCATGCGGCCCGTGCCGATCCAGTAGATCGAACCGTCATTGGTGATGTAGTGGGCCTTCAGTGCCGGACGGATGCGCTCCAACGGCAACGGCAGCCGCTCCGGCGAGTTCAGCAATTCGCCGATGGCGATGGTGACGCTCGAGAAATCGATGGGCGATGCCGCGCGGTCCTGGGCCATGGCTGCGGGGCTTCCCGCCAGCAGCAGGACCATGGTAACGAGAAACGCGCGTAACAGCGGCTGCATGTGAACCTCACGACATCGGGCGATTCGCGAATCTTACAAGGATTTCCGCCCGATACAATCACACATTGAGCAGCAGATATTCGCGCTCCCAGGAACTGATCACCTTGCGGAAATGCTGCATCTCCTGGAACTTCACATCGTTATAGGCTTCGGCAAAACGCTCGCCGAGCGTCTGCTTCATCACCTTCGTGTAGTTCAGCTTGTCCAGCGCCTCATCGAGGCTGATCGGCAGCGTGTGGGCATAGCGATAGGCCGAGCCGGTGACCGCGTCGGTCGGCTTGATGCGTTCCATCATGCCGAGATAGCCGCAGGCGAGCGAGGCGGCAAAGGCCAGATAGGGATTGGCATCGGCCCCCGGCACGCGGTTCTCGACGCGCAAGTTCGCCGCATCCGACGACGGCACGCGCAGCGACACGGTGCGATTGTCGATGGCCCAGTGCACATTGGTCGGCGCATCCGACTCCGGCACGAGACGGCGATAGGAGTTGACGTTGGGCGCCATCAGCGGCAGGGCCGACGCAAGATAGCGCTGCAACCCGCCGATATGATTGAGGAAGAGTTTCGACGGCTTGCCGTCCTTGCCCGCAAACACATTCTTGCCGGTGCGCGCATCCATCACCGACTGGTGGATGTGCATGGAGGAGCCCGGCTCGTTCTCATGGGGCTTGGCCATGAAGGTCGCGTACATGTCGTGCTTCAGCGCCGCCTGCCGCACCGTGCGCTTGAACAGGAACACCTGGTCGGCAAGTTCCAGCGGATCGCCGTGATTGAAATTGATTTCGAGTTGGGCAGGCCCGCTTTCATGGCTCAGCGTATCGACATCAAGTTCCTGGGCTTCGCAATAATCGTAGATGTCTTCGACGATCGGGTCGAAGTCGTTGGCGGCGTCGATGCCATAGGCCTGGCCGCCGGGCTCCTTGCGGCCCGAACGGCCGACCGCTGCATCAAGCGGGTAATCGGGATCAATGTTCTTCTTGACCAGATAGAATTCGAGTTCGGGCGCTATCACCGGCCGCCAGCCCTTCTCCTTGTAAAGCGCCAGCACCCGCTTCAACACATGGCGCGGCGAAATATCAACGGGTTCGTCGTTGAGAAAGTAGGCATCGCAGATCACCTGTGCCGTCGGTTCCTGATACCATGGCACGAAGCGGATGGTGTCGGGGTCGGGCTGCAGGTAGATGTCGATGGCGCTGTCGCTCACCGCCTTGGTGTCTTGCGTGTAGCGGCCGTTGATCGTCAGTGTAAAGACTTCTTCGGGGATGCGGAGGCCCCGCGACCGGTTGCCTTTCAGGAATTTCTTGGGCGGCAGGATTTTTCCGCGCGCCGTGCCCGACATGTCGGCGACAAGGCATTCGACTTCGCTGATCTTGTGTTCGTTAATCCATTCTTCGAAACGTGATTGGGTCATGATATCCAGTGATGTGGTTGCCGGGGCATACTAGCCCGGCTCCTTGACCGGCGGAAAGGGGGGCGGCTAAAGCATTCATATCATGCCTAAATCCATCGATGCGCCCTCCTACTATACGGCCACCGCCGCGCCCTTCTCGCGCCAGCCCGCGCTGTCCGGCGAGGTCATCGGCCGATGTCTGCGTGATTGGTGCTGGCTATACCGGGCTTTCGGCGGCCTTGGCGCTGGCCGAAGCGGGCTACAAGGTCGTGGTTCTGGAGAGCCGGACCGTGGGCTATGGAGCTTCGGGCCGCAACGGCGGCCAGGTGTGCACTGGTTTTTCCTCCGGACAGGCCAAGATCGTGGCGCAACTTGGCAAGGATGACGCCCGAAAATGTTTTGCCATCGCTGAAGAGTCGAAGGCCCTGCTCAAGGAACGTCTCGCCACCTATGACATCGATTGCGATCTCACCTGGGGCTATCTGCACGCCATTCCCAAACCCGGGCAGTTTGACGAATTGAAAGCGTGGAAGGATGAGTATGACGCGTTGGGCTATACCGATACGTCGCTGCTGACCAAAGCGGAGCTTGAAGAGAGGCTCGGCAGCCGGGTCTATCATGGCGCGCTGCGCGAGGGTGGTGCGGGGCATTTGCATCCGCTGAACTATTGCTTGGGACTTGCCCGCGCCGCGCTTGCGAAGGGTGCGATCATTCACGAGAATTCGCCGGTCGTTTCCGTCGAGACCGGGAGCAATCCTGTGGCCCGCACCGCCAATGGCACGGTGCGCGCCAAGTTCATGGTGATCGGCGGCAATGCCTATCTTGGCAAGACCGTGCCAGCACTCCACCGCAAGATCATGCCGGTGGCGAGCTACATCATTACCACCGAGCCCTTGGGCGAGAACCGCGCCAAGGCGCTGATCCGCGACAATGAGGCTGTCGCCAACACCAATTTCATCGTCGACTATTTCCGCCGCACTGGCGACACCCGCCTGCTGTTCGGCGGGCGTGCTTCCTATTCGACCTTGGAGCCGCCGAACCTCGGCGCCTACATGCGGCCGCGCATGCTGAAAGTGTTTCCGCAATTGCGCGATGTGAAAGTGGACTACGCCTGGGGCGGCTACATCGGCATCACCGCCAACCGCATTCCCGATTGCGGCAGGCTGGGGCCTTCGACCTATTACGCCCACGGCTATTCCGGCCAGGGCGTGGCGCTGGCCGGCATGTATGGCAAGCTGATGGCCGAAGCCATTCGCGGCCAGGCCGAACGCTTCGATCTGCTCGCGCGCATCCGCCACCTGCCCTTCCCCGGCGGCCCCATCCGCACGCCGATGCTGGTGGCGGCAATGATGTACTACCGCCTCAGGGACGCGCTGAGCTGAATTGCCGCCAGA
This sequence comes from uncultured Alphaproteobacteria bacterium, assembly GCA_963775105.1. Taxonomy (GTDB): domain Bacteria; phylum Pseudomonadota; class Alphaproteobacteria; order Rhizobiales; family Aestuariivirgaceae; genus Aestuariivirga. The sequence continues at coordinate 236,061 of CAVZHM010000004.1, read as the reverse complement.
CCCTTCGAGGCCCTGCTGCGCAGGGCACCTCAGGGTGAGGAAAATCGGCGTTCCCTCATGCTGAAGTGCTCGCGAAGCGAGCCTCGAAGCATCACTCGCTCAGCGTCATGCCGCGCGCGCCCCTCTGCCAGGCGCGGAGGCAGATGTATTCCATGATGAGGGCACTCGCAGCACCCGATGTAAGCTCGGCGTGGTCGTAAGGCGGCGACACTTCCACCATGTCCATGCCGACGAAATTGATATCCGTCAGCTTACGGATGATCGACGCCGCCTGGTGGTAGGTGAGCCCGCCGGGAATGGGCGTGCCGGTGCCGGGCGCCACCGAAGGATCGAGGCAATCGATGTCGAAGGTGAGATAGGCTTTTGACTTGCCCACCACTTGTTTGACGATGGCGGCGATATCGGCAGCCGACTTGTCATGAACTTCATCGGCATAAACGATGCGGAAGCCGAAGGTGCGTTCGCCGGCAAACACCGTGCGGATGCCGATCTGGATCGAGCGCTTGGGGTCGATCACCCCTTCCCGCACCGCGTAACTGAACATCGTGCCATGGTCGATGCGGCCACCGTCATCGGGTTCGACGTCGCGGTGGGCATCGAAATGGATGAGCGACAAAGGCCCGTGCTTCTTGGCGTGGGCTTTGAGCAGCGGATAGGAAATGTAGTGATCGCCGCCCAGCGTCACCATTTCCGATCCGGCATTCAGTATGTCACTGGCATGCTTTTCCAGTGTGGCCGGGAAATTCTCCTTGGAGCCCCAGTCGAAGAAGCAATCGCCATAGTCGACGACGGCCAGCGTATCGAAGGGATCGAAATTCCACGGCCAGATCGGCCCCCAGGAATTTTCGGCCGAAGCCTTGCGAATGCCTTCCGGCCCCATGCGGGTGCCCGAGCGATGCGACGTTGCCTGATCGAAGGGCACACCGGTGATGGCGATATCGACGCCCGCGAGATCGCGGCGTGTATTTGCGGCGCATGAAGGAGAGTGCGCCGGCATAGGTCGGCTCCCATTGCGTGCCTTTCAGTTCGCTGCGGCGAAAGGCGCCATCCCCCGGGGTGGAGGTCATGTTCTTCATTTCGAGCGACATTTTCTACTCCGTGAGGACAATCGAATCTCCGGGTTCGAAGTGAACCCAGACCTTCTGGCCGCGGGCAAGCGCCCCCTCGCCGGTTCGCGAGTCATTCTGCACCGTCACCGACAGGCTCAGCGCATCCTTGCCTTCGATGACCACATGGCTGGTGTCGCCGTAGTAGGCCACATCCTTCACATTGCCTTGCAGCTTCACGATCTTGGCGCCTTTCGGCTCGGCCTTCGAGACCTTGAGCTTCTCGGGGCGCACGGCGATTGACACACTGCTGCCCGCCGGTTTTTCCGAAGCAAATTCAACTTTCCCCAAACCCTTGGCGTCAAGCGTCAATATCTTGCCCTTGGTTGATACGACGCTGGCATCGATCAAATTCACCTTGCCGATGAAGTCGGCGACGAACTTGCTGGCCGGGTGTTCATAAAGTTCGGTGGGCGTGGCGATCTGGCGCACCGCACCCTTCTCCATCACCGCAATGCGGCTGGCCATCGACAGCGCTTCGTCCTGATCGTGGGTGACGATGATGAAGGTGATGCCGACGGTTTCCTGCAGCCGCGTGAGTTCGATGCGCATGTCTTCGCGCAGCTTGGCGTCGAGCGCCGACAGCGGTTCGTCGAGCAGCAGCACCTTGGGGCGCTTCACCAAGCGCGCGGGCGAGTGCCACGCGCTGGCGCTGGCCGCCCGACATCTGGTCGGGCTTGCGCTGGGCGAGATGCGTGAGCTTCACCATTTCCAGCGCTTCGGCGGCGCGGCGCTTGGTTTCATCGGCCGGAACGCCGGTGACCTTCAGGCCATAAGCGACGTTCTGTTCCACCGTCATATGCGGGAACACCGCATAGGACTGGAACACCATGTTGGTGGGCCGCTTGTTGGGCGGCGTTGTCGCCATGTCCTCGCCGCCGATCATGATCTGGCCGGAGGTCATGAATTCGAGCCCGGAGATCATGCGCAGCAACGTGGTCTTGCCGCAGCCCGAAGGGCCGAGGAGTGCGAAGAACTCGTTCTGGGCGATGTCGAAGGACACATCGTCGACGGCGACGACGCCGCCTGCGAAATTCTTGCAGACATTGCGGATGGAGACGATGGGTTCAGCCATTGTGCGTTAGCCTTTGCTCGGCTTGGGAGGAGCCTGGAGTTTCATCGCCAGAACGGTGGCGACGACGGTGATGAGAATGAGAATGGTGGAGGCGGCGTTGATGTCCGGCGTGATGCCGCGGCGCACCAGCGAATAGACTTTCACCGGGAAAGTGACGGAGCCCGGACCGCTGGTGAAATAGGTGATCACGAAATCGTCGAGCGACAGCGTGAAGGCCAGAAGCGCTCCGGCAATGAGGCCCGGCTTCATGAACGGGAACAGCACGTTCCAGAAGGTCTGCCACTGGCTGGCGCCCAAATCGCGCGAGGCTTCTTCCAGCTGCTTGTTGAAGCCGACAAGCCTGCGAGCGCACCACGACGGCGACGAACGGGAAACAGAAGGCGATATGCGCGACGACGATCGGCCCGAGATTGAACGGCCACGGCACATCCGCCGTCATCCAGCCGATCTGGAAGAAGAAAGCCATCAGCGCCACGCCCATGGTGATTTCCGGAATGACGATGGGCAGCGCCATGAAGCCTTCGTAGGCGGTCTTGCCCGGGAAGCGTGAAGCGCCACAGCAGCAGGCCCACCATGGCGCCGATCACCGTCGCGAAGATCGTCGAGATGAAGGCGATGATCAGCGAATTGGTGAAGGCCTCGATCAGGTCGGCATTGTTCCAGGCGACTTCGTAGTATTTGAAGGTGAAGCCCTGCCAGGTGATGTTGCGCTTCGAGTCGTTGAAGCTGAAGGCGATCAGCACGATGATCGGCGCATAGAGGAACAGGAAGGTGGCGGTGAGCAGGATCTTGATCCACAGCCTGCGGCCATATTCCAGCGGACCCTGCGGTGTGCGGTTGAACAGCGCCATGGTTACACCCCCACGCCCTTGCTGCGCAGCGTGAGCAGCCAGCGCAGCGCCAGGATTCCGAAGGTGATGTAGATCAGGATGAAGCTGAGAGCGGCGCCGAACGGCGTATCGTTCGCCGCCTTGAACTGGTCTTCGATCACATTGCCGATCATGATGGCGTTGGCGCCGCCCAGCAGTGCCGGCGTCAGGAATGCGCCGAGGCACGGGATGAACACCAGAATGATGCCGGAGATGATGCCCGGCATGGTGAGCGGGATGGTGACCGAGAACAGCGTTCTGCACCTGCGAGGCGCCAAGATCGAGGCTGGCTTCGAGATAGGACTTGTCGAGCCGTTCGACGGTCGCATAGAGCGGCAGCACCATGAACGGCAGATAGACATAGACAAGCCCGGCGATGACCGCGCCATTGTTGTAGAGAAGTTCCAGTGGCTGATAGGGATAGGCGCCGCCGGTGATTACCCCGTCGGCGGTGTTCCACACGCCGCCCAGCGCCTGATTGACAAAGCCGTTGGTGCGGAACACCGCCAGCAGCGCATAGGTGCGGATCAGCAGATTGATCCAGAACGGCAGGATGGTGATGAGCAGCAGGACGGGCTTCCACTTGTCCGGCGCGAAACAGATGGCAAAGGCGATGGGGTAGGCCAGCACCAGACAGATGAGTGTCGAGACAACGGAAATCCAGAAGGACTTCCACATGATGGTGAGATAGACCGGTTCGAACACCCGGGTGTAGTTCGCCGTGGTCCAGGAAATGACGATGTCGGTGATGCCGGATTTTTCGCCGAAACTGTAGACCCAGAGAAGGCTCAGCGGCACGATGAAGAAAACGGTGATCCAGAATGTTCCGGGCAGCGCCCACAGCCAGAACAGGAAGCGATTGTCGCGCCAGCTTTCCAAAATCCCCGGTCCCCTCCGTTTGCGCAACATATTGGACGGACAGAAGGCGCTTGGCAACCGTTCCGACGGGTTCACCTGGTCCCCCTCTCCCCCGCTTGCGCGGGGGCGAGGAGCAAGCTTCCGTTTACGCCGCCTGGATGCGGGTCCAGGCGTCTTCGTAGAGTTTCTGGCCGTCTTCACCGAGATAGATTTGCGCTTCGCACTTGGCGATGACTTCGTCGGTCGGGAAGATCGACGGGTCCTTGTTGTAGCTGTCGTCCAGCAATTCGCGCGCCTTGAGATTGGCGGTGGCGTAGGCGATGAACTTGGCGATGTCGGCGCCCGCCTTGGCATCGAGGCAATAGTTGATGAAGGCGTGGGCGTTCTCGGGGTGCGGCGCCCCCGTCGGGATCGCCATGGTGTCCTGCCAGAGGAGCGAACCTTCGGTCGGCACCATGTAGGCGATGTCCTCGTCCTCGGCGATCACCTGGATGATGTCGCCGTTCCACTCCTGGGCGAGATCGACTTCGCCAGACGCCAGAAGATCCTGGCCGTTGTCGTCGGCGAACACCTTGATGTGCTTCTTGTTGGCGATCAGCAGGTCTTCGGCCATCTTGATTTCAGCCGGGTCCTTGGAGTTCAGCGACTTGCCGAGATACTTCATCGCCGCACCGATGACGTTGCGCGCATCGCCCAGCAGGGAAATGCGGCCCGAGTACTTGTCGGAATCAACCAGCAGCTTCCAGCTGTCGGCAACGCCTTCGATCTTTGACTTGCGATAACCAATGCCCAGCGTACCCCACATGTAGGGCACGGTGAACTTGCGGCCCTTGTCGAATACCGCGTCGGCAAAGCGCGGATCGATGTTCGCCATGTTGGGAATCTTGGCGTGATCGAGCGCCATTAGCAGATTGGCGCCGGTAAAGCGTTCGATCCAGCTGTCGGACGGCACGATCACGTCATAGCCGGGATTGCCGCCCTTGAGCTTGGCGAACAGTTCGGCGTTGTCGGCGAACAGGTCGAGCTTGGCTTCGATGCCGGTTGCCGTCTCGAAATCGGCAAGCGTGTTCTCGCCGATGTAGGTATCCCAGTTATAGACGTTCAGTTTCTTCTCTTCCTCGGCCAGCGAATGGCGCGGCAGGAAAGTGAGCCCGGCGCCGATCGCGGACATGCCCTTCAGCACGTTGCGGCGGTTCGGTTTGAAGCGTGGAGAAAACATGGTCTTGGCCCTTCTCTTGGTAGGAGGTGCCGTGGGCATTACGCCGTCCGCGTCACCGGTTGATCGTAACTCGCACTTTCAAAATAGGGCCCAATCGGGCCCTATTCAAAACAATTTTCGTTAATCCTTAACGACCTCGGACTTCACATCCGCATAGGTTGCATCGAGTGCCACCCGCGCCAGCCGCACCAGTTCGTCGATCTCCTTCTTGGTGATGACGAAGGGCGGCGCCAGAACCATGGTGTCCCAGCAGGCGCGCATGATCAGGCCGCTCTTGAAGCTGTGGTCGCGGCAAATGGTGCCGACCCGGCCGGAATCGTGGAAACGGCCGCGCTTCTTCTTGTCGTTGCTGAGTTCGATGGCGGCGATCAGGCCCACCGAGCGGGTTTCCCCGACGATGGGATGATCGCGGAGGCTGGCCAGCGCCTGGGCGAAATAGGGCCCCATCTCGCGGGCCCGCTCGACCAGCTTCTCGTCCTGGATGATCTCGATGTTCTTCAGCGCCACGGCGGCGGCCACCGGGTGGCCGGCATAGGTCATGCCGTGGTTGAAATCGCCGCCCAGCTCGAAGAAATCCTTGGTCAGGTGTTCGGCGAAGGCCACGGCGCCGATCGGCTGGTAGCCGGAGGAAAGCCCCTTGGCCATCGGCACGATGTCGGGCTCGAAGCCCATGGTTTCGAAGCCCCACCAGTTGCCGGTGCGGCCGAAACCGCAGATCACTTCGTCGGAAATGATCAGCACGCCATATTTGCGGCAGATGCGCTGCACTTCCGGCCAATAGGTCGATGGCGGAATGAGAACGCCGCCTGCCCCCTGGATCGGCTCGCCGATGAACGCGGCGACATTGTCGGGCCCCACTTCGAGGATCTTCTTTTCCACTTCGGCGGCCGCCACCAGGCCGAATTCCTCCGGCGTCTTGTCGCCGCCGAAATCATACCAGTGCGGCTGCATGACGTGGTGGAAGCCGGGGAATTCGGTGCCCACCTGCTCGTGCATGGGCTGCATGCCGCCGAGGTTCGCCGCCACCATGGTTGAGCCATGATAGCCACGGGTGCGGGCGATGAAATGCTGGCGATAGGGCTTGCCCTTCAGCTTCCAGTAATGGCGCACGAAACGCACGATGGTGTCGTTGGCTTCCGAGCCCGAATTGGTGAAGAAGATGTGCTTGAAGCGCTTCGGCATGACCGAGGAAATCTTCGCCGCAAGCTCGGTTGCCGGCACCGTCGTGGTCTTGAAGAAGGTGTTGTAATAGGGAAGATCGAGCATCTGGCGTGTAGGCAACTTCGGCCAGCTCCTTGCGGCCATAACCCACGTTCACGCACCACAGGCCGGACATGCCGTCGAGCATCTTGTTGCCATTGGCATCCCAGATCCAGATGCCGTCGGCCTGGGTCATCACCCGGGGGCCGCCCGCGGCATGGAAGGACTTGTGGTCGGTGAAGGGGTGGAAATGATGGGCGATATCGTGCTGGACGATTTCGGCGACATTGAGGTTCTTGGCGGGTGCGTTCATGGTCAGTCTCCAATCGATATGCGCGAAATCCGGCACCGTTTCCGGCACCGGGACAAAAGCCAGACAATCGAAGAAGCTAGGGCTTGAAGCCGATACGGGCGCAATGCAGCATGACTTCGTCATAGGCCGTTTTCGACCAGACGGGCAGAAGCGTGCCGGATGCTGTCATGTGGAAGCACATCGCTCTCTTATGGCATGCCGGTATGCGAACAGCAAGTTGAGCGCGCGATCCTAGGATTGCGACAGTTTTTCGCGGGCGGCGCTGGCGAAGAATGCCGAACGGGTGACACCAGATTTTATCGCTGCTTCGTCAATGGCTTCGAGCAGTCCGCCATCCAGCGTCAGATTAGCGCGAACACTTCGGCCTGAAATCGAGAACCAGTTGCACCATTACGAAGCTTTCGCCCTTTCTCGATTTTTTCGCTGCCGCATGATATCGGTCAGCGTCGAGGGTGACGGAACGGCAACTCCAGCGCTACGCCTGTTTCCCAAAGCATCACGTAAGGCTTCGGTGGCATTGGCGACTGCTTCCTCGGGTGTCTTGGCGGCGGAAACACATCCGTCGACATCCGGGAAGCGCACGCCCCACGTCTTTCCCGCGCCGTCCAGAATTCCGACATAGTAACTCATCAAACTCTCCGTTCTTCTTCAAAGCCAACCTGCCGCCCGTGCAATCGAACGTGCGGTACCGGGCGTCAACTCGCGATGCCGCGGCACAATGATCATCAGGCCGGGTTTATCCATGTGAATGTATCGGTCATGGCTTGCACCGCCGATGCTCACCCAACCATCCCGCTCAAGCCGTTGAACGATCTTCCGAGTGTTGGTTTCGGCCTTTGGCATTCTCGCCCTGTCCCGTGCATTTATATGCACGAATTATCTATTGCGTCAATACCGCTTAGTGCCAAATTCTTCCGCTATTGCCGGGTCTGCAGGCACGTTGTGCGGGCCACGCCGAATTTTCTTGCCAGCGTTGCGGAATTCACCTTTCATCGCACTGCACAAATTTGGTGTAGCGGGGGCATGGGCGCACTGTTCAACGAGATGGGTGATCTGGGTGGCAAGATCCGCCAGCCCTATGCGCGTATCGAACAGTGGCTGAAATCCCTGCCGCCGGAAGACGCGGCCCGTGCGGCGCGCGAGGCCGAGGGCATTTTCCGCCGCAAAGGCATCACCTTCGCTGTCTATGGCGAGGGCGAAGCATCGGAACGGCTCATCCCCTTCGACATCATCCCGCGCATTTTCGCCGCCCAGGAATGGCGGCGGCTGTCGGCCGGTATCGAGCAGCGGGTGCGGGCGCATCAACGCCTTCATTCACGATATTTATCACCGCCAGGAAATTCTGCGCTCGGGGCGTGTGCCGCGCGACATCATCATCCAGAACGAAGTGTTCGTGCCGGAGATGGTGGGCGTGAACCCGGCGCGCGGCATCTATGCCCACATCATGGGCATCGACATCGTGCGGGTCGGCGAGAACGACTTCTATGTTCTCGAAGACAATTGCCGCACACCTTCGGGTGTTTCCTACATGCTCGAAGACCGCGAAGCGATGATGTATCTGTTCCCCGACCTGTTCGCCAAGCAGCGCGTGGCGCCGGTCGAGAATTATCCCGCCATGTTGCGCAAGACGCTGGAAAGCGTCGCCCCGCCCGCCTGCGCCGGTGAACCGACCATCGTGCTGCTCACCCCCGGCATTCACAACTCGGCGTTCTTCGAGCATGCCTTTCTGGCAGACGAGATGGGCGTTGAACTGTGCGAAGGCGGCGACCTGTTCGTGTCCGATGGCTACCTCTACATGCGCACGACGCAAGATCCGAAGCGCGTCGATGTCGTCTATCGCCGCATCGACGATGCCTTTCTCGATCCCCTCGCCTTCCGGCCGGATTCGGCACTGGGCGTGCCCGGCCTGTTCGATCTCTATCGCGCTGGCCGCGTGACGCTGGTCAATGCCCCAGGCACCGGCATTGCCGACGACAAGTCGATCTATACCTACATTCCCGACGTCATCGAATTTTATACCGGCGAAAAGCCGATCCTGCGCAATGTTCCCACCTGGCGCTGCGGCGAGGCCGAAGGACTTGAGCTATGTGCTCGACAATCTGGCGGAGCTGGTGGTGAAGGAGGTGCATGGCTCCGGCGGTTACGGCATGCTGGTGGGGCCCACCTCTTCCAAACAGCAGATCGAGGATTTCCGCGCCAAACTGAAGGCGAGGCCTACGAACTACATCGCCCAGCCGACGCTGGCGCTTTCGACGGTGCCGACCTTCACGCAATCGGGTGTGGCACCCCGCCATGTGGACCTGCGGCCCTTCGTGCTGTCGGGTGACCAGATCCGCATCACCCCCGGCGGCCTCACCCGCGTGGCGCTGCAGGAGGGCTCGCTGGTGGTGAATTCCAGCCAGGGCGGAGGCACCAAGGATACCTGGGTGTTGGAGGACTGATGCTCGGCCGCACCGCCTCAGCCCTCTACTGGATGTCGCGCTACGTCGAGCGCGCCGAGAACATGGCGCGGCTGCTCGAAGTTGGCTATCGCATCTCGCTGATGCCCGGAACCATCGACGGCCATCGCGACGAATGGCGCTCGACGCTGTCGAGTGCCGCCTGCGACTGGTCCTATGGCCAGAAACACAGCGAAGTGACCACCGCCAAGGTCATCGACTTCATACTGTTCGACGAGGAAAACAGCGCCAGCGTCAAATCCTGCCTGCGCACGGCGCGCAACAATGGCCGCTCGGTCAGAACCGCACTCACCCGCGACGTGTGGGAAAGCATCAATTCAACCTGGAACGAACTGGCGGCGGTGAAGCCCGATAGCATCACCTCGGAACGTCTGCCGGTGTTTCTCGACTGGATCCGGCAGCGGTCCATGGCGTTTCGCGGCGCACTCCTGGGCACCATGCTGCGCACCGACAACTATTATTTCAGCCAGCTTGGCAATTTCATCGAGCGTGCCGACAACACGGCGCGCATTCTCGATGTGAAATATTTCATCCTGCTGCCGCGCGCTTCCGATGTCGGCAGCGATCTCGACCTGCAACAATGGGCGCAAATCCTGCGCTCGGTTTCGGCCCACCGGGCCTATCGCTGGTTCTACCGCGACAGCCGCTATCGCCCCTGGCTGGTGGCGGAGTTCCTCATCCTCAAGGAGCAGATGCCGCGTTCGCTGGTGTTCAGTTACGACTGGATCGGCACGGCGCTGGAAGGTTTGTCGGATCTCTATGGCAAACGCTACGCCTGCCATCAGTTGGCGTCCGACACCCGGGCCCAACTGAAGACCGGCAGCATGGAGCAAATATTCCAGTCGGGCCTCCATGAATTTCTGCAGGAGTTCATCGCCGCCAACAACAGGCTTTCGGCATCGATCGCCGAAACCTACAATTTCCCGTGAGTACCATGCGCCTTCTGGTCCGCCATGAAACGATCTTCGATTACGACGAGCAGCCGGCCTATGCCGTGCAGCGCCTCTATCTGACGCCGCCATCCTTCGCCAGCCAGCGTATTCTGAACTGGAAGATCACCGCACCCGGCATCGACAAGGCGGTTTCGCACATCGATGGCTTCGGCAACCGCGTGCATCTCGTCACCTATGGCGGCGTCAAAGGCCCGGTCGCCATCATTGCCGAGGGCGAGGCCGAGTGCACTGATGCGGCAGGCGTCATCCGCGGGTTGCCGTCGCCTGCCCCCGATGCGGTGTTCCTGCGCCAAACGCGGGCCACCACACCCAGCGACGAGATCGCCGCCATGGCCACGGCAAGCCTGCGGCCTGCCGCACTCGATACGCTACACGCCATCATGGCGGCGACCCATGCCAGGGTGAGCTATGAAATCGGCACCACCGACGCCCACACCACCGCCGCCGAAGCCTTTGCCGACGGCCATGGCGTGTGCCAGGACCATGCCCACATCCTGGCTGGTGCCGCCCGCCACATCGGCATTCCGGCCCGCTATGTGACGGGCTATCTGGTGACCGCCGATGGCGCCTCGCCACCGCCGCCCATGCCTGGGCCGAGGCCCTGGTGCCGGAACTGGGCTGGGTGGGCTTCGATGCCGCCAACAACTGCTGCCCGACCGACCATTACGTGCGCGTGGCGGGTGGCATTGATGCGGCGGGCGTCACCCCCATTCGCGGCTCGAGGCGCGGCGGTGCGGCCGAGCGGATGAGGGTTGAAGTCCGCGTCGAGATCGCCCAACAGTAGGCCAAAACGAATCCCCGGGAGCAGGCGCGCATGACCTATTGTGTTGGACTTCTTCTCGACGAAGGGCTGGTCATGGCCGCCGACACCCGCACCAATGCCGGCGTCGACAATGTCGGCAGGTTCAAGAAACTGCACACCTGGGCCAAGCCCGGCGAGCGCATCTTCGTGCTGCTGACCGCCGGCAATCTGGCCGTCACCCAGGCGGTGGTCAGCACGCTGTCGGAGAACAAGGCCAAAGGCCTGTTCACCGCCAAGACCATGTTCCAGGCGGCACGCCTCGTCGGCAAGGCGGTGCGCGAAGTCAAGAAGATCGACGGCGAAACCCTGGGCGCGGGCAGCGAGGCCTATCAGGCCAGCTTCATTTTCGGCGGCCAGATCGGCAAGGAAAAGCCGCGCCTGTTCCAGATCTATGCCGCCGGAAACTTCATCGAAGCTTCGCCCGACACGCCGTTTTTCCAGATCGGCGAACACAAATACGGCAAACCCATCCTCGACCGCGTGGCGCGCAACGACATGAAGCTGGGCGATGCCGCGAAGATGGCCCTGCTGTCGTTCGATTCGACGCTGCGCTCCAACCTCAGCGTTGGCCTGCCCATCGACATGCTGACCTATGAAACCGGCTCCCTGAAGTTCGAACACATGAAGCGCATCGGCCAGGACGATCCCTATTTCAAGATGCTGTCCACCGAATGGTCCAAGGCGCTGCAGCGCGGCGTTCCAGAACATCGAGGCGTTCGATATCTGATCACGCCGCGAACGCCGCCGCCATCAGGCGTCTTGGTGTAATCCTCGCGCGGATGGTCCATCACCTCGTCGGGGGTGCCCTGCTCCACCAGCTTGCCGTCTTTCATCACCATGATGTGGTCCGACATGGCGCGCACCACGGCGAGGTCATGGCTGATGAACAGGTAGGAGAGGTTGTTGGCCTTCTGCAATTGACGCAGCAACTCGACGATCTGCTTCTGCACCTGCCGGTCGAGCGCCGAGGTCGGCTCGTCCAGCACCACCAGCTTTGGCTTGAGGATGATGGCGCGGGCAATGGCGATGCGCTGGCGCTGGCCGCCGGAGAACTCGTGGGGATAGCGGTTGCGCAGCTTGGGATCGAGTTGCACTTCCTCCAGCGCCTGGGCGGCCCGGAGGTCGCGGTCGCGGCGAAGACATCGAGGGCTCGTGCACCAAGCAGGCCTTCGGTGACGATCTGGCCGGCCGTCATGCGCGGGCTGAGCGAACCGAATGGATCTTGCAGCACCACCTGAATCTGCTTGCGCAGCGGCCGCATCGCCTGCTTGTCGAAGTTGGTAATGTTGCGGCCTTCGAAATTGATGGCGCCTTCGCTGGGCAGCAGCCGCAACAGCGCCCGCGCCAGCGTCGATTTTCCCGAACCCAACTCGCCGACGATGCCGATGGTCTGGCCCTGGCGCAGGGTGACCGACACGCGGTCCACCGCCTTGAGCAGGATCGGTTCACCCGCCAGAAAGCCGCCGCCGATCTTGAAGGTGACGCGGATATCGGTGCCATCGAGAATCTTGGGGGCATTGGCCGGCTGGCGGCGCCTTGCGGCCGGACGGTTCGGCTTCCAGCAGCGCCTTGGTGTAGTCATGCTTCGGCGCTGGCGAAGATCGACTGGGTGTCGCCCTCCTCCACCACTTCGCCGCGGCGCATGACATAGACCCGGTGGGCGATGCGTTTGACGATGTTGAGGTCGTGGGTGATGAACACCATGCCCATGCCGAGGCGCTTCTGCAGCCCGGCCATCAGTTCGAGGATTTCCGCCTGGATGGTCACATCGAGCGCCGTGGTCGGCTCGTCGGCGATCAGCAGGTCGGGATCGTTGGCGAGCGCCATGGCGATCATCACCCGCTGGCGCTGGCCGCCTGACATCTCGTGCGGATAGGAGCCCATGCGCCGCTCGGGCTCGGGGATTCGCACCAGCTTGCAGCATGTCGATGGCCCTGCTCCGCGCCTCGGTGGCGCCGACCTTGGCGTGGCGCATGATCGGCTCCATCAACTGGTCGCCGATGGTGTAGAGCGGATCGAGCGACGTCATCGGCTCCTGGAAGATCATGGTGATCTTCCGCCCACGGATGGTGTTGAGCTGGGACTTGGGCAGGCCAATGAGATTGGTGCCGCGATAGTCGGCAACACCCGTGGCCCTGCCGTTTGATGCAAGCAACCCCATGGCCGCCATCATCATCTGGCTTTTGCCGGAACCCGACTCGCCGACAATGGCCACGGTTTCGCCCGCCTTCACATGCATGTCGATGCCCTTCACGGCCTCGACCATGCCGTCGAGCGTGTCGAACGACACCTTCACGTTCTTCAGTTCCAGGATCGTGTCCGCCATGGTCAGCGGTCCTTCGGGTCAAGCGCATCGCGCAACCCGTCGCCGATGAAATTCAGCGCGAACAGCGTGGTGGTGAGGAAGAAGGACGGGAAGAACAACAGCCAGTTGGCGCCGGGAATGTTCTTGGACCCTTGCGAGATCAGAACGCCCCAGCTTGACATCGGCTCCTGCACGCCGAGGCCGAGGTAGGAGAGGAAGCTTTCGAGAATGATCACCTGCGGCACCAGCAGCGTCATGTAAATGACCACCGGGCCGAGAAGATTGGGCACCACGTGGCGCTTGAGGATGCCCCACGCGTGTAACGCCCAGCGCTTCCGCCGCCTGGACATATTCCTGGCGCTTGATCGACAGCGCCTGGCCGCGCACGATGCGCGCCATGTCGAGCCACAGGACGGCGCCGACCGCCAGGAACATCAGCACGAAGTTTCGCCCGAAGAACACCACCAGCATGATGACGAAGAAGATGAACGGCAGCGAATAGAGAATATCGACGACGCGCATCATCACCTCGTCGGTCTTGCCGCCGATGAAACCCGACGTGGCGCCATAGAGCACGCCGATCACCACGGCCACGAGCCCCGCGAGCAAGCCGATGGCCAGCGACACGCGGCCGGCAACCAGCGTGCGCACCAGAAGGTCGCGGCCAATGGTGTCGGTGCCGAAGTAGAAATGCTCGCGTTGAATGTCGGCGGATATCACCAGCTGCATGCCATCGGCGGATTTTTCCGCGACCACGGCGTTCTCGAACACGCTGGACCGGTCGATATAGCGGGTCATGCGTTCGTCGATGGGCTTGGCGGAGGTGACGGTGATCAGCACCTTGCCGCCCTGCTCTTCCCACTTCTCCAGCGTCGACGCGCGAACGTTTCACCGCGTCCTGCACCGCCTGGTCGATCCTTCGGGCCTCGGATAGGCCGAAAAGCTCGGCGGCACGCGGGTGTAGTCCTCATAGATCGTCGTGAACTGGTGCGGCAGGAACCACGGCCCGGCGATGCACAACACGGCCATCACCACGATGTAGATGGCGCTGAAATAGGCGGCCCTGTTGGCCTTGAGGCGCGCCCAGGCATCAGACCACAGGGAGCGCCCGCGGCTGGGCAACAGGTTCGAGCGCAACGTCAGTCATAGCGCACCCGCGGATCGACGACGGCGTAGAGAATGTCGACAATGAGATTGAACACGATCGTGAACACGGCAATCACCACCACGGTGCCCATCACCAGCGTGTAGTCGCGGTTCAATGCCGCTTCGACGAAGTAGCGGCCAACACCGGGAATGGCGAAAATCGTCTCGACGATGATCGAGCCGGTGATCAGCGCCGCCGCCGCAGGGCCCGGCATAGGAGATGATCGGCAACAACGCGCCGCGCAACGCATGGCGGATGATGACGGCATAGTCGGAAAGGCCCATGGCGCGCGCCGTGCGGATGTGATGCGAGCGCAGCGACTCGATCATCGAGCCGCGCATCAGGCGGGCGACGACCGCCAGCTGCGGCAACATCAGTGTCAGCACGGGGCCAACCTTGTTGATGAACGCGCCATCGCCCCAGCCGCCGACCGGCAGCCATTTGAGGCCGAGGCCGAAGGCCAGCTGGATCAGCGGCGCAATGACGAAAGTCGGAATGGTGCTGCCCGCCGTCGCGGTGGCGATCACCGCGTAGTCGGCGCCGCTGGTTCTGATTGCAGTGCCGCGACAATGCCCATGAGCCGAGCCGAAGAACAAGCGCCAGCAACAGGGCCGTGGCGCCGAGCTGGACCGAAATCGGCAGGCCCTGGGCGAAGAGTTCGTTGACGGTGAATTCGGGCAGATTGTAGCTCGGGCCAAGATTGCCGTGCAGCAGATCGTTCAGATAGTAGAGATACTGCCAGACCAGCGGCTCATCGAGATGGAACTGCTTTTCGAGATTGGCCTTGATGACCGGGTTCAGGCCCTTTTCCTGGTTGAACGGCCCGCCCGGCGCCACGCGCATCAGGAAGAATGAAATGCGTGACGATCAGAAACAGCGTCGGAATCGCCGTCAGAAAGCGCTTCAGAACATAACGCAGCATGTGCCTACCCCCAAAGGCTGGCGTGAAAGCATCTCCCGCCAGAATTCTGCGCGGAGAGATGCGATCACCTGTGTGTCGGCTATTCCTTGCGGATGAAGCGCGTGGGGTGAACGTTCATCACGTTGTCCTCGAAGCCCTTGATCTTCGGCGACACGAGGTTGTGGTAGCTGTAATAGAGCAGCGGCACCTGGCCGGTGTCGCGCATCAGCACGGCCTCGGCCTGCGACAGGAGCTTCATGCGCTCGGCGGCATTGCCACCGGCCGCCGCCGCCTTGTTCATCAAGTCCTCGAATTCGTCGCTGGCATATTGCGCATAGTTGTTGGACGTTGCCTTGCGCGAAATGCCGAGGAAGGTTTCCGGGTCCTTGTAGTCGGCGATCCAGCCGGCGCGGGCGATGTCGAAATCACCCTTCTGCTCGAGATGGCCATAGTGGGTCTTGGTGTCGGTGTTGAGCAACGTCACCTCGACGCCGATCGGCTTCAGCTGTTCCTGAATGGCGACGGCCGTGTTCTTGTGGTTCTCCGAGGTGTTGTAGCGGATCTCCATCTTGAGCGGCTTGTCCGGGCCGTAGCCCAGCTTCGGTCAGGATTTTCTTGGCCGCATCCTCGCGGTCGATCTGCGACATTTCGGAATAGTCGAATGGTCGAGGTCTCGTAGCCGGTGATGCCCGGAGGCACCATCGAGTAGGCCGGGATCATGCTGTTCGCCCCAGACCTTCTCGGCGATGAAATCGCGGTCGATGGCCATCGAGATGGCGTGGCGCAGCTTCGGCGTTGTCCCACGGCGCCTTGTCGGTCTTGAAGGCATAATAGTAGGTGCCGAGATAGGGTCCGATGTGCACCTGGTCGCCGAACTTGGCCTTGATGTCGGCCAGCTGCTCGGTCGGCATATCGTCGTAGCTGTCGAGTTCGCCGGCCTCATAGCGCTTGATGGCGGCGGCGCGATCCTCGTTCGGAATGTAGTTCACGGTGTCGATCTGCACATTGGCGGCGTCATAGAACTTCGGGTTCTTGACCAGCTTGATGTGATCGTTGGGCACGAATTCGGCCAGCGTATAGGCGCCGTTCGATACGATGATTGCCGGGCTTGGTGAATTCGTTCGCCGAGCTTTTCGAGGCTGGCGCGGTGCACCGGATAGGTCGCCTGGTGGGTCAGCATTTCGAGGAAATAGGGCGTCGGCGCGTTGAGCGTGACTTCAAGCGTCATGTCGTCGATGGCCTTGGCGCCGATCTCTTCCGGCTTGGCCTTGCCCTGGTTGATGGCTTCGGCGTTCTTCACCGGATAAAGCATCGAGGCGTATTCGGCGGCGGTCGCCGGGATTCTGGAGGCGCTGGAAGGCGAACACGAAATCACCGGCGGTAACGGGGTCGCCGTTCGACCAGGTGGCGCCAGCGCGCAGCTTGAAGGTGTAGACCGTGCCGTCGGCGGAAACCGTCCAGCTTTCGGCGGCGCCGGGGATCAGTTCGGCCTTGGCGTCCTGCATCACCAGGCCCATGAACATCTCACGCAGGATGTCGGCTTCGTAGGTGGTCGAGGTCTTGTGCGGATCGAGCGATTCCGGATCGGCGGCACTGCCGCGATTGTAGACGACTTCGGCGAAGGCGCCGCTTGCGGTCATCACCAGCATCGTGGTGCCGATGACCCATGATTTGAAGTTCATGTTCATGCTTTTCTCACTCCCTGTTTTGCCCGCCTCCTATGGGCCGGGAAGCCACCGGCAGGCGTTTGACGGGGTTCACAGTAGCACCGGTACTTACCTTTGTCCCGTGCAGCGTAAACTTTCCGTTGGACCGGATGCCTAGGCGTCATTCAGCACCGGGCGCAACCCGGCGCTTCGGCGGCCAAGGCTGCGGAATTACACGGCAGTTTGACTGGCCGCGCACGTCACTTCTTTGGCGGGGCCCGCAGCGCCTCGCGCAGCCATGTCGAAAGCTGGGTGCCGATCAGCGCATTGGCGGCGAGCGCTGCCGCCAAGAAGATGCTGGCAAGCAGCGCGTATTCGGAAATCGCCAACTCGCCCGAGGCGATCAGTGGCGCCACGACGGCGAGCGCCGCAAAAAGTGGCAACATGGCGGCTGCGGAATGAATAATTCATTTCCCATTCGCCGCTGCTGCGCGGCGCTTGAGGTCCAAAGGCGATGGTCAGCGATGCCGCCAGGCTGGCGGCGACGGCCGTCGACATGGCGCCAAGGCGTTGCCGCGTCCAACAGCCTGCCACCGGCGGCAATAGCCGCAGCGCTGAGCGCCAGAGCCATGGGCGTCGGCACCAGGGCCACGGCTATGCGGTCGAAGCGGCGCGCGAACAGAAGAACCAGAATGCCCGGCGATGAGCAGCGCCGGGCCAAACGCAAGGATCGCCTCGTGGTGCATGATTTCGTTGCGGGCCAGCGCCACCACGGGAATACCGGCGGCCTCTGGCGTGAGTCGCCGCATGGCGGCCGCGAAGGTCAGCGTGGTCACATCGGGCTTGGGCAGACTTCGAAGCGCCAGGTGCCGTCTACCGCCACGAATTGATCGCGCAGCGCCTTGTCGAGATCGGCGATTTTCGGCTCCGGCATTTGGCCAGCCGTGTGGACTCATTGCGCCAGCGCCGGCAAGCCCGTCGAAAATCGCCCGCTCGAGTTCCCGCACGTCGGCCACCGACAGCTTTTCGGTTGCCATGAACAGCCCAAGCGAACGGCGGAGGCTGGTGGGCTGCGGCGCGCAAGCCCTCGCCCGTCGTTGGGTGGTTGGCGATGATGCGCAGATCGGCTTCGAGCCTGTGCGAGATATTCGGACAACGTGCGCCGCCGCCCTCCGGAGCGATGGCGGCATTGACGGCCGGCAAGATATCGGCAAGGGCGGCAAGGCTGGCGCGTTTTCCAGCCATATCGGGGGTACGAATTGCTGATCGAGCGCAAGCGCGCCGGCCTCGGGCACCAGCCCCATTTTTTCCACCAGGGCCGGTCCGCCTCTTCGGGCTTCACCAGCAAATGCACGGCACCGATGGACGAGGGTTCGTTGAAGACGATTGACGCGCGGCAGTGGGAAGCCGGGCGTCGCCGAATTTCACGTTGGGTACAAAGATTGTGCAGAATACCGACCGCCGCCATGACCACCAGCGCCACCAGGGCCCTGAAGTTGCGGGCATTGTTGCTGGCCGGGCCCGCCACCGCGTCGTCGATCCAATGGAAGGTACCGGCGCCTTCGCCGTGGCGGCCGAAGGCCAGCGCCGCCGGCACGAACAACAGCGCCAGCAGCACGGCCGCGGCAATGCCGGCGGCCACGCACAGCGGCCATGGTGGACAGCGAGTCGATCTGGCGCGGCAGCCACGACAACCACAGATACTTCGGCAAGTGCGGCAAAGACCAGTATGCGCGGGCCCGGCGCGGTGGGCTGCCAGCATCACCGAAGTTTCCGCCGCCTTGCCGCGGGCCCGGGCTTCGCCAAAAGGTATGGCCACGCAAAGGCCGAACAGTAACGCCGGCGTCAGCAACGGCAGCGGCAAATGACCAGGTTACCGCGTCAAGATCGGGCCGCAGGGTGACCATCAGGCCCGGCACTGAAAGCCAACGCCGCGCTCGCCGAAGCCATGACCACGAGCGTCTGGCGGATCGAGCCAAGCCCCGCCATCAAGATGACGGTTACGGCGAACACCGACAGAATGGCCGGCACAAAAAGATCGCGCCACAGATTGTCGGCTCTCGCCGTCGAAGGCTTGTGGCGGGAAGGACCAGGCTAAGCCCTCGGCCTTGGCTTGCGGCGGCGCGCGCCGCAGTGGCCGCGGCCTGTTCCTGTCCGGCCAGCCGGTTCGGCGATGATGAACCAGCGCTTGCTGTCGTTCTTCGGCCTGAGGTTGGCCACGTCCAGCCAATCGATGGGCCGGGGCTTGTCTTCAACTTCGCCTTCAACACTTCCAGCTACGGCGAGCAGAACGTTCTCAAGCCCCGGCGGCGATCGCCCGCGCGACACGGTGCGGGCGATTTCGCCGATCAGCACGCTCAGGCCTTGCAGGCTCGGCGCCTGGCTGAAGGCAAAATAGAGAGGCTGCGTCTGCAGCAGCTTCGCCACGCGGACTGTTCACATCGTCGCGCGGCAGGAACAGGAAGCCAAAATCCCGTAGAACGCACCTTCGCCCGGCACGATGACCGCCTTGAAAAGCTTCTTATCGGCGCGCAGGGCCTCGGCCACCGCAACGGCGCTGCCGCCGGGCCTTTATCGGCATCGGCATTGTCGATCACCGCGAAAAAAGTGGCGTCGATGCCGGGGAACTTGGCGTCAAGCGCCGCCTGCGCCTTTGCGGTTTGCTCGTCGAGGGAAATCAGCGGCTGGCTGCCCGGCAACACCCGAATGCTGAAAGCCGCGAGCCCCGCCGCCAGAACCGCCAGAAACACCGTCATGACGATAATGACGGTGGCATTGGCGGCGCTGAAGCGGGCGAGCCTGGCGAAACCGTTGGGCTTCAGCCTGGGCCGCGCCACAGCCTGTTCCTGCGGCCTGCCGCTCCAATGCGGTTGGTCCCAATTGGTCATTCCCGAGGCCGCCCCTCCGGAACCTGCCCGATTTGCAGATTCGCCATCATTCCCGCATCATACGTCGGAAACCTTTAACGGAAAGTCATGGTGAGAAAATGGTAAAGAGCGGCAGCAATCGTGAAATCGGGAATCGAGACACTGGCCGTCCACGGCGGCGAATTCGTCGACCCCGTCACCCGCGCCTCGTCGCCCAATCTGGTGATGTCCTCGACCTTCGCGCCAACCGCACTCACCGGCTTTTCGGCCCGCGACGAACAGGACTATGAGGGTTTCGTCTATGGCCGGGTCGGCAGCCCGACGGTGAAGCAGCTGGAAGCCAAGCTGGCGGCTGCTGGAAGGGGGCGAAGCGGCACTGTGCTTCGCCTCCGGCGTTGCCGCCGCCCATGCGCTGATCTGCGGCAGGCTGTCGAAAGGCGATCACTTCATCGTGCCCGACGCAAATTATGTCGGCATCGCCGAACTGGCCCGCGACACGCTGCCGCGCTTCGGCATCGAGGTTTCGTTTGTCGACCTGTCGCGGCCCGAGGAGGTGCTGGCGGCCATCCGCCCCAACACCAGGATGCTGTGGCTTGAAACGCCCGCCAATCCGACCATGAAGCTTTGCGACATCGCGCTGCTGGCCGATCTGGCCCATGACGCCGGCGTGCGCGATGTGGCGGTCGATTCGACCTATGCCACGCCGATCGCCACCAAGCCGCTGGCGCTCGGCGCCGACTTCGTCGTGCATTCGCTGACCAAATATATCGGCGGCCATGGCGATGCCATGGGCGGCGCGGTGATCGGCCGCAAGACCGATCTCGACGCTCTCAATCTCGAGGCCTCGGTGCATTTCGGCGGCATCCTCTCGCCGTTCAATGCCTGGCTCATCCTGCGCGGTGCGGCAACGCTGCCGATCCGCATGAGGGCCCACGAGGCAGGCGGCATTGAAAGTGGCGCGGCTTCTCGAGCAACATCCGGCGTCACGCGCGTGTTCTATCCCGGCCTCGCCTCGCATCCGCAACATGAGCTGGCCCAGCGCCAGATGAAGAACTTCTCCGGCATGATGACGTTCCAGACGAAAGAACCGGGCCCCGACGTCGCGCACCGCATGGTGGAGAAGCTCGAGGTCATTCACTATGCCGTGTCGCTCGGCCATCACCGCAGCCTGGTCTACTGGATCGGCACCGATGACATTCAGGATTCGACCTTCCGGCACGACGCCGAAGCAGCCCGGCGCTATCGCGACTATGCCGGCGACGGCGTGTTCCGCCTGTCGGTGGGCATCGAAACGCCCGGACGATCTCATCGCCGATCTGGCCCGGGTGCTTTAGACCTTCGGCCGCGGCCTTGCGCGCATCGTCCGGCTTGTGGCGGCGGTAGGAGCGGATGCTCACGGGGATCATCGCAGATAGGCGATGGCGAACGACCGTCAGCAATTCCCACGGATAGGCGACCAGCATGATGACGGCGAAGGCACCGAGGCCCAGGACCGGCAGCACATATTCGCGCGGCACGCAGCCGCCCATGTTCTTGCCGGAGAAGGTCGGAATGCGGCTCACCATCAGCAGCGCCACAAGCACCACATAGGGCGCGAACAGCGGCGCGAATGGATGGCCATCGTCAATGAGGCCGAGAAAACCCAGATACATTGGCGCATGGCAAGCCCGGCACCCGCCGGGGCCGGAGCGCCGGTGAAGAAGCCCGAGGCCCATGCCGGCTTGTCGGGATCGTCGAGCGCCACGTTGAAGCGCGCCAGCCGCAGGGCGCAGCAGATGGCAAGAATCAGGGCGATCACCCAGCCCGCCGTGCGCAGCGCATTGAGCGACCAGATATAGAGCAGCATGGCAGGCGCCACGCCGAAATTGACGAAGTCGGCAAGCGAATCGAGTTCGGCGCCGAAGCGCGATGTGCCCTTGAGAAATCGCGCCAGCCGCCCGTCGACCGCATCGAGCACGACGGCGACGATGACCGCGCCGACCGCCAGTTCGTAGCGGCCTTCGATGCCCAGGCGGATGGCGGTGATGCCGCTGCACAGCGCCAGAAGCGTAATGAAGTTCGGCAGCAGATAGCGCACCGGCACCGCTTGAAGCGGGTGGGCTTTCCCGCCAGCGCATTGTCCAGACTCGCCTTCGGTCATGCTGGTCCAAGTTCAGCTCCTGCGCCCGGCGCGCGCCGGCCGTCGCCCGACAGATCGGCGAGCACGGTTTCACCGGCCACGGCGCGCTGGCCGAGGCAGGCATAGATCGTCGTACCCTTCGGCAGATAGACATCGACGCGGCTGCCGAAGCGGATGAGGCCGAAGCGCTGCCCTGCGCCCAGATGCTCGCCGTCATTGACGAACTTCACGATGCGGCGGGCGACAAGTCCGGCGATCTGCACGACGCCGAGCTTGCGGCCATCCTTGAGCTCCAGCGTCAGCGCCTGGCGCTCGTTGTCCTCGCTGGCCTTGTCGAGCTCGGCATTGAGGAAGGCGCCCGGCACATAGGCGATGCGGGCGATGCGGGCGTCGATCGGCGAGCGGTTCACATGCACGTCGAAGACATTCATGAACACCGAGATGCGGGTCGTCATTTCGCGCGGCAGGTCGAGCTCGGGCGGCGGCATGACGTCTTCGATGGCGCTGACGCGGCCATCGGCGGGCGAAATCACCAGACCTTCGGGCAATGGTGTCACGCGTTCGGGATCACGGAAGAAATAGGCGCACCACGCCGTGAGCATGACGCCGATCCAGCCAAGAGGGGCGACGCCCAGCCAGAACAGCACCAGCGTGACGGCGGCGAAGATGGCGATGAACCGGTAGCCCTCGCGGTGAATGGGGGTGAGCGTGGAGGTGATGGTGTTGATCAGCGACATAGCGCCGATCTAGCGGCGGAAATGCGGCTTTGCAAAGCAGAAAGGGCCCGCGCGGAACCCCTCCGGCGCGAACCCTTTTCTCAGGCGCTGTAAACCTGATCTAGTGGCGGAGTATCGAACCTTCGAACGAAGCCCGGGCCGCGGCATAGAGAGCTGTACCGAGGTCGATATCGAACTCGTCCATGGGGACCGAAAACGGGTCGGTGGCGGCGGCCGGCGGCGGCAATGGCACGTTGGCCGGCAGTTTCACCGTTTTGACGGCGGTGCCCACCGCATTGATGCAGTAGGTGCCGTTGCTCATTTCGGTCACTTCGAGCTTGAAGCCGACAACGGCATCGGCGCCGAGCTTCAGGGCCTGCTGCTTCATGAAGGCCGAAGCCTGTTCCTTGGCCACGTTCAGGCCCTGGTCGAGGTCCTGGGTGGTGGTCGCATGGATATGGCGGATGCCACCCATGCTGGTCTTGGTCATGCGCCGGGTCCACATCGCGGAGCCGCGCACCACGCCAAGAGTTTCTTCGGTCATGTGGCCGGCGATGCCGTCCATCGTCGTCATGATCATTTGACACCCCAATTCGCTTTGGCTCATCTGGCTTTTTTCCACCGCCGTTATGAGCCGTTGTCCTGACCTTCAGCACCCACCCCGGGCGCCTCGGGTTTCCACGGGTTTCCGCCGTGGCATGGGAGGACCATGCGCCCCAGTCGTAAACAAAAACTGGATTTGTCTCGAATTTGCGGGAAATGAGATTTGAATTGTCGGGGCAGGCTTAATGCCCGGTCGAAAATCACGGTGTGTAACTGGTTACCAGTTTGATCTTGTCAATGTCGTTCTGGCCGGCTTCGAGGATCAATCGTCAAGCTCGGCTTCCTTGAGTTTGACGCGGGCCTCGTCGGCCTGGCGCTGGCGGTTCCACATCGCGGCATAGATGCCCTTCTTCTTGAGAAGTGCGCGGTGTGTGCCGCGCTCGGCCATGACCCCTTGTCGAGAACGATGATCTCGTCGGCTTCGACAACGGTTGAAAGCCGGTGGGCGATGACCAGCGTGGTGCGGTTCTGCGATACCTTGCGCAGTGCCCCCTGAATTTCCTGCTCGGTGAAACTGTCGAGCGCCGATGTGGCCTCATCGAGAATGAGGATCGGCGGGCCCTTGAGAATGGTGCGGGCAATCGACACGCGCTGTTTTTCGCCACCCGACAGTTTCAGGCCGCGTTCGCCCACCATCGCGTCATAGCCCTTTGGCAGGCTGGTCACGAAGTCATGAATTTGCGCAAGCCGCGCGGCGTCCTCGACTTCGGCATCGGTCGCATCGGGGCGGCCATAGCGGATATTGTAGCGGATGGTGTCGTTGAACAGCACCGTATCCTGCGGCACCATGCCGATGGCGGCGCGCAAGCTCGTCTGTGTCACATCGGCAATGTTCTGGCCATCGATCAGAATAGCCCCGGCGCTGACATCATAGAAGCGATAGAGCAGCCGCGAGATGGTGCTCTTGCCAGCGCCCGACGGCCCGACGATCGCCACCGTGTGGCCTGCCGGCACCTTGAACGACAGGCCCTTGAGAATGGGGCGCTCGGCATCATAGGCAAAGCGCACATTGTCGAAGGCCACTTCGGCATCGGCCACCTTCAGGTCCGGAGCACCCGGCTTGTCCTTGATTTCGGCATTGACCTTCAGCAGCGAGAACATCTGCTCGACGTCGATCAGGCCCTGCTTGATTTCGCGGTATGACGAGCCGATGAAGTTCAACGGCATGTAGAGCTGGATCATCAGGGCATTGACCATGACGAAGTCGCCGACCGTCGACTGGCCGTTCGATACGGCGATGGCCGACATCACCATGATGATGGTGAGGCCGATGGAAAAGATGATGGCCTGACCGGCATTGAGAAAGGCGAGCGACACCCAGGTTTTGACCGCCGCCTTCTCGTAGGTCGCCATGGACTTGCCATAGCGGTTGGCCTCGTGTTCCTCGTTGCCGAAATATTTGACGGTCTCGAAGTTCAGCAGGCTGTCGATGGCCTTGGTGCCGGCGTCGGTGTCGGCGTCGTTCATCACCCGGCGGATCGACATGCGCCATTCGGTGGCGGCATAGGAGAACCAGATGTAGAGCACCACTGTCGCCAAGATCACCGCCGCATAAAGCCAGCCGAAAGACCAGGCGAGAACGCCCGCCACCAGGAAAATCTCAAGCACCGTCGGGAAGGTGTTGAACAGCGAAAAGCGCAACACCGTATCGATGCCGTTGGTGCCGCGCGACATGATGCGCGACAGCCCGCCGGTCTTGCGCTCGAGATGGAATTTCAGCGACAGCGCGTGGGTATGGCGGAACGTACGCACGGCCAGTTCGCGCACTGCGCGCTGGCTGACCTTGGCGAAGATGGCATCGCGGAACTGCGCCAGCACCACCATCATGATGCGCCCGAAGCCATAGGCCAGCACCATGAACAGCGGCACCGATACGGCGATGGCTGCCGCACTGCCGGTTGAGGTCAGGGCATCGGTGGCATATTTGAAGGCATAGGGCGCTGTGACCGTGACCACTTTCGACAGCACCAGCGCCACCATGGCGATGACGACACGCGCCTTGATGTCGGCGCGGCCCTCGGGCCACAGATAAGGCAGCAGATCCTTGAGGATCTGCCACTGGTTGCCGTCAACAGGCAGTGGCGCGGCGGAATTGGCCGGTGTTCCTCGGCTCATCGCGCCCTATTGCGCCGTAACGATTGGGTCGCGCTGATCGGGATCGATTGACTCCGGCGGCACGACGTTCGGCGTTTCAAAAATTTGACCCGGAAAGATCATGTCGGGATCGCGGATCAGGTCCTTGTTGGCTTCGAAGATCATCGAATACATTTTACCGTCGCCGTAGATCACCTTGGAGATGCGCCACAGATTGTTGCCCGGCTGAATGACCACGCGGCCATCCTTGGGCTTGGTTTCAGTGGTGACCGTCGTGGTTGTCGTCGTCGTTGTTGCCGCAACCGTCTGCTCAGTGGTTTCAGGCGTAGTTTCCGTTGTCGTCGTCGTCGTAGCAGCGGCAACCTTTGTCTGGTCTTCGCGCACGAAAGGCAGTTCCACGCGGCTCGTCACCTTGCCCGCACCATCGATGGCGTCGACGCGCAGCATGTGGTTGCCGGCGGTCATGGCGGTGGCGCCGGTGAACGTCCAGCGGCCCTCGTCATTGGCCTGGGCATCGCCCGCCACGCTGTTGTCGACGTAGAGCCTAACGACTTGTCCCGGCGTGGCGCGGCCGTTGAACACGATATTGCCTGCCGCATCATAGTCCACGGCATCGAGGCTTACCGGCGACTGAACGATATCAGCCGACGGCTTCTGCAACACCTTGGTCGGCTCATTGGGAGAAATGACGGCGACCAGCGCCTCTTTCTTTTCCTCGGCCGCCGGCACGATGACCGCCACGCTCTGATCGGACTTCACGGCGGTGGTTTGGTTTTCACCCTTTGCTTCGATCGTGATGGCGCCCGACCCTTCCGGCAGGGCATTCTCGGGCACCACAACGAAGGCGCCTTCGGCATTGGCAGTGGCCGTGCCGATGGTTTCGCCATCAAGCTTCACGACAACTTCGGAACCAGCCTCGGCGGTTCCGGCGATGACTGCCTCGCCGGTCTTTTCGACGCGCACCGTATCGAAGGCCGGCTTGGTTTCCGTTTCGGCGGCAACTTCCGGCGTTTCCACAGTGGTGTTGGATGCGACTTCGACCGTCTGTTCGATTGCCGTCGTGGTGGTAGGCGGTGTTTCCGCAGCGGTTTCCGCCACAGTCTGTTCGCTGGCCGTGGCAGCGGCGGGTGTCTGCTCGCTGGTTGCTCCAGCCTGTTCCGTCGTAGTGCCGGCCGCAGGTAGAGTTGGTTCGACGGCCGCTGCAGTGGTTTGCTCGGCGGTGTTTGCCGCCGCCGCCGGAGTTTGCTCGGCGGTGTTTGTCGTGGCAGCGGGTGTCTGTTCAACAACGGTTGTTGTAGCTTTTGCCGGTTCTTCGGTTTTGGTAACGGTTTCGCCGCCGGTTGTAGCCTGGGTGGCAGCAGTCATCGGAGCTTCACCCATCCAGCGGTCGCGGGTAACACCCACAACGCCTGCGACGGCGGCAATCGCCAGTCCGGTGAATACGATCAGGGGAGATTTTTTCATCTAAGTTCACGCCGTTTTGTTGGTTTTTCGCCCTGTGGCGAATGGCCCCTCGCTAGGCGCCGGTCGCGGCCTTAATAAGGCCCCCGTCACAATTCTGCAAAGATTCCCTGCGGTTTCTTGCACCCTTAAATCCGGGCAGATCGTCGCGTTCACCCCACACGTCAGGATTGCACCACATGGCACCGGCCACTAAACTTTGCGTCTACTGCGGATCCGGCACGGGCCGCAACCCGGCCTATATGGAGGCCGCCCGCAGCCTCGGCAAGGCAATGGCCAGGGCGGAGATCGGTCTCGTCTATGGCGGTGGCAGCCTGGGCCTGATGGGCGAAGTGGCCCGTGCGGTGATTGCCGAAGGTGGCCACGTGACCGGCATCATTCCTGAGTTCCTGGCAACCCGCGAAAGGATGTTGACCGAGGTCAACGAACTCATCGTCACCGCCGACATGCATGAGCGCAAGATGACGATGTTTGCGAGAGCAACGGGCTTCGTGGCGCTGCCCGGCGGCCTCGGCACGCTGGAGGAACTCGCCGAGATATCGACTTGGGCCCAGCTTGACCAGCATCGGAAGCCGGTGATCCTGTGCAACATCGATGGCTACTGGGACCCCCTTGTGGCGCTGTTCGAGCGCATGCGCGCCGAAACCTTCATCCGCGAGGGGCTCGAATTCAAACTTGATGTCGTCAATGCCGCCGAGGAAGTGATTCCCGCCTTCGACTATCGCCTGCGTACCACGCCGCAGAAGACGCCGGGTCGGCCGATCATCCAGAAACTTTAGAGCGGAATGGATCAAAATCGATCCTTCCCTAACCTGTCATCCCGGCGAAAGCCGGGACCCAGGCTTTCAAACTATGATTTCCCAAAGACATTACGCGGCAAGTCTGGGTCCCGGCTTTCGCCGGGATGACAGGCAATTGGTGGATCGATCAAGATTCGCGCTACGCCAGAAAACCGATCCGGCGCAGGCCTTGTGGGCGCTGCGCCGGATTGTTGGTCCACGCGACCGGGGGATCAACGCGGACCTATTCCACTGGCAACATGAGATGCGCGTAGGGCGTGCCCGGCCACATGACATAGGGCTTCGAGGTATCGGGCACTGCCGAGTTGGGATAGCCGGCCATCAGGGCCATGGCATTCACCACCATCACATGCGGCACGGTCGTGACCCAGGCATTGTCGGCGGTCGGCGCCATCGCGTAGGGGTCGGTGTTGCTGGCATCGCTGCCGCCGGCCAGCATGTACATGAAGCCGACTTTGGCCGCCGGCGGATCCTTCTTGCCGATCCACGCCATAGCCCATTCCATCGAGTTGGCATCGCCGCACATCGGGTCGGGGCCCGGTGACGAAGGCGTGTCGGGCATGCACCACCAACCGTTGGTACCCTCGCGCAGGGTGCGCATGCTGCCGTCGTCGCCCATGGCATAAATGGCGGCGCCTGAACTCAGGGCCTTGGGTGCCGCCGACTCGGCGCTGGCGATCAGGTCGGCATCGCCATCGGCAAAGGCCAGCGATGTAGGCATCACGCCGAGCATCAGCGCGGCGGCAAATACGAATGACTTTTTCATGATTGTTCTCCCAATGTGCGGTTTCAGCTGTCCCAGGCCTGAACGACGGTTTGGCTGGTGATCCCTCGTGGCCCGAGTTCCGCCGTGTTTGAGGCGATGACATGGGTTCCGTCCGAGTAACGGCAGCGCTGGACGAAGGCCAGGTGCTTGCCATCGAGCAGGCCCGACTCGACCGTGTGCGTCATGTCGCGGCTGTAAACATCGTCGAGGAACGCACCAATGGCTGACGCACCATTGATGGTCCGTGGCTTGCTCGGCGGGTTGTCATTGTCGATGATGGTGATCGTCGCATTGTCGGCGTAGTAGCTTTTCAGGCTTTTGGAATCGCGGGATTCAACGGCTTTCCGCAAGCCTTCAATGGTCGGCACATGAGTCTGCATGGACGCCTCCAGAGCCTGCTCCACGGCAGGCGGTGTGTGGATTTGAAAACCGCCGGGCTGGACGAAAACACATCGGAAAACAGCTCGGCTGGAGCATTTACCTACCAGTTGATAGATGAATTGTCAACTGCTATGTTGGTTGCCCAAACCGCACAGGAGACGCAAAGTCAGTTCATGGCCAAAAAACAGATCCCCGCCCAGACGGCGGACGAAATCCTCAACATTGCCCAGCGGCTGGTGCAGACGCGCGGCTACAATGCTTTCAGCTATGCTGATATCTCCGCCGAACTCGGTATCACCAAAGCGAGTCTTCACTATCACTTTCCATCCAAGGCGGAACTCGGCGCCCGGCTGATCGCCCGCTACGACCTGGCGATGCTCGATTCGGTTTCGGCCATCCGCAATTCCACCAGCCTGGCCAGCGTCATGCTCCGGCAATATGCCAACATCTACAGCAGCGTGCTGGCCGATGGCTTCATGTGCCTGTGTGGCATGCTCGCTGCCGAATTTGCGACCCTGCCCAAGCCCATGCAGGATGCGCTCGATACCTATTTCAAGAATAACGAAATGTGGCTCGCCAGCGTGCTGGCAGAAGGCCGGGAGCGTGGCGAACTCTCGTTCGAGGGAGAACCCGCTGAGGCCGCGCAATTCCTGATTGGCGGCCTTGAGGGCGCCATGATGATGGCGCGTTCGCATGGCGGCCTCGCACGCTTTGACGCCGCCGCCCGCCGCCTGCTGGCCGATGTTGGGGCTTAAGCCGGTTCCGGCTCGTTGTCTTCAGCCTTGCGGCGGTTGCGCTCGTCGCGGATCGCTGTCCATGAGAAGATCGCCAGTGCTGCCCATATGATGACAAAGGACGCCAGCTTCCACATATCGATATGTTCCTTGAACACGAAGATCGCCGTGAGGAAGACCAGCGATGGCGAGATGTATTGCAGGAGACCCACCGTCGAATAGCGCAGCTTGCGGATCGAGGCGGCGAACAGCATCAGCGATCCTGCCGTCATGGCGCCGCAGCCCAAAAGCATCAGCGTGTCGAAACTGTTGGTTCCGAAGCGCGCCATGCCTTGCGAGAACAGCCAGTATTCCACCATCAGCAGCGGCACGGCGCCAATCAGCACTTCGATGAAGAAGCCTTGCGTCGGCCCAACCGGAATGGTCTTGCGCAGAAAACCATAGAGGCAAAAGGTCGATGCCAGCATCAGGCCAAGCCACGGGAACACGCCAGCCGCGAAGGTCTGCACCAGCACGGCCACAACCGCGAGGCCGATCGCAAACATCTGCGGCCTGGTGAAGCGTTCATGCAGGAAAAGATAGCCCATCACCACGTTCATCAGCGGATTGATGAAATAGCCGAGGCTCGATTCCAGCGTGCGCCCGGCCTGGATCGACCAGACGTAGAAGCCCCAGTTGAAGACGACGAGCACGGTGCACAGCGCCAGCGTGCCCAGCATTTTGGGATTCATCATGGCACGTTTCACATCGCCCCATTGCGCCAGCAGTGTGACGATGACGGCGGCGATCGGCAGCGCCCAGAAGCCGCGGTTCACGGCGATTTCGGCAGGCGAGATATGGCGGATCAGCCCGAAGTAGACCGCCATGCCACCCCACACCATGTGGGCCATCACCGCAAGGATGACACCCTTCTCGCTTTCGCTCATGTTGCGCATGGAACTTGGGACTTCAACAACGGCCATGGCCAGCGCTTAGGCGGGTGGGCGGGTTCGTGCAATGAATCCGCGCTCATTCCTCCCATGTGCCGCCCGCATGTCAGGGTGCCACGCCCTCGCGCACCAGCTTGTAGGTGATCGAATCCGACAGCGCCTGGAACGAGGCGTCGACGATGTTGGGCGAAACGCCGACGGTGAACCAGCGGTTGCCCTTGCCGTCGCGGCTTTCGATCAGAACCCGGGTGGTGGCTCCCGTGCCGCCATTGAGGATACGCACCTTGTAGTCGACGAGTTCCATGTCGTCGATGTATTTCTGGAATTTGCCGAGGTCCTTGCGCAGCGCCACGTCGAGCGCGTTGACCGGGCCGTTGCCCTCGCCGGCATTGAGATAGATCTCGCCATCGACCTTCACCTTGACGACGGCTTCCGAGATCATTTCCTTGTCGCGCTCCTCGACGATGACCCGGAAGGACAGCACATCGAAATACTGCGGCACGGTGCCGAGCGTGCGCCGGGCCAGCAGTTCGAAGGAGGCATCGGCGCCGTCATAGGCATAGCCTTGGGCCTCGCGCTCCTTCACCTCGCGCAGCAAGGTGTCGAGGCGGCGGATCGTCCTTGGCGACGTCCAGGCCGATGCGCGCAAGTTCGGCGATCAGGTTGGATTTTCCCGCCTGATCCGACACCAGCATGCGGCGGCGGTTGCCCACCAGCTCCGGCGGCACATGCTCGTAGGTCTCCGGTTCCTTGACGATGGCCGAGGCATGGATGCCGGCCTTGGTGGCGAAGGCGCTCTTGCCGACATAGGCGGCCTGGGCGTTGGGCGAGCGGTTGAGAAGTTCGTCGAAGGCGCGCGACACATGGGTGAGTTCTTCGCAGCTTCGCGTCCGTCGACACCGGTCTCGAAGCGGTCGCGATAGGCTTTCTTCAGCACCAGCGTCGGGATGATCGAGACCAGATTGGCATTGCCGCAGCGCTCGCCGATGCCGTTGAGCGTGCCCTGGATCTGGCGCACGCCGGCATCGACGGCGGCCAGCGAATTGGCCACCGCCTGCTCGGTGTCGTTATGGGCGTGGATGCCGAGATGATCGACCCGGCACCGATTTCGTCACGGTACGGACGATTTCGGAAACCTCGGCGGGCAGCGTGCCGCCATTGGTGTCGCACAGCACCACCCAGCGGGCGCCGGCCTTGTAGGCTTCGGTGGCGCAGGCCAGCGCATAGGCGGGATTGGCCTTGTAGCCGTCGAAGAAGTGCTCGCAGTCGATCAGCACTTCCTTGCCCGCGGCCTTGGCGGCTTCCACCGACGGCGCGGATCGATTCGAGATTTTCCTCGTTGGTGCAGCCCAGCGCCACGCGCACGTGATAGTCCCAGGACTTGGCGACGAAACAGGTGGCCGGCGCCTTGGCGGCCAGCAATTGCTGCAGGCCGGCATCGTTGGACACCGACCGCCCGGCCCGCTTGGTCATGCCGAAGGCGGTGAAGGTGGCCTTCATGGCGCGCGTTTCGGCGAACAGTGCCGTATCGGTCGGATTGCCGCCGGGATAGCCGCCCTCGATGTAATCGATGCCGAGCTGGTCGAGCAGATCGATCACCACGAGCTTGTCATCGAGCGAAAAATCGACGCCCGGCGTCTGCTGCCCATCGCGCAGCGTGGTGTCGAAAAGATAGAGGCGTTCGCGGGTCATCTTGTCTTTCTTGACCCTCTCCCCTCGCGGGAGAGGATGTTCGGCAACGCAGTGGCCGGGAGAGGGGCGTCATTCAAAGCATCATGATCGCCAGCAGCGTTCCATCCATAGCCGTCAGTACACTGATATTCCAGAACGCAACACGCGGAAGCCTTGCGTGTCACCAGCATCGCGCACTGCGTCATGAGCCGAGCCCTCGTGCTGGCTCCCGTCCACTTCGACGATCAGGCTGTCGGGCAGAACAAACGAAGTCGGCGATGTAGTTGCCGATTGGCACCTGGCGGCGGAATTTGATTCCTCGAACGCGCTTGGCGCGAAGCTGTTGCCAGAGTTCGTTTCGGCATCGGTCATGGTCGACCAGCAGCCGATTCGCCAGCTTCAAGGCGCGCCCCTCGTCCCCGCCGCTGGCGCAGCGCCCTCCCCCGCAAGGGGGGAGGGTTGACTCGTGCTCGACCACTCTCCCCTCGCGGGAGAGGGTGGACGCGAAGTCGGCGGGAGAGGGGCGAGCTGTTCATCGCTTCACCTCCCACGAGGTCGTGCCGTCCTTGTTGTCCTTGATGGCGATACCCATGGCCGCGAGTTCGTCGCGGATGCGGTCGCTCTCCGCCCAGTTCTTCGCCTTGCGGGCTTCGAGGCGGGCGGCGATGAGCTTCCGATTGATATCTGCATCTTGCAACAGTCCCGAGCGGTCTTCAGTATGCTTCCGCATGCGATGAGCCCCTCGAGTCGAATTCCAAGCAAGCTCCGAGATCCATTCAGATTGAAGCTCAGAATTTCTGGCGTCTGCCAACTCCATGTTCGAGCCTCATTCGCAGCGCTCTTTGCAGTCTGTGAGCTTGCAACTGCCTACTGGAGTTTAGGTCATCGTTAAGTAGCTTCGATGAGCATCGATGGTCATAGGCATTCGTCATGACGAAGATCAGCGCCTTCAATGGCTCTCAGACGCCAGATGCAATCAACAGTCCAGCGTGAACAGCTGCTTGAGCTTCGTCAATGACACTTACGGTCCAGTCGATCGGCTGGCGATAGTGCGTCGTGAGCATGTGCAAGCCGCAGCACTTGCCGTGCCATTTCGATCGCCAAACTTGTCAGTTCCAGCAACTCATTGATCGTCACGAAATTCCCCAGGCTCTTCGACATCTTCTGGCCTTCGACCTGCAGGAAGCCGTTGTGCATCCAGATGTTGGCCATGACTGGCGTGCCGTGGGCGCAGCGCGACTGGGCGATTTCGTTTTCGTGGTGCGGGAAGATCAGGTCGATGCCGCCGCCGTGGATGTCGAAGATCTCGCCCAGATAGCGCTTGCTCATGGCCGAGCATTCGATGTGCCAGCCGGGGCGGCCCCTGCCCCACGGGCTGTCCCAGCCGGGTTCCTCCGGCGCTCGAAAGTTTCCACAGCACGAAATCGGCCGGGTTGCGCTTGTGGGCTTCGACAGCGACGCGGGCGCCCGCCTGCTGCTCGTCGAGATTGCGCTGGGACAAGCGCCCATAGTCCGGCATCGAGGGCACGCTGAACAGCACTTCGCCGCCGGCCACATAGGCGTGGCCCCGATCGATCAGTGTCCCGATCATCTCGATCATCTGGGCGATGTTGTCGGTGGCGCGCGGCTCGACGGTGGGTTCCAGGCAGCCGAGCGCCTTGGCATCGGAATGGAACTGGTTGGCCGTCGTCTCCGTCACCTTGCGGATGGCCTCGTTGAGCGGCAGGTCCGGAAAATCCCGCAGCGCCCTGGCATTGATCTTGTCGTCGACGTCGGTGATGTTGCGGACATAGGTCACGTGGTCTCGCCATAGAGATGGCGCAGCAGCCGGAACAGCACGTCGAAGACGATGACCGGCCGGGCATTGCCGATGTGGGCATAGTCATAGACCGTCGGCCCGCAGACATACATGCGCACGTTCGCAGGATCGAGGGGTTTGAACTCCTCCTTCGTGCGGGTCAGCGTGTTGTACAGGCGCAGGGTCATGCGTTTCCTCAGGCTTGCCGGCCCGGGGATCGCTTCATCTGAATTTAGGTCAAGCGGCGCCCTGCCAGCGGTTTTCGGCTAGCTGCAAATAATAATGCCGCAAGATGCGGCGATAGTGGCGGGCGGTGGTCATCGGGGCGCACCATGCGTCAGCGCGCCTGATGCCGTCAAGGGTGGCGGCGACCACAGGGTTGATATGCCGTTTCCAGCCTAGCGCGATGGCGGCGCCAGGTAGCTTCGGCAGGTTAAGGACGTTGGCGTGCAACAGCAGATCAGTTCGGCAGGCGGCAATGTGGATGGCGGGCTGGCTTCTGCGCCACCCTGGGCATGACCATTGCCGGGCGCGAGCTCGCCAAGGACGTCTCGGTGTTCGAGGTGA
Organism: uncultured Alphaproteobacteria bacterium; assembly: GCA_963775105.1. Taxonomy (GTDB): domain Bacteria; phylum Pseudomonadota; class Alphaproteobacteria; order Rhizobiales; family Aestuariivirgaceae; genus Aestuariivirga. The sequence continues at coordinate 201,702 of CAVZHM010000004.1, read as the reverse complement.
TGATGCTCCGCAGCCTCGATCGCCACGCTGATCCTCACGCCCATCGTGCTGCTGACTGGCGGCAATGTGGCCCAGCGTTTCGGCCAGTTCCGGCTGCATGTCGTCCGCAACATCATCCACTATGGCGGGCAATATGCCTGGTTCTCGGCGCTGCTGCTCATCCCGCTGGCCGAAGTCATCGCCATCGAATTCACCATGCCGCTGTGGATCGCCATGCTCGCCGTCGGCGTTCCTCGGCGAGCGCATGTATGGCTTCAAGATTGCCGCCTTGATCATTGGTTTTGCTGGCGTTTTGATGATCGTCAAGCCGGGCGCTGACGCTCGGCGCCGGGCATCTGGTGGCGCTCGCCGCGGCCCTGCTGTTTGCCGGCTCGGTGACGCTCACCAAGTTCATCACCCGGCGCGATACGGCCCTCACCGTCATCTTCCTGATGTTCGCCATGCAGACGGTGATCGGCGCCATTCCCGCCTACCTCACCTGGCTATGGCCGCAACCGCACAGCTGGATATATGGATCGCCGTGGTGGCGCTGGCCGGCACCGTTTCGCACTATTGCCTGTCGAAGGCCATCTCGCTGGCCGATGCCACCATCGTCATGCCGATGGATTTCCTGCGCCTGCCGCTCACCGCGCTTGCTGGGCTACATCATCTATAGCGAAGGCCTCGACATCTGGTCGGTGGCCGGTGGCGCTGATGATTCTCGCCGCCAACACCCTCAATCTCATGAAAGCCTCACAGCCATGACCTCAGCCGAACAGCACCAGCACCGCACCGGCTTGATCCTGGTGGCGATGGCGGCGCTTGCCTGGTCGTCGGCGGGCATCTTCACGCGGGCCATCGGCGCCGATCTGCTCACCATGCTGTTCTGGCGCGGGCTGTTCTCGGGCACGGCGATCTTCATCCTGTTCTTCCTGCATCGAGCGCGGACAGGGCACTCGGCTATCCTGCGCGGGCTTGCGCTGGCCGGCGTTTGCGGTGGCCGGACTTTCGGCCATGGGCATGATCACCGGCATCGGCGCACTGCGTTACACGTCGATCGCCGATGCCATGGTGATCTATGCCACGGTGCCCTTCGTGACGGCGGGCATTGCCTATCTGTTCATCGGCGAGCGGCCGACGCTTTCGACCATGGTGGCCAGTGCCATGGCGCTGGCCGGAGTTGGCTTCATGCTGTGGGGAGCTGAACTCGGGCGGCAGCCTGTTCGGCAAGCTGCTGGCCTTCCTGATGACGCTGTGCATGGCAAGCTTCACCACCATCATGCGCCGCCACCGCGAAGTGGCGATGCTGCCGGCCATGGGCGCCTCGGCGTGGATCTGCTCGGCCCTGTGCTGGTGCTTCGCCGCACCGCTCTCGGTGACGTTGAACGATTTCGCGCTGATCGCCCTCTTCGGCATCGTGCAGAACGCCGCCGGGCTGGCGCTCTATACGTTCGGCTCCAAGCGCATTCCGGCGGCCGAAGCGACATTGCTGGCAGCCCTCGAAGTGCCGCTCGCCCCGGTGTGGGTGTGGCTGATCATCGGCGAGGTGCCGGCCGTCCAGACGCTGATCGGCGGCGGCGTTGTCATGGCCGCCCTCTTCGGCCATATCGCCCTTGAGTTCCGGGGAAAAACCCGCGAAGACCCGCAGCCGTTCCAGGTCGGGCCTTAAGCAGGCCTGCGCATCCGGTTGATGAACCGGCGATAGCGCGGCCACAGGAACAGGTACATGCCGGTGAACCCGAACAGCACCATGCTGATGGCGGCGATATCGGCGAGTAAAGTGCCGAAGGTCCGGCCGAGCCAGCCCCGCACGTGGAACTCCTTGAACACCCGTGGCCAGTAGATCTTGGTGTCGATACGCGTGCCGCCGGGCGTGTAGGCTTTGCGGGTGTAGGCCGTCTTCCAGAAATAATAGCCGGACGATACCAGGACGATCAGTTCGTCGTCCCTGTCCTTGAACGAGTAGGCAGACTCGCCGTGATAGTCGACGGTCTCCGGAGCTGCCAAACTCTTGCCAGGCCAATAAGACGCGGCCAATGCCATCGCCGTCTGTTCCGGCACCATCTCGTCGCCGGGCAACAGTTCAAAGCTGCTGAAATCCAGTTCGCCGCTGCCGATCAACGACATGACGGCATCGCCGTGGTTGAGATAGAAGCCGGTAAGACCAAGCGCAATCACCCACGGCAGAATCAATATCCCCAGCCAACCGTGAATCGACCGCAACCACTGCATCAGTTTCATCGCAAGCCTCCGTAACGAGGCCGCCACATACGCCCCGGAAGCTGACAGAACGCTTACGCGGCCCCCTACTCCGCCGCTTCCGCCGTTTCGTCGTCGTAGACGCGGGGGCGCGAGGCCATTTCCTTCTTCAGTTCCTCGGCCACCAGGAACGACAGTTCCAGCGCCTGGGCGGCGTTGAGGCGCGGGTCGCAGAAGGTGTGATAGCGGTCGTTCAGGTCTTCATCGCGCAGCGCCCGCATGCCGCCGGTGCATTCGGTCACGTCCTTGCCGGTCATTTCCACATGGATGCCGCCGGCATGGGTGCCTTCCGCCTGATGCACGGTCATGAAGCGGCGCACTTCGGCGAGGATCGCGTCGAACGGACGGGTCTTGTAGCCGCTCGTCGCCTTGACGGTGTTGCCGTGCATCGGATCGCACGACCACACCACGGCGCGGCCTTCGCGCTTCACCGCCTTGATCAGATCCGGCAGGTGCTTTTCCACCTTGTCGGCGCCGAAGCGGGCGATCAGCGTGAGGCGGCCCGGCTCGTTCTCCGGGTTCAGCTTGTCGATCAGGCGGATGAGGTCGTCGGCCTTCAGCGACGGGCCGCACTTGAGGCCGAGGGGATTGCGCACGCCGCGGCAGAACTCGATGTGGGCATGGTCATGCTGGCGGGTGCGGTCGCCGATCCACAGCATATGGCCGGAGGTCGCATACCAATCGCCGCTGGTCGAATCGACGCGGGTCATCGCCTGCTCGAAGCCGAGAAGCAGGGCCTCGTGGCTGGTGAAGAAATCGGTGGTGCGAAGCTGCGGCGCCGTATCGGCGTTGATGCCGCAGGCGCGCATGAAGCCCAGCGCCTCGGTGATGCGGTCGGACAGTTCCTGATACTGCTCGAAGGCCGGCGAATCCTTGAGGAAGCCCAGCGTCCACTTGTGCACGTGTTCGAGGTTGGCATAGCCGCCCTGGGCAAAGGCGCGCAACAGGTTGAGTGTTGCCGCCGATTGGCGGTAGGCCATGATCTGGCGTTCCGGATCGGGCTTGCGCGCCTCCAGCGTGCCTTCGGCGCCATTGATGATGTCGCCGCGATAGATCGGCAGTTCGACGCCATCGATCACTTCGGTGGGCGAAGAGCGCGGCTTGGCGAATTGCCCGGCAATGCGGCCGACCTTCACCACCGGCTGGCCGCCGGCGAAGGTCAGCACCACCGACATCTGCAGGAACACCCGGAAGAAATCGCGGATATTGTCGGCCGAATGTTCGGCGAAGCTTTCGGCGCAATCGCCGCCCTGCAGGAGGAAACCTTTGCCTTCGGCCACGCGCGCCAGCTTCCGTTTCAGCTTTCTGGCCTCGCCTGCAAAAACCAGTGGCGGAAAGCCCGCCAGGCGCTGTTCCGTTACGGCAAGCTTTGCCTTGTCGTCATAACTCCGGCACCTGCACGACGGGGAATTTGCGCCAGCTGTCAGGTGTCCAATTGCTCAACATCGTCCTACTCCAAACCGCCCAAAGGCCAGTAATCCTACCACAAGGGCGGGGCTTATACACGTTGACCAAAAATTGATGCCAGTGGCCATAGTTCCGCAACCCCGCGTTAACCAGTACAGTGCGACAATCGGCGCCTATAGCTAAGCAGCAGGTGCCTGTTCCGATGATCGACCAAATCATCAATGCGCCGTGGTGGCAGCTCACCGATTTCCTGACGAAGGGCGACCCGCCACTCATCGTCGAACTGATGCTGATCAACACGGTTTTCCTGATCGTGCTCATCATCCGGCGCGCCAAGGGCCTGCCGACGATGCGCACCGAGACGGTGATTCAGGTTCAGGGCCTGGTGATCCTCGCCAATGCCATGGTCCTGTTCCAGGACCAGATCATCCGCGGCCTCGACGTGATCATGTAAGGTTTCGCCTGAGATAATCCGCGAAAGCCACTTCCGCCGAGCGATAGGCCTGCTGGCGGGCCACGTCCCAATACATCAGCTGATCGAGCCGGATCGGGTCGCCGGTCACCCCGCAGCGCACGAATTCGCCTTCCTTGACGACTTCATAGTCGGCATCGAGATAGCGCAGCTTCGCCTCGCGGCTCTGCGGCATGAGGGGGTCAAGAAAGTTCATGGGGAATCAGATAGCCCCTTGTGGCGGAAATTTGAAGTGGGACCGCAAATCGCCTAGACTGTTGCCATGACCCATGACACCCTCCTCGATCGCTATGCCCAGCTTGTCGTCCGCGCCGGGCTCAACATCAACCCCGGCCAGCAACTGCTGATCACCGCGCCGCTTGAGGCGGTGGCGCTGGTGCGCCGTATCACCCACCATGCCTACAAGGCGGGCTGCACGCTGGTGACCGCACTTTACAGCGACGAGCAGACAACGCTCATGCGCTTCAGGGAAGCGATCGACCCGAGCTTCGACACGGCCCCCGCCTGGCTGTTCAACGGCATGGCGGAGGCTTTCCGCGGCGGCTGCGCCAGGCTTGCCATCATCGGCGAAGACCCGGCCCTCCTGGCCGGCCAAGACCCCGACAAGGTGGCCCGCGCCAACCGTGCCCGCTCCAAGGCCTATAAGCCGGCCATCGAACTGATCACCACCAGTGCCATCAACTGGTGCGTCATTTCCTGCGCCACGCCAGCCTGGGCGAAGAACGTGTTCCCGCAGCTTTCGCCCGATGCCGCACTGGAGACCCTGTGGCAGGCGATCTTCAAATGCACCAGGGCCGATCTCGCCGATCCGGTCGCCGCCTGGGCCAGTCATTCGGCCAAACTGAACGAGCGCACCGATTTCCTCAATTGCAAACGTTACAGCGCGCTGAAATACGTTGGGCCCGGCACCGACTTCACGCTGGGCCTGGTCGACGATCACCACTGGAAGGGCGGCGCCGGCAAGGCAAAGAATGGCGTCATCTTCAACGCCAATGTGCCGACCGAAGAAGTCTTCACCATGCCGCACCGCGAGCGGGTCGATGGCATCGTGCGCGCCACCAAGCCGCTTGTCCTATCAGGGCACCTTCATTGACGGCATTCGGGTGCGCTTCGAGAAAGGCCGCATCGTTGAAAGCCATGCCGATAAGGGCCATGATGTCTTCCGCAAGATGATCGAAACCGATGAGGGTGCGGCGCGTTTGGGCGAAGTGGCGCTGGTGCCGCATTCCTCGCCGATCGCCGCCTCCGGCATCGTTTTCAACGAAACGCTTTATGACGAGAATGCCGCCAGCCACATCGCCGTCGGCCAGTGTTATTCCGACAACATGAGTGGCTCAGACAGCCTTAGCAAAGAAGAGATGCTGGCCAAGGGCGCCAACACCAGCCTGATCCACGTCGACTGGATGATCGGCTCGAATGAACTCGACGTCGATGGCGTGCTGGCCGATGGCAAGACCGAACCCCTGATGCGCAAGGGCGACTGGGCAGTGTAGATGTTATCCTCGCCCTTCGAGGCTCGCTTCGCTCGCACCTCAGGGTGAGGAAAACTCAATCTCCCTCATGCTGAGGTGCCCTGCGGAACGCAGGGCCTCGACGCATCACAGCAGCTTGCCCTGCTTCGGCCCTGAGTCTTCCTTCACCTTTACGTGGCCATCGGCGAACTCGATGTCGAGCTTGGCGCCGGGATTTACGGCGGAGGCGGCACGGACCGGTTGGCCCCTGTCATCGCGCACCAGTGCGAAGCCGCGCTGCAACACCGATTTGTAGGAGAGCGAGGCCATGAGTTTGGCCGCACCAGTCAACCGCTGGTCCCTGATTTCGAGCACCCGGCGCATCGCACGCGCCGAGCGTTCTTGCAGCGTATTCATGGTCTTGCGGTCATTAGCAACTGCGATACTTAAAGTGCGCAACGACAGTCTCGGGGCGACCTCCGACAACCTGCGGCGGTGGCTTTGGGTGTTGGCCCTCAGCCCCATGCCGAGCCGGTTGGCGGCGGAGTCGAAGCGCTGCCGTGCCAATGCCAGAATCTCGTCGGGCCGTGGCAAGGCGCGGGCAGCAGAAGTCACACGTGTTGACCGCTCCTGCATCAGCCGCGACATGCCCCGGCCATGCCGGGACGCCAGCGTCGCCACCTGCGCCAGCAGTTCGCTTCTGACCGGCACGGCGCGTTCGGCGGCGGCGGTTGGGGTCGGTGCCCGCCAAGTCCGATGCGAAGTCGATGAGCGTCGTATCGGTCTCGTGGCCCACGGCTGAGATCAGCGGCACTTCGCTTGCCGCCACCGCCCGCACGACGATTTCCTCGTTGAAGCCCCACAGGTCTTCGAGCGACCCGCCGCCCCGCGCCACGATGATGAGGTCGGGCCTGGGACTCATGCGGTTGAAGCCGGCGATGGCGGCCGCCACTTCCGCCGCACTCCCCTCGCCCTGCACCCGCACCGGCCAGACGATGACATGACGCGGAAAGCGGTCATTGAGGCGGTGCAGAATATCGCGGATCACCGCACCCGTCGGCGAAGTCACCACGCCGATCACCTTCGGCAGATAGGGTATGGGCTTCTTGCGCGAAGCATCGAACAGGCCTTCGGCGGCGAGTTTTTTCTTGCGCTCTTCGAGCAGCGCCATCAGCGCGCCAACACCGGCAGGCTCGATATTTTCGATGATGATCTGATAACCGGACTTTTGCGGATAGGACGAAATCTTGCCGGTGGCGACGACCTCGAGCCCCTCCTGCATCTTCGACCGCAGCCGGCTGAAACTGCCTTTCCAGATGATGGCGTCAAGCTTGGCGCCCTCGTCCTTGATCGCGAAATAGCAATGGCCTGAAGCATGCGGCCCGCGGAAACCAGAAATCTCTCCGCGCACCCGCACATGGCCGAAGCGGTCCTCCAGCGTGCGCTTCAGCGCATGGGAAATTTCGCTGACCGAATACTCGGAAAGATTGGGCTTTCCGCCATCGATGATCTCGCCGGTTTCCGGGTCGTGGCCGATATCCGCAGTCATCATTTCGCTCTTTGATTCCGCCCCATCAAATGCGAGAAGGCGGCGAAACGCAAGGCAAGACCCCATGAACATTCTGTTGATCGGTTCCGGCGGCCGCGAACATGCGCTGGCCTGGGCCATCGGCGCCAGTTCGCTGTGCGACACGCTCTATTGCGCGCCGGGCAATCCCGGTATCGCGGCGATCGCCCATGTCGTCGATGTGCAAGGTGACCGACCACGCCGCTGTCATCGCCTTCTGCATGGAAAAACAGATTGGACTCGTCGTCGTCGGCCCCGAAGCGCCGCTGGTGGCGGGTTTAGCCGATGATCTCAAGGCGGCGGGCATCAAAGTGTTCGGACCTTCGAAATTCGCCGCCCAGCTTGAAGGCTCCAAGGGCTTCACCAAGGACATCTGCGCCAAATACAATATCCCGACCGCCGCCTATGGCCGGTTCACCGACAAGGCAGCGGCAACAACCTATCTCGAAGTCCATGGCGCACCCATCGTCATCAAGGCCGATGGACTGGCGGCGGGCAAGGGCGTCACCGTCGCCATGACCATGGCCGAAGCCCGCACCGCGTTGGATGATATTTTCTCCGGCAAGTTCGGCGGCGCCGAATGCGTCATCGAGGAATTCCTCGAGGGCGAGGAAGCGAGCTTCTTCGTGCTGAGCGACGGCACGCAATGCGCTGCCGCTGGCCACCGCCCAGGACCACAAGCGCGTGGGCGATGGCGATACCGGCCCCAACACCGGCGGCATGGGCGCCTATTCGCCCGCCCCCTGCATGACCGAGGCGCTGTGCGCCGAAGCGCTGGAAACAATCGTCAAGCCGACCATCCGTGCACTGAGCGATATGGGCCACCCCTATGTTGGCGTGCTCTATGCCGGGCTCATACTCACCAGCGAAGGCCCAAAGCTCATCGAATATAACGCCCGCTTCGGCGATCCCGAGACGCAGGTTCTGATGATGCGATTGAAAGACGACATCGTGCCGCTGTTGCTCGCCTGCGCGGACGGCACGCTCGGCAAGATGAGCGTGCGCTGGCACGCCGACGCGGCATTGACCGTCGTGATGTGCGCCAGTGGCTACCCCGGCGAGGTGGTGAAGGGCACGGAAATTCGCGGACTTGAAGCGGCAGCGGCGGAAGAGGGAGTCGAAATCTTCCACGCCGGAACGGCAATGAAGGACGGCAAGCTTGTCGCCAGCGGTGGCCGTGTGCTGAACGTCACCGCCCTTGGCGCAACTGTGAAGGAAGCCCAGTCCCGCGCCTATCGGGCGGTTGCCCGCATCGATTGGCCGGAAGGCTTCTGCCGCACGGACATCGGCTGGCGGGCGATCTGAAGAAGTTTGGAGGGAAGATCATGCAAACGACGCCTACTACGTCTTTGCGCGAGGTGATGGCAAAAGTCGGAGAATTGTTTCTCTACTGGGGCTATTTGGAAAGTGAGGTGCGAAACCGGATTTCCCGTTTGGAAGATCCAGAGAACCTCAGCAAGAAGGCAGCAAATTTCGGAACACTTCTCAAAGCCTGGGAAGAAAAGGAGCGAATAGCAAAGGCGACGAACCTACACGCACTGACTGCGGCCAATGAGATTATCAGACGGGCTGAGAAACTCGCAGAATTTCGGAATGACGTAGCGCACAATTTGTGCGGAGCGGCGGCCGACTATTCAGATGCAAATGCCAATCTGCCTGTCAGGGCTCACATCAAACTTCGCAGGGTCGGCAACGAGGTTGAGAACATTGCGAAGATCGATTTCGGCGCCCTGTCGGAGCATGTGGAAGCGATCGATCGTCTAAGACTGGATATCAGGGGACTCGCCTGACCACAGTGGCCGCACGGACATCGGCTGGCGGGCGATGTAATTGCGGCGCACCCTTCGAGGCTCACTTCGCGAGCGCCTCAGGGTGAGGAACCCAAACAACCCTCACGCTGAGGTGCCCTGCGGCACGCAGGGCCTCGAAGCGCGCTACAACCCGCCCAATATTCCCCAGGTCCGCTCCAGCCTTGCCGCTGCCTTGTCGGGGTAGTTGACGGCGAATGGGGTCGCCATCATGCGGGCGTCGAGTTTGGTGCGCATTGTGTTTCCTGCAACGCCCTGCTCCGCCATCTCCTTCATCAACCGTTGCAGATCGCGCTTTAACACTTCGTCGCCATACTGATTGTCGACATCAGTGTAATAGAGCAGCATTAAACGATGCTCCGCATTGGACGGATCGAGGAAGGGCAATGCGGCGCGGGCCCTGGCCAGCGCATCGCCCTTCAACCACTTCACGTACTCATCTATGACCAGCGCCCGGCCCGCGTCTGATTGCAGGGCGCGGTTCATGCTGTCGCGCCACAACAGATAGTCCTGAAACTCGGCGGTCGAAAACCGCCACAGGCTGCGGAAGTAGCGGTCAGGGTTCTTCAATCCGGCCATCGCCGCCAGCCTGGTGAAGATGCGGCGGCCATCGTCATTGATGCCGATGTCCCACTGGTGCGGACCGAAGCTCAGGCCACTGTCGGCGAGCACCGCGTCCCAGATCTGGAATGGCGAGATGGTGGAGGATTCGTTGGAAACGATGAGACGATGCAGCGCCAGCATCAGCGGATCGTCGACGGCTATTGCCACCGCCGCACTCACTTCGGCATGATGCGCCTTGCGCAAGGCGTGAGGCAGCACCGACTGGTGGCGCACCTCGTCGGCGAACAGCCGTTCGGCATAGTTCAGGAACTGGTACTCGCAAGCCGCATCCGCCTCGCCCGGCAGGCACGTGAAGCGTTCGAGGCGTTTTGATATCAGCGCAAAGCGGTCGATCATCCGGTTCTCGCGCGAGTTCTCGCCCACCACATAGAACAGTCCGCCATTGTCCTCAGGGTTGAGAAGCCGGCCCTCGGCATCGATGCGCAGTATCGCCTCGGCACCCGGCGGATCGCGCCGCGTGGTGACACGGAGATCATAGGTGTTGCCCCGCCGCTTGACCGACAATACGCAGGCGGTGCGGAGTTTGACCTTGAGAATGTTGTCGTCGCCCGCCTTGTCGGTCATCAGCAGCGGCAGGATGCGCCGCGTTTCACCACCGAATGACAGGCGGAGGATGGAGGAGTCGAAGGTGTTGTAGATGCGGGTACCGTCGCTGCCATCGCGCAACATCCCGCAGCGTTGGTCGGCGACCTTGAATTTGGCGAAGGCCCGTGGCCCCGGCCCGTCGAGGCGCTGCGGCACGGTGTCTTCCGGCGGCGGCCTGGCGCCGGCCGGCTGGGCCAGCAACAGCAATGCGATCAAGACCGGTAAGCGCGCCATCCTGGGTGCCAGCAGTGGCGGGCAACCGTGTCGGAATTCTGGCGGGAAAGCCTCGGTTGGTGTAAACTCAGGTCATGCACCCCCTGTTCCCCAACAGCCACGACATTCGCCACGCCCACGCTGGCGCTGAAATCTTCGCCCGGGTGGGCGGCTCCGGGCCGCCGCTGCTGCTGATCCACGGTTTCCCGCAAACCCATGCCGAATGGCACAAAGTGGCCCCGGCGCTCATGCAGCGCTTCACCTGTGTGATGCCGGATCTGCGCGGCTATGGATTTTCGTCCTGCCCTGAAAACACCCCGGACAATGCTCCTTACTCCAAACGCGTCATGGCGGCTGATCTGGTGTCCCTCATGGCCTCCCTCGGCCACAAGCGCTTCGCCGTGGTGGGCCACGACCGCGGCGGCCGCGTCGCCTATCGCATGGCGCTTGACCGGCCAGAGATCGTCAGTTGCCTGACGGTTCTCGACATCATACCAACCCATGCCATGTGGACAGGTTTCACCGTGAAGCTGGCGATGAAAACCTACCACTGGCTGTTTCTTGCCCAGCCGCACCCGCTTCCCGAAATGCTGATCGACAAGAATCCGGTGGGCTTCCTCGATTACTCGCTGGCCAGTTGGACGGCGGCCAAGGATTTGTCGGCTTTCGATGAGGCCGCACTCGCCGAATACCGCCTGCACTATTCAATTCCCGAACACATCCACGCCACCTGCAACGACTATCGCGCCGGCGCCACCATCGATCTCGCGATCGACACCGCCGACGTGGCGGCCGGCCGCAAGATCGCCTGCCCCACGCTCGCCCTGTGGGGCACCACCGGCATTCCCTCGGAAACAGCTGGCCCGCTGGAGACCTGGCGCAAGTGGTGCGTCAATGTCGAGGGCCACGGCATCGCCTCCGGCCATTTCATTCCGGAAGAAAATCCGGATGCGCTTCTTGCCGCTTTGCTGCCCTTCCTCGCGACCCATGGTCATTGACCGGCAACAGGCCTTTTCCGGAACCGCCAGCAGCGACTTGCCACTTGCACCGTTGGAAACGTGGCTGGCCGCAAACATTGCGGGCTTCAACGGCCCGCTCACCACACGGCGCTTCAAGGGAGGACAATCAAACCCGACGTATCAGCTGGAAACGCCATCGCAGCGCTATGTTCTGCGGCGCAAGCCTTCGGGCCAACTGCTGCCTTCGGCCCACGCCATCGAGCGCGAGTTCCGGGTGACGGAAGCACTTGCGGCTGCGGATTTCCCGGTGGCAACGCCTTATGCTCTGTGTACGGATGACACCGTCATCGGTGTGCCGTTCTTCGTGATGGCTCACGTTGAAGGCCGGGTGTTCTGGGAACCCTATGCACCGGGGCTTACCGGGCAGGACCGCGCCGCGCTGTTCGAGGCGATGAACGCCACCATCGCCCGACTGCATGGCCTCGACATTGCGGCACTCGGTCTGGCGGATTTCGGCAAGCCCGAAGGCTATGTGGCCCGCCAGGTTGACCGCTGGACAAAGCAGTATCGCGCCTCGGAAACCACCGGTATCGCCGAGATGGACGATCTTATCGCCTGGCTTCCCACCGCCATTCCGGAGCAGACTGCGCACTCAGTCGTTCACGGCGATTTCCGTCTCGACAATTGCATCATTCACCCGACGCGAGCCGCGCGTCATTGCCGTGCTCGATTGGGAACTTTCGACGCTGGGCGACCCGCTGGCCGATTTCACCTATCACCTGATGCAATGGTTCATGCCGGTTTCGGCTTCTGGTGCTGGCGTTGGCTCGTTGCTGGGCCACGAACACGAGGCTGGAATTCCGGCCCTCGATGACTACATTAAGAGCTTATGCAAGCCGAACGGGCCGCCAGAGCCTTGCCAATCTCAATGTCTATCTCGCCTATAACTTCTTCCGCCTTGCCGCCATTCTGCAGGGCATCCTCGGCCGGGTGCGTGACGGCACGGCGGCCAATGCGGAGGCCACCGCCATGGCGCAGAACGTAAGCGCCCCTTGCCCGCACCGCCTGGGCCTTCGCCAGAAAGGCCGGCGCATGAAAATCGGATTGGCATTGGGCGGCGGTGCGGCACGTGGCCTTGCTCATATTCCGATGCTCGAAGTTTTCGATGAGCTTGGCATCAAGCCGGCGATTATCGCCGGAACCTCCATCGGCTCGGTGATGGGTGCTGGATACGCGGCGGGCATGAGTGCCCGCGACATCCGCGATCATGCCGAGTTGTTGCTGTCGTCGCGCGCCGACGCCTTCCGCCATGTGTTCCGCAACCGCAAGGCCAAGATTTCTGAGTTGGTGAGCCTCAAGGGCTTTGGCTCGCTGCGCATCAAGGGCGAGACGCTGGCCGATGTCGCCCTGCCCGATCACCTGCCGAAGAACATCGAAGACCTGCCAATCCCCTTCAAGGCCATCGCCACGGACTATGATCTGCAGGAAGAACGGGTGATTGCTTCCGGCAATCTGGTGCAGGCGGTGGCGGCATCGATTGCCATTCCCGGCATCATCGAAGGCCCGAAGATCGATGGCCACATCTTTGTCGATGGCGGCGTGGTGAACCCCGTACCCTTCGACCATGTGCGGGCGGGAACCGATATCACCGTCGCCATTGATGTGACTGGCAGGCCCTCGGCTCTGCGGCGGCCCAACCACAGCAATCTTGAAGTGGCGGTCGGTTCGCTGCTCATCATGTTCCACCAGATTGCCGACCTCCGCCATGCGGCGAACCCGCCGGACATCTACATTGAGCCGCCGCTCGACGCCTTCAACGCCATGGACTTCTTCAAGCCACGGGAAATGTGGAAAGCCTGCGAACCAGCCAAGGACAAGCTGAAGCGGGCGCTGGATCTGCGGATCAGGGGGATGGACTAGCGCCTGTTGCGGAAAAATTCTTTCAACAATTCCGCCGACTTCTTGCCGCCAATGCCACTGTAGACATCGGGCGCGTGATGACAGGTCGACTGCATGAAAAAGCGCGGGCCGTTTTCGACAGCACCCATCTTCTCGTCGGAAGCGCCGAAGTACAGCCGCCGTACCCGCGCAAATGAAATGCCAGCAGCACACATGGCGCAGGGTTCGAGTGTCACGTAGAGATCGCAGTCGATCGAGCCGTTCGCTGCCCAGCACTTCGCGCCGCAGCGCGGATCGCCAGCATTTCGGCATGGGCCGTCGGATCTTTCAGTTCCAGCGTGCGATTTCCGGCCCGCGCCAGAACCCGGCCGTGCTTGTCAATGACCACCGCGCCGACCGGAACTTCGCCGCGTGCCGCCGCCGCTTCGGCCTCTTCAAGGGCCAACGACATGGCCTCTGGCAGTTTCAATTGCATTCTGCCACATGGGGCATTGAAAGGGTTGGGGTCAAGATGCGGATTGTCGGTGGCACATTCAAAGGGCGCGGGCTCGCAAGCCCGAAGGGCGACGGCACGCGGCCGACATCGGACCGGGTGCGGGAATCGATTTTCAATATTCTCAGCCATTCGATCGAGGGCTTCGACCTCGAAAGTGCCCGCGTCATGGACCTGTTCGCCGGAACCGGTGCTTTGGGCTTCGAAGCCCTGTCGCGGGGTGCGCGCTTTTGCCAGTTCGTCGAAGAAGCCGTCGAGGCGCGCGGTGTCATCCGCAACAATGCCGATGCGCTTGGAGTGATCGGCCAGTGCAAGATCTGGCGGCGCGACGCGACAGAACTCGGCCCCTGCGCTCCGCAGACGCCCTTCGACCTGATCTTCGCCGACCCGCCCTATGCCAAGGGTTTCGGCGAAAAGGCGCTGGCTTCGGTGATGGACGGCGGATGGTTGTCGCCCGGCGGCGTAGTGGTGCTTGAGGAAGCCGAGAAAATTTCAGTGGCTGATATCCCTGGCCTCACGCTGATCGACACCCGCAGCTACGGCGACACGCAAGTGCGGTTCTATCGCGGCAAACTGTCGTAAATCGCCTTGCCGCCGAAAGCCACGAAGATCATGCCGCTGGCGCGGTTGATGGCAATTTCATGCCGCTCATAGAACTTCCGCATGGCGCTGATGCCGACGGCATAGACATAAATTGCATCACCAGCCAATGAACCCAGCGTGGCGATGGCGACGATCAGTGGCAGATCGTTCCAGGTGAGGCTCGCCGCTTCGCCTGCAAGGAGAGCCGTGAACATCGCGGCGGCAACTGGATAGGCCTTGGGATTGGTGAGTCCGAACACCAGGCCGTGTTTCAGCGGATCGCGGGTTACCAGCGCACTGACCGCCCCACCCCGGCCGTGGCGCAGCGCCCGTATGCCGAGGTAAATCAGATAAAGTCCGCTGATCACGCCCAGCACCTGGAACACCCGCTCGCCAATTGATGAGACACCGATGATCGAGGCGGTGGCCAGCACATACCACACGATGTCGCCAGCGCAGTGGCCGCCAAGAAATTTCGCCGCCGCCAGCCTCCCGCGCGCCGCACCGATGCCGAGTACGGCAAGAACGCCGGGGCCAGGCGTTACGGCATAGACGAAGCCCGCCAGAAACACGCTTGCCGCAATGGTGGGGCTCATGTCATCTCCGTCCGAACAGCCGCTCGATGTCGGCGAGTTTCAATGCGATGAAAGTGGGCCGCCCGTGATTGCAGGTGCCGGAATTGGGCGTGGCTTCCATGTCGCGCAGCAACGCATTCATCTCCTCCGGGCGAAGCTTGCGGCCCGAACGCACCGAATGGTGACAGGCCATGGTGGCCAGCAGATGATTGACGCGCTCATCGATGGAACTTGAAGACTCAAGTTCGGCCAGTTCATCGGCAACATCGCGCAACAACCCCGCAATATCGCCATTGGCCAGCGCCGCTGGAACCTCGCGCACGATGATGGCACCCTCACCGAAGGCTTCGGCGACAAGGCCCGATTGCGCCAGAAGCTCGGCAGCACCGGCAATGCGTTCCACATTCGAAGCTTCCATGTCGATCACCTGCGGCACCAGCAAGGGCTGGGTGGCAAGGCGTTTTTCGGCCCATTCGGTCTTGAGGCGTTCATAGACGAGGCGCTCGTGGGCGGCGTGTTGATCAACGATGATGATACCTTCCGCCGTCTGGGTGACAATGTAGTTGTCGTGAAGCTGGGCTCTTGCCGCTCCCAATGGATAGTCCGTGAACGGAGTTTCCACCCCGGTACTGCGCACCTCGACAGGCATATCCATTGCAAGCGCCGCCTGAACTTCCGCCAATCCCGGTTGGCTCGGCCGCCACTCCTGCCGGAAACTCCGCACCGTGTCGCGCGACAAACCGGCGTCGGCCATTTGGCTGCGTCCGGCGAGGGCCGCACGAATGGCATTCACCACCAGGCTGCGCACCAGCCCCGAATTGCGGAAGCGCACTTCGGCCTTGGCGGGGTGAACGTTGACATCGACGCGGTCCGTGCCACAGGTCACAAACAGCACGACAGCAGGAAAACGCCCGCGTGGCATCAGGTCGGCATAGGCGCCGCGAATGGCGCCGGCCAAAAGCTTGTCGCGCACCGGGCGGTTGTTGACGAACATGAACTGCGCCGCCGTGGTGGCGCGCGATGCGGTGGGAAGCCCGGCAAAGCCCTCAACCGCAACATCCTCGCGCTTGGCCGAAAACGCCACGGCGTTACCGAGAAACTCCGCCCCCATGATACGGCCGATGCGCGTCGCCTGCGTCTCGCCTGCCGCCACATCGATGAGCCGCCGCTCTTCCGTGGCGAAGCCGAAGCCAACATCGGGATGCGCCAGCGCCAGGCGGCGGATGACATCGGCGGCTTCCGCCGTTTCGCTGCGATCCGACTTGAGGAACTTGAGGCGGGCAGGTGTGGCGAAGAAAAGATCGCGCACTTCCATTTCGGTGCCGCGCGCCAAAGCGGCTGGCCGAATGCCCGAGACCTTGCCGCCTTCAACGCTCAAGGCATGGGCTTCACCTCCACCACGCGGACGCGAGGTGATAGCCAACCTGCTCACCGCACCAATCGATGGCAGCGCCTCGCCACGAAACCCGAGCGATCGAATGTCGATCAGGTCATCATCGGCGAGCTTCGACGTGGCGTGGCGTTCAATGGCCAGCGCCAGATCGCCTTCGTCCATGCCGAAGCCATCGTCCATCACCTTGATCAGGCTCTTTCCGCCGCCGCGAAACGCCACATCGATCTGCCGGCTGCCGGCATCAATGGCGTTCTCGACCAGCTCTTTCACAACGCTGGCCGGACGTTCGATGACTTCGCCAGCGGCGATGCGGTTGATGGTGCCCTCGGACAGGCGGCGGATTCGCATGCGGGCAATGTAGCCCGCCGGGCGCCAAAGTTGAAATCGTGCTGTGGATTAGTTGAAGATATTGCCGAGATTCCGGTAAGTGCCGTAGTCCGGGTTCTGCTTGCGCTTGAGCTTCAGATAGGCTTCGCGCAGCTCTTTCTTCAGTTGCTCGCGGGATTTCGGTGTGCCGTCCTCTTTGTAGCGCGAGATGCCATAGGCCTCATAGGGGTCGGTCATGGCCGGCACGTTGCCTTCGGGATCGACCGTCGTGGGCTTCGAGAGAATATCGGTTTTCACCCGCTCGCGGGCGCCAGTCTCATCCTTGGTCTCGGAGGCGGGCGGCGGCAGGGAAAGGTCGGTGGGCATGGCCAGCGCCTGCTGGGGTTCCATCACCGTTTCGGTGGGCGGACCCTGGTCCTGCGCCATTTTGCGATGGGACATGATCTCTTCGACGACGCTGCTGCCTTTCATGCCTTCGCCGCAGCCGGCGAGCAGCAGACAAGACAATATGGCAAGGCGTGTCTTCAAGGTTCGCGATATCCCCAACATTATCAAAGCCGTTTCGCCCCGGATTCAGGCATTTCCGTGGCCATGTTTGACGAAGACTGAACTCATACAACAATAGCCCGACCCCGGCAACGATGGCCACATCCGCCAGATTGAACACGTACCAGCTGAAGTTTCCCACGAAGAAGTGAAAGAAATCCGCAACGGCGCCATAGATCACCCGGTCGAAGGCGTTGGACAGAGCCCCGCCGATGACCAGCGCCAAAGCCGCCGCCTGTAACCGGTTGCCATCGCGGTTGGCCCATGCCCAAAGCCCGGCACAGATGACCACGGCCCCAGCAATCAGCGGCCATTGGGCATCGGCCTTGAACAGGCCGTAGGACACCCCGCGATTCCACGCCATGACCAGTTCGAAGAACGGCGCTACGGCCACTTGCCCAATGGTTTCAATGCCATAGACGTGGATCATCCACCATTTGTGGGTCTGGTCGATGCCGAAGGCCAGCGCTGCCAGCGCCAGGATCAGCGGCGCCATCGGGCCCCAGAAGTACTGCCTGCTCAAACCGTTTTCCCGAAACGCGTCTGCCATTCGCGCACGGCTTCGGCGTCTCTCGGAGTGATGTCGGGAAACTCCGGGTCGCTGCCCACCTCGGCGTGATCTTCCAGGACCGGGCGCATTTCCGCCCCTCGGCCGGTTTGAACACCACGGCGACGCCTTTGACGCTGTCGAGCCGGAAGGCATCGGCCGGTCCGTCGCCTTCCTTCAGGCTAGCGCCCGAGGTGATGCAGATTTCGGCGAGGTCGACGCCGTCGAGGCTGCCAGCGAGTGCCGCATCGATCACGTAGACATCGGGCGCCGCTTCCAGCGCCGAGCCGATGGTCTTCTTCACCTGCCGCTCGATTTCGAGCGCGCCGGTGACGACCGAGCGCACGTCGCGGATCTTGTCCCACTTCGCCGCAAGCTCCGGCGCGTGCCATTCATCGGGCGTTTTGGCAAACGGCATGACATGCACCGACGAGCCCTCGCCGGCGAAGCGCGACAGCCACACCTCTTCCATGGTGAACGACAGGATGGGCGCAAGCCAGGTCGTCAGGCAATGGAACAGCTGGTCCAGCACCGTGCGGCAGGCGCGGCGGCGCAGGCTCGACCAGGCATCGCAATAGAGCGCGTCCTTGCGGATATCGAAATAGAAGGCCGAAAGATCGGTGGTCATGAAATGCGACAGCGCCGCATAGAGCTTCTTGTAGTCATAGACCTTGTAGGCGGCCCGAACGATGCCATCCAGCTCGTGCAGCTTGTGCAGGATGTAGCGCTCAAGCTCCGGCATGTCCTTGGAGTAGACCTTTTCCCAATCCTTCAAGCCTTCGAGGCGCCGAGAATATAGCGCATGGTGTTGCGGAGCTTGCGGTAGGCCTCGACATTGGTCTTCAGGATTTCGGGGCCGATGCGCTGGTCGTCGGCATAGTCGACCGAGGCCACCCAGAGGCGCAGGATGTCGGCGCCCGATTGCTTGATCACGTCCTGCGGGACACCTGGTTGCCGAGCGACTTCGACATCTTGCGGCCATCCTCGGCCATGGTGAAGCCGTGGGTGATCACCTGGTCGTAGGGCGCCCGCCCGCGCGTGCCGCAACTTTCGAGCAGCGAGGAATGGAACCAGCCGCGATGCTGGTCGGAGCCTTCGAGATAGACATCCGCCGGCCATTTGAGATCGGGCCGCTGCTCAAGGCAGAAGGCGTGGGTCGAGCCTGAGTTCGAACCAGACGTCGAGAATGTCCTTCACCATTTCCCACTTGGCGGGATCATCAACTCATTGCCGAGAAAGCGCTCCTGGCGCCTTCGGCAAACCAGGCATCGGCGCCTTCTTCAGAGAATGCTTCAACAATGCGGGCGTTCACCTTGGAATCGTTGAGGATTTCGCCCGTGTCGCCTTGTGACGAAAACGGCGATCGGCACGCCCCAGGCGCGCTGGCGCGAGATCACCCAATCGGGCCGCTGCTCGATCATGCCGCGCAGGCGGTTCTGGCCGGCGGGCGGGAAGAACTCGGTCTCGTCGATCGCCTTCAGCGCCATATCGCGCAGGCCCTTCGCCGACATGGAGATGAACCATTGCGGCGTGTTGCGGAAGATGATCGGCTTCTTCGAGCGCCAGGAATGCGGATACTGGTGCTTGAGGCGGCCCGGCCGATCAGCGCATTGGCATCGATCAGTGCACGGATCACCGCTTCGTTGGCATCGCCCTTCTCGCCCTTGTCGGTGATGACGGCGGCCTTCGAAGCCGGGTGCTTCCTTGGTGATAACACCATCGGCATCGACGGTGAAGGGGATGCGGACCGACCGACCTTCTCCGTCCAGATATTGTAGTCATCGGCGCCATGGCCGGGCGCTGTGTGGACGAAGCCTGTGCCGGTATCATCGGTGACGTGATCGCCGTCGAGAAGCGGAACATCGAAAGTGTAATGTCCCGAGTGCCATGCAAGCGGATGGCGCACATACACGTGAATCGAGCTCGAGTCCAGGCATTCTCGAAGCAACTCTTCGCAACTGACTCAACTTTTGCCGCTTTGAGCACTGTCGTCTGCTAGCTTGTCGGCGAGCGATTACTTCGTCGCCAGTCTTTGCCCAATTGCCTTCTGGCGCTGAAGTGACTTCGTAGAGACCATAGGCAATTTTCGGCGAGAAGCTGATCGCCCGATTGCCCGGGATGGTCCAAGGCGTCGTTGTCCAGATGACGACATGCGCCTGCAAGTGGCTGTCTGCATCGATGTTCGGTTCGATGCCTCTCGAGCTCTGTCCAACGACTCCCCTTCACCGGAAACTTCACATAGATCGTATCGCTCGTGTAATCCTGATACTCGATCTCGGCTTCCGCCAGCGCGGTCTTCTCCACCACGCTCCACATCACCGGCTTCGAGCCGCGATAGAGCTGGCCGCTTTCGGCGAACTTCATCAGCTCGCTGGCGATCAGCGCCTCGGCCTTGAAATTCATGGTGAGGTAGGGATTCTCCCAATCGCCGACCACGCCGAGGCGCTTGAACTCCTCGCGCTGCACGTCGACCCAGTGCTCGGCGAATTCGCGGCACTCTTTGCGGAACTCGTTGACCGGCATTGCGTCCTTGTTCTGGCCCTTCTCGCGGTATTGCTCCTCGATCTTCCATTCGATGGGAAGGCCATGGCAATCCCAGCCCGGCACGTAGTTCGAGTCGAAGCCCGCCATCTGCCGCGAGCGGGTGATGATGTCCTTCAGGATCTTGTTGAGCGCGTGGCCGATATGGATGTTGCCATTGGCATAGGGCGGGCCATCGTGCAGCACGAACTGCGGGCGGCCCTTGCTCTCGGCGCGCAGCCGCTTGTAGAGGCCCATGTCCTGCCAGCGCTTCAACAGTTCCGGCTCCTTCTGCGGCAGGCCCGCCTTCATGCCGAAGGAGGTCTTGGGCAGGAACACGGTCTCGCGGTAGCGGTCGGTTTTCTTGGCTTGTCGTCCATAATCGTGCAATTCCAATCGGTTTGCGGGCGCTTCTAGCAGGTGGTAGCGTTCGGTCAAAGCAGGAGATTTCAATGGGCGAAAGTCGAGACCATCCCGGCCCGCAGCGGGCGTGGCGTCAGGGTGAAGAAGGGCCAGAAGATCAAGATCATCAACACCCACGGCAACCAGATCGTCGATTTCTGGGCCTTCAACGCCGCCGACCCCCGCGAATACATGGGCATGGAACACTGCCGGGCCTTCTGGACGAGGCTTTACCCGGTGGTCGGCGACAAGATGGTGACCAACCGCCGCCGCGCCATCCTCACGCTGATCGAGGACACCTCACCCGGCCGCCACGACACGCTGATCGCCCCCTGCGACAACGAGCGCTACGGCCTTCTCGGCTGCACGGCATATCACGACAACTGCCGCGACAACATGCACGCTGGCCTGATGGAAGTGGGCCTGACGCTCCCCTACACGCCGGACTCGCTCAACATGTTCATGAACATCCCGTGGCGCCAGGATGGCTCGCTGGAATGGGGCAACTGCCTGTGCAAGCCCGGCGACTACGCCGTGTTCCAGGCCGAGATGGACGTGATCGCCATCTTCTCCGCCTGCCCGCAGGATCTGCTGCCGATCAACAACGGCATCACGACGGAGGCGCATTTCGAGATCGTTGATTGACCACTGCTTCGAGGCTCGCGGGCTTCGCCCACGAGCACCTCAGCATGAGGAAGTTTCAATATCCCTCACCCTGAGGTGCCCACGAAGTGGGCCTCGAAGGGTGCCCGCCACCTACAGCGACGCCACGAAGAACCTTTTGATGGCGCCGGGTTTGGTCATCACCGGAGTTTGCTTGGATCCGTCAGTTCTTCGACGCGCACCGTCAGGTTTTCGTCGAGTTCGGAAATCGACAGCAGCTTGTCTTTGCCATAGGCTTCCTGGTCGGCGATCACCGACAGCAGCGCTTCGGTGAAGGCACCGTTCTCCCATTCCGAGCTTTCATAGGACACCTCGCGGCCCGTCGACGAGGCGAACATGACGACGCTGGCGCCATCGCTGAGGCCGTTGGCAACGCCTGTCATGTCGACCCGGCTGGTGCCGCCCTGAATGCCATTGCCGGCGTGGCAGGCATCCATGAACAACACCACCTTGCCGGGAATGCGCGACAGGCCTTTGCGGATGATGTCGCCATCGATGGCGGTCGCTTCCATCATGCCCTCGGTCATATCGACATTCGATGGCAGGAAATAGAAATCCTGGGTGGCATTGGTCACGCCGTGACCGGCCATGAACACGATGACATTGTCCTCGGGCTTTGCTTTCTTTTGAAGCTTGGTCAACGCCGCGACCGACCGAAACTTCAGTGGCATCGCCGTTCAACAGCAACGAAATTTCCACGTCCTCGTAAAAGACACCCTTCTGCCGTTCGAGCACCGCCGCCAGGTCTTGTGCATCCTTTGCGGCATAGCGCAGCTTCAGATCGTTATTCTCGTAATCGCTGACCCCCACAAGCAGCGCAAAGAGCTTGGGCTTGGCGGTAGAAACCTGCTTGCCCTTCCACTTGACCGGCAGAGTGACGGGAACGCCGGGCTGGTCGTCGATATAGGCGATCAGCGTGATCTCGCTGTCGCGCGGCGGCACGTTGAGTTGCACGGTCTTGGCGTCATCCCCCTCCTCCACCGCAACAGCACCACGCGGCTGAATGGGGCGGCCATCGATCTGCACTTCGATGCGCGTGACTTCGCGGCCCGACGGCGAGCGCACCCGGTAACGCACCGTCACATCCTCGGATTCGGTTTCGATGGTCAGCGTGTCTTCGGCGAATTCGATGACGGCGGGAAGTATGTCGCGGATATCTTCCTCCGGCTCCACGGACTTGCCGGCATTGGCATTGGCCTGCTCGATGGCGGAACCTTCATCCAGCGTCTGCAGCACAAGCTGCACGATATCCGGGCGATAGTAAGTGTCGCGGAAGCGCGAGGCGGGGAAGAAATCCGGCAGCGCGTCGAAGCTGGCGCCGTTGACATGCCAGCCGATCAGATCCTCGCCGCCCGGCGAAGCAGCGTAGTAACCCTTGGGCGTCCAAACGATCCATTTCTTCTGCGGCACATCGACGAAGAAGGCCAAGAGTTCCGCGCCATCGGCATAATTGTACCAGCGGATGGTGCCATCGCCGAGGGCGGCGATCAGTCACCAGGCCATCGGCGCTGAGGTTCACGCCCCAAACCGTGCCCTCGGTGTTCTTGCGCCAGGTGCGCGTGCCGTCAGCGGCGAAGCGGTTGATGCGTCCAGTCGGTGCCGATCAGGAAACTCTGCTTGTCGGCAGCAATGGCCAGGCTTCGCGACATTTCGCCGGGATCAAGCTGCAATTGCTGGGCATCGAGTGTCGGCAGGAACGCCCCCAGCCAGTTCTCGATGGCGAGGCCTTCGGTGGCGGGCCGGATGAAACCCGCGCGGAATTTCGGGCGCCGGCGTTGAATGTCAGGTTCTTCACATCGAAAATATAGGGATCAACCGCAGCCATTGCCGAGGCCGAAGCGCACAGCCGTGCCGATCGGATCAGCCCAGAAATATTCGCCATACTTGTTGCGCATGTCGGCGATAATCGGCCGGTGCGGCTGGATGACCTTGCCGCTCTGGTCGAACACCCCGAACGACGAATCCTGCGAGGCATAGGCAATGCGGTCTCCCGGCATCATGGCGATATCGCCAAAGCCGCTCTTCGGACCGTTCTCGACATCGAGCATGGTGCGCACCGATGTGCCGTTGAAAGCGAACAGCGGATAGTTCCAGTCCTTGTCGGTATAACGCCCGCTGGCGAAGAAGGTGTTGCCGTCCTCGCTCCAGCCAATGGCGAACAGATCGTTGTTGGCGAAGGCGCTGGTGTCGGGCTTGCCGATGGGCTTCAATGATTTGGCGCCGAGGAAATCGATGTTGGTGGTGTTGAGTTGCGCCACCGCCAGCACCGCGCCATCGGGCGAAAAGCGCACGGCCCGCGGCAATGGACCGCCCGGCACCTTTGCCTTGTGGACAAGCGCACTCGATGAATCATAGAGCCGGACCGAGCCATCGTTCGACGACGTGGCAAGCGTTCCTGTCGCACTGAACTCAAGGAAGTTGACGGCGTCGTCATAAGCCATGTCCCAGGCCGACAGCTTGACGAAAGGCGCGTTCCAGATGCGGATGCCATTGTATTTTCCGGCCATGCCGACGGCAAGCCGCTGCCCGTCCTTGGAGAACTGCATGGTGTTGACGATTTGCGGCAGGGGGCCAAGTCGGCGGATCAGGTTTCCCGACACCGTGTCGTAAAGATAGACAAAGTGGCCGGCATTGGGCGTCCAGTAGTTCTGCCAATAGTTGTGGTCCCAGCCGGTGGCGGCGATGGTCTTGCCGTCAGGCGTAATCGCCACGGCGTAGACGCGGCCCTCGGAGCCGAGCGCAATCGGCACCCGGATGGTGCGGATCAACGCGCCGGTATCGCCATTCCAGACGCGCACTGTCTTGTCGTCGGAACCGGTGACGATGAGTTTGCCATCGGGCGACGTTTCGATGTCCCAGATCGCCGCCGTATGCATCGGCGAATCAACGCGAAGCTGCGGCGCCTGCAGCGGCGGCTGGTCGGCCCGGGCGGAGGCCGCCAGGCCGGTCAACAAAAGCAACAAAAACAATCGCAAAACTGCGGGCATTGAGGGGGCCGTCGTCCACTGTGAGTGCCAGACTGTACCCGGCAACATGGCAAATGCAAGGCTTAGGGCGCAGACCTGCGGATCACGAAGTCGCCGATCACTTCACCACCGGCAACCCGTAGCCACAGGGCCTTGCCTTGCTCGGGTGCGGCCAGCGCGAAAGACGTGCGGCCGCCTTCGATGGGGAGTTTGAAGGATGTGACGGGACGGCCCGTTGCACCAAGTGCGCCATCCGGCAGCACCATCAGGTCAGCGACGGTGGCAAGCCTGGCGGGATCAACGCCCGCCGGTGGCAGGTATTCGATTTCCGAAATCTGCCCGCGTCGACGTACCGAAGGTGACGAGAACATTGATCTCGGTGTCGGGTGCGGCCACGGTGACATAGGTCTCGGGCCTGCCGTCGAACAGGTCGGCGAAGCGGTAGCGCTGCTCGGAACCATCCTTGAAGGCCGCCGCATAACTCGCACCAGCGATGCCCGCTTCGGCATCGGATTTCACCACGGCGGGCTCTTCCACGGCCTTGCCGGGATCGAGCGCCACGGTGACCTGCACCGGAGCCGCCTGCTGCGGGGCCGAGGGCCCCAGCACCTGATACCCCGCAAGCCCCACCCCCGCCAGAGCCGCGAAGCTCGAGACGACGATGTTGAAATTGCTGAGTTTGGAATTAGGCCTTGAGAATTGAGCGGCCGGCGTAGGACCCTTGCGTTCCAAGTTCTTCCTCGATGCGGAGAAGCTGATTGTATTTGGCGAGACGGTCCGACCTTGCGAGCGAACCGGTTTTGATCTGGCCGCAGTTTGTGGCGACAGCAAGGTCGGCAATCGTTGCATCTTCGGTTTCGCCGCGAGCGATGCGACATCACCGCCGTATAGCCCGCCTTGTGGGCCATTTCGACGGCTTCCAGCGTTTCGCGAGAGCGTGCCGATCTGGTTGACCTTCACCAGGATGGAATTGGCGATGCCCTTGGAGATGCCTTCCTTGAGGCGCTTGGTGTTGGTGACGAACAGATCGTCGCCGACCAGCTGGCAGGTCTTGCCGGCCAGATCGGTGATTTGCTTCCAGCCGTCCCAATCGTCTTCCGACATGCCGTCTTCGATCGACATGATCGGATAGTCCTTGGCCAGCTTGGCGAGATAGGCCGCCTGCTCGGAGATCGAGCGCTTCACGCCCTCGCCTTCATAGTCGTATTTGCCGTCCTTGAAGAACTCGGTGGCGGCGCAATCGAGCGCCAGGAACACGTCTTTTCCGGCCTTGTAGCCCGCCTGCTCGATGGCCTTCATCACGAAATCGAGGCCCGCTTCGGCTGATGGCAGGTTGGGCGCGAAGCCGCCTTCATCGCCGACATTGGTGTTGTGACCGGCCTTCTTGAGCGCACCTTTCAGCGTGTGGAAGATTTCTGCGCCGCAACGCAAGGCTTCGCGGAAAGTCGGCGCACCCACCGGCATCACCATGAATTCCTGGAAATCGATGGGGTTGTCGGCATGAACGCCGCCATTGATGATGTTCATCATCGGCACCGGCAGGGTGCGCGCCGAAGTGCCGCCGACATAGCGGTAAAGCGGCAGTCCGGCGGCTTCGGCGGCGGCCTTGGCCACGGCGAGCGACACGCCGAGAATGCCATTGGCGCCGAGGCGCGCCTTGTTGGCCGTGCCGTCCAGCGCGATCATCGCCCGGTCAACGGCGATCTGGTCTTCAGCTTCCATGCCGGCCAGCGCATCGAAAATCTCGCCGTTGACCGAGGCCACGGCCTTCAGTGACGCCCTTGCCGAGATAGCGCCCCTTGTCGCCATCGCGGAGTTCCGAGGCCTCATGGGCGCCCGTCGAAGCGCCCGACGGCACGGCGGCGCGGCCCATCGAGCCATCCTCGAGGATCACGTCCACCTCGACCGTGGGATTGCCCCGGCTGTCGAGAATTTCGCGGGCGGTGATATCGACGATGGTGGTCATGGCTCTCTCCAATGAGGGGCGTACATCAACTGCGCCGCCTTATGGGGAAAGTGGGACGGGAATGCAAGGTGGCCCGGACGTTTGAAATCGCGCAAAAACGAATTGGCAAGCTGACTTGACAGAAAATAGACCCTGCGTCACTGTATGGGTCATGCAACCAGTCTGCAATGTCCTGGCCATGTCCCTGTCGCGCTTGCCTTGGCTGCCCAATGCATTTCTGAGAGTGTTGGCTTTGGCCGTGGCTCTGGTTGGAGCCACCCAACAGCTCGCGGCGGCCACTACGTTCTACATCAAGAGCCTGCCCGGTGACCATGTCGGTCAAGGCAACACCTATCTGCACGATTCGGATACCCATATTTTCGACATCGAACTCGGCCGTTCCAATCCGGAAGGCCCGGTGAACCTTATGCTCATCCATCTTCGCCCAAAGGATAAGCCGTATCTCATAGACTGGACTCTGTGGTTCACGGCACCACTTGCTCCAGGCTTCTCGCCGCAACACTACGAGGGCGCAACGCGCGCGCACTTCGTATCCCCGATGGCACCCGGAATTGACGTTGGCGGACAGAGCCGAGGCTGCAACAAAATTGAAGGCCGCTTCACCTTGATCGAATTCGAATTCGACGAGAACGACACGGTCACCAAGCTCGCCATCGACTTCTATCAGTGGTGTGACCCGCACATATGGTGGGGTTCCAGCGCACCGCTCTATGGTGCCCTACGCATAAACTCCGACGTCTCGATCGAACCAAGAGTTTCGTTGGGCAACACTTTGGTTCGCAAAGGTAATGCCGGAACCACTGATTCATTTGTCACCGCTTCCCTCTCCTTCCCTTCCGACCAAGCCGTGACTGCCACCTTCACTACCGTCAACGGCTCGGCGGCTGCGGGCGAGGACTTCGAGGAAACAAGCGGCATAGTTGAATTTCCACCAGGATTTACTTCGGGTCCGATCTATGTTCCGATCAAGGGCAACAGCGTTGCGAAAGGAGACACAACCTTCAACGTCGTACTAACCGGCAGCGATGTTGCCCTAGGTGATGAAATCGCAGAGGTCGCCATCACTGATCCCAACTCTCCAATTTCCGGATTCTTTGCAAACAGCGAAATCGGAGACTGGGTCGGTTCCGGAGATTATGATCAATGGATTATCAATCGTCCTTGGGTTGTGACACCCCGGGATACATCAATGACGATAATGCAGTACTACAACGGACGCGAAGGAGTATTTGCTGAGTTTGGCGATCCAGGACTCTGGCACTTGAGTTTTCTGCCTCCCATTGGGCAGCAGCTGCAACTCGGACACTATGAACCAGTGGAACGAGCCTTTTCGGGCAACCCGGATCTCGCTGGCCTGGAAGCTAGAGGAAATCATCACGGTTGCAATACGACCTCAGGAAACTTTACAATCAACACCCTCGACCGCAACACCAATGGTGACATCTCAAAGCTCGACGTGCGATTCCGGCAACGCTGCGAAAACTCCCCGGGAGAACTCTATGGCAATCTGCTCGTAAATTCGGTGCTCAGGCAATTCTCGGTTGCCAACGCGCAGGTTCGAAAACCCCTGTTAAGAAAATCAATCTCGATCGGCGGCGAAGCTGTATTCCAAGTCACCCTGAATCCGCCAAGCACGAAAAGAGCATACATCGAGTTCTCGACGTTGGACGGTACGGCGCTCGCTGGAAAGAACTACCTCTCCACCAAGAGGCTTCTTGTTTTC
Source organism: uncultured Alphaproteobacteria bacterium (assembly GCA_963775105.1). GTDB lineage: Bacteria > Pseudomonadota > Alphaproteobacteria > Rhizobiales > Aestuariivirgaceae > Aestuariivirga. Next base: position 173,776 of record CAVZHM010000004.1, on the reverse strand, counting down.
GAGCCGGGCCAAACCTCGGCGACCGTCCGTATCCGGCTCCTGCGCTACAAGCACGGAACGCATTTCTTCGGCCTGATTTCGGGACGGGAAATTCCGGTCTGGAACTTTTACGGGGTGGCGAGATTGTAGCGCAAACGCCCAATCCTAACGTCCCGCTGAATTATGCGGTTCTCGTCACCAGCGACAATGGTCATGGAACTCTCCAACGAGGGGCGTACATCAACTGCGCCGCCTTATGGGAAAAGTGGGACGGGAATGCAAGGTGGCCCGGACCCTTGCTCCACAATGGGAGCAGAAGACCCGGGCTTGTCTGCTACTGCCTATTCAAGACAGCCAGTATCGATCCACCGCCCCCGGTGATGTTCACCAGCAGGTGATTGGGCGATTTTGACGAGCCGGGGATCGACTCCGACGCCATTGTGAACGTGATCGGTGAGCCGGCATCGACACCCGATCCACTGCCCTTGCACTTTGTCGAACTGAAGCCCGACAGCGTCATGGTCAATGTTTCCATGCCAACAGTGAAAGTGAATACGCCGCCAGACGCGTTGCCGACCGCAACGACGTTCCCGGCGATTGCCAGCGACCAGTTGCCGTTGAGCGCCTTCTTCGAGCATTTGGCTTCGGCTGAGGTAACGGTGGCGGCCAGAACCGCCGCTGCGATAATGAGTTTTTTCATGTCATCCTCCCCTATTGCCGTTGCAGCGAGTAAACGACTGTCATAAGGCCGTCAGTCGCCTGCACCAGGAGATGATTGGGCTTTTGAGCCGAGCCTGGAATTTTCTCGGAGTTGATTTTGAAGGTAATTGGCGTGGCCCCCGCCGTTCCGCTGCCGCTGCCCTTGCACGACGTCGAACTGAAGCTCGCAACGATTCAGGGTCAGTGTATCGCCGCCAATCGTGAACGTGAAAGTGCCTCCGGATGCGCTGCCGAGAATGGCACCACTTCCCCCGGCTGCCCCGAGAGACCAGCTGCCGTTGAGGGATTTCTTGGTGCACTTGGCCTCGGCGGCTGAAACCGAAACGGCGAGGATGGCTGCTGTGATGAAGAGTTTGTTCATGACATCCTCCTTCTATTGCCGCTGCATCGGCAGCTGGAGGGCTTCACCACCTGCCACGATCGTGACCAGCAGATGATTAGGCTTCGCCGCCGAAGATGCGATACCTTCCGACGCAACCTTCACGGTGACCGGCGTGCCGTCAAACACGCCGTTGCCCGATCCCTTGCACTTGGTCGAGCTGAAGCTTGTCAAGGTGAAGTTGATGGCCGTGCCCGAGATCGTGACATTGTAAGTGCCTCCCGACATCACGCCGACGCCTGATTCGGCACCGCCACCCATGGCCCAGCGTTCCGTTCAGCGATTTCTTGGTGCATTTGGCTTCGGCTGCGGTAATCGGCACGGCAAGAATTGCCGCGAAGACAAGTAGTTTTCGCATGGTGATCGTCCTCTGTTGCTTGCCCCCGCGCACAGAGTCGCGCCTATCGGCTTCGCAGTCAAGACGGCTCATCGCATAGAAAAAGCGCCGGGCATGACCGCCCGGCGCAATTGCCGTTCAAAAGCGAAACGTGCCTTCTGCTATTGACGTTTCAGCGCGAGTGGGATGAGGCCAGCTCCAACATCAGCCGTCACCAACAGCTGGTTTGGCTTCTGCGATGAACCGGGAATGGACTCGGACGCCATCTTGAAGTTGAACGGGAATCCACCTTCCGTGCCAATTCCACTGCCTTTGCACGTCGAGGAACTGAAGCCCGTGAGCGTCAAGACAAATGGCGTGCCGCCGATGTTAAAGGTGAAGGTGCCCCCGGACGCTGTGCCGATGGCCACGACTTCTCCTTCGGCTGCAAGGGCCCAGTTGCCGTTGAGCGCTTTCTTCGAGCACTTGGCTTCGGCTGAGATGACGCAAGCGGCCAGAACCGCTGCTGCAATAATGAGCTTTTTCATGTCATCCTCCCCTATTGCCTTTGCGCCGTGACCATAAACACATCGGTGCCAATCGTGATATCGGCAAAGACATGGTTTGGTTTCTGCTTTGAACCGGGGATATCCTCGGTATTCAACGCGAAAGTGAACGGCGTGCCACTGCTTGTGCCGCTGCCGCTTCCCTTGCATTTCGTCGAGCTGAAGCTGGTAATTGTCATGATCAGGGTTGCACCACCACTCCCGAACGTGAACGTGCCCCCGGAAGCACTGCCAAGAATGCCACTGCCGCCGCCACCGAACCCAAGCACCCAGTTGCCATTAAGGGACTTCCTGGTGCACTTGGCCTCGGCAGCCGTGACCGAAACGGCGAGGATTGCTGCTGTAATGAAAAGTTTGTTCATGTCAGCCTCCTGCTATTGCCGCTGCATCGGCAGCGCGAAGACATCGCCACCGTCGAAGAACGAAACCAGCAGATGATTGGGCTTGGCCGATGACGACGCGATGGCTTCCGACGCCACCTTCACCGTGTACGGGGAAGCGTTAATCAATCCGCTGCCTGAGCCCTTGCACGTCGTCGAATTGAAACTGGTCAATGTAAAACTGAGGGCGACGCCGGGGATGGAGAAACTGAAAGAACCACCGGACATTGCGCCGGCAGCCGCCTCCGAGCCTATTCCCATTACCCACGTTCCGTTCAGCGATTTCTTGGTGCATTTGGCTTCGGCTGCGGCAATCGGCACGGCAAGAATTGCCGCGAAGACAAGTAGTTTTCGCATGGTGATCGTCCTCTGTTTGTTAGCCCCGTGCGCAGAGTTGCGCCTAACGTCTTTGCAGTCAAGACAGCATCTGGGAAAACAATGAAGCGCCGGGCCTCTCCGCCCGGCGCCGTTGCTGTTCAAACGAGAACGCTTGCGGCCAGCTACTGCCGTTGCAGAACGGCAGGTAAGAAGTCGCCACCGCCGATGTCGATGTTGACCATCAGCTGGTTCGGTTTCTGCGATGAACCGGGAATGGACTCGGAGGCCATCTTGAAGGTGAATGGTGCGCCACCTTCCTGTCCGGTCCCGCTGCCCTTGCAAGTGGTTGAACTGAAGTTCGAGAGTGTCAGAGAGAGCAGGCCGCCAGCGAAACTGAAGATGCCTCCCGACGCCGTGCCGATGGCCGCCACTTCCCCGTTGACTGCCAGGGACCACGAACCATTCAGCGCCTTCTTCGAGCATTTTGCTTCGGCAGCGGTGACCGAGGCGGCCAGAATTGCTGCAGCAATGATAAGTTTTTTCATGTCATTTTCTCCTATTGCCTTTGCAGCGAGTAAACTAACGTGTCAACGCCGTTAGTCGCCTGCACCAGGAGATGATTGGGTTTTTGCGCCGAGCCGGGAATTTTCTCGGAGTTGATTTTGAAGGTGATTGGCGTGGCCCCCACCGTTCCGCTGCCGCTGCCCTTGCACGACGTCGAACTGAAGTTCGCAACCGACAGGGTCAGTGTACTCATGCCACTCGTGAAGGTAAAAGTGCCGCCGGATGCACTGCCGAGAAAGGCAGGACCGCCCCCGGCTAACCCGAGTGACCAGTTGCCGTTGAGCGACTTCTTGGTGCATTTGGCTTCAGCGACCGATACCGATACGGCGAGGATGGCTGCTGTGATGAAGAGTTTGTTCATGACATCTTCCCCCTATTGCCGCTGCATTGGCAGCTGAAAGGCTCCACCACCTGCGATAACCGTGACCAGCAGGTGATTGGGCTTCGCCGCCGAAGTGGCAATGCCTTCCGATGCCACCTTCACAGTGACCGGCGTGCCGCTAAACAGGCCGTTGCCCGATCCCCTGCACTTGGTCGAACTGAAGCTTGTCAGGGTAAAGCTGATGGCCGAGCCCGAGATCGTGACATTGTAAGTGCCTCCCGACATCACGCCGACGCCTGATGCGGTACCGCCACCCATGGCCCAAGTTCCGTTCAGCGATTTCTTGGTGCATTTGGCTTCGGCTGCGGCAATCGGCACGGCAAGAATTGCCGCAAAGACAAGTAGTTTTCGCATGGCGATCATCCTCTGTTTGTTAGCCCCCGTGCGCAGAGTCGCGCCTAACGTCTTTGCAGTCAAGACAGCATCTGGGAAAACAATGAAGCGCCGGGTCTCTCCGCCCGGCGTCGCGCAATGGCCCAGCAAATTGCGATGCCCCCATTGACTCGTTACCACGACAAGTTGCAGTCTGCATGCGGGACATCACACAACTGGAGGACGGCATGAAACTTCGTTACGCTTGCGCGCTGCTTGCGCCATTAATGATCGCCAGCGGCCCGGCGGCCGAAGCTGGGAATCTTCGCGGCTTCAGCTTGCCAGGGTCAGTTCCAACCGACACCGCAGCGCTGCGCCAGGCCGGCACGAGCAAGAAGCTGCTGAAGACGATTTTCAGAAACAAGCCGGATTTTCCCGAACTCGACGCCGTTGGCATCTGGCACGCCTGCCGTCCATGACATTCCGGGTTCGGGCGCCACGGTAACCTGCCCGAAAGACCGCAAATGCATCATTGAAGTGGTGGTGTCACTCGGCTGGATTCTGGAAGCTAATGGCGTCGTGGCAAGTGGCGTGAAGATTGACAATACACCGCTTGCAATCGACGGGGCTATCAACAGCCCAATGGACGGTTTCTCGGCAAACACCTCATGGACCTACGTTAAACTGGTCAATGCCGGCAGCCACACGGTACAGCCCATAGCCGCCTACGCCGGCAACACCACTCTCTACGGTCATTCCGTGGTGATCCGGTTGTATCAACGCTAGCCGGTTTTTTGTGTCGGCGCTGATCGGTGAGACACCGCTACTCCTCCCCGATCAGCTTGCAGACAATGGTGACCGGCGCTTTCACGGCCACCTCGACTTTGTCTTCGAACAATTCGCAATCCAGCACATTGTCGGGGAACACCTTGCGGCTGGAATAGACATTGATGTTGACGATGGCCTTGCGGCCCTTCACCAGCTTGAGGCGCTTGGCATCGATCTTGATATTCCCGAAGGTGACGGAGCCCTCCCCTTCGATATCGGCATCCTCGTTGCCGAGCCATATCTGCCCCATCTCGTCACCGTCCTTGGGTTTCGCCGCTTCGCCGTAGTAAAACGCCGAGATGTGAACCCATTCTTTTGACGCCGAGAGTTTCGCGGCGGCTTTTTCGGAGAGTGTCACGTCGATGCGGAAGTCCGGCACCTCAAGCTCATTGGCTGCGTGGGCGGAAGACGCCATGGCGATGGCGATGACCGCCGCCCACCTCATCCCGGATAGACCAGAAACGTGCCGGAGCCGTGGGCATAGAGTTTGCCGTCTTGATCCTCGAGCCTTGCTTCGGCGGTAAACATCGTGCGACCGGCATGGATAACCTTGCCGATGCAGGTGACCGGCCCGACGCTTTCGTCGAGCTTGCGCACATAGTTCACCTTGAGCTCGATGGTGCCATAACCCACTTCCTCGGAAAGCCTGGTGAACACCGCACAGCCCATGGCGCTGTCGATCAGCGTGGCGGCAAAGCCGCCATGGGCGCGCTGTTGCGGATTGTAAAAGGGTTCGGACGCCAGGCCGCCGAGCGTCGCCGTGCCATCGCCGGCATCAATGAGCCATAGCCCCAGGGTTTTCACCATGTTGGAATGGTCCCAGTTCTGCTTGAGGCGGTGCAGATGATAGCCGGCCGGAAGCGTTCCGGCATCGTTGCTCATGGGGACCTCGTTCAGACTTTCGGCAATACTATCGCAGGTGGCGTGGCGATTGTAATCGCCTTTTCAGAAAACGCCTTGAGCAGCGCAAAGCGCAACTCGCTGGCGACAATGCCCGCCTCGAAGACATCGGCAACGCCCGCCCGCAATTCGAAATCGAGCGACCATTGCCCGAAGCGCGCCAGCACCACACCGGGTTCCGGATAGGTCAAAACCTTGGGGTGGCTGCGGGCCAGTTCCATGAGTGTGTCGCGCACCACCTCGGCATCGCTGCCGAACGGCACCGACACGGCGACCAGGAACCGGCCCATGCCGTCGTCATGGGTCCAGTTCTTGACAGCCGTCGACGCCATCATCGAGTTCGGCACGATGATTGTGCATTGGTCGAAAGTCTCGATCTCGGTGGTGCGCACGTTGATGCGCTTGACCAGGCCCTCGCCGGCGTCGAGCACCACCCAGTCTCCCACCCGCACCGGGCGTTCGACCAGCAGGATCAAGCCCGACACGAAATTGTTGACGATGGGCTGAAGGCCCAAGCCGATACCGATGCCGAGGGCGCCGACGACCAGCGCGATGCTCGAAAGATCGAGGCCGGCGGCGCCGAAGGCAAACAGCAGCGCCAGAATGTAGCCGAGGTAGCTCGCCCCCTTGCGCAGCGAGTCCTGCACGCCTTTGTCGACACGGGTTTGCGACAGGATGCGGTTGTCGAACCAGCGGATGATCAGCTTGGTAAGAATGATGCCGGAGACCAGTATGCCCAGCACCAGCAGCACCGACCACGGCGAGATGGTAATGTCGCCGATCTTGAAGCCAAAGAAGGCGGTGTTGACGATCGCCCGGAAGTCGATCCAGGTGACCGTCCACAACAGGAACAAGCAGCGGCAACCCGGCCAGCACCAGTACGAGATCCACCAGCGTCCGGAAGATCAACCCCATGCGCTCGATGGCGCGTTCGCCAAACCCGGTGAACCGCCTGAGGAACTTGCCGAAGCCCGAAGCGGGATCAAAACTCGCCACCACCGCTGCATCGGACAAGATGGTGCAGCAGGAACAGGGTAACGACGAGAATGGCGGTTTCGAAAATCTGTTCGGCGAGGAACGCCGCCAGCGCCACGTAGCCGAACAGCAATGCTGCAACACCGCCGATGATGGCGAGCCAGACGAGAGGAACAATGCGCCCCGCCCATGAGAAATAGACTTTGCGCCCCGGTGTCTTGCCGGGAAGGCCCGTCTGGTTCTTCAGCGTGATGAGGATGATGGCAAGCAACAGGAAAAGCGCTATTGCCGCCAGCGCCGATTGCCCCACCGTGTAGTCGAGCGGCAGGAACAGGCCGTTGGCGATGGTGGAAAGACTGGTCGATGACGACGACACAAAAGCGGCGATGGCGACCAGTACCGGAAGCCGCGAGGCTGCGGCATCGTCGATGTCGATGACCCGCCAGGCGGGTTGGCCCGGTGCCGCCACGCGGCGCGCCAAGATCCAGTAGATGACGGTGATGAACACCACATCGACCAGCGGCATGAACACCAAATCGAAACGCGGTGTCACAAAGCCGCTGACCGCCAGCGCGATGGTCAGTGGTAAAAAGATGATGACGAGTGCGGCGAAACCGGCGGCCAGCGCCCTGACGATACGCCACAGCCGGCCCATCTCGTCGGGCGTACGGTTGGCCAGCAAATGCGCATCGAACCACCGCCGCATGCGCCCGCGCATCACGAGGTAAAGACCGGCGAAAGCCAGCGCCATGATGGGAATGAGCGCAAGACCGGCAAAATTGGCGGTATCGCGCACCTCGCCCCACCACGTTGCGTAGAGCGCCACAAGACGCTTGACCAGCAGGCCAAAGCCAATGCCGGTATCGAGCCACAGCAAGGGATGGAGCACCGTGCGGCCGGCTTCGAAGATGCGCTGGAAAAAATTGTCGCGCTGTATGGCCGACACCCGCCCCGACAACTGCTCGGCCTCGACAGCGATCAATTCGAGCGAGGCGCGCGTACCCTGGATGCGCGTAAGGTCGCCGGTGAGTTTATCGCGTTGCTCGGCGATGGTGGCGGTTTCGGTGGCGCCTTCGGCGGGCGCCGGGCCCAACTGGGCGATCTGTTGGGTAACTTCGGCGATGGGAGCGACGAGCGTTTCGGCGAGCGACAGCGCCTTGGTGCGAACATCCTCGATTTCGGCACGCACCGCTGTAAGTTTGGCATCATCGATGCCGGGCGCGGATATCTCTTGACCGACGCGCGTGAGGTCGAGCCGCAGCTGTTCCACCGCCCGCTGCGCCGTGCCAATGACGGCCTCGTCATAGGCAAAGGCCAGCGCCAGCGAAAGCCACAGGGCGCAGAGCAATGGCGAAGACGGGCGTCCGCTGATCCGAATGGCCGATGCCAACATCACTGCCGATTTTCTCCTTCAAATGCCGTCATCCCGGCGAAAGCCGGGACCCGACCTGCCGCGTAAAGACTGCAAGAATCACAGTTTGAAAGCCTGGGTCCCGGCTTTCGCCGGGATGACGGTGAACTTATTGCATAGCATCAAGCGCATAACTGGTTCAAAAAAAGTTCGGTGCGGACAATCGCGGCTTTCGCCGGGATGACGCCAATGGACAGCCGCGCCATTCTACACCAACCGGCTCTGCTCCACCGCCGCGGCGATGAAGGACGCAAACAGCGGGTGGGGGGCGAAGGGCTTGGACTTCAGCTCCGGATGATATTGCACGCCGATGAACCACGGGTGATCGGGGTATTCGATGGTTTCCGGCAACAACCCATCAGGCGACAGGCCGGAGAATGACAACCCCGCCTTTTCCAGGCGCTCGCGGTAGCGGGTGTTGACTTCATAGCGGTGGCGATGGCGCTCGGAAATGCGCGTGTCACCGTAGATCTGCGCGATCTTGCTGCCGGGTTTCAGCGATGCATCAAACGCCCCAAGCCTCATGGTGCCGCCAAGGTCGCCACCGGCTTTGCGGATTTCAAGCTCGTTGCCCTTCATCCATTCCGTCATGGTGCCGACGATGGGCTCTTTGGTTTCACCGAATTCGGTGGAGGATGCGCCAGCTATGCCGCAGAGATTTCGCGCCGCTTCGATGCAGGCCATCTGCATGCCAAAGCAGATGCCGAAATACGGAACCTTGCGGGTGCGGGCAAATGTGGCGGCCTTGATCTTGCCCTCAGAACCACGCTCGCCAAAGCCGCCGGGCACCAGAATGCCATGCACGCCTTCGAGGTATGGGGCGGGGTCTTCATTCTCGAAAACCTCCGACTCGATCCACTCGAACTTCACCTTCACATTGTTGGCAATGCCGCCATGAACCAGGGCTTCCTGCAATGACTTGTAGGCATCGAGAAGGCCTGTGTATTTGCCGACGACGGCAATTCGCACTTCGCCCTCCGGCTGGGTGATGCGCTGCATGATCTCGTCCCATTTGGAAAGATCGGGCAGCCTGGCGTTCTTGATGCCAAAGGCTTCGAGCACCTCGGCATCGAGTCCTTCGGCATGGTAAGCGCGCGGCACGTCATAGATGGAACTCACATCCAGCGCCTGAATGACGGCGGAGGGCCGGACGTTACAGAACAGCGCGATCTTGCGGCGCTCGTTCACCGGAATCTCGCGGTCGGCGCGGCACAGGAGAATATCGGGCTGAATGCCGATCGACCGCAGTTCCTTGACCGAATGCTGGGTGGGCTTGGTCTTGAGTTCACCCGCCGTCGGGATATAGGGCAACAGCGTCAGATGAATGTAGATGCAGGAGCCGCGTGGGCTTTCCTGGCCGAACTGGCGGATCGCCTCGAAGAACGGCAGGCCCTCGATATCGCCAACCGTGCCGCCGACCTCAACCAGAACAAAATCAAAGCCTTCGCTGCCGGTCTTGACAAAGTCCTTGATGGCGTCGGTGACATGCGGAATGACCTGCACCGTGCCGCCGAGAAAATCACCGCGCCGCTCCTTGGCGATGATGTCCTGATAGATGCGCCCCGTGGTGATGTTGTCCTGCTTCGTCGCGTGGCGGCCGGTGAAGCGTTCGTAATGGCCGAGATCAAGATCGGTTTCGGCCCCGTCATCGGTCACGAACACTTCGCCGTGCTGATAGGGGCTCATGGTGCCGGGATCGACGTTGAGATAGGGATCAAGCTTCCGGAGCCTGACCGTGTAGCCACGGGCCTGAAGCAATGCCCCAAGTGCTGCCGAAGCCAGACCCTTGCCAAGTGAAGACACCACGCCGCCGGTAATGAAGATATATCGCGCCATGGGAGTCCACCCTAACCCTTCGCCCAAACGATTCGAAGCCCGGAAATGCGATTTCCGGGCTTTGGTAGAAAGTTCAGACTGTTACTGCGAAACCGGAACCTGAGGTGCGCCGGGAAGCTGCGGCAGAACCGAGCCGCCGTCCTCAGCCGGGGTCTGCTGCTGGGTAGGAGCGGACGTGCCCCCTGCCCCGTCAAAGGCCGAGCCGCCAGTGCCCACCCGGGTGGCCAGCAGGGTCAGCGCGATCGAGGTCGCAAAGAACGCCAGCGCCAGATAGGCGGTGGTGCGGGTGAGCGCATTGCCGACACCGCGCGCCGAGAACAAGTTGCCGCCGCCAGAACTGGCGCCACCAATGCCCAGCGCACCACCTTCCGAGCGCTGCATGAGTACGATGCCGATGAGGGCAAGGGCGACGATCAGATGAACAACGAGAAGTACGGTTTCCATGGACCTATCCGGATGACAATTTGGGGCCGTTTAGCCGGTATGTGGGGGCGTTGCAACCACGGGGCAAGTGATGGATCGGCCCATGGTCAAACTGACGGCAGCTTTTGAATGTCAGCGAAAGCCTTGACAACCCACTTTGAGCTTGCACGTTCCGGACAGAGGGCAAGCTGACTTTTATGGAGTAGTTCTATGAACTTGGAGCCTTTCTTTGCCTTCCGCGCGCACGCGCTCATGTGCCTTGCCACTGGCTCTTTCGGCAATGCCCCTGCCCCAGGCAATGACTGCCGCTGAATTTCCAGCCGACATCAATTTCTGACGTCACTGCGACGGAACAACTGGCTTCCAGATCAACGGCAACAGCCAGGACAACATGGGAAGTTCGAATCTCGCGTCGCCGGGGACTTCAATGGCGATGGCATCGATGATCTTCGCAGTCGCTGGCGCAAGAGCGACAACCCCGAATGGCTCCAAATTCGGGTGCGGTATTCATCCTGTTCGGGAATGCCACCGGATTTGGCTCGCTCGTTCGATGTCTCAGTCGCTTCGACGGCACGAACGGCATCGTGCTGAATGGAACGCGCCAAAGACCGGCTTGGGTCCCTGCGTTGTCACATCGGTTGGTGACATCAACGGCGACGGTTTCGACGACATCGCAGTCGGCGCACCATGTCAGGAGGACCGGTTAATGCTGGCCGCACGTTACGTGGTGTTCGGCCGCAAGTCGTCCGCCATTCAAGCGATCGAACTCTCAGGCCTCACCAGGCGCCGGAGCGGCTTTCGGTCCAGGGCGAAGAATGCCATGACTACGCGGGTTGGCGCGGTGGCAACGGCCTAGGCGATCGTTAATAGAGACGGTTTCGATGACTTGCTGATCGGGGCGCTAGACTGGCTACCAATGCGGCATTCGCCGGCGTCAGCATTTGTGGTGTTCGGCAAGGCCTCGGGCTTCAAATCCAGTCTGAATCTTTCTTCGCCTCGGACGGGGCAAGAATGGCTTCCAGATCAACGGTGTGGACGAGAACGATCTAGTCGGAGTATGGCGTTGCATCGGCAGGCGATTTCAATGGTGATGGTTTCGATGACATGATTGATCGGCGGAGCCGGCTTCAACGGGGGTTCGCAACCTGGTGCCGCCTATGTTGTTTTCGGGAAGTCCATGGCAACGTTTCAACGAGCACACTTCGAGCTGTCCAAGCTCAATGGCGGCAATGGCTTTCGCACTGAGGTGGCAACAACTCGACGGCGACTATTTCGGACTGCGGCGACTCGAGGCGATATCAACGGCGACGGGTTCGATGATCTGCTGATCGGTGCAGTGCGGCCTCGACGCAAACGCCGTTATTCTGGAGGGGCCTATGTTGTGTTCGGCAAGGCAGGCGGTTTCACCAGCTACTGTCGAAGTTTTCGCTCTGGATGGCGCCAACTGGCTTTCGCCTGAACGGTGAGATGCAAGCGACCGCGCTGGCGTGAGTCGGCGGCGGCAGGCGACATGAATGGCGATGGTTTTCGATGATGTTGCGATCGGCGCTTTCCGCGCCGACCCCAATGGATCATACTCGGGCGCCAGCTTACGTGTACTTTGGCAAGGCAGAGGGCTTCTTGCCGGTGTTCAACCTTTCGAGCCTTGATGGAACCAATGGATTCCAGGTCAATGGCGACACCAACGGCGACGAGAACGGCGGAGCGCTTGCCGCTGGCGACTTCAATGGCGACGGCTTTGACCGACATCGGGACAGCCTCAATCCGGAAGCGACGCGGGTGGTGTTGGTTCGGGGGCCGTGCATGTGGTCTTCGGGCGCGCGCCACAGACTCTTCGGTGCTGCGTTTCGGCGCGGGTGCCGCGCAAACAATCAACGGCGGCGCGTTTGACGACTTTCTTTGGGGTGGCGGGCGCAATGACGTTCTTCAGGGACGTGGCGGTGGCGACTTGCTCGAGGGCAGTTCCGGTAGCAACACCGCAGCCTATACCAACGCGCCCATTGGCCTGACCGCCAATCTGTCTTCGCCAGCCCTTAACACCGGGGATGCGGCGGGCGATGCTTACTTCAACATCTCTGCCATTGAAGGTTCCAGCTTCAGCGATGTGCTGACGGGCAATTCCAAAGCCAACCGCATAATTGGTGGCGCGGGACTGGACAAGCTGAGGGGCGGCAAGAACAAAGACACCTTCGCCTTACGGCGCAGCGACGAGAGCAAACCCGGTGCCGCCAACCGCGATCAAATTCTGGATTTCAATGCCAGGCACGGCTTCGACGGCCGTTGACAAAATCGACCTCTCGGCCTTGGATGCCAACAGCCAGACAAACGGTAACCAGGCCTTCAAGTTCATTGGCACCCAAGCGTTCAACGGCACCAAAGGCGCGATCCGCCTCAAGAAGTCGGGCAAGAACATCATCGTGCAAGGCGATACCGATGGCAACAAGGCGGCGGATTTCGAAATTCTGCTGAAGAACGTCAAGACAAGCCGCGTCACTGCCAAGGATTTCAAACTGTAGGGCTGCATCATGCGCAAGTTGCTATTCGTGATCTCTTCAGTCGTGTTGTGTGCAGCCGCTCCGGCACTCGCCGAGGACAAGATCGTCACGACCTTGTTGGCGGGCGATGACGGCGGCCATGTCGTTGCCTTCGACTACGACGGCTGCGGCGGCGAATGTTTCATCGGCGCGCTCAGTTGCAATTCCGGCGGCGGTAACTTCGAAATCCGGCTCGGCGATGTCGAGTCGGCAGTGGCCGGAAGCATCGTTGGCAGCGAAGACCAGGCCTTCCGGGTGACCGCCGGAGACGTGTCAGTCAAGTTCGCCGCCCACAGCCTGCAATTCCAGGAAATGACCGGAACCTGGGCAATGGACGGTCACACCTTTGAGGAAACCGGCCCGCTCCTTGCGGCAATCGCCAAGTCGAAGGTGATTGCGGCGGAAGCCGGGACGTTGAAGCTTGAGCTGCCGGTAACAGATGACGTGAAAACCTGGGTCAAGCGCTGCGGCGGTTAGGCTTTCCGGCTTTCATAGCGATAGCGGAAGGTGCAACAGGAAGCGCCTTCCATGATCGTCTGCTTGCGTTCGAGGGTGATGTTGGCGTCATAGCCTTGGCAGAATGTGCCGTCGCGGTTGCATGACAGAAGGTGGCCGATCTTGCCGAGGCCCATTTCCTTGTAGGTTTCGGCGTATTTGCAGCGCGTGATGTCGAAATCGAAGCGCGTGTCGCTGGCTTCGAGAACCTTCATCTCGAGGGCGCCATCGGCCGTCCAGTTCTCGTATAGAGCTTGATGAAGTCGGCCATCGACGTCTTGCCGCCGGGGGCTTTGGCGGCGAAGGCCTTGCCCTCGGCAATCGCCGCCTTGCGGATCGCCGTGTCGAGGATCTGTGCAGCTCGTTCCTCGCCGATCTCCGCCACCATCTCGGCATAGATCGGCCCGATGACCTGCAGCCTGCAGGCGGCGTTTGACGATGGTGGGGATTTCACCGTTGCTCATTGAGTTCATGCCTCCACATTTGTCATCCCGGCGAACGCCGGGACCCAGGCTTAGCCATCTGCCCATTCTAGCAGCTTGCGGAAGATAAGTCTGGGTCCCGGCGTTCGCCGGGATGACGGAAACTGGGTGATGAAGTGGCTATGACAATGGCAGATTGTTTCTATCGTTCGGGAACGGAATTTCGCACGTTTCCGAATATAGGTCGTTCCAGCCGGGATTGGTTTTTTCGATCAGATCAAGCTTCCATTTCCGTCGCCATTCCTTCAATTGCTTCTCGCGCCCGATCGCTGCTTCCATGCTGTCGTGTTTTTCGAACCACACGAGCATCTTTACGCGATACTTCGCGGTAAACCCCGGCACGCTTTCGTCGCGATGGGCTGCGACCCGGTTGCAGAGACTGGAAGTTACGCCAATGTAGAGCGTACCGTTTCGCTTTGAAGCGAGGATGTAGACGGCCGGATCCTTGTCATCAATCACGCATACGCCTTGATGATCCCGATGAAATCCGCAGCCTTCAGGCTGGCGCCGCCGACCAGGGCGCCGTTGACGTTGGCGACCGACATAAGTTCAACGGCGTTCGACGGCTTCACCGAACCGCCATAGAGAATGCGCACCTTGGCGCCCTCCTCGCCGACGATCTTCGCCAGTTCGGCGCGGATGTGGGCGTGGACTTCAGCGACTTCCGCCGTGGTGGGGGTGAGCCCGGTGCCGATGGCCCACACCGGCTCGTAAGCGATGACCATGGCGGCGGCGGTGGCGCCCTCCGGGATCGAGCCCTTGAGCTGGCGGGAAACCACGTCCAGCGTTTGGCCAGCCTTCCTCTCGTCGAGTGTTTCGCCGATACAGACGATGGCCGTGAGGCCGGCGCGCAAGGCGGCCTTGGCCTTTTTGGCCACTACCGCATCGGTCTCGCCATGGTTGGTGCGGCGTTCGGAGTGGCCGACGATGACCGCCGAGCAGCCCGCTTCCTTCAGCATTTCGGCCGACACATCTCCGGTGTGGGCGCCCGCGGCATCCCCATGGCAATCCTGGCCGCCGACCTTGATTTTCGAACCCTTGAGGATGCCCTTCACCCGGCGCGACAGGATGGCCGGCGGGCACACCATGACATCGCATTTCAGCTTCACGTCCTTGAGCATGGCAGCGAGCAGGCGCGGCTCTTTCAGCATCGCCACCTGGCCATTCATCTTCCAGTTGCCAGCCACCAATGCTTTCGGGCCATTTGCCGCCATTTTTATTCTCCAAATCAAGGTTGAGGTGGCCTATTAGCAGACGCATCAATCGCTTGCGAGGGGGTCTCGACGTACCTATTATGCGCCGCGCGCCCGATTTGGGCGCATATTCTTGGAAGGACCGGCCCTGATGATGGACCAAATGCGCAACGCCGCGAAAACGTGGGTTGCGAAAATTCTGCTCGGTTTGCTTGCCATGACTTTCGGTGTCTGGGGCATTGCCGACGTGTTCACATTTTCACGGCAGGGCCCGCTGGCAACCGTCGGCGAACAGGAAATTTCCGCCGATGAATTCAGCCGCGCCCTGAACAACCAGTTGCAGCAATTCGCCGACCAGACCGGATCGCCGCTGTCGCTCGAAGACGCCCGCAAGCTTGGCATCGACCGTTCGGTTTTGAATCAGTTGATCCAGACGGCGGTTATCGACGACCAGATCCAGAATTTGAAGCTTGGTGTTTCCGACGCCTTCATCGTCGCCGAGACGGCGGGCAATCCGGCCTTCCAGGATTCGGCAGGCAAGTTCGACAAGGACGCATTCCTGCGCACCCTCGCCCAGGCGGGACTGACCGAACAAGGCTATATCGCAGGTGAACGCCGCGACCGGCTGCGCAAGTCCATCGCCGATGCCGTGAACGAGGATTTCGCTCCACCCAAGGCTTTGGTCGACGCGCTCTACCGCGACCGCAGCGAACAGCGCGATGCCCGTTATTTCGTGGTGAAGACGGCGGAAACCGAAGTGGCCGCCCCCACCGATGGCGAGATCAAGGCGCAATATGACGGCAACCCGCCAAGCTATACCGCACCCGAGTATCGCACCATCGCGGTGATGACGGTTTCGCCTGCCGATATCGCCAAGAAGCAGGTGATCAGCGACGATGAGCTGACGGCGGGCTACGAGAAATACAAGCTCGACTATTTCACGCCCGAACGGCGCACCATCCTGCAAATTTCCTTCCCCGACGAAGAAATTGCGAAGAAAGCCAAATCTCGCCTTGATGGCGGCCTCGATTTCATGGCGCTGGCCAAGGAGATGGGGGTGACCGAAGCCGACGCCACATTTACCGATGCGATCAAGAAAGACTTCATCGACCCGGCCATAGCCGAGGCCGCATTCTCGCTGGCCGAAGGAGCGATCAGCGAGCCGGTAAAGGGGCTGCTTACCACCGCACTGCTCAAGGTGGTGAAGATCACTGCCGAAAAACAGGAAACCTTCGAAGACGTGAAACCGAAACTCACCGAACGCCTGAAACTCGAAAAAGCCGGAGAAGAAGTGCAGGCTGTGTTCGACCAGGTAGAGGACGCCCGCGCCGCCCAAACCAAGTTCGAGGACATTGCCACCAACCTTGTCATTCCCTTCCAGCTGGTTGGCCCGGTGGATTCCAGCGCGGCACTCAAGGCTGGCGGCGAATTGACGATCCCCCACGCCGAGGAAATCCTGCGCGCCTCCTTCGCCAGCGATGTGGGCGTCGAGAACGATGCCCTTTCGAACGACGATGGCTATGTCTGGTATGAAGTGCGTGAAGTGGCTCCATCCGCAGTGCGGCCGCTTGACGAAGTGAAAGCCCAGGTGGTGAAAGACATTGTGTCTGCCAAGGTGCGCGAGCTGTCGCTAGACAAGGCAAAGAAGCTGGCCGAGCGCGCCAAGGGTGGCGCTGCCATGGAAACGCTCGCCGCCGAAGTGGCGTCAACCGTCCAGACGGCAACCGGCCTGAAACGCAACGAGACCAGTGCTGATTTCGACGCCGAAGCGGTGCGCGCCGTATTCGCCATCGCCGAGAACACCTTCACCGTGGCGCCGGAAGGCGACGGCAAGGGCGCCAAGATCATCCAGTCGCAGGCCGTTCTGTTGCCGCCCTTCGACGGCACGTCGGAAGAGGCCAGGCAGATTGTCGAACAGGCCGGACAGAGCCTCGGCGCCGATGTGCTTTCAACCTATCTTGACGCCCAACAGCAGCTGGCGGGCGTCACCATCAACGAAGAGCTCTGGCGACAGATCGCGGGAACGGCACAACAGTAACCCTCGATCCATATGTCACGCCAGAGTTTCAACCATGATTGTCCAACCCGACTATGACCATTTCTCCAGGGCCTATGAACAGGGCATAAACCAGATCGTCTCCACGAGGCTTGTCGCTGACCTTGAAACGCCGGTTTCGGCGATGATCAAGCTCACTCGCAACGCGCGCTATTCCTTCCTGCTCGAATCTGTGGAGGGCGGTGCGGTGCGCGGGCGCTATTCGATCATCGGCATGAATCCCGATTTGATCTGGAAGGTCGAAGGCGGACGGGCGCTGGTCAACCGCAAGGCGGGCGTGAACCCCGACGGTCCCTTCGAGGCACAGGCGCAATCGCCGCTCCTGGCTTTGCGCGCCCTGCTCGCCGAAAGCCGCATCAAACTGCCGGAGGACGCTCCCCCGATGGCAGCGGGCGTCTTCGGCTACATGGGCTACGACATGGTGCGCTTCATGGAGGAGCTGCCGGAGCCCAAGGAAGATGTGCTGGGCGTGCCCGATGGCATGATGATCCGCCCCACGGTGATGGCGATCTTCGACAGCGTGAAGGACGAGGTGACGGTCACTTCGCCCGTCTATATCGAAAAGGGCGTGTCCGCGCGCGCCGCCTATGCCCGCGCCCAGGAGCGGCTGTCGGAAATCGTCGATGCCCTCGATAGGCCGCTCGACCACGTGGCACTGCGGAGTGAAGACGTGCCGCCGGTCAACCCGGTAAAATCCAACACCACGCCTGAAGAATACAAGGCCATGGTGCTGAAGGCCAAAGAGCTGATCGCGGCGGGCGACATTTTCCAGGTGGTGCTGTCGCAACGCTTCGAAACCGAATTCACCCTGCCGCCGTTTGCGCTTTATCGTTCACTCCGGCGTGTCAATCCTTCGCCGTTTTTGGTGTTCCTGAACTTCGACACATTCGCCGTCGTCTGTTCCAGCCCGGAAATTCTGGTGCGGGTGCGCGACGGCAAGGTGACGATCAGGCCCATTGCCGGAACCCGCAGGCGTGGCGCCACTCCAGCCGAGGACCGCGAACTTGCCGCCGAGCTATTGGCCGACCCCAAGGAACGTGCCGAGCATTTGATGTTGCTCGACCTTGGCCGCAACGATGTGGGCCGGGTGGCCGAGATCGGCTCGATCAAGGTGACCGACCAGTTCATTCTCGAATATTACTCCCACGTGATGCATATTATTTCCAACGTCGAGGGCAAGCTGTCGCCGAAATTCGACGCCATTGATGCGCTGGTGGCGGGCTTCCCGGCGGGCACGGTATCAGGCGCTCCCAAGGTACGGGCCATGCAGATCATCAACGATCTCGAGAAACAGAAGCGCGGCGTCTATGCCGGTTGCGTCGGGTATTTCTCTGCCGATGGCGAAATGGACACCTGCATCGTGTTGCGCACCGCAGTGGTGAAGGACGGAAAAATGTTTGTGCAGGCCGGTGCCGGCATCGTCGCCGACAGTGTGCCCGAAAGCGAACACCAGGAATGCGTGAACAAGGCCAAGGCCCTGTTCCGCGCCGCCGAAGAAGCCGTGCGCTTCGCCGGCCGCGCCGGGAGGGGGCAATGATCATCCTCATCGACAACTACGACAGCTTCACCTGGAACCTCTATCATTTCCTCGGTGACCTTGGCGCCGAGACGGTGGTTCACCGCAACGACAAGATCAGCGTGGGCCAGGTGATTTCGGCGCAAGCCTTCGGCCATCGTCATTTCGCCGGGACCAGCCACGCCCAATGAAGCCGGCATCTGTCTTGAACTGATCGAGAGGGCGGCCCCACCATTCCGATGTTCGGCGTGTGCCTGGGATTGCAGGCGATGGGCCAGGCGTTTGGCGGCCAAGTTGTTCGCGCTCCCAACCTGATGCACGGCAAGGTGTCGACCGTGCACCACACGGGCCAGGGCGTGTTCAAGGACGTGCCGCAGGATTTCACCGCGACCCGCTACCATTCGCTGATCGTCGACAAGGCGACGCTTCCCGATTGCCTGGAGATGACGGCGGAAACCGACGGGCTGGTCATGGGCCTTCGGCACAAGACGCTGAATGTCCATGGCGTGCAGTTCCATCCCGGAGTCGATTGCCTCCGAACACGGCCACGCCATTCTCAAGAATTTCCTCGATCTGGCGGGAGCGCGCTGATGGCCGAACTGAAACCGATCATCGCCAAGGCGGCGGCGGGCACGGCGCTGTCGCGCCAAGAAGCGCGCGAAGCCTTCAACATCATGATGTCGGGCGAAGCCACACCGTCGCAAATCGGCGGGCTGCTTGATGGCGCTGCGGGTGCGCGGCGAAACTGTCGATGAAATCACCGGTGCCGTCGAAATCATGCGCGAGAAGATGACCCGCGTGGCAGCACCGGCGGACGCCATCGACATTGTCGGAACCGGCGGCGATGCCTCTGGCTCCTACAACATCTCGACCTGTGCCGCCTTTGTGGCAGCAGGTGCCGGATTGAAAGTCGCCAAGCATGGCAACCGGGCGCTCTCTTCGAAGTCAGGCGCTGCCGATGTTTTGATGGCGCTCGGCGTGAAGATCGATCTGGCGCCCGAGCAGATTTCGGCCTGCATCGATGAAGCGGGCCTGGGCTTCATGTTTGCGCCCGCGCACCATTCCTCGATGAAGCATGTGGGGCCGTCGCGGGTTGAACTTGGCACCCGCACGATCTTCAATCTGCTCGGCCCCCTGTCCAATCCGGCGGGCGTCAAGCGGCAGGTTACCGGCGTGTTTTCAGCGGCTTGGGTTGAACCTCTCGCCCAGGTTCTGAAGAACCTCGGCTGCGAGGCCTGCTGGATCTGCCATGGCGAAGGCGGCTTTGACGAGATCGTGCCGAGCGGTGTCACGCAGATTGCCGAATTGAAGGACGGCAAGATCAAGACCTTCGAGATGACGCCGGAAGCGGCGGGCCTGAAGCGCTGGGACGCAGCGACGATCTGAAAGGCGGCGAAGCCGCGCACAATGCCGAAGCGCTGCGCGACGTGTTGCGCGGCGAACCATCGGCCTTCCGCGATGCAGCCGTGATGACCGCGGCGGCGGCCTGCTGGTGGCCGGGCAAGGCCAAGGATTTCCGCGCCGGCGTGACACAGGCGCGAAGCGGCGATCGACAGCGGCAAGGCGCTCTGGGCGCTGGAGACTCTGGTGAAGGTGTCGAATGGCTGAGTCAACGTCCTCGTCAGCGCCGGAGAGGGTTCCGGCGACCCATGGTCACGACAGTCGTGGTTCAACCGGTGACGATGAGTCGCGCGGGACAGCTACCGGCAATGGCACGTTTAAGGCGTGCAGGGCTAATGGCCACGGTTCTCGAAAACATCGCCGCCTACAAGCGCGAGGAAGTGGCAGCTGCCAAAGCCCGGGTGAGCCTCGCCGCGCTTGAAGCACGCTTTCCTGACAAGCCGCGTGGGTTTGCCGGGGCGCTGAAGGCAAGATCGCCGCCGGACAGTGGGGCCTCATCGCCGAGATCAAGAAGGCGAGCCCCTCCAAGGGCCTGATCCGCGCCGACTTCGATCCCCCTGCTCTTGCCCTCGCCTATGAGGCGGGTGGTGCCGCCTGTCTCTCGGTCCTGACCGACACGCCATCCTTTCAGGGCGCGCCCGAATTCCTCACCGCTGCCCGCGCCGCGACGTCGCTTCCGGCACTGCGCAAGGACTTCCTGCTCGATACCTATCAGGTGGCCGAAGCCCGCGCCTGGGGCGGCGATTGCATCCTGATCATCATGGCGATGGTCGATGACGCGCTGGCCGCCGATCTCGAAGCCGCCGCCTTCGGCTACGGCATGGATGTGCTGGTCGAAGTGCATGACGAGGCCGAACTGGACCGCGCGCTGAAACTCAAATCCGAGATGATCGGCATCAACAACCGCAACCTCCACACCTTCGAAACCACGCTGGCAACGACCGAACGCCTGGCGCCGCGGGTGCCGAAGGACCGCTTGGTGGTCGGCGAAAGCGGGCTTTTCACGCCCGCCGATCTGGCGCGGCTGGCGCAGGTGTGGCGTCACCACCTTCCTGATCGGCGAAAGCCTGATGCGGCAGGACGATGTGGCGGCCGCGACCCGTGCTATATTGGCGCAGGCCATGACCAAGCTCAGCCATCTCGACGCCAGCGGCAACGCCCATATGGTGGATGTGTCGGACAAAGCATGTCACCAGCCGCAGCGCCACGGCCAGGGCGCGCGTCGAGATGCTGCCGGCAACCATCGCGCTCATCCTCGAGGGCAAGGCCAAGAAGGGCGATGTGCTGGCCACCGCGCGCATCGCCGGCATCATGGCGGCGAAGAAGACCCAGCGACCTGATCCCGCTCTGCCATCCGCTGATGATCTCCAAGGTCTCCGTCGATTTCGAATGGAGCTCGACGTCGCGGCGATCGATGTCGCCGCCACCGTGAAGGTCGAAGGCAAGACCGGCGTCGAGATGGAGGCGCTCACCGCCTGCTCCGTCGCCTGCCTGACGCTTTACGACATGTTGAAGGCGGTGGATCGCGGCATGCGCATCACCGACCTCCGGCTTGTCGAGAAGACCGGCGGCAAGTCCGGCACCTATCACGGCGGACTGACATGGCGCTGCTGCCCGTCGCCGAAGCGCTGGCCCGCATCCTGTCGGGGGCGAAGCTCACGGCGGCGGAAGACGTGCCGCTCGCCGATGCCATGGGCCGGGTGCTGGCGGCACCGTTGAAAGCCCGCCGCGACCAGCCGCCCTTCGATGCTTCCGCCATGGATGGCTATGCGGTGATTGCCGGAGATCGGTCCGGACCTCAAGCTGATCGGCACGTCGGCGGCGGGGCATCGCTTCAAGGGCACGGTGAAGCGCGGCGAGGCCGTGCGCATCTTCACCGGCGCGCCGGTGCCCAAGGGCGCCGATGCCGTCATCATTCAGGAAAATGTCGACGCGAAGGCGGGCGCATCCGTCTGTCGCGAGCCGGTGCGCGCCGGCCAGAACGTGCGCGGCCGCGGGCTCGATTTCACCAGCGGGCGAGGAACTGATCCCGGCCGGCATCCGGCTCAACGCCCGCGACCTCGGCCTCGCCGCCGCCATGAACTGCGCAACCGTCCGTGTGCGGAGGAAACCGCACGTGGTGGTGTTCGCCACCGGCGACGAACTGGTGGAGCCCGGCGGCAAGCCCAATGCCGACCAGATCGTCTCGTCCAACAGTCCACCGCCCTTGCCGCCCTCGCCGGCCATTTCGGCGCCGATGTCACCGACCTCGGCATCGTCAAGGACGATCTCAAGGCCACGATCGCGCCATCGCGAAGGCGGCGCGGCGCCGATATCCTGATCACCACTGGCGGCGCCTCGGTGGGCGACCATGACTATGTGCAGGAGGCGCTGAAGGCTGCGGCGTGAAACTCGATTTCTGGCACATCGCCATGCGGCCCGGCAAACCCCTCATGTATGGCCGGCAAGGGCAGCCAGCATGTCATGGGCCTGCCGGGCAATCCGGTGGCGGCCCAGGTCTGCGCCCGGCTGTTTCTGAAGCCCCTGCTCAACGCCATGCTGGGCCTGCCACCGGCGACGTCCGAAACCGCACAGCGCGTGCTGGGCGGCCGCCATGAAAGCCAACGACAGCCGCCAAGACTATGTGCGCGCGACGCTCGAAACCCGCGCCGACGGCACCCGGCTGGCGACGCCCTTTCGCCCGCCAGGACAGCTCCATGCAGCGCACCTTCCGCGAGGCCCAGGCCCTGATCATCCGCCCGCCACACGCGCCCGAAGCCCCGGCCGGAACCATAGTTCCCGTGCTGCTTCTGGATTTTTAGCGTTACGAAAAGTAAACACTTGCGGAACACAATGGCAACCTGTACATATGTTGCATCTTTGTTCCGATTCCGTGACGCGAGAGGTTTGAAACCATGCTCACCCGCAAGCAGCTTGAGCTTTTGCTGTTCATCAACGAGCGCCTGAAGGAAGAAGGTGTGCCGCCCTCCTTCGAGGAAATGAAGGACGCGCTGAATCTGCAATCGAAGTCCGGCGTCCACCGGCTGATCGTGGCGCTGGAAGAACGCGGCTTCCTGAAGCGCATGCCGAACCGGGCCCGGGCCCTCGAAGTGATAAAACTCCCCGAAAGCCATTCGCCAGTCGATTGCCGGAAAACGCTCCGGCGGATTCACCCCCAATGTCATTCAGGGCAATCTGGGCCGCGGCCGCGCGCCGGCCCAGCCATCGTCCGCCAATGATGGCAGGCCCTCGGCCACCTTCGTGCCGATGATGGGCCGCATCGCCGCCGGCGTGCCGATTTCGGCCATTCAGGACCATACCGCCAATATCGCCGTGCCGCCCGAAATGCTCGGCCCCGGCGAACATTTCGCCCTCGAGGTCAAGGGCGACTCGATGATCGACGCCGGCATTTTCGATGGCGACACGGTGCTGATCCGCAAGGGCGACACCGCCACCAACGGCGAAATCGTCGTGGCCCTCGTCGATGACGAGGAAGCCACCCTGAAGCGCCTGCGCAAGAAGGGCGAATCCGTGGCGCTCGAAGCCGCCAACACCGCCTACGAAACCCGCATCTTCGGCCCCGACCGGGTGCGCGTGCAGGGCAAGCTGGTGGGGCTGCTCCGGAAGTATTGAAGTTCGTTGCGTCCCCAAGTCTCGTACTGGCCGGGCAAGTCCCGGCCATTTTTTGGCAGGCACCATGGTTGCGCGCATGGCTTTCCCCATTGACGTCCGCGCTAAGCTTGCTCCCGAACAGGAGCCCTGCCCCCCATGAAAATCTACGGTGACTTTCTCTCGCCCTTCGTGCGCATGGTGTTTTGTGACCGCCCATGAGTTGGGCCTTGGCGACAAGGTGAGCACGAGAAGGAACTGGTGAGCCCCACCAAACCCAACCCCAAACTCACCGCCCTGTCGCCCATCGGCAAGGTGCCGGTGCTGGAGACCGACCATGGCCGCGCCGTCTATGACAGCCGGGTGATCATCGAATACCTCTGCCATGTGGCGGGCAACTCGACGATCATTCCCGACGATGGCGTGAAGCGCTTCCGCGTTCTCACCATGCAGGCCCTTTGCCAGGGTCTGGGCGATAGCGCCGTGGGCCTTCGCTACGAAATCGGCGCAAGGCCGCAAGGCCTGCAATGGGCCGACTGGATCGAGCGCACCAAAACCCGCATGACCGCCATCTTCGACGATCTCGAACACCACTGGGAGGCCGAGAAGGCCGAGGTGAACGCCGGCTCGATCGCCGCCGCCGTGGTGCTCGCCTATATCGACTACCGCCTGCCCGATGTGAAGTGGCGCGACGGCCGCCCGCAGCTCGCCGCGCTTCCACGAGCGTTTTTCCTCGCGCGACAGCATGAAGAAGACGGTCATCACGCGCGTGAGCGATTTCGACATCATCGTCGCCGGGCGTGGGCCCGCCGGCCTCGCCGCCGCCTGCCTTCTGGCCCATGACGGCCGCCGCGTGGCGCTGATCGGCCAGCCGCAAGCGCGCCGATGACCCGCGCACCGTGGCGCTGATGCAGCCGTCGATCCGGCTTCTCGAAACCATCGGCCTGTGGCCGGGCGCACTTGCGCGCCGCGACCGTCGCCCCTGAAGCG
Organism: uncultured Alphaproteobacteria bacterium; assembly: GCA_963775105.1. Lineage (GTDB taxonomy): Bacteria > Pseudomonadota > Alphaproteobacteria > Rhizobiales > Aestuariivirgaceae > Aestuariivirga. Next base: position 149,232 of record CAVZHM010000004.1, on the reverse strand, counting down.
CCTGCGCATGGTGGATGATACCGGTTCGGCGCTCAAGGCGCCGGAACTCATCTTCGACGCCAGCGAAATCGGCGAAGAGGCCTTCGGCTGGAATATTCCGCTGGCCCTGCTCATTCCCGCCCTTGAAGCCCGCGCCGCGGAGCTTGGCGTTTCGGTGTTCGACGCTGAAGTGACCAGCGCTTCGCCTGGCGGCAGCGACGATTTCGGTGACGACAAGCAGCCGGCCAAACGCTTTCGGCCAAGCTGGCTGCTCGCCGCCGATGGCCGCGACTCGATCCTGCGCGACGCCGCCGGCATTCGACACCAATGCCTGGGCCTATGACCAGGTGGCACTGGCCACCAGTTTCGCCCACACCGGCAGCCATCAGAACATCTCGACCGAATATCACCGCGCCGCGGGCCCCTGCACCACCGTGCCGATGCCCGATGGCCGCTCGGCGCTGGTGTGGATGGAACGCCCGGCCCGCGCCGCCGAATTGATGGCGCTCTCCGATGCGCGATCTCGCCCGCGAAATCCAGCTTGCCATCCATGGCGAATTGGGCCGTGTCTCGGATATCGGCCCGCGCAAGGCCTTTCGCGATGACAGGGCTCGTGGCGCGGGAATTCGCGCCCCGACCGCATCATGCTGGTGGGCGAAGCCGCCCACGTCGTGCCGCCCATCGGCGCCCAGGGCCTCAACATGTCGCTGCGCGACGCCGCCTTTGCTGCCGATATTGTTCAGGGTACGGATGATCCCGGAGCGCCGCAACGTCTCGCCGACTATGACGCCGCCCGCCGCCGCGACATCCAGCCCCGCCAGCAGGTGATCGACCTGATGAACCGCTCGCTGCTGTCGGCTTTCTTGCCTATGGCGGGCGGCCGGGCGCTGGGTCTGTCGCTGATCGCCAATTTCGCGCCGCTGCGCGCGCTATGTGATGCAGCAGGGCATCGGCACCGGCCTCGACCTTCCGCCCGCTATGGCAACACGCCGTGCTGGATGAGATAAACCAGCAGCGGAATGGTGATGGCCGACACGATGGTGGTGATGATCACCGCCGTTGAGGCGCCCGACACATAGGCCCGGTACTGCGTGGCGAGAATGAAGGCGCTGGACGCCGTGGGCAGCGCCGCCATCATCACCGCCACATGCAGCCACACCGGGTTCAACCCCGGCAGCAGCCCGACGATCAACAGCGCCATAGCCGGTTGCAGCAATAATCTTGACCACTGCGATCATCGGCAGTTCACGACCGATGCCCGAAAACCGCCGGAGGCCGACGGTGACGCCCAGCGCAAACAGCGCGCAAGGGCCCGGCCGAATTGGTCAGCATGTCGATGATCGTGCCAAGCGCACCCGGCGCCTTGAACGCCAAGGCCGAAGCGAGCGACGCCAAGCAGCGTCGACACGATGAACGGATGGGTGAACACCTCGCGCAAAATACGAAGCGCCACTTGCCCCAATGGGCGTCCTCATTATCCTCATGGTCGATCGTGACCAGAAAAGCGGTGAGCGCATAATTGCAGGGTGCAATCGAAACAGAACACCAATGCAGCGGGCACCGCCGCTTCTGGCCCGAAAAACGCCACCGCCAGCGGCAGGCCCATGTAGCCGACATTGCCGTAGCTCCCGGCAACGCCCTGCAGCACCGCCTCGCGATAGGTGCACGCCGAACATCAGACGCGCCGCCGCAAAGACGCCAAGATAGGCGGCGAGAGTGACCGAACTGGTGGCCAGCATGAACGGCCAGCCGATCAACTGTTCGAAGGGTGCCGAGGCAACATTCTTGAAGATGAGGGCGGGCAGCGCGAAATAGATGAGAAAAATGTTGAGCCAGCGCAGGCCCTGCTCCTCCTCGCGCCACAGCCTGGCGGCGATGACGCCGAGCAAGATGAGCCCGAAGAACGGCAGCGCCAGATTGAGGATTTCGGCCATGGAACGGGATCGTCACTCGCTGTGTTTCGCCGCCCTCTTGCCAAGCCCCGCGTCCCTTGGCAATCAGGAGTTATGACAGTGCTGCCATCCGCCAAGTTCTCGATCGGCCAGGTCGTCAGGCACCGGGTTTTCCCGTTCCGGGGCGTGATTTTCGACGTCGATCCGGTATTCAACAACACCGAGGACTGGTGGAACTCGATACCGCGAGGAAATCCGCCCGCAAGAAAGACCAGCCCTTCTATCACCTGCTCGCCGAAAACGAAGAAACGGAATACGTGGCCTATGTCTCCGAGCAGAACCTGCTGATCGACGAGTCCGGAAGGCCCGTACGCCACCCGCAGGTGCGCGAATATTTCGAAGGCTACGATCCCAAGAACAAGAGCTATCGCCTGCGCCCCCGGCAATCGCATTGAGGCTGGTTACGCCTCGAATTTCTTGTAGACTGTGCGGGCCAGTTGCATCATGGGTTCGAGCGGCATTTCGCCTGCCACCACGAAACCCACGCGCTCGTTGAACCAGGCGCAGGCGACGAGGGCGCCGCTGGTTTCGATTTTCACGCCTTTTTCAACCTGGCCCGAGTTGGCGACCAGAAACACCGTAATGCGCTTCTTGTCCTTGTCTTCGAACATGATCTGCGCGGCGGGCTTGTCTCCGGCGCTCAGCAGGCGGCCACCCAGCAGTGTATAGCCCTCGGCCGAAAGGTCGGGCACGGCGATCCGTGTGCCGACGCGATTGGACAGCCACTTCTCCAGATGGTCTTTGTCGTCGGCTGCCACCTCCACGGCGTGGCGCTGCTCATTGGCGTAGATCTGATGGGCGGCAATCGCCTGCAACGCCAGTTCCGGCCCGCCCATCGAAACCGACGCAAAATAGCCGCCAAGGCCACCCAGCAGCAACAGCGCCAGGGCCGCCGCGACATTGAGCAAGGGGCGTAAGGTCCAGTTGCGCCTATACCTCATGGTGGCGAGGATATTGGCGGGAATCGGTTCGCCCAGCACGCCGTCGAAGCCGCGCTTCAGGGCCTCGCGCTGCAGCCGCCAGGCTTCGACCGTTGCGGACATTTCCGGATCGGCCTTGAGGGCCTCCTGGATTTCTGCGCAGGCTTCGTCGGCCACCTCGCCATCCACGAAGGCATGCAGCGCCCACTCGTCGATCTTCACCGTCTTGGTCATTTCACGCGCCTCAGGACAGTGTGTCCCCGCTGTTCCAGAATGCCGCGCAGCTGTTCCCGCGCCCGCGACAGGCGCGACATGACGGTGCCCAGCGGCACGCCGGTGATTTCCGCCACGTCGCGATAACTCATCTCCTCAAGCCCAACCAGAACGATCACCTCGCGATGCAGCGGCGCCAGCCGGTCGAGCGCCTGCCCCACCAGTTCCACCGACAGCCGCTCTTCCTGGGCGGCGGCACGGCGTCCTCGCCATTGACGAGATCGTCAACCACCTTCACCACCATGGACCGGCCTTCGCGGCGCAAGCCGCTGATGAACAGGTTGCGCAGCACCGCGTAAAGCCAGGCCCGGAGCGGGCGCGACGGATCGTAGAGGTGGCTCTTGTTCAATGCCCGTTCCAGGCAATCCTGCACCAGATCGTCGGCCAGGGCCGCATCGCCCGACAAGGCACGTGCAAAGCGCCGCAGGTAGGGAAGCTCGCTGGCCAGCTGCGTCCGGAAGTCCATGGTCGCCCTTCTGACTGTACTACGCCGGAAACATGCCGCGATATTCCGATTACTTGGCCGGATGCCATGTGTCGCGCATGGTTACCAGTTCCTCGGCCGCCGTCGGGTGCACTGCCATGGTGGCGTCGAAATCCGCCTTGGTGGCGCCGAGCTTGCACCGAAATGCCCAGCAATTGCGCCATTTCGCCGGCATCGGGTCCAGCGATGTGGCAGCCCAGCACCTTGTCGTCTCCCCGTTCACCACGAGCTTCATCAGCATGCGCTCGTCGCGGCCCGAGAGCGTGTGCTTCATCGGCCGGAAGCTCGTCTTGTAGATGTCGATGCTTGGCATGGCGCTTGCGGGCCTCGGCTTCGGTCAGGCCCACGGTGCCGATTTCCGGCTGCGAGAATACGGCAGTCGGAATCAGGCTGTGATCGACCTTCATAGGCTTGCCGCCGAACACCGTGTCGGCGAAGGCATGGCCCTCGCGGATCGCCACCGGCGTCAGGTTGGCGCGGTTGGTGACATCGCCCACGGCATAGATCTAGTCGACCACTGTCTTCGAATATTCATCGACCGGAATGGCGATAGTGCGGCGTTGTGCTGCGATCGCCCACCTTGTCGAGGCCCAAGCCCTCGATGTTGGGAATGCGGCCCGTGGCGAACATGATCTGGCCCGCGCCAAAGGCCGCGCCGTCGTTCAGCGTCACGCGCACGCCGTCGCCGGAGCGCTCGATCTTTGCCACATCGGCGTGGGTGCGGATTTCGATCCCCTTCTTCTTCATTTCCGTCGGCGAGATGATTGCGGACGTCATCGTCGAAGCCGCGCAGAATTTGTTCACCGCGATAGATCGAGGATGGTCTCGACGCCGAGCCCCGAGAAGATGCCGGCGAACTCGACCGCGATGTATCCGCCGCCGACGATGCAGATGCGCGATGGCAGGCGCTCAAGGTGGAAGGCCTCGTTGGAGGTGATGGCCAGCTCGTGGCCCGGCAAATGGCGCGGCACGAAGGGCGTGGCCCCGGTGGCGATCAGAATATATTTCGCCGTCACCGTGCGGCCCGAAGCGAGTTGCACGGTGTGGCGTCCACCAGCGTGGCGCGCTCGAGGATCAGTTCGGCGCCCGCCCCTTCGAGATTGCGGATATAGGCCTTGTTCAGCCGGTCGATTTCCTTGTCCTTGTTTTCGATCAGCGTTGCCCAGTCAAACGACACTTTCTCGGTGGTCCAGCCGAAACCCACGGCGTCCTCGAACTCCTCGGCGAATTTCGAGGCATAGACCAGGAGTTTCTTCGGCACGCAGCCGCGGATCACGCAGGTGCCGCCGACGCGATACTCTTCGGCCACCGCCACCTTGGCGCCATGCTTGCGCGGCGATGCGCGCGGCGCGCACGCCGCCTGAACCAGCACCGATGACAAACAGGTCATAGTCGAAACTGGTCATTGGCTTTCCTGATCGTCTTCACGCCATCGGACGTACCCATAGATCGCTTCGGCGGCGATGCCAATGAACAGGCCGTGATCGACGATGCCGGGAATGCCGGACAGCATCGCCGACAGGCAGCTGCGGATTCGTCGATGCCTTCATCGGCGCAATCGATGATCAGGTTGCCGTTGTCGGTGACGAAGGGCTTGCCATCGTCGGCGCAGCGTCATCGGCCCTTCCATCTTCATGTGCCGGAAGGCGGCGTCGATCTTCCACACTGTCGCCTTGAGGCCGAAAGGCACGACCTCGATGGGCAGCGGAAAGGCTCCCAGTGTTTTCACGTGCTTCGAGGCATCGGCGATGACGATCATCTTCTTCGACGAAGTCGCCACGATCTTTTCGCGCAGCAACGCGCCGCCGCCGCCCTTGATGAGATTGAGATTGTCGTCAAGCTCGTCGGCACCATCGACAGTCAAGTCCAGCATCGGCGTTTCGTCGAGCGTCGACAGCTGATGCCAAGTCCCTCCGCCTGCTTGCGGGTCGCTTCCGAGGTTGGCACGCAGGTGAGGTCGTAACCCTCCTTCACCAGCCGCCCAACGCCATCGACGAAGTGTTTGGCCGTGGACCCGGTGCCGAGCCCCAGCTTCATGCCGGATTTCACATGCAGCAAGGCCGCCTCGGCGGCGGCCTTTTTCTGGTCGTCGGGGCTCACTTGTCCAGCCCGCCCATCAGCATGTATTTGACTTCGAGGTATTCCTCCATGCCATGGCGCGAGCCTTCGCGGCCGAGGCCGCTTTCCTTCACGCCGCCGAAGGGCACTTCGGTCGTCGAGATGATACCCTCGTTGATGCCGACCATGCCGTATTCGAGCGCCTCGCCCACCCGCCAGATGCGGCCGATGTCGCGGCTGTAGAAATAGCATGCCAGGCCGAACTCGGTGTTGTTGGCAAGCTCGATCACTTCTTCCTCGGTCTTGAACCGGAACAGCGGCGCCACCGGGCCGAAGGTTTCCTCGCGCGCCACGGCCATCGCCGAGGTAACGCCGGTGATGATCGTCGGCTCGAAGAAATTGCCGCCGAGGTGCTTGCCGCCCGCCGCCACCTTGCCGCCCTTGGCAATGGCGTCGGCGATATGCTCTTCGACCTTCTTCACCGCGGCGGCGTTGATCAGCGGGCCGGTGGTGACGCCGTCTTCAGTGCCGTCGCCGACCTTCAGCTTCTTCACGGCGGCAGCGAGTTTTTCGGCGAACGCGTCATAAACGCCGTCCTGCACATAGCAGGCGGTTGGCGCACACGCAGGTCTGGCCGGCATTGCGATACTTGGACGCCATGGCGCCGGCCACGGCGGCGTCGAGATCGGCATCGTCGAACACGATGAACGGCGCATTGCCGCCGAGTTCCAGGCCCATCTTCTTGATGGTCGGCGCGCACTGCGCCATGAGCAGGCGGCCGATTTCGGTCGAGCCGGTAAACGTCAGGCCACGGACGATCGGGTTCGAGGTCATCTCGGCGCCGATGTCGCGGGCCGAACCGGTGACCACCGAAAACACCCCGGCGGGAATTCCGGCGCGTTCGCCAAGCTCGGCCATGGCCAGTGCCGAAAGCGGCGTTTCGCTCGCCGGCTTGCACACGATGGCGCAGCCTGCGGCAAGTGCCGCCCCTGCCTTGCGGGTGATCATCGCATGTGGGGAAGTTCCACGGCGTGATCGCGCACGACGACGCCGACCGGCTGCTTGATGACCACGGCGCGTCCGTTGGGGAACGGCACCGGCACCACTTCGCCATAAAACGCGCGCGCCTCTTCGGCGAACCATTCAAAGAACGAGGCGCCATAGGCGATCTCGCCGCGCGACTCGGCCAGTGGCTTGCCCTGCTCGGCGGTGAGGATCTGGGCCAGATCCTCCTGGTTCTCCATCAGCAGGGTGAACCACTTGCGAAGGATGCCGGCGCGCTCCTTCGCGGTCTTCTTCGCCCAGCCCTTCTGCGCCCGGCTGGCGGCCTCAATGGCCTGCCGGGTTTCGGCGGTGCCGAGCTTCGGCACACTGCCGATGACGCTTTCATCGACCGGATTGGTGACATCGATCGAAGACTTGCCCTCGACCCACTTTGCCGTCGATGTAGCATTTGTCCTTGAGCAGCGACTTGTCCTTCAGTATGTCGCGCAGGGCCTGGGTTTTGCGGATGTCCATGGAGCTCTCCAGTATTGATTTGGCGGGCTTCTAGCACAGGGGCATTGGCGGAACAAACGGGCCAGAATTAGTGGAGCAGCCATGCCAAAATGGGCGGTCGTATTCGATCTTGACGGAACCCTGGTCGATACCGCGCCGGACCTGATGGCCGCCACCAACCACGTTCTCGAAGTCTCGGCCGCCGCGCAATTTCCATGGATGAAGTGCGGGCTTTCGTCGGCCATGGGGCGCGGGCCCTCATCTCGCGTGGCCTGGCGGCAACCGGCGGCCTGCCGGAGGATTTCGACATCGAGACGGCCTTCACCGCGTTCGTGGGCTACTACAGCGACAACATTGCCGGCGGCAGCGTGGTTTATCCGGGGCTCCTGCCATTGCTCGACCGGCTCAAATCCGAAGGCTTCGCACTCGGCATCTGCACCAACAAGCTCGAAGGCCTGTCAATCAGATTGATCGAGCGCGCTGGAGATGAACGCACTATTTCGGCGCCATCGTCGGCCCCGATACCATCGGCATCGCCAAGCCCGACCCCCGCCCCTACTTCGAGACACTTCGCCGCCTCGGCGTTGACGCGGCCAACTCAATGATGGTGGGCGACAGCGAGACCGATGTTTTAACCGCCCGCGCCGCCGGAGTTCCGGTGATCGCTGTGCCCTTCGGTTACACGCCGCAGCCCGTGGCGTCGTTTGGCCCCGACGCGCTGATCGCCCACTACGACGAGGCTTGGCCGGTGATCGCAGGATTGGCCGCGGCGCGCGCCGCAAAATAATCCAGCACATCGCGCCGCACGGTGGAGCGCGCCCGGAAGGGTTTTGCAAAAGCCAACACCAGCGACGCATGCTTCATCCCCGGATAGATTTTCAGTGTAGCGGCAGCCCCCGCGCCAGCAAGCCGCGCCGCTAGTGTTTGGCTGTCACCGGGTTTCACGGTACGATCCTCCGCACCCGCCATCAGCAGCATGGGTGGAGCATCGGCGCGCGCAAGGTTCGCGGGCTGGGTTTCCGCCTGGCCGTGGCCAGTTACCAAACGCCCGCTTCGTCGCTCGCGTGCGAAACGGCAGAAAATCATAGGGACCGGACATGCCCACCAGCCCGCGCACTGGCAGGCCCCGATCGCCCAGCACCGCCATCACCGCGTTGTAGGCCCCCGCCGAGTGGCCGAGCACGCACAACTTCGCAGGATCGCCGCCATGGCTCGCAATGTTGCCGGCGGTCCAGCGAATTGCCGCCGCCGTGTCTTCAACGAAATCCGGGAACTGGACTTTCGGCACCAGCCGGTAGTCGATCACCACGGCCACCGCACCTCCCGCCGCCAGCGACCGGCCGACGAAGGCATAGGCGCCCTTGTGGCCCTTGAACCACGCTCCGCCATAGCAGAACACGATGACCGGCAGGCCTTCGCCGCCGCCTTCGGGCCGGTAGATGTCGAGCGTCTGGCGGGGTGACGGGCCATAGGCGAGGTTTTGCCCGGCGCGAACCGTGCCCTTGTCCTTCGGCACCAAGAGGTTGAACACGCCAACTGGTGTGACAATTACGACCAGCGAAAGCACGAAAACGATAAACGGCGCCACCACCTGAAACACATCCATAGGTTCGATACGTACTCCCCTCGCCACTGGTTTCACGAGACAGCGCAAATCCTTGACTTCGCCGCCCCACCCCCTCTATACCGCGCCAACCCTGAAGGGGCGATTAGCTCAGTTGGTAGAGCACTGTGTTCACATCGCAGGGGTCACTGGTTCGAGTCCAGTATCGCCCACCATCTTCAAACAGACAAAGCCATTTGCTGAAGAGCCTGCGGCTCTCGTGACAAGATCATTTCTTCGCGGCGCTCACGCTTTGATCACGCCGAGATGGACGCCATGTCTCATTACTTCGAAATCTCCAATGTCCAGAGTTAAACGCGAACGGACTACGCATGGTGAGCCTCGCGGCAACAGAAAACGACGTGCACGTTAAGATTGGACCAATACAATTCGACAGCCGTCCTGCAATTTCGTCATTGGCACGTCGTTCAAAGTTGACACTGACCTTGAACGGAATATTATTTTCAATGGGTCAACACATGGAGGATAACTTGAAGAAGTATGTGATCGCACTTGCGGCTCTGGCCGCACTCGCAACAACCGCTGACGCCGCCTGCACGAAGAAAGCACTAAACGGCACCTGGCTTTTTGGACTTGGGGGGCAAGGCGTGACTGGCACCATGAGCGGAGGCACCCTCAGCGTGGTCTTTTCCGGGTCGCCGATCGTGTTCACCGTGAGTTCCTATAACAAGGATACTTGCAAGGGATCTGGCACCTTGACGATTAGTGGCACGCCGGTTCCGAATACAAAGTTCGTGACCGAACAGATCAGCTCCGGCTCGAGCCGCAAGCCCAACCACTTGATCATTACATCGGAAGTTGCCGCAGGCGCTTTCTATCAGTTTATTCTCAACCGCCGGTAGCCTGTTTAGCTGATCAGAGTCCAAGCACAGAGGGCGGGACCAGGGTTCCGTCCTCGTTGCTGCTGGGGCGAATGTCACCGAACATCAATTGAGATGGCTCTAAATGAACACTGGCAAAACTGATGTGGGCGGCCACCCGCAGACATCAAGGAAGCATAGCAGGAACTGAAGTTCGCCGATTACCAGACAGGTAGAGCACTGTGTTCACATCGCAGGGGTCACTGGTTCGAGTCCAGTATCGCCCACCATTTTCCCGGCACGATCCTTCGGCTGCGACGTCTGGACTGTTGAAACGCCTGGGCGCTGGTTTCACAATTCATCGGCGGCTTCGGAGAACAGCGCCATGGCGCAGACGGTCTTTCCTACCCCCTATGACAAACTCGGCGGCGAAAGTGGCGTGTGCCGGCTGGTTGAAAGGTTCTACGACATCGTGGAATCCGACCCGCATTGGCGCGCCGCTCATGGATCATGCACAATCAGGGCAAGTGGGCTGGCCCACGCGCGCCAGGCGCAATTCGAGTTTCTTTCAGGCTTTCTTCGGCGGGCCACAGCTCTATATCGAGCATCACGGCCATTCCAACGTGCGCAAGATGCACGAACACCTGGCGGTAACCACCGTCGAACGCAACTCGTGGATTGCCTGCATGGCCAAGGCGCTGGCCGCCCATGACCTCGACAGCGAAACCCGCGCCGCACTGCTTCAACACTTCACGCGGGTCGCCAACATGTTGGTGAACCGGCCCTAGAGAATTTTTTTCCAACTCGCGCACGAACACCACCAGCGTGCAGCCGGTCTCGGTTGTTGAGAAGTGTTGCGTTCCGGTTTTTAGCAGCACGAAATCGCCGGGCTTGTAGGTGTAGCCGTCATTGTCGGTGACCTCGCCCTCGATGACGAAGAACTGTTCGTGGCAGGTGTGCTCATGCGGCTGGCTCGAGCTTCCGGGCGCCATTCGATAGAGCGTAAAACCAGCACCTTCGGGAAACGTGTCATCGAGCTGCACATAACTTTGGCCGGGCACCGCGCGGCCATCGGCATCAAGGTATTGCTTGTAGGGCGCGGTGCGGAAATCGTGCACGATACGCTCATGAACGGCGGTCTTTTTCATCCGCGGCTCCTCGACGAAAGTATGGGAATAGGCTCTAATGCCATCTTGCACCGGGCAAAATCCTGTGTACAGTAGGGAAAAAATAATTCCATACAGGAAAGTCAGAGGAGGAAAAATATGCCCTTGTCCTGGAGATTTTCGGTCCTTGGCGACCGCCATCGCGCCCTTGGCTCGAAGCTTGAGGACTGGAGCGGCATGGGCACCGCCTGGACCTATGACGCCGATCTGGTGGACCAGCACGCCATCGTGCGCACCAAGGCTGGCCTCATGGATGTGTCCGGCCTCAAGAAAACCCATCTCGTCGGGCCCCACGCCCTGGCCGTGCTCGACACTGTCACCACCCGCGATCTCACCAAGGTCTATCCCGGCAAATCGGTTTATGCCTGCATGCTGAATGATCGCGGCATGTTCACCGACGATTGCATCGTCTATCGCACCGGCCCCAATTCATGGATGCTGGTGCACGGCTCTGGCAGCGGCCACGAGGAAGTGGTGAAGCAGGCGATGGGCCGCAATTGCGCTGTGCTGTTCGACGACGATCTTCATGATCTCTCGCTGCAGGGTCCCGTCGCGGTCGACTTCCTGGCCAAGCACGTGCCGGGCATTCGCGACCTCAAATATTTCCACCACATGCAGACGACGCTGTTCGGCGCCCCGGTGATGATCTCGCGCACTGGCTACACCGGCGAGCGCGGCTATGAAATTTTCTGCCGCGGCCAGGACGCCGGCATGATCTGGGATACGATCCTCGGTGAGGGCAAGTCCATGGGCATCGCGCCTGTGTGCTTCACCACGCTCGATTTCCTGCGGGTCGAAAGCTACTTGCTGTTCTATCCCTATGACAATTCGCAGATGTATCCCTTCCCCGACCAGCCGCCGGGCGACTCGCTTTGGGAATTGGGCCTCGATTTCACGGTGAGCCCCGGCAAGACCGGCTTCCGTGGCCACGAGGAGCACTACAAGCTCAAGGGCAAGGAACGTTTCAAGATCTTCGGCCTGCTGATCGAAGGCGACAAGATGGCCGAAGGCGGCGACGAACTCTATGCCGACGGCAAGAAGGTGGGCGTCATCACCTGCCCCAGCTATTCCAAGCTCACGAAGAAGAGCATGGCGATCGTCCGCCTCGATGTGCCCTACGCCAAACAGGGCACGCCGCTGGAGGTGCGCGGCAAGAACCTCAAGGCGAAGGCCATCGCCCACACCATTTCCTTCGATGATCCGGAAAAGAACAAGCGCAAGGCGGTAGGCTGATCCACATCCATGCTCGTCCAAGGCATCAAGAGCCGCCCCGTCTACAAGGGTGTTGCGGTTGACCCTAATGCAGCCAGGCACCTCTTCGTTCTTGAAGGCGAAGGGGCGCTGGCGCTGCTCGAGCAGAAGCTTGACGCAGGCGCGCTCGGCAAGCTCGAAATTCTCTATGTTGCGACCGCTTCGAAGCCCAAAGAACACGGCAAGAAACTTTCCGCCATGGGGGCGAACGACTATTGGGAAGCGCCGACTATCCCAGTGCTTCTCAACCGCCTCAACGTGATGCTGGTGACGGCCAAGATGGGGCTTCGCGTTTATATTTCTGGCACCGAAGGGTTCATCGGCCAGGCCATGCAGGTGTCGTTGAATCATGGCATCGACTTCAACTCCATCCCGACTGAACACCGGGGCTCGGAAGCCCGCCGCGTGCAGTGCGTTCACTGCAAGGGCATTACCGAGAATGTGACGACTTAGCCCTATTCCTGCTCGCATTGCGGCTTGCCGCTCCTGGTCCGCGATCACTACTCGCGGCGCATCGGGGCCTTTCAGGGCGTCAGCATCGATGCCGAGGCACCGGGCACAGCACCTCCCCCCGAGGAAATGTTCCCGTGACCATCAATACCGAAATGACCGTGCGCGTGGCCGCCATCACCCCGGTGGCCGACAAGGTGAAGCGTTTCCGGTTTGAACGTGTTGACGGCCATCCCATGCCGGTTTTTTCCGGTGGCGCCCATGTTGTCGTCGGTATGCGCGACGGTAGCGTTCTCCGCCGCAATCCTTATTCGCTGATGTCATCGCCCACCGATGCGTCGGGCTACGAGATCAGCGTGCTGCGCGTCGAGCACTCGCGCGGCGGATCAGCTTTTCTGCATGAGAGGCTGAAACCCGGCGACCAGCTGACGCTGTCCCAGCCATTGAACCTGTTTCCGTTCGATCAGCGCGGCAAGAAACACATTCTGATGGCGGGCGGCATCGGCATTACGCCGTTCATCGCCATGATGGACCAGATGGACCGTGCGGGCCAACATTTCGAATTGCACTACGCCGTGCGCACCCGGACCCACGGCGCCTATTGGCGCGAGCTCAGCGAGACGTACGGCACGCATCGCGTGAAGGTCTATTGCGATGAAGAAAAGCTCTTCATCCCCACCGAAGCTATTCTTGGCAATCAGCCGCTGGGAACGCATCTGTATGTGTGCGGCCCCGCCGGCATGATCAAGGGCGTTCTCGGCCAGGCGCGTGCCCTTGGCTGGCCAAAACAAAATCTGCACTCCGAGGAATTCCTGGCGCCGCCGCCGGGCAAGCCCTTCACTGTCAATTTGTTGAAGTCTGGCCGTACCATCGAGGTGCATTCGCACCAGAGCATTCTCGAAGCTGTCGAAGCCGCCGGCATCGACGCGCCCTATCTGTGCCGTGGCGGGGCCTGCGGCCAGTGCGAAACCAATGTGCTCGCCTGCAACGGCGCTCTTGAACACAACGATCACTTTCTCGAACCGGAAGACAAGGCGTCGGGCCGCAAGATCATGATTTGCGTGTCGCGCATCGACGGTTCTGAACTCACACTCGATCTCTAGGAGGGACACCCATGAACATTACGTTCAAGACCGAAACCTTCCGCGACGATTTTACGTTCCGCAACAGCCCCGAGAACATCCGGCGCTTTCCGTTCCCGTTCCACGAAGACAAATACATGTATGCCGTGAACATGGAGCCGCATGTGGCGGCGGGGCCCGGGAACCATCCTTACAACAAGCTGATCGACGTCGATGAGCACTTCATCGCGGAAATGGAAGACCGCGCCAAAGTGCTGAAGGAAGACCCGCTACGCTATCAGGCGCTGCCGCATATGATGACGGCGCAATGGGATACGCTCGAACTGCTGATGGAGCAGCAGGCGCTGGGTTTCCCCGAGCATTTCTCGCTGACCAGAGACGGTGACAACTGGCACTGGATCAACCGGCCCATGGGCATTGACCAGAAGTTTGTGTTCGGCGACACCACCACACTGCCATGCGAGCCCCTGGAATACATCACCCGCCAGGCGCAAGGGGATTTCTGCATCGTTGATCAGCGCGACGGCAATCTGTGGATGGATGCCGGCATGGTAACCACACAAGCCGACTGGTCGCTCGATTTCGATATTGGCATGAACTTCATGGAATGGCATGGCCCCGTGCCACTCGCCCACCAGATTGGAGTGTTTGAACGCGCTCTCAAATTCCTGCTCAATCTGCAGCAGGGACGGCCGGTCAGGCGTCTCAACTGGACTATGACCATCAATCCACGCCTTGATACCAGCCCCGAGAATTATCCCAAATGGGGCAAGGACCGGACGACGGTGACGCCCGATAATGTCGGCAACAAGGTACATCTGCGTTGCGAGTTGCAAAGCCTGTGGCGGCTGCCACGTTCCAACGCCATCCTCTTCGTCATCCGCTGCTATCTGATCAAGATGGAAGAACTGGTCACCGTTCCGAAATGGGCAAGGCGGTTCCACCGCGTACTGCGCGACCTGCCGCCGGAACTGATCGACTACAAGGGCCTGACGCGCTACCGGCCCACCACCGTCGAATGGCTTTCAAAGTTTGACGATAGCGCTGCGACCAGCCCTGGCATCTATCCGGATTGATTTTTACGAGGAGGCATCATGACACGTGTGGCAGTGATCGGCGCGGGGCCTTCGGGGCTTGCGGCGTTGAGGGCATTCCAGTCCGCCCGGAAGAAGGGCGCCAAGATTCCGGAGATTGTCTGTTTCGAAAAGCAGGACGACTGGGGCGGGTTGTGGAAATACACATGGCGCACCGGACTTGATGAATATGGCGAGCCCGTGCACTGTTCGATGTACCGCTATCTGTGGTCCAACGGCCCCAAGGAAGGCCTGGAATTCGCCGACTACACATTCGAGGAACACTTCGGCAAGCCCATCCCCTCCTACCCGCCGCGCGCCGTGCTGTGGGACTATATCGTCGGCCGTGTGAAAAAGGCCGGCGTGAGGAAGTGGATCCGCTTCAACACGCCGGTGCGCATGGTGAACTGGGACAAGAAGAAAAAGAAGTTCCTGTTGACCGTCCACGACCGCCCAAAGGACAAGATGTACACCGAGGAGTTTGATCATGTGATCTCCGCCTCGGGCCACTTCTCAACACCACAGGTGCCGGTTTTCGAAGGTATCGGAAAATTCAATGGCCGCGTGCTTCACGCCCATGACTTCCGCGATGCTCTTGAGTTCAAGGGCAAGGACATCCTGATCGTCGGCCGCAGCTATTCAGCCGAGGACATCGGCTCGCAATGCTGGAAGTATGGCGCCAAGTCGGTGACCACCACTTATCGC
Organism: uncultured Alphaproteobacteria bacterium; assembly: GCA_963775105.1. Classification (GTDB taxonomy): domain Bacteria; phylum Pseudomonadota; class Alphaproteobacteria; order Rhizobiales; family Aestuariivirgaceae; genus Aestuariivirga. The sequence goes on along the minus strand of CAVZHM010000004.1, from coordinate 133,918 downwards.
TCGAAACCCATGGGCTTCAAGTGGCCAAAGAATTTCGAAGAGCGCCCGCTGTTGCAGAAGCTCGTGGGCAACACCGCGCACTTCAAGGACGGGTCCACAAAGGATATCGACGCCATCATCCTGTGCACCGGCTACCAGCACTATTTCCCCTATCTGCCGGAAGATCTGCGCCTCAAGACAGCCAATCGCCTGTGGCCAGAGAACCTCTACAAGGGCGTGGTGTGGCAGGACAATCCGCGCTTCTTCTACATCGGCATGCAGGACCAGTTCTACACCTTCAACATGTTCGACGCGCAGGCCTGGTACGTGCGTGACGTGATCCTCGGCCGCATCAAGCTGCCGAAGGCCGATGCCATGAAGAAGGACTGGAAGAAGTGGCTGAAGCGCGAGGTTAAACTCGAGAACGCCGAGCAGATGATCTGGTTCCAGGGCGACTACGTGAAAGACCTGATCGCCGCCACCGACTATCCGAAGTTCGATGTCGAAGGCGTGAACAAGACCTTCATGGAGTGGGAGCACCACAAGATGGAAGACATCATGGGCTTCCGCAACAACGCCTACCGCTCGCTGATGACCGGCAACATGGCGCCGAAGCACCACACGCCATGGAAGGACGCGCTCGACGATTCGATGGAAGCGTATCTGGCAGTGAAGTAGGAGTTGCCGTTTGGCATTCTTGCGGTTGAACCAGCCCTCATCCCCCTTCGGGACCTTCTCCCATCCTTCGGACGGGAGAAGGCGGATAAAGGTCTTGCGCCTTCTCCCGTAGCGATAGCCATGGGAGAAGGTGGCCGGCAGGCCGGATGAGGGCCCTTTCAGCCGCCAAAACGCCGGAACTCGAATTACGACCGTGGCCTCGCCTTCTCGGGATCGTAGTGCGCGAACTTCACGATCCTGGCCGGCAGGCGCTTGGCGTGACCATCGAGTTTGCCGATCTCGACTTCGGTGCCAATCTCGGCATTGAGCGCATCGACACGGGCGAGCGCGATGTTTTTCCCAAGGATCGGCGACCGCATGCTGGATGTGACAACACCCACTTGCGCCCGCCCCACGCGCACGCAATCGCCGTGGCCCACGGCATCATTGGCATCGATCTCGAGGCCGACGAGCTTGCGGCGCGGATGATCCTTGCGCTCGATTAGCGCCGCCCTGCCGATGAAATCATCGGCCTTGGACTTCAAAGGCACGGTGAAGCCGATTCCGGCTTCGAAAGGATCGGTCTCGGAATCGAATTCATAGTTGGCAAAGATCAGACCCGCCTCGATGCGCACCATGTCGAGCGCTTCAAGACCCATGGGTTTCAAGCCATATTTCTGGCCAGCCTCCCACACCGCGTCGAACACCGTGAGCGCATCCTTCGGGTGGCAGAAAATCTCGTAGCCGAGTTCGCCCGTATAGCCGGTGCGCGAGATAACCACGGGCGCACCCTCGAAATGGCCGATGCGGGCGACCGCGAAGCGGAACCATTCGAGTTCGCCGATCGCCGGCTGGGCGGCGGCAGTCCAGATGATCTCCTTCAGAAGTTCGCGGCTATTGGGCCCTTGCACGGCGATGTTGTGCAGTTGATCGGTCGATGACCTGACCCACGCCTTGTAGCCCATCTTCTCGGCCTGCTGGCGAAGCCAGATGCCGCTGTAGTCGTCGCCGCCGATCCAGCGGAAATTGTTCTGGCCCAAACGAAACACCGTGCCGTCATCGATCATGCCGCCGTTCTCGTAGCACATGGCGGTATAGACCACCTGCCCCACTGAAAGTTTACGCATGTCGCGCGTTACGCAGTACTGGAGTAACGCTTCGGCATCGGGGCCCGTCACCTCAAACTTGCGCAAGGGCGAGAGATCGAGCACCACGCATTTTTCGCGGGCCGCCCAATATTCTTCAATTGGCCCATCATTGTTGAAGCGCTGCGGCAGCCAGTAGCCGCGGTATTCCACGTGATTGCGGGTGAGTGCCGCAAAGCGCGGGTGGAAGGCGGTTTCGCGGGTCATCTGCGGTTCGGCATCGGGTGTCATGCGGTAAGCCACTGCTCTGGAGAATTTCTGTTCGGCGGCATAGGTACGGACGTGAATGTCGGTCGGTTCCCAGCCATTGCCTGGGTCTATGTCATCGGGGCAGGCTGAACTCACGCAGACGAGATCGGTGAGCGCTTTCAGCAGCACATAGTCCCCGGCCCTCGACCAGGCTTCGTCGGCAACGATGAGGTCATGGCCGTTCATGTGGGTGTTGTAAAAGAAATTCAGCGCTTCCCAGCCCTTGCGCTTGGCAATGCCATAGGGATCAAGCGCGAAATTGAAATTGTCGGAACAGTTGATGTGCCCCGGATAGCCAACGTCGTCATAATACCGCGCATTACAGGCAGTGGCGAAGGCATCGTGGCGGCCCACCGTATCCTGGATCACTTCCACCATCGGCTCGAAATCGAAGCCGAAAGCCTTGGACGGAAGGCCGGGAACGGGAAGCGCCCGGCCGGTGAGCGTGCGGGTGACGGTGGCGTCGAGAGCGTTCTCGATTCCCTTGTCGAGCTTCCGTGCCGAGAAACACTGGAAATCGGTCATCTGCCGGCCTGAGACGTCAATGATCTGGATGTACTCGCCAGCCTTCACCGTAAATGCCCGCGCCGTGGCAGATTTCACGCGCATGTCCTGCAATGGATCGGCGAGTGGTTCCGGCAGATCATCGCCCTTCGCCTTGTTGCGCGGATTGGCGCGGGAGATATGGAGTTCGATATCGGTCGCGGTGTCCTGCGAAGTCTGGGCGCATGTCTGGCCCCGGTGCGGCAACAATGAGAAGGCCATCCCATTTGGCCGTGAATTCGGCGAGGTTGCCGGGCTTGCTGCTGACGCCAAACAATGAGGAGCTCAGAGCACTTGCCATATCGATGTTGCGGCGGCGGAGGGCGGCAAGAGAACGCGTTGCGGTCTCGCGTCCTGTGGCGAGCATCGCTTTGAGTCCCGAGGCCTTGCCATCAGCCTTCAAGCCAAGTGATGCAAGATCGAAGCGGCCCTTGCCATCGCAGAAGGAAACCTCGCAAACTTGCCCGCCTTCGATGTCGGTGAAGGCAATGCGATCCCCCGCCTTCAACTCGACAACCAGCGATCCCGCCCCCGGCACCTTGTAACGTTCGACGCCTTCACCAAGCGTGCGAACGCCGGGCCGCAGGATGCGGCTTGGCGGAGGCGCAATGTTGCGTTGCAATATCATTGTCATGGGCGATTGATTCCGCTCTTGGTCTGTAAGCGTGCGGACTATTCCACACTTCGCCGCGACCGTCGATATGATCGCTTAACCGCCGCTCCGCCGGAAAACATAAAGCCCGGCACCGATGATCATCACAATTCCGATGCTGGTTGGCACATCGGGAATATCGCCGAACACCAGCACGCCGAATATTATGGCGGCGAGAATCTGCACATAGGTGAAGGGTGTGAGAACATTGGCGGGCGCTATGGCGAAGGCCCTCGCCAGCAACAGCTGCGCGCCACCCATGCACAGCCCGAGGATCACCAGAAGAACCCACACGACAGGCGTCAGCGGCCGCCAGTCATAGATGGCAAGCGGCAATGTGATCACCAGACCCACCAGCAAAGTCCACGCCACGCTGGTAATCGGCCGTTCACCTGCTGATCCAAGACTGCGGCTGATCAATTGCAGCACGGCATAGAAGAATGCCGCAGCGGCGGGCAGGATGGCATACCACGACAGGCCATCAAGGCCTGGCCGCGCCACCAGCAGCACCGCCAAAAACCCAACGGCCACGGCGATCCAGATAGGGCCAGCTACTTTTTCACCCAGGAACCAGCCCGACAGCACCAGCACCATGAAGGGTGCCGCGAACAGGATGACCGTGGCCTCGGCCAGCGGCATGAACATGAGCGCCAGAACCATGAGCCCGCCGATGAACAACGGCATCAGCCCGCGAAAGATCTGTTGTCCGGGTGTGCCAGTGGCAAGCAGCAACTTCCACTGGCCGGGCGGCGCGGCGAGCAACAGCACCGGGACGGCAAATGCATAGCGGCCCAGCAAGATCTGGCCGAAGGACAGATGATCAACGAGAAACTTGCTGACCCCATCCACCAGGCCGAACAACGTGACGCTGAGCGACAGCAAGAGGATGCCGAGGCCAACTTTGTCACTTGGCTGGTCCCGGTTGGACGCGTCTGCCACTGTGTGTTTCCCCTTATTTGAATGTTGCAGCGCCGGCGCGCAGTATTGTGCGATCAAGCTTGCCGATGCCGTCCCAGCCGCCGAGCGCCATGGCGCGATCAATCTCGCGCTTGAAAATATCGAGCACCCAGTACACGCCCTCTTCGCCGGCACAGGCAACGCCCCACAGCTGTGGCCTGCCGATGATCACTGCCTTTGCCCCAAGCGCCAGCGCCTTCACCACATCCGCACCGCGCCGGAAGCCGCCATCGACGATGACCGGTATTTTGCCCGGCAACAGCATCGACCACTGGCGCCAAGCGCGGTGATCGAGGCAACCGCACCATCGAGCTGCCGCCCGCCATGGTTTGAAACCACGACAGCGTCAACACCCATGGCAACCGCCTGCTTCGCCTCATCCGGGTGCAACAGGCCCTTGAGGATCAGCGGCCCCTTCCACAACTTGCGCAGCCATTCGACATCGTGCCAGCCGATATCGGGATCAAGCTGTTCCGCCATCACCGGCCCGAGGGCGCCGATGCTGGTGCGGGCACCATAATTCACGAAGGTGGGATTGGGTGCCCTGCGCATACGCAGCAGCCAGCCGGGGCGCGAGGCGAAGACCGAGAAGACCGCGAGCCCGGAGTTTCATCGGAAACATCAGACCGTTCCGGGCATCGCGATCCCGCACCGCCATCACCTGATTGTCGACGGTCAACACCAGCCCGGCATAACCCGCCGCAGCGGCGCGCGATGCGAAATCGGCGGTGAGGCCACGATCCTTGTAGAGGAACACCTGCATCCATTTGGGGCCAGCGGTCGAGGCGGCAATCTCCTCCATGGTGCAGGTCGAGGCGTGGCTGGTCGTATAGATGGTGCCGAACCGCGCCGCCGCTCGCGCCGCTTCGATTTCAGCGCGCGGCCAGAGCAGTCCGGCGAGGCCAGTTGGCCCGATGATGACCGGCGATGCCAGCGTGTGACCAAGGAGTTCAACCGACTGCGAACGTGTGGCAGCACCGGCGAGAACCTTCGGCAGGAACTGGATGGCGGCCAGCGCTTCGACATTGCGGCGCATCGTCGCTTCATCGCCAGCACCGCCGTCCACCATGTCGAAGATCATCGGCGGCAGCTTGCGTCTCGCCAGTTCGCGCAACGCATGCACGCTGTATCCTTCGCGCCGCAGCCGCTCGGCGTTCATGGCCGTTTACAGCCGGTAATAGCGAATGGCGTTGTCATGGAACAGCTTGCGCTTTTCTTGCGGCGTGCAGCCCTCGTCGCCCAGTCGAGCACGTCCAGCCAGTCGGTATATTTCCCGGCGAGTTCCGACACCGGCCAGTCGCCGCCATACATGATGCGGTCGAAGCCGAAGCTTTCGATCACGTGATCGATGTAGGGACGCAATTGTTCGCGGGTCCAGTTGGCGTGGTCGGCTTCGGTGGTGACGCCCGACAACTTGCACACCACGTTGGGCAGCGCCGCCAATTCGCGCATGTGCTGCCGCCAGGGGTCAATGAGCCCCGCCTTGATGCCGGGCTTGGCGATGTGATCGAGGACGAAGAACACATCCGGGCAGCGCCGCACCATCTCCAGCGTGTTGGGCAGTTGATGATGGAAAATGCAGATGTCGAAGCCGAGATCGTATTTCGGCAGAAGCTTGAGCGCCGCCAGAAAATCCGCCTTCAGCACGAACTCCGGGTCCGGCTGGTTCTGGATCAGGCGGCGCACCCCGCGCATGACTGGCAATCCGGCGATGCGGGCGATTTCCGGCTCGATGGCAAGGCCCGCGCTCCAGCGGCAGGGCGGCAACGCAGCCCTTGAGGCGTTGATCGCGATTGGCGATGGACTGCACCCAGTCGGCTTCGTCGAGATATTGCGGCATGTCGACATCGACTTCGACGAAGACGTAACTCTCGATCACATTCGGCTTCGCAACGGCGGTCAGGTCTTCCGGCGTCCAGTCGCGGGCAAGCTTCGGGGCGCCGCTGGCCCAGGAATATTTGAAGCGCTTCTGATCAAGCAGATGCACATGGGTATCGACAATGGGAAAATCGATCATTCGGCCGCCACCTGTTTTCTCGCCGCGAGATAGTTTCGCGGGTCCTTCCACATCACGCCATCCTTCATCACCATCGCCATGCGGGCTGGCCCCACCAGAACCGACTGGTCCTTGCAACGGATTGCCATCGACCAGCAGAAGATCGGCAAGAGCGCCTTCCTTGATGACGCCAAGTTCGCCCTCGTGGCCCATCAGGGCCGCGCCCACCTTGGTGGCGCAGCGCAGCGCTTCGGCTGGTGAATAGCCGAAAAATTTCACAAAGTGCCCGATGTCGCGGGCGTTCTGGCCCATGGGGGTAATGGAAAATCCGTAGTCGCCACCCACCACGACGCGAATGCCGCGTTTCCTGATCCTGTGATAGGTTTCGCAAGTCGACGTCGAACTTGCGGAAAAGGTGCATGGCTTCGGCCACCTCGCGGCTCATGCCATAGCGCTCACCTTCCTGGGTGCAGTTGTGAACGAGGCCGAAGGCCGGGCCGACGAAGGATGTGTCTTCACGCTTTCCAGCATGTCGAGCGCTTCCTCGTCGGCAAAGTCGCAGTGGTAGATGCAGTCGACCTTGTGGCGCACCGCCATCTTCACGCTGGCCGATGAGCGCGCATGGGCCGCCACCAGCTTGCCGAAACCGTGGGAGACTTCCATGAAGGCGGCAAGTTCATCGTCGAAAAGCGTTGTCGTCTCGGCGCGGGCGTGGCTGACGAATTCGTCGCCGGAAATATTGATCTTCATGTTGTCGACGCCGTCGCGCACGCATTCGCGGGCCACTTTGCGCATTTCGATGGGGCCATCGGCGACGAGGCCGAAGCTTTCCTCGTGAATGTGGCGGCGGCGCTCGTCGCCAAGGCCCGCCGTCGCGGTCACTTCCGGGCTGGCGGCGCGCATGCGGGGGCCCGGAATGAGGCCGGAGTTGATGGCATTGCGGATGGCGACGCCGATCATCGGTTTGGCGGAGGCCGCTTCGAAGATCGAAGTGAAGCCAATGTCGAGCAGCAGCTTGACGTTCCCGGCGGTGCGCAGCGTGTGCTCTTCCGGTGCGATGCGTCCAAGCTCGGCATTGGTGGAAATGCCCACGAAACTCGGGTGGCAGTGGCCCTCCACCATGCCGGGCATCAGGAACATGCCGTTGCCGTCGATCACCTCGGCAGCGCGTTCGCGGGCGATCTGGTTCTTGCCTTTGGCCACGGCGCGGATGCGGTTGCCTTCGATCAGCACTTCGCCGGCGTATGCCTGGTCATTGTCGCCGTCCCACACCGAAACATTGGCAATCAGCGTTGCACCCATGGCAACCTCCCTAGCTTCGCGTTTTCGCTCCCCGGCCATAGAGCAGCAACATGGCGACGATCACCGTACCATAGATGATCTGGCGGCCGGCCTCCGGCATCTGCATGACCGACAGGATGGATTGCAGCAGCGTGATCAGAATGACGCCCGCCACGGTGCCGAGATAGTTGCCGCGCCCGCCCAGAATGTTGGTGCCGCCCAGCACCACCGCGGCAATGGCCGGCAGCAGATAGGCATCGCCCATCGCCTGATAGGCTTTGGTGGAATAGCCCGCCAGCAGCACGCCGGCAAACGCCGCACAGGCGCCGCAGAAAGCAAAACAGCCGATCAGGATGGCGTTGGTGTTGATGCCCGAGAGATAAGCCACCGACTCGCGATTGCCGATGGCATAGACCGAGCGCCCGAAGGCGGTGCGCTTCAGGATGTAAACGACAAGCAACCCAACTGCCAGCCACATGAACAGCGCGTTGGGAATGCCGAAGATCGTGCGTTTCACCGCCAGAAAATGCATGGCATCGGTGGCGTGATCCTGCGGCGCGAAGCCGCCGGTATGCAGAACCATCAGGCCCTGGCACACGGCGTTCACGCCGAGCGTGAAGATCATCGACGGCAGGCGAAGATAGGCGACGCCCAAGCCATTGATCACGCCGACAATCGCGCCGCACAAGACACCAAAGGGAATGGCCAGCGCCACGCCGGCCTCGCCATACCAGCCGCCCAGTGCCGTCGCCATCATGGCGCCGAGCGTCACCGTCCATGGCACCGACAGGTCGATGTGGCCGAGCAGGATCACCATCATGGCGCCCGACGCGATGATGCCGAGGAACGCGCCGACCTGCAGCTGCTGCATCAGATATTCCGGCGACAGGAACTCCGGCGAATAAAGCGCTCCCCCCATCAGCATGAGAACGATGCAGCCGAAGGCAATGGCGACCGGAACGTCGAGGCCGATTTTCTGGGCGAGCGCCGTCATGTGAAGAGTTCCAGACGGTTGCGGATGCGGAAGACGCGAATGGCCCCGAGGCTGACCGCCACCAGCAGCACCACGCCCTGGAACAGCGGCTGCCACAGTGGCGGCAGGTCGAACACGAACAGCAGATCTTCGATGGTGCGCAACACGAAGGCGCCGAAGATCGAACCGATGGCCGAGCCCCAGCCGCCGAACAGCGACGTTCCACCCACCACCACGGCGGCGATGGAATTCAGCGTGTAGGTGCCGCCGATGGCGGCGGAGGCTTCGCCGGAATAGGTGTTGAAGGTCAGGAGCAGTCCACCGAGCGACGCCAGCATGCCGGCCAGCGTGTAAGCCAGGAGTTTCGATCGATCGACCGGCACGCCGGACATGTAGGCGGCGTGTTCATTGGAACCCGTGGCATAGGCGGCACGGCCCAGCACCGAACTGCGGAACGGAATCCACACGACCAGAACCACCACCAGCAAAACCACCAGTGCGGTGGGCACCGTTCCAAACAGTCGCCCGGTCACGAAGTCGGCAATGTCGGTTTGCACGTCGCCGCCGGGAATGGGCCGGATCCACAGGGCGAAGCCATAGTAGATGGCGCCGGTTGCCAGCGTGGTGATGATCGGCTGCAACCTGCCCCACACCACGATGGCGCCGTTGACGAAACCGGCAGCACATCCCGCAAGCAGCACCAAAGCGCAGCCCGCCAAGCCCTTGCCCCATGCCGCCCACCACGACGGCCGAGGCGATGCAATTGCCCAGCACGAAGACCATGCCCACCGAAAGATCGAGACCACGGGTCAGCACCGGCAGGGTTTGCGCCATGGCGACCAGCGCCAGCAGCACCGCCTTGTTGGCGGCGGTGGTGGCAACGGCCGGGCGTCAGGCCCACCGAATGATTGCCGATATAGATGCCGAACATCACGATGAACAGGGCGATGGCCGTCAGCGTTCCGGCATTGTGCGAAAGGTGATAGCGAAAATCGTTCACGCGGGCACCTTTGCGGTTTGATTGACGTTGAGGGCGCTGGAGAGAATGTTGTGCTCGGTCAATTCCGCGCCAGCCGAGTTCGCGCACGATGCGCCCGTCATAAAGCACCAGCACCCGGTCGCAGCAGCCGATCAGCTCGGCATAGTCGGTGGAATAGAACACGATGGTCTTGCCCTCCGCCGCGAGTTTGCGCAGCAGGCGATAGAGTTCCTGCTTGGTGCCGACGTCGATGCCGCGCGTCGGATCGTTGAGCAGGATGATGCCGGGCTCGGTCATCAGCCACTTGCCCAGCACCACTTTCTGCTGGTTGCCGCCGGAAAGCGTCGCCACCGGCGCCGAGACATCCGGCGCCTTGATCTGCATGCGCTCGATCACATCGTCGACGGCAGCACTTTCCTTGCCGCTGTCGACGCCGAGGCCGCTGCGGAACTGGCTGAGCGACGGCCAGCGAGAGATTGTCGCGAACGCTCATCGGCAGCATCAGGCCCTCGACCTTGCGGTCCTCGGGGATCAGCGCCACGGGTATCTTGGCCGTCATGGCCCGGCGCGGGCCGGATAGCGGCATGGCCTCGCCATCGACCGTCACCGTTCCCGAAACGCCGCGCATGACGCCGAACAGCGCCAGCAGCAATTCGCGCTGGCCCTGGCCATCAAGGCCGCCGAGGCCGACGATCTCGCCCTTGCCGGCGGAGAAGCTGAAATGTCGGAAAGTTCGCGGCCCCAGGAGAGGCCGGATACCGAAAGCGCGGCATTGCCGCAACCTTGGTAGGCCGGCTTTTCCGGATACTGATGGCTCACATCGCGGCCGATCATCATCTGGATGATTTCGTTAACCGAGCGCTCGCCTTTCCTGAACGTCTCGATCTTGCGGCCGTTGCGGAACACCGTGGCCACATCGGCGAGTGCCTCGATCTCGTGCATGCGGTGCGAGACGTAGAGAACGCCGACCCCCTGGTCACGCAAATCGCGGACGATCTTGTAGATGCGCTCGACATCCTTGGCGGTAAGCGCCGAGGTCGCCTCGTCGAGAATCAGCAGCTTCGGCTTCTTGGCCAGCGCCTTGGCGATTTCCACCATCTGGCGGCGCGACAGCGGCAGGTTCTTCACGAGTTCAAGGGGATGCACGTCTTCGCAGCCGACGCGCTTCAGAAGCTCGACGGCGCGGGCGCGCTGGGCCCGGGCATCGATCAATCCGCCGCGCTTCGGCGGATCGGCGATCGACAGGTTGTCGGCCACCGTCATGTCTGGCATCAGGGACAGTTCCTGGAAAACGCAGACGACGCCGGCCGCCATGGCTTCTGACGGCGAGCGGAAATTGACACGCTGGCCTTCAACCAGCACTTCGCCTTCGGTTGGGTCAGTTACCCCCGAGGCGATCTTGATCAGCGTCGACTTGCCGGCGCCGTTTTCGCCGAGCACGGCGTGAATTTCGCCAGCATAGGCGGTGAAATCGACACCACTCAGCGCGGCGATGCCGCCATAGCGCTTTGAAGCCTGTTTCAGTTCAAGAAGTGGTATGCGATCCGTCATGCTGCCGCCGCCAATCAAGATGGGAGGCGGCGGGTGTTAGCCCGCCGCCCGCTCTTCATACGTTGCGCAAACGCGTTATTGATCCGCCTCGGACTTGCCCATGATCTCCGTCGCCTTGATGTTCACGCCGCAAGGCGGGAACTCGTTCGGCGTGAAGAAGTTGTCGCCGAGCTCCGGATAGTGGCTTTCGCCGGCCTTGAAGTTCGGATGTTCGACCAGCGGGATCGGCACCGAGACGTATTGCGGCAGCGTCTCGCCCTTGAGCGCCGTGATCGCCGTCTTCAAGGCAATGGCGACGAGGCCCGGCGACTGGCCGGCCGACGAACACACCAAGCCCTTGTCGCCATTCTCGGCGCACAGCTTGCGGAATCCGTTTTCCGCTTCGCCCGCCACCGGGATGAAGGCATGGCCCGCATCCATGAAGGCGCGCACGGCACCAGTCGAGCCGCCCTGCACCATCATGCCGTCGAACTTCTTGTGCACGGCGATGGCATCGGCGGCGACTTTCTGTGCGGTGCCGTCGTCCCAGTTGCCGACCACTTCGACGATCTCGTACTTGCCCGAGGGTTCGAGGATTTCGCGGAAACCAACGTGGCGGTCACGGTCCACCGAGTTGCCCGCGAGGCCGCGGATTTCCAGGATCTTGCCGCCGTTCGGCACCTTGTCGGCGATCCACTTGCCCCAGATCTGGCCGATCTTCAGCTGGTCCTCGTTGACCTGGATGACCTTGTCGGTGTCGAGCACGTTGTCGAACGGCACCAGCACCACGCCGGCCTCGTTGGCGCGCTTGATCACCGGCGCGAAGGCCGTCGGGTTCACGGCGATGGTCAGGATGGCGTCGTAGCCCGAGTTGATGAAGTTATCGATGGCGGCGATCTGGGCGGCCACGTCGGTGCCGGTCGAGACGACCTTCAGTTCCTTGATGTCGGGCGCCACGTCGGCCTGCTCGGAATAGGCCTTGATGGTCTTGATCATCTGGATGCGCCAGGTATTGCCGACGAAGCCGTTGGCCAGCGCGATGCGGTAAGGGCCTTCCTTCTTCGGATACTTCAGGAACTTGGTATCGGCCGTAAACGGCGTGAAACACTCGGGCGAAACGCTGGCTGGGCCAGCAACCACCTCTGGTCCGGCAGCCCGTGCAACGGCTGTCATTGCTGTCAGCGCGACGGCGCCGGCAAGCACTCCTTTGAGTAACATCTGCATATGTCTTTCCTCCCATACATCTCATTGTTTTTCGTCAAGACTTGCAGGCTTGGCCGTTGCGGCCTTGCATGCGCCAATCGGTCCGGCGAGATGTAGAGTCCGGACCTCATGTAACCTTCCGAATGGGTGCAATGTCGCTCTGCCTCTGCGGACCAGCCACCAGCCACACTCGCCCTGCGGCTACTCCGCAAGGATGAAGAGAATTCTCCCTTCGCAGTGCCGGCATGCTCATCAAGGCCTCTTTCGCTTTTCAGAGGTGGCAAAGTAGCAACGTCTACTTGTATGACATTTGAGACTATCGGGTTTTCCCGCGTTGTCAACATGATGGCAACGCATGGGCCGCCACCATTCCGGGGCTTTCCAACCGGCAATCGCCGTGAGGCAGTGCTCCAAGAATTCAATGCGATGGCGTGGCCAATTGCCGCCACGCATCGTCCCTTGAACAAGTTCATCGCAGAAGACCCGATAAAGCCCGCGACGAACAGATTGGCCGGCCGGTCATGGCGTTCGAGCGGCGAGCCCACTTGCCCGGCGATGCCATCATGCGACGCCACGATGCGTCCGGCTCGTCCAATAGCTGTGGAGGAATCACTTGCGTGCTTGCTTCTTCCTTGTGACGACTCAATCGCATAGGCAGTTTCCGCGCCATGCCGATGCTGCACGCCCATGAACCATCCCAGGCCAATCCGCTCGACCGTGTTGAACGCGTCGCCGAGGCCCGGCGCTGGACTTTTGATCGCACCACCCAGACCGAAGTGACAATGGTCCTCGAAGGCTCGTGGAGTGATCTGCATGTAGCGATGAACTGGCGCGCCGACATGGAAACCCTGCATGTCGCCGTGACCTTCGACGCCAAGGTGCCGCCGGCCAGGCGCGATGAAGCGGCCCGCCTGATGTCGCAGATCAACGAACAACTGATGCACGGTCATTTCGACCTGTGGCAGGGCGATGGCTCGATTGTCCATCGCAACAGCCTGCTGCTGACCGGCGGTGCGGAAGCCAACGACGCCCAGTGCGAGGCACTGATCGGGCTGGCGGTCGAGACCTGCCAGCGCTATTTTCCCGCCGTTCAATTCGTCGTATGGGCCGGGCGCAGCGCCGAGGAGGCGTTGGAGTCCAGCCTGTTCGAAACGGTGGGAGAGGCATGAATGGTAGCAATGAAGGGCACCCTGGTTCTGGTGGGGGCCGGCAAGATGGGCGGCGCCATGCTCGAAGGCTGGCTGAAGGGCGGCGCTGACCCGAAGAAGATCGTGGCCTTCGATCCCGCCCCCCCGCCGGAGATGAAGTCGTTTCTGGAACGCCATGGCATTCGCCTCAATCCCGATGTCAACACCGTGACCGATGCCGAAGTCATCGTCATCGCCGTGAAACCGCAGGTGATGGAAGATGTGCTGCCGGGAGTGACGTCCATGGGCGTTTCCAACCCGCTCATTCTGTCGGTTGCGGCGGGCAAAACCATTGCCAGTTTCGAGCGCCATTTCGGCAAGCACGCGGCGGTGATCCGCACCATTCCCAATACTCCCGCCGCCGTCGGCCGCGGTATCACGGCGATGGCGAAGAACGCCAATGTGTCGGCAGACCAGATGACGCTTGCAGATACCCTGCTATCCGCCGTCGGCGAAGTGGTGACAGTGGAGCGCGAAGAGCTGATCGACGCGGTGACCGCCGTTTCCGGCTCGGGGCCTGCTTATGTGTTCTACCTCACCGAATGCCTGGCGGCGGCAGGCGAGAAGGTGGGACTTCCCGCCGCGCTCGCCATGCAGCTGGCCCGCGCCACGGTGTCGGGCTCCGGCGAATTGATGCGGGTCACCGGAACCGACGCTGCGACCCTGCGCCAGAACGTCACCTCGCCCAAGGGCACAACCTACGCCGCACTTCAGGTGCTGATGGCCGGCGACGGCATGGGACCGCTGTTCGAAAAAGCCATCGCCGCAGCCGAAAAGCGGTCAAGGGAACTGGCGAGTTAGGCAATGACCATCAGCTTCGACGACTTCATGAAAGTCGATATCCGCATAGGCACCATCGTGGGGGTCGATCCCTTTCCCGAGGCGCGAAAACCCGCCTTCAAGCTCAAGATCGATTTTGGACCAGACATCGGCGTAAAGAAATCATCGGCCCAGCTGACCAAATACTACACGCCGGAAACCCTGATCGGCCGCCAGGTGGCGGCTGTCGTTAATTTCCCGCCGCGCCAGATCGGCCCCTTCATGTCGGAAGTGCTGACATTGGGCTTCCCCGATGGCGAAGGCAATGTGGTGCTGGTGGCGGTGGAACGCGCCGTGCCCAATGGCGGCAGGCTGTTCTGAAATGGCTGACATCAAAACGATTGCCGCACTTGAACAGATCTACAACACGCCACCGAGCCTGGCCTCGACCGCGAAGGAAGTCGGCTGGCTGACCCCCGACTATCGCAAGCATGTCGAGGCCTCACCATTTGCCGTTCTGGCAACCGTTGGCCCTGAGGGGCTCGACTGCAGCCCGCGTGGCGACCAGCCGGGGTTCGTGCGTATTGCTGACGACAAGACGCTGATCATGCCTGACCGGCGCGGCAACAACCGCATCGACAGTCTTCGAAACATTGTGCGTGACCCGCGTATTGCGCTGCTGTTCCTCAATCCGGGCTCGGGTACGACCTTCCGTGTGAACGGTACCGCCGTGATATCCGCCGGCCTGGACTTGCTCGAAAGTTTCGCGGTCGCAGGCAAGGCGCCCCGCACTGCCATCATTATCACAATCACCTCATGCTACTTCCAGTGCGCCCGCGCCATCGTGCGGTCAAACCTGTGGAGTGCGGGTTCTCATGGTACTGCGGACAACCTGCCGACGCCCGGAAAGGTGCTGGAAGATCTCACCAAAGGCGAGATCAATGCCAATGCGTACGACGCCGAGTGGCCGATCCGCGCTGCCAAAACCTTGTGGTGAAGCTCAATAGCCGCTGCGATCGAGGCCCATCATCTTCTTCCAGAAGTCGGTGAAGGGCTTGAAGGGATCGGCCTGGGGTGCTTGCTTGGCCCAGATGTTTTCCGGCGGCTCCATGCCAAAGATGCGGGTGTAGGACGCGAGTGTTTGCTGATACTGTTCGGCCATGGTGCTGGCCGCCGTGGCGCCAATTCCTTCCGAAACCGGGCGCTCGTTGATCAACGAGCCAAGTTTCTCCCAGTAATCCTGCGCCGATTGAACATGCAGGTTCCACGCTTGCTCGATAATACTGGGTGGCGTCACCGGATGGCCCGCTCGCATCGCCAGAAACAGGAACTTGCGATATTCCTCCATGACCTGATTGGCCATCGGCATGGGCCAACCATACTGTTGGCCAAGCATGTTCAGGAAGGGATTGCTTGCCGCCTGCGATCCCATGTTGAGAAAGTTCAACTTGAGCCACAAGGGATCCATGCGGAAATCGTTCATCATCACACCGGTATGTGCACCACTGCGCGAAGCCCGCCAAGTGGGCTATCGTCGAGTTGCAGATCGCCACCATGGGCCCTGGCGATGTCGAGCGCAATCGCCAACCCGAGCCCAGTGCCCGAGTAGTCAAGATTGCGGGCGTTGTCGAGGCGCACGAAGGGCCGGAAGGCATCGGCGCGCTGGTTCGCCGGAATGCCGGGGCCATCGTCATCGATGGTAACCGTCAGCGTCGGCCCGGCAATGGCCGCCTTTACCGACACATTTTTCGCATAGCGCACGGCATTGCTGATGATGTTGACCAGTAGTCTGCGGAAGGCATTGGGCTTGACGCGCGCCATGAGCCCCACGCTCGACCGCCACTTCGACTTTGCTTTCGGCACTGTGGGCGGTTTGGGCGGCGGCTCGGATGATGCTGTCGAGGCTGGTTTCCTCCGCCGCCTCGCCACCATCGCCGCGCACGAAGGCGAGATAGGCCTCGAGCATGCGCTGCATCTCGTCGACGTCTTCCTTCAAGGGCTTTACCTTCGGGCCATCGCCGAGAAATGCCAGTTCCAGCTTGAAGCGGGTGAGGATGGTGCGGAGATCGTGACTGACGCCAGCCAGCATAGTGGTGCGCTGTTCGACATGGCGTGGCGATGCGCTCCTTCATGTCGAGGAACGCCTGACCGGCCTGCTTTACTTCGGTCGCGCCGCGCGGGCTGAAATCGCCGGTATCGCGCCCCGTGCCAAAACTCTGCGCGGCGTGGGCCAGATCGACAATCGGATTGATCTGCTTGCGCAGAAACAGGATGGCGATGCCGGCCAGTACGACCGAAGAAAACACCATCCAGAAAATCAACGCGTCGGTGTTCACTGCATAGGCGCGAGCCTCGTCAAGCCGGACCCGGAACACGACGCCCTTTTCCACTTCGACGCGGATGACGATGGTGCCGGGATTGCTGACGGTATCGATCCAGAACGGCTTACCGGTTTCCGACTCGAGAAAGCGGCTGAGTTTGCTGTCGACGATAGAGAACAGCGGTGGCGCGACCGGCGGCGGCAACTCGTTGCGCTTCTGGATGCGCAAGCCCAGCTTGAACCGTTTGTTGGTCATTTCCTCCAGGGCTTTGAGTGCCTGCGGCGTTTTTTCCGACTTTTCGTACAAGTCGGTGATCAGCCCGATCTCGCGCGAAATCTGCCGCGCCAGCACCCGGGTGACGCTGTCCCAATGGCGGTCGAGGATTACCCCGGTCATGATCGTCTGCAACAGCACGATCGGCGCCACGAGAATGATCAGCGCCCGCTGGTATAGCCCCGACGGCAGATGCGCTTCGAGAAAACGGTTGAAATGGTGATAGAGCGTGTTGCGGGCCATGGCTCAGTTCAAATGTAGCACATAACCGGCGCCGCGCACGGTTTGCAGATAGATGGGGTTTGACGGATCGTCCTCGATCTTCTGGCGCAGGCGGTTGATCTGTACGTCGACACTGCGGGCACTGTCTTCAGCACCGGGCTGCGCCAGGTCAGTGCGCGGCACCGCCTGCCCGGCATGCTGGGCAAGGAGCCGCAGAAACTCGCGCTCACGCGTGGTGATGCGCACCAGTTCGCCCTCCTTGCGCAATTCGCCGCGCTCGCGGTTGAATGTGAAGGTCGCCGAACCGCACCTCCAGTGGTGTCTTGGAAACCGGAGCCGCCCGCCGCAACAAATTCTGGATGCGCAACAGAAGCTCGCGCGGTTCGAAGGGCTTCGACAGATAGTCGTCGCTGCCCGCCGTCAGTCCATTGATACGGTCATCGGTATCGGCCAGCGCCGACAGCATGAGTATCGCCACCTTGTTGTTGGCCTCGCGCAACGCCTCAGTCAAGTGCGAGACCGGTTTCACCCGGCATCATGATGTCGAGAACAATAAGGTCGAACACCAAACCTTGCATCTGCCCGCGCGCTTCGGCGGCGGATGCCGCAGCGGTGACCCGGAATCCGTTGTCGGCAAGATAAGTCGACAGCAACTGGCGCAGCCGCCGGTCGTCGTCCACCACCAGAATATGCGGTGCATCTGGCACCCGCTAGCTCCTGTCCTCGCCCACCACCGTGGCCTTCTCGATGAAATCACGAACCGCTTCGCGGTTTTCCGGGCTCACCAGATGGAACAGAACCTTGCGATAATTGTGTCCGGCATCGCCGCCAGCGCTGGCCAGCGCCCGGCGGATACGGGCTTTCTGCGGCGCCATGAGTTGCTGGCGCAGCTCCTCGCCCTTGCCCGTGAGATAGAGCAGGCGCTGGCGCCGGTCGTTCTCGCCTTCCTTCTGGAACACATAGCCCTTGTCGATAAGCTCTTTCAGCACCCGGCCGAGGCTTTGCTTGGTGATCTTCAGAATATCGAGAAGCTGGGCCACCGTCATGCCCGGTTCGCGGCCGACGAAATGCACCACGCGATGGTGCGCCCGGCCGAAATCAAGGCCGCTCAGCACCTCGTCGGGATCGGACACGAAATCGCGATAAGCGAAAAACAGGAGTTCGATCAGTGCGACGATCTCGTCGTCGCTGACCTCTCCGGCAGAAATTATGTCAGCCATATTGACATATTTTTCCATTCTGTTACTCTGAATCCCATCCAAACGAAACGATGTTGCGCGAAACGTCCGGCAGGCCGTTATTGTGCCGCATATAAGCGGAAAATGGGAGCAGTGCCATGACCATCATTCCTTTCGACCAGCGCGACGGCGCGATCTGGTTCAACGGCGAAATCGTGCCGTGGAAAGATGCGAAAGTGCATGTCCTGACCCATGGCCTGCACTATGGCTCCTGCGTGTTCGAAGGCGAACGCGCCTATGGCGGCCAGATTTTCAAAACCACCGAACATTCAGTGCGCTTTCGCAAATCCGCCGAGCTGATGGATTTCGAAATCCCCTATTCCGTCGCCGAATTGAACGCCGCCAAAGACCAGGTGGTGGCCCTCAATGGCGGCGGCGACCAGTATGTCCGCCCCGTTGCCTGGCGCGGCTCGGAAATGATGGCGGTTTCCGCCCAGCACAACACGATTCACGTGGCCATCGCCACCTGGGCCTGGCCTTCGATGTTCGATCCCGAAACCAAGATGAAGGGCATCAAGCTCGACATCGCCGACTATCGCAGGCCCGACCCGATGTGCGCGCCCGTCCACGCCAAGGCGGCGGGGCTGTACATGATCTGCACCATCTCCAAGCACAAGGCCGAGAAGAAGGGCTATGCCGACGCCATGATGCTGGACTGGCAGGGCCGCGTCGCCGAATGCACCGGCGCCAATATCTTCTTCACGAGGGACGGCGCACTGCACACGCCGATCGCCGACTGCTTCCTCAATGGCCTGACACGCCAAACCACCATCGAACTCGCCAAGCAGCAGGGCCTCGAAGTGATCGAGCGCCGCATCATGCCGGAGGAACTCAAGACCTTCAACGAGTGCTTCATCGTCGGCTCCGCCGCCGAAGTGACACCGGTCGCCGAAATCGGCCCCTACACGTTCAGGCCCGGCAACATCTCGCGCACCCTGATGGACGCCTACTCCAACACGGTGCGCGGCGTTGCGAGAGCGGCGTGAGCTTCAGTTCCTTCCGCGCTTGAAACTGCCGGTAATGGCGTTGAACGAGATCCAGAACGTCCGGCCATTCTTGTTTGCCGTGAAATTGTAGCGCCGGCCATAGCAGTCCTTGACCGATATGTTGCGGTAGCCGTTGTCTTCGAGAACGTCCTGGGCTGAGCCGCAACTCATGCGGTTTGATGGCCTGACGGGATAGGCATTGAATTGCCCGCCATGATTTTCGGCGTAGTTGTCATTGTACGGATGATGTGGATGGTAGGCGTAATAGCCGGCCGGAAGCTGGCAACCGGGCCTTCCCGGCTTGCAACTTTGGGTGCAATTTGGCCGGCCAGGCGGGCAGTTGGCGCCGGATTGGTTGCCCTGGCCATTACCAGCGAGAGCTGGACCGGCAGCCAGCATCAGGACTGTCAGGCCTGCCCCAGCCACCGAAAGTGTGAAACGATTCATGTTGCCGCCTCCTTTTTCCGCAGGCCGTTAGCGATGCTGCACGACAGTTGTGTGTTTGCCGAGATAAACACGCCGTTCAAAATTCTGCGAACGGAACTGCACGGCGATCGTATGTTCCCCCGGCGACACTGACGGGAAGATGAACGTGAAGGAATGCGAGCGCGACCAGCGGCCATCCTCGTCCTCGTCGTCATCGCCACTGAACTGAATAGCACCCGGCGCTGCGATCTTTGAGCCGTCCATCTGGGCCCGCACCAGAAGCAGACGATCAAACTCGGCATAGCTCTCGGAACTGAACGTAACAATGGCGCAGCCATTGCCCTCTCCACCCTGGGTGAAATTCACGCGCGCGCCCGATACATCGACAAATACTCCAGATGCTGTCGATGTGCTGACGTCGTTGTCGGCTTTGTAGCTCACCTGGGTCATTTCGGAACAGGTGCCGCTGGTGGTGGCGCGGGCTTCGGCACGTGGCGCGGGCGCCTGGCCGTTGCCGGCAGCCAAAGCCGTTCCACCCAGCATCAGCAGGCAGGCCAGTGATAAGCCGGTGGATGCGATTGTACGATTCATGTGTGAACTCCTGATTTCATGTTTTGATTTGCGTCGCCCGGCAACTGTCGCTCCAGCCAATTGCCGCTGCTCGAACAGTCCGATAATTCTATTCATTGCCGTCCCCCCTCGCCAATGCGCATTTCTCCTTGCGCACATCGCTTGCGACAACATCGCCAGCGACAAAAAAACTTTCGCAAAAAAATGTGACCGCGCAATGGCCGAGGGATGGCTGAAAATGTGTGCCGGCTGTCAGCGTTTGTTCATTTTCACAGCCAGCACAATGACAATCGGTATGCCGCCAGGCGGTATGGACGCGCGCTGGCAAGTGGCGAAACTGCGTCAAATGGATGCCGCCCTATGAGCCGGCGAATCGCATTATCCTTTGGCATGGCTGAAACTGACCTCTATTTGCCCGTGAAGCGCCATCTCGTGGCGCAGGGCTATGTGGTGAAATCCGAAATCCTGTCATGCGATGTGATGGGCCTGCGTGGCGACGAGCTGCCGGTGATCGTCGAATTGAAACAGTCTCTGTCTCTCGCCCTGCTCTATCAGGCCGTGGACCGGTTGACGGTGACCGGCCATGTCTATGTCGCCATTGCCCGCCCGAAGCGTGGTGTTGCCGCCGATGCCCTGAAACTCTGCCGCCGTCTCGGCATTGGGGTGATCGTCATCTCTTCGTCGGGCAGCCTCGAAGTGCTGGCCGACCCGGTGCCCTATCAGCCACGCCCCAATGTGAAGAAGCGCGGCCGGCTTTTGAAGGAATTCAACGCAAGAAGCGGTGACCCGAACATCGGCGGCACAACCAGGAAGCCCCTGATGACCGCCTACCGCCAGGATGCCATCAAATGCGCCACTCATCTTTCGGCCAATGGCCCGGCGCGCATTCGCGATGTGAAGGCGGCAACCAGGGTTGATCGCGCCGCCACGATCTTTCGAAGCAACGTTTATGGCTGGTTCGAGAAACTGGATCGCGGCGTCTATGACCTCGCCGAGGCGGGACGGGCGGCATTGGCGAAATACGCATCCGCCGGATAGGTTTCGCAGCTATCCGCCGGTAACCGGCGGGAAGAACGCCACTTCCCGCGCCCCTTCAATCGAGGCATCGAGCGCCACATGGGTTTGATTGACGGCGGCCTTGAGAGTACGCCGGTCGGCGAAAGCGGCGGCGCAGCTCGCGTCCCGCGCCGCAAGGAAATCAATCAGTTCACTGACGGTTCTGGTATTCGCCGGAATTTCAAGTTCGTCGGACCCGCGCCCAATGATTTGGCGAATGCGCGCGAAGTATAGAATTTTCATATGCACAATTATTGTTTCCTTCACCGTCATCCCGGCGCAAGCCGGGACCCAGGCTTGCAACGCGAATGATCTAGCAGCCTTTACGCGGAAAGTCTGGGTCCCGGCTTGCGCCGGGATGACGACTAAAACCTGCTGCTGCCTAATCTACCACGTGGCGGATACCGGCGCGGAAATAGTCGTAGCCGCTATAGAGCGTCAGCGCTGCGGCGATCCACAGGAGCCCGATGCCGCCCTCGGTGACATAGGGCACGATGCTGTCGCCCGCCGGCCCCGCAATGAGAAAGCCGATGGCCACAAGTTGCACGGTGGTTTTCCACTTGGCGATCTTGGTGACCGGAACCGACACCTGAAGCTCGCCCAGATATTCGCGAAGTCCCGACACCAGCACCTCGCGCGACAGGATGATGATGGCCGCCCAGATATGGCCGCCAAACAAGATGCCATCGGCCGAGAGAACCAGCAGCACGACGGCGACCAGCACCTTGTCGGCAATGGGATCGAGCATGCGGCCGAGCGACGATTGTTGCTGCCACTTGCGGGCAAGATAACCATCGAAGAAATCGGTGATCGCCGCGACGATATAGATGCCGAGCGCCCACCAGCGGGCATTGGTGCTGCCCCACATGAGCAGCCCCGCCACGATCGGCACCGCGGCGATGCGCCCGTAGGTGAGGATGTTTGGAAGGTTCCAGACCTTCGAATAGTTGATCACTTTCCTGGTTCCCGCATTGGCCATCGCATCGGTCATTGTGCACCCTCATGGAAGTGGTCGTAAATAGCCTGCGCCAGCGTGGAGCTCACGCCTTCTATGTTTGCCAGGTCTGTAGCACTGGCCCCTGATACGGCCTTGGCCGAACCGAAGGCGCGGAGCAGCGCCTTCTTGCGGGCCGGACCAATCCCGGCAATCTCGTCCAGCGGATTGAGGCCGATGGCCTTGGCGCGCTTGGCCCGGTGGGTACCGATGGCGAAGCGATGGGCTTCATCGCGCAGACGCTGAATGTAGTAGAGAACTGGATCGCGGCCCTCGAGCATGAAGGAAGGCTTGCCCATGACATAGAAGTGCTCGCGTCCCGCATCGCGGTCCGGCCCCTTGGCGACACCGGCGACCGCCATATCGGCGAGACCCAATTCGTCGAAAACCGCCTTGGCAGCGGAAAGCTGGCCCTGGCCGCCGTCGATCAGCACCAGGTCAGGCCAGTTGGCATCCTCATTGGAGGCTTCGGTCACAGCTTCGCCCTGCTCCTTCAGAAGCCTGGAAAAGCGCCGTGTGAGCACCTCGCGCATCATGCCGAAGTCATCCTGAGCCGCATCCGGTGAACGAATGTTAAACTTCCTGTATTGCGATTTAATGAATCCTTCAGGCCCCGCCACCACCATCGCCCCCACCGAATTGGTTCCCTGGATGTGGGAATTGTCATAAATTTCAATGCGACGGGGCGGTGCTTCGAGGCCAAAAACCTTGGCCACCCCCTCCAGAAGCCTGGCCTGGGACGAGCTTTCGGCCAGTTTCCGGCCCATCGCCTCCCGCGCATTGGTGACGGCATGCTCGACCAGCAGCTTTTTCTCGCCGCGCTGGGGAATGGCGACCTCGACTTTGGCCCCGGCATGGGCGGTGAAGGCTTCTTCGAGTAACTCGCGCTCTTCCACCTCATGGGACAGCAGCACCAGCCGGGGAATCGGCTTGTCGTCATAGAACTGGGCGAGGAACTGGCTGAGAATCTCGGCCGGGTCGAAGCTCTTGTCGGCGCGCGGGAAATAGGCCCTGGTGCCCCAGTTCTGGCCTGAGCGGAAGAAGAACACCTGAATGCAGGTGTGGCCACCCTCCTGGGCGAGGCCGAAGACATCGGCCTCGTTGACCGTCTGCGGGTTGATGCCCTGCTGGGCGGTCACGAAGCTCATGGCCTGAATGCGGTCGCGGATGCGCGCCGCCTGTTCGAAGTCGAGTTTCTCGGCGGCGTCCTCCATGTGTTTGGCAAGTTCGGCCTTCACCACCTGGCTCTTGCCATTGAGAAAGGCTTCGGCTTCGGCCACCAGTTCATCATAGGCCGCAGGCTCGATGTAGTTCACGCAAGGGGCCGCACAACGCTTGATCTGGTACAGCAGGCAGGGCCGCGTGCGGTTCTCATAAGTACTGTCAGTACAAGACCTTAGAAGAAAAGCCTTCTGTAACGTGTTAATTGAGCGGTTGACCGCACCGGCCGATGCAAAGGGCCCGAAGTAGCTGCCCTTGCGATTGCGGGCACCCCGGTGCTTGGCGAGTTGGGCAACGGCGTGATCCTTGGCGATCAGGATATAGGGGAACGACTTGTCGTCCCTGAGGATCACATTGTAGCGCGGCTTCAGTTTCTTGATGAGATTGGCTTCGAGCAGCAGCGCCTCGGCCTCGGTCACCGTCGTCACGAACTCCATGTTGACGGTGAGCGAGATCATCGTGGCGATGCGGTTGGTGTGGCCCCCCATCCGCGTATAGTTCGAAACCCGGTTCTTCAGGTTCCGCGCCTTGCCGACATAGATACAATCGCCCTTGCCATCGAACATGCGATAGACCCCGGGCTTCCCCGGAAGTCTCGACACAAAATCCCGGATGACATCGGCGCCGGGGATGAGGGGTGAGTTGGTCATGGCGCCTATGTAATATGCCAGGGCAAGCCCGGCAAACGGCAGGAGGCGCATGACTTGCCACTTCCACCCGGCGGGCCGCTATCGTAACGTCCGGGGCGACAGGGGGATAAATGGCGAAACTCAAACCGGAAGTCGGGCCGAAAAATCCTCAGCTCGTGGTGCTGGTCGGCGCCACCGGCGACCTTTCGCAGAGGAAGCTGCTGCCCGGCCTGTTTCACCTGACATCAACCGGCTTCATTCCCGACTGGCGGATCATCGGTGTGTCGCTCGATTCAATCGGCGTCGACGAATTCCGGGCCATTGCCCGGCGCGCCGTCGAGCAGTTTTACCCGCGCAAGATCGTCGAGGCCGATTGGGACGCCTTTGCCCAGTCGCTCGACTATGTGCCGCAAGGGGCGGGCGCTGCGGCGCTGAAAGCCGCCGCCGAAAAGGCCGAAGCCGCCTTGGGCGGCGACAGCCGCAGGCTGCACTATCTCAGCGTGCCGCCGGCCGCCGCACTTTCGGTGGTGAAACTCCTCGCTGAAGCCGAACTGGTGGTGAATTCCCGCATCATCATGGAAAAGCCGTTCGGCACCGATCTCGCCAGTGCCGTCTCGCTCAATGCAAGGCTGCATGAGGTGTTCGCCGAGAACCAGATTTTCCGCATCGACCATTTCCTCGGCAAGGAACCGGCCCAGAACATTCTGGCCTTCCGTTTCGCCAACGGCCTGTTCGAGCCCATCTGGAACCGCAACTTCATCGACCACGTGCAGATCGACGTGCCCGAGACGCTGGGGGTGGGCAAGCGCTCGGGCTTCTATGAAGCGACCGGCGCCTATCGCGACATGGTGGTGACGCATCTGTTCCAGATCCTCGCCTTCATGGCGATGGAGCCGCCGACCGCACTGTTGCCGGGGCCGATCAGCGAGGAAAAGAACAAGGTGTTCCGCTGCCTGGCGCCGATCAACCCCGCCGATGTGGTGCGCGGCCAATATGCTGGCTATCGCGACGAGGAAGGTGTCGATCCCGAATCCGATACCGAGACGATGATCGCCCTCAAATGCACGATCGACAACTGGCGCTGGGCCGGCGTGCCGTTTTTCCTGCGCACCGGAAAACGCATGGCCGAGGGCCAGCGCATCATCTCGATTGCCTTTCGCGAGCCGCCCAAGAGCATGTTCCCGGGAAATTCCGGCGTCGGCGCCCAGGGTCCCGATCACCTCACCTTCGATCTCGCCGACGCTTCGAAGGTGTCGCTGTCGTTCTATGGCAAACGGCCGGGCCCCGGCATGCGCCTCGACAAGCAGAGCCTGCAATTCAACATGCACGACACCGGCCTCGCCGGCGAAGTGCTCGAAGCCTATGAGCGCCTGATCCTTGACGCCATGCGTGGCGACCACACGCTGTTCAACACCGCCGAAGGCATCGAGCGCCTGTGGGAAGTCTCGAAGCCCCTGCTCGCCGCACCGCCACCGGTCAGGCTCTATCCCGCCGACTCCTGGGGCCCGAAATCGATCCACCAGCTGATCGCCCCCAGCGCCTGGCGCCTCCCCTTCGAACGCGCCTGGCGGGCGCCGAACCCAGCGGGAGCGTGAGCAAGGATCGCCCAAAACTGCATCTTAATTTCGAGCGTGAGTTATGTTAGAATGGGCGCTCCCAAGAAAGGAGCTGCCCATGATCACGATGCCTCGCAGGAAGGACCGCCGCGATATCGGCCAGGTGATTTTTCCGATCGAACAACTGATGGCAGCGCGCGAACTCTCATCCTGCTGTGCTGGTCAGGAGGTAATGCTGGAAACCGGCCATCGCCTTGAAACCCGCGAGGATGAAACAATCTGGAAGCCGACAGGCGCCGCCTGACGCCCCACGCCATAAGCCGGGTGCGAAGAAATCACCGCGCCCGTTCGATCTCCACGCCGACACTGCGGGCGTTCGGAATGATGTCGGGCTTCTCAACCCTGCACCCTTGCCGCCATCACCCGCTTGTCGGTGAGGCACGACTCGGCGATGCGCTCGCACAGGGTTTCGACCAGGTTGATGTGGCCCTCGGCGATGATCGCCTCGGCCTTCTTCACGACGATCTCGTAGCTCACCACATGGCCAATATCATCGTCGCCCGAACCCTCCTGCACCGACAGGTCGATGTTGACGATGATGCGCTGCGGCTTCACCTTCTCGTGGTCGTAAATGCCGATCAGCGCCATAAGCTCAAGATCGCGCACGAACACATGGCGGAGCCGCGATGCGGCTGAAGCCACGTGATGGCTGATCATCGGCTTCTTGGTCATTCCGTTACCTCCACCACATCAGGCGTCTGCCACACCAGATGCTGGCCGCCGTCAAGGGCGATCATCTGGCCGGTGAGTGCGGGTTGCGACAGTATGAATTTCACCGCCGCCGAAATTTCCGAAGGCGACGTGCCACGCCCCAGAAGCGTCAGGCGTGTTTGTTTCGTGAATTCCTCCTCGTCCATGCGCACGCTGGGAAGGGCGGGACCGGGGCCTATCGCATTGACGCGGATGCGCGGCGCCAGCGATTGGGCGAGTGTGCGCGTCGCCGTCCACAGCGCTGACTTCGACATGGTGTAGGAGAAGAATTTCGGGTTCAGCTTCCACACCCGCTGGTCGATGATCGAAATGATGTTGCCTTCGGTGGCGGCGGCAAGCTGGCGGGCGAAGGCTTGCGAAAGGAACACCGGGGCCCTGAGATTGGTGTCGAGATGTTCGGCCCAGCTGGCGGGCGTGATGCGGCCCACCTCGTCGGGCTCGAAGATCGAGGCGTTGTTGATCGAGGCAGGTAATGCCGTTGAGCGCCTTCGAGGCTTCGGCCATCAGCCGGTCCGGGCACATCGCCTCGGAAAGGTCGCCGCGCACGATGGTGGCATTGCGGCCCAGCGAGGTGATCTGCCGGGCAACCGCTGTCGCCTCGTCAATGACTGGTGTTGCAGTGAACCGCGATGTCCCAGCCATCGGCGGCGAGATCGAGTGCGATCTGCCGCCCGATGCGCTTGGCCGCGCCGGTGACGAGGGCAGCACCCTTGCGCTCCGCCATCAGCCCTCCGGCATCAGGATGACGTAGTGCTTCCTGACCTTCTCGATGGTCTCCCAAGTACCCTTGAAGCCCGCCGGGATGATGAAGGCGTCGCCCTTCTTGAGGGTCCAGCTCTTGCCCTTGTCATTGGTGAGCTTGGCCTTGCCGGCAATGAAGTGGCAGAACTCCCACTCCTTGTAGTCGATAGTCACCGTGCCCGGTGTGCGATTCCCAGATGCCGCAATAGAGGCGGTTCTTCTCGCCGGTGAAATGGTTCCAGGTTCGGGTCTTGTACTTGCCCTTCAGCAGGATCGCCGGATCGGCTTCACCCGCCTCCATCTTGGGGGCGGATTTGCCGGTGGTCTTCATGATCAGAATGTCGGCCATAGTGGTTCCTCTTCACTTCGCTTGATAGACAATCGGGAACTCGGGGATTTCGCCGTCATCGTCGACGGGTTCATCGTCATTGCAACCGCGATAGCGGTATTCGAGCAGTTTGAAATCATAGCCCGTCCAGCGGTAACGCGAAGACGTGCCGCAATCGCCGAGGCCGCGCGATTTGGTGTAGTTGCTGAGTTCCTTGGTCTTGGGATCGAATTCGAGCAAAACCGAGATAGATCGTGCCGCCCCAGCCAGTGTCTTGCCGTAATCGGGAACGCCAGCGGATCGAGGCGGTCGAAGGCCCGCAGGAACACCAGTGTGGAGGGCTGATAGGCGCCCATCGTGCATTGCACGATCAGCAACGTCTGGCTGTCGCCAAGATCGTGCTGTTCGACGTTGAAGGCCTCAGCACCTTCTCCGGAAATGAACCATTGGCATTCCCGCACCACGCTGAGTGCGGTCAGTTCTTCGCGCAACCCGGCCGGCGCGCCACCGCCCGTGCCTGATGCCGCAATCGCCGCCACCTGGCCGGAGTTGCCGACGCGGTTCTGCTGATCATCGATCCACAGCAACACA
The DNA here is from genome assembly GCA_963775105.1 of uncultured Alphaproteobacteria bacterium. GTDB lineage: Bacteria > Pseudomonadota > Alphaproteobacteria > Rhizobiales > Aestuariivirgaceae > Aestuariivirga. The sequence continues at coordinate 105,905 of CAVZHM010000004.1, read as the reverse complement.
GCGGCGATGCCCGACAGCGAGAACGCCTCGCTGCTCGCGCCATAGGAAATGTCGAGGCCATTGCCGGTGCGCAGCAGCGGGAAAATCTGTTCGAGCGAAGCCTGATCGGAAACATCGAAGCCCTCACCCGACTGGTCGGCGGCAAGCTGCGTCGGGATTGAAGTTCCGTCGATGGCAAAACTCGCAGCGCCTTCGGGTGCCGCCACCTTGCGGGCCACCAGTTTCACATACCAGGCAGCGGATGGGTCGTTAGAGCGGTGAATCTGCAGCCGGTAGCCCTGCCCGCCCATGGCGAGGCCACTGGAGCCCGTCACCTCCGCGAAACAAGCGACGTCATCGCAGGTGCCAGTCCAGTCGCGCACCGTTTTCGAGGCAGCGCTGGCTGGCAGGCAGAGCGCCAGAAGTGCCATGAGTGTGACAAGAAGCTCTCATGTTTTTGCCTTTTGCAGCAGGGCTTGACGGTCCGGCTTGAAGTCCGACGCCATCCACCAGTCCTCGATTTTGCGCAGAGCCTGCCCCAGTTCCGGGCCCGGTGCCATGCCCATGGCGATCAGGTCCTTGCCAGTGACCGGGAGTTGCGGCATCGGCCAGCGGTCCGGCAGTTTGCGCAGGCGCTTCCACGCCGGATCGTCCAGCGGTGCCTTCGAGCGTGCCCACGCCATGGTGACGAGATCGCGCCATTTGCCGGGGCCGAGTTGATAGAGAACGATGCGCTGTTCGCGAGGCCGCAGCGCTGGCGTTGGCGGCATGTCGAAGATCAGGGTCTCAATGCGGAGGGCTTCGGCATTGGAAAGCTTGAAGCGCTCCTTGAGTGCGGCGGGTTCGGCGGCCAGCACATGAAGACGAAGCAGCGGGTCGGACAATCGCGCCATGGTGCGCCAGTCATCGGTGTGGGGAAGCACGCGTTTCAGAATGCCGCTCTTGGCCATCACCTTCAGCGTGGCGACGGCTCCGGGTGAAGCCAGCAGCTTCAGCATCTCTTGCCGCAACCGCTCCGCCGAAAGCCCGTCGATGCCCTTGGCGCTTGCGCACGCAGGCCGCAAGCCCCGCCTTGTCGGGAGTACCTTTGCCAAAACGCGCGTGAAAGCGGAAGAACCGCAGGATGCGCAGATAGTCTTCGGCGATGCGTTTTGCCGGGCTACCGACGAAGCGGATTCGGTTTCGCAGGATATCGGCGTATCCACCTGTAAAGTCTGTAATTTTTCCGGCGGGATCACAGTAAAGCGCATTCATCGTGAAGTCGCGGCGCAGCGCATCGGCCTGCCAATCATCCGTATACTGAACTTTGGCGCGGCGGCCGTCGGTCTCGATGTCATGGCGAAGTGTCGTGACTTCGAAAGGCTGATGATCGACGACGACGGTGACCGTGCCATGGTCAATGCCGGTGGGCACCACCTTGAAGCCCGCCGCCTCGCAAGCCGCTGTCACTTTCTCCGGCGACAAATCGCAGGCGAGATCGACTTCGGTGACCGCTACCTTCATCAGCGCATTGCGCACCGCACCTCCCGCCACCCGCGCCTCGCCACCACCGGCGGCAATGGCGGCGAACAGCGTCCGCAGCTTCGGGTCATGCAAGAATTTGGCGCGGGCAAGCGAAGGAAATTTTGTCATGTCGCGCCATACACCCGCGCATACAAATTCCTGATCATCCCCGCCGTCGCCCCCCAGATGTAACGCTCGCCGAAGGGCATGGCATAGAAGTGGCGCTCCTTGCCCTGCCATTCCCGTGAATGGCGCTGGTGGTTGGCGGGGTCCATCAGGAAGGCCAGCGGCACTTCAAAGACATCCGCCACCTCTCCGGCATGCGGCGTCACCGTGAAGCCCGGGCGCAGCACGGCGACCACCGGGGTAATGCGAAACGATGTGCCGGTGAGATAGGTATCGAGAAAGCCGATGGGCTCCACGAAATTCGCGGGCGATGCCGGTTTCCTCCTCGGTTTCGCGAAGGGCGGCGGCGACCGGATCGGCGTCTTCCGCATCGATCTTGCCTCCTGGAAAAGCCACCTGCCCCGCATGTTTGGCGAGGTGTTCGGTGCGCTGGGTGAGCAGCAGCGACAGTCCGCCATCTCGCGCCACCAGTGGCACCAACACGGCGGCAGGCCGCATCTTTACACCTTCCGGAATCATCCGCGCTTGCGGGTTCAAGTCGTCATCGGAAAACCGCGCTTCGGCGGCGGGGGCGGAATGCAGACGCCCCGGCACACGGGCGCGGAACTCCGGCTCGTCAAAGCGGAAACTCATGGATGAAGCCCGATCTCGCTGGCCTTCTGCATCGGATAGAAGGTGCCCGATGACCAAACGCCGAACCACTCGCCTTCGGTGTTACCCGCCGCCACCAGATCATAGAACAGGGCGCGGGAAACCAGCGCATCGAGATTGGCCCTGACCCGCACATAGGGCTTGAGGCCGCCGGTGCCATCTTCCGTGGTGAAACGCAAAGGATGGTCGCTATCGACCGTCACCTCATCGTCGGTATTGGTTTCAAACTGGATGATCTGCATTGCGCCAGCACCTTCAACCGCCATGCGGATCGCCACGAACGGCGCGTCGTCAACCCTGATCCCGCATTTTTCGACCGGCGTGACCAGGTAATACTTGCCGTCATCGTCGTAGCGCAGCACCGAGGCGAACAGCTTCATCAGCGGTTTGCGGCCGATCGGCGAATTCATGTAAAACCACGTGCCGTCCTGGGCAATGCGCATGTCGAGATCGCCGCAGAACGGCGGATTCCACAGATGCACCGGCGGCAGGCCGCGCGTTCCCGCCTGGGCCTCCTTCAGCCCCCTTAACGGGTTGCTTGCATCGCGCGTGTCTGTGGTCATCTTCTCAACTATTATGGGCCTTCGCTAAGTCGCAAAAAACCCGCCTCTTTTAGGCCATTCTCCTTCACGAGGATGTCATTAACAATCCACAGGTTCCGGGGCCAAACTTGGAACCTGAACAACTATAGTGAGACCCATGGCAAGCATCAACGAAGCAGACCGGCAAATCGTCACCGAAATCGAAGCCATGGGCGACAAACTGGCGAAGGCGAGGGCCTCCATCGGCAAGGTGATTTTCGGCCAGAATGAAGTGATTGAACTGGCCCTGACGGCGATCCTCGGCGGCGGCCATGCGCTCCTGGTGGGCGCACCGGGCCTTGCCAAAACCAAGCTGGCGACAACCCTCGGCACGGTTCTCGGCCTTTCCGAAAAGCGCGTGCAGTTCACCCCAGACCTGATGCCCGCCGACATTCTGGGCTCGGAAGTGCTGGAGGAAAGCGACAAGGGCCGCAAGGAATTCCGCTTCGTGCCGGGCCCGGTCTTCTGCCAATTGATGATGGCCGACGAAATCAACCGGGCAAGCCCCCGCACCCAGTCTGCCCTGTTGCAGGCGATGCAGGAGCACCACGTGACGGTGGCCGGCGTGCGCCACGACCTGCCGCGCCCCTTCCATGTGCTGGCGACGCAAAACCCCATCGAGCAGGAAGGCACCTATCCCCTGCCCGAAGCCCAGCTTGACCGCTTCCTCCTCGAAATCGATGTTGGCTACCCCAGCCTCGAAGCCGAGCGGCGCATGCTGTTTGCAACTACCGGCTCCACCGAAGATGTGGCCGACAAAGTGTTCAGCGCCACCGATGTGATGAATGCCCAGCGCCTGGTGCGTCTGATCCCGGTGGGCGAGCAGGTGTCCGATGCCATTCTCAAAATTGTGCGTTCGGCGAGGCCCGATGGCGAGGCCGATGCCTTCGTCAACAAGAACATCGCCTGGGGACCGAGCCCCCGCGCCAGCCAGGCGCTGATGCTCGGCGTCCGCGCCCGGGCACTTCTGCAGGGCAGACTCGCACCCTCGGTTGATGACGTGCTGGAATTGGTGAACCCGGTGTTCCGCCACCGCATGGCGCTGAACTACACCGCCCGCGCCGACGGCCACACCATCGACAGCGTGATCGCCAAGCTGAAGGAACAGCTTGCCTGATGGCAGCCCCCGCGCGCAGCGCCGCCTTTGTACTGAACGAACGCGCCGAATCAGCGGCGCGAGCTTTGCCGCCTTTGCTGGTCGAAGCCGAGCGCATCGTCGCAACGGTGATCCTCGGTGTGCATGGCCGCAAACGCGCCGGGCCCGGCGAAAGCTTCTGGCAATACCGGCCCTATTCCTTCGGCGATTCCACCAGCCGCATCGACTGGCATAAATCCGCCCGCAGCGACCGGGTGTTCATTCGCGAGAACGAGTGGGAAGCCGCCAACGCGCTGTGGCTGTGGGCCAGTGCCGCACCCGGCATGGAGTTCCGCTCGCATCTTTCGACCGTGACCAAGCGCGACCGGGCGCAACTTATCGCATTGGCGTTGGGAAGCCTCGCTATCCGCGCCCAGGAACGAGTCGCAATGATCGGTGCGCATTTCGGGCCGGGCCACTCCAAAGGCCATTTGATGCGTATTGCCGAGGCCATGGCCCAAGGCGCTGGCGGTTCATTGCCCGCCGCCGTCAAAATTCCGCGTTTTGCCTCGGCCCTGTTGATCGGCGATTTCTATGAGCCGCTGCAAGACATCGCTGCCGCCTTGACACCGCTGGCCGCAGCGGGTGCCACTGGCCATGTCGTGCAAATCTGTGATCCCGCCGAGGAAACACTGCCGTGGCAGGGCCGCATGGAATTTCTCGAAGTCGATGGCCCGCGGAAATTTCTCGCCGGCAAGACCGAAACCCTGCGCAACGCCTATTCTGAAAGATTCCGCGCCCACCGCGACGCCCTGCGCGATCTGGTGACGAGACTCGGCTGGACCTTCACCGTGCACCGAACGGATACGCCACCCACGACGCTTCTCATGTCGCTGCACGGCCTGATCGGCGGCGAGCATCTGCGGGGCCGCCGATGAGTTGGTTCTCCGCCCTCACCTTCGCGACACCCCTGGCGCTGGCGGCGTTGATCGCCCTGCCAGTAATCTGGTGGCTGCTGCGCTTTACCCCGCCACGCCCCGAGACGGTGAAGTTTCCGCCGTTGCGCATTCTTCTTGAACTCACCAGCAAGGAACAGGAACCCGACAAGACGCCGTGGTGGCTGCTGCTGCTGCGCCTGGCACTGGCGGCATTGCTGATCATCGGCGTGTCGCATCCATCCTATGCGCCGGGCCGCGTTGCATCACTTGACTCAACGCCGTTGCTCTTGGTGGTCGATGACAGCTGGGCCGCCGCCGAAGGCTGGGACAAGCGCCAAGCCGTGCTGAAGGATATTCTCGATCAGGCGCGAAGTGCCGGCAGCGTGGTGACGCTTGCCACGTCAACCGAAACAACGCGCCCCCAGAATCTCGCACCCTCTGATCCCGCAACGGTGCAGACCCGCGTTGCAGCGCTCTCGCCCCGCGCCCTTGATCCCGATTTGCCGGGAACGCTTGCGGCGCTGCAGAAAGGCTTCGCCGAAGCCGATGGCCTGCGCGTGATCTGGATGAGCGACGGCTTGAAACAGCAGGAAGCGGCGGACTTCGCAACGGGACTTGCCGCTCTGGCCAAGGGCACGGCGAGCGTTGAAGCCATTCTGCCCGAAGCAGCAAACCTGCCTGTCGCACTGACTGCACCGGCCATCGAAGGCAGCCGCATCAAGATCACCGCCTTGCGCGTGGCGGCTGCAACGCCGCGCGATGTGAAAGCCATGGCCACCGCCTCCAACGGCCGGAACCTCGGCGATGTGGCGCTGAACTTCGCTGCCGATAGCGGCAAGGCCGAGGCGTCGTTCGAACTTCCCATCGAGCTTCGCAACGAAGTGTCGCGCATTTCGCTGGAGAATGTGCGCAATGCCTCCGCCGTCTTCCTGCTCGACGACCGCTGGCGCCGCAAGACCATCGCCCTGCAATCGGGCTCGGCGAGCGAGGATGCCCAGCCCCTGCTGTCACCACTCTATTATGTATCGCGCGCCATCGAACCCTATGGCGAGATGAGCGAACCCGCCGGTCCGCAAGCCTTGAAGGAAGCGCTCGATGCCGGGCTATCGATGTTGCTGATGGCCGATATTGGCGTGATCCCCGGCGAGTCCCAGCAGTTGATCGCCGATTGGGTGAAGCGCGGCGGCCTGCTGGTGCGTTTTGCCGGGCCACGGCTTGCAGGCCTTGAACAGGGCATCGACGCCGATCCGCTGATTCCGGTGACACTGCGCCAGGGTGGGCGCTCGCTTGGCTCGGCCCTCTCATGGGAAACGCCGCAAGCGTTGCAGGCTTTCCCCGCTTCGAGCCCGTTCGCAGGGTTGGCTCTTGATGACACGGTGCGGGTGACCCGCCAGGTGCTGGCAGAACCCGACGCCGATTTGCCCGACCGCGTGTGGGCCGTGCTGGAAGACGGCACGCCATTGGTCACCGCAAGGCGCGAGGGCAAGGGCACGCTGGTGTTGTTCCACGTGACCGCCAACGCCGACTGGTCGAACTTGCCGCTGACCGGACTTTTCGTCGAAATGCTGCGGAAGCTCCTTGACGCCGCACCGGCAGCGGGCGGCGGTGCCGCACCCGGTGCGGCGAGCGACGTGGCCGAACAGGCCTTCGTGCCGCGCCGTGCCCTCAGTGGCTTCGGTGAACTGACCGATCCCCTGCCCGACACCCAGCCCATCGCCGTCGCCGAGATCGAAAAGGCGAAGGTTTCCGCCAAACACCCGGCGGGCCTTTACACCCGCGGCGCCCTGGAACGGGCCTTGAATCTCTCGCAGTCGGGCGATGCGCTGTCGGCCATTGCCACCTTGCCCGCACAAGTGGCGATCCGCTCGCTCGCCCCGCAGCCAGCCTTCGCCCTGACGCCTTTTGCCTTTGGCGCAGCGGCCATTCTTTTCCTGCTTGATTGCCTCGCCGCCCTGTTCCTCGGCGGCGGCCTGCATCGGCTGCGCAATCGCAGTGTGGCTGCGGCGCTGGCGCTGCTCGCAATCATGCCGCTCGATGAAGCCCGCGCCCAGAACGCCGATGACTTTGCCCTGAAGAATGCGCTCGAAACCCGCCTCGCCTTCGTGCTGACCGGTGACGCCGAGATTGACCGGATCAGCGAGGAAGGCCTGAAGGGCCTCACCGCCATCCTGCGCGACCGCACCTCCATCGAAGCGTCGGATCCTGCACCCGTCGACATCACCCGCGACGAGATCGTGTTCTTCCCCCTGCTCTATTGGCCGGTCAGGCCCGAAGCCACGGTTCCTTCCGATACGGTGCTCGCCAAGATCGACAGCTTCATGAAGAACGGCGGCACCATCTTCTTCGACCTGCGCGACGATGGCCTGGGCTTCAATTCGCTCTCCGGCAATGTCACGGCCTCGGCCGATGCGCTGCGCCGCATGATTTCCAAGCTCGACATTCCGCCGCTCGAACCGGTGCCCGACGAGCACGTGCTCACCAAGAGCTTCTATCTGATGAACACCTTCCCCGGCCGTTATGAAACCGGAAGGCTGTGGGTCGAGCGGCCCGACGCCCAAGGTGCCGCCACCGGCAACACCGATGGCGTATCTTCAATTATCATCGGCGCCAATGACTATGCCTCGGCCTGGGCCATGGATGAGTTCGGCACACCACTTTATGCCGTTGTCCCCGGCAGCGACCGCCAGCGCGAGTTCTCCTATCGCGCCGGCATCAACATCGTGATGTATGCCATGACCGGCAACTACAAGGCCGACCAGGTGCACGTGCCGGCACTGCTCGAAAGGCTGGGCCAGTGATGGTGTGGGACGCCACCTACGAGCCGCTGCTGCCATGGTGGGCCATCGCCACCATTGCCGGCGCAGGCCTCATACTGCTCGCCACCATGGCCTTCGCCCGCACCCGTGGGCTTCTGCTGCGCGCCCTCTCGCTCGTGTTGATCGTCGGTGCGCTGGCCAACCCGACGCTGCGCAACGAGCAGCGCCAGGCCCTGAACGACATCGCCGTCATCGTCGTCGATCGCAGCCTGAGCCAGGAGGCGGGTAACCGCACCGCCCAGACCGACACAGCCTTGGCCCAGATGCGCATTGATATCGGCAAGCTGCCCAACACCGAGCTTCGCACCGTTGAAGTGCGCTCCGGCATCACCGCCGAGGACGACGGCACCCGCGCTTTTTCGGCCCTGAACCGGGCGCTTTCCGACATTCCGCCCGAACGTTTTGCCGGCGCCGTGATGATCACCGATGGCCAGGTGCACGACGTGCCGCCCGACATCGCGAAATCCGGTTTGGGCGGCCCGCTGCACGCCGTCATCACCGGCGGCGCCAAGGAGCGCGACCGCCGCGTGGTCATCACCCAGGCGCCGCGCTTCGGCATCGTCGGCAAGGAACAGATCGTCAAGTTCCGCGTCGAGGATGTGAATGGCGATGGTGCGGCCATCGATGTCATCGTCAAGCACGGCCGCGATCAATCCGAATCTTTGACGGTGCAGGCTGGCGCCGAAGTCGAATTCCCGATCACCATCGATCATGGCGGCCAGAACATCACCGAAATTGCCGCCGCCCCGGTTGACGAAGAAATCTCGCTGCAGAACAACCGCGCCATTGCCTTGACCGAAGGCATTCGCGACCGCTTGCGGGTGCTGCTGATTTCCGGCCAGCCCCATTCCGGCGAACGCACCTGGCGCAATCTGCTCAAAGCCGATGCCTCTGTCGATCTCGTGCACTTCACCATTCTGCGCCCGCCGGAAAAGCAGGACGGAACGCCGATCAAGGAACTGGCGTTGATCGCCTTCCCGACGCGCGAACTCTTCGTTGAAAAGCTCGACGAGTTCGATCTCGTCATCTTCGACCGCTACAGGAAGCAGGCCGTTCTGCCCATGGCCTATCTCGCCAATGTGGTGGACTATGTGAACAATGGCGGCGCCGTGCTGGTGTCAGCCGGGCCCGACTTCGCCGCCGAAGATGGACTCTACACAACGCCACTGGCTGACATTCTGAATGCCGCACCCTCAGGCGAGATCATTGATGGCGGCTTCAAGCCGCTGATCACCGCCAAGGGCCAGCGCCATCCGGTGACCCGCAATCTGCCCGGCGGTGCTGGCGAAACCCCGACCTGGGGCCGCTGGCTGCGCATCGTCGATGCGGCGATCACCTCCGGCGAAGTGGTAATGTCCGGCCCCGATGACAAGCCACTGTTGGTGTTGTCGCGCACTGGCGAGGGCCGCGTGGCCCAGCTTCTGTCCGACCAGGGCTGGCTGTGGGCAAGAGGCTTCGAAGGTGGTGGCCCAGCGACCGAACTTCTGCGCCGCATGGCCCATTGGCTGATGAAGGAACCGGATCTCGAAGAAGAAGCCCTGGGCGGCGCCCAATCCGGCAAGCAGATGGTGATCGAACGCCACACCATGGCCGAGAAGGCCGAGCCGGTGACCGTGACGCTGCCTTCCGGCAAGACTGAAACCATTCCGCTCACTGAGCAATCTCCCGGCCTGTTCCAGGGCCGCATGGAAATCACCGAACCCGGCCTCTGGCGGCTGAGCGACGGCGCGCTTGAGGCCGTGGCGGCGGCGGGCAGTGCCGATGCCCGCGAAGCCTCCGACATCGTGGCAACCGATACCAAGCTGCGCCCTGCCACCGAAGCGCTGGGTGGCAGCATCGCCTGGGCCGAGGACGGCATTCCGAGCATTGCCAAGGTGGCGGCAGGCCGCACCATGGCGGGCTCCGGCTGGTTGGGCCTCAAGGCCAACAATGCCTATCGCGTGACATCGGTTTCGGAAGTGCCGCTGTTCGCGACCCTGCTAAGCCTCGGCGTGCTGCTGCTGCTCACCAGCACCATGTGGTATCGCGAGGGCCGCTGACTTTTCGGCAAAGCGATGCGGCGGCAGCACCATGCCGGCTACGCCATCAAGGGCGCCGGCTTGCAGTTCGAGATAGAGAAACCGCTCTGGGTTCGTCGGCCCCGGCATCAGCAGCAGATCGCGTGGCAACTTCTTGAAGCCTACCCGCGCATAGTATGGCTCGTCCCCTACCAGCACCACCAACTTGTGGCCCTGCGCCTTGGCCCGTGCCAGACCTTCACGCATCAGCGCCAATCCGATGCCGAGGTTCTGCCGTTCAGGATGCACAGCGAGCGGCCCGAGCAGCAGTGCCGGAGTACCCTCCTCGCCAATGGCCAACGGCCAGAAGCTGATGGCCCCGGCAATGCCCACGCCATCGTCGCGGATCACCAGCGAAAGCCCGTCTACGGCATGGCTGCCCTCGCGCAGGCGATAGGAAGTCTTGGTGCGCCGGTCGATACCGAAAGAGAGATCAAGCAGATGATCGATGGCCGGCTGATCGGCGGCAATGGCGTCTTGAACGGTGAAAGTCATGGTCTGGAATCCGGATGAGTGAACAACACCCGGCCGACCGAAGTCAGAACCGGGCCATGGCGTAGGCCGAGCTTTCTCGGGCGCGTCGTCGCAAAGATGATATGTCCGGTTCCGTTCATGGACGCCCGCATAGGGAAATGCCAGCGCCCCGTCAAGCCTCACCAGTGCTCGGCCGGTGTGTGGCCTTGCAAAATTTCCCCAATCCGCCGTGCCGTGCCGCGGGTTGTGCCTTCCGGCAAAGCCCGCGCCGCGAAGAACCCCGCCTCGGCAATTTCCAGCGTCGGCTTGAAGATTGTCTGGCGGAACTTGCGCACCACCAGTACCGCCACATGGTCGCCCTTGAAGTTGGCGTCGTTGAGAAACAGGCCGTGCAGCAGCGGTTCTTCCCCGGCGATGATTCCCGTCTCTTCCAACAGTTCGCGCTTGGCCGACTCGAATATCGTTTCGCCGCGCTCTACCCCGCCGCCCGGCAGAAGCCAGCCCGGCGCATAGGTGTGGCGCACCAGCAGGACGTCCCCGGCATCGTCGATCACCACAGTGCGCGTGCCCAGCGTCATCCCCCGCGTCAGGCGGTACCACGGGTGAAGAACAAGCTTGGCAGCCCGGTTGAACATGCCCTTTGATAGGGGGCCTTGCGGATTCGGCCAAGCCTACAGCTTGAAGTCTTTCGCCGTGAACTTGCCCGTGCTGCCAAGTCCCTTGAGCAGGATTTCGAACTCCGGCGCTGCGGACGCGTTGGTGTTGCCCTGGATGACAATGCCGGCGCTGGTCTTCTTCAGGCGCAATTGCCCCGCTTCGTTGAACGCCTTGGTGCCCCGGAAGGTGAAGGCCTGGTTGCCGTTCTCGACCGAATTCGCATCGATCGCCGAGACATCGATCTTGTCGATAACGGAAGACGCCGTACCGGGCTTGAAATCGAGAGATTTCGTCGCGCGCGGTCGGCAGGCTGTCAGTGGCGACGCGATAGGCGAAAATGTCCTTGCCGCCCCGGCCCTTCATGCGGTCCTTGCCCTTGCCGCCGGTCAAGCGGTTGTTGCGAACCATCGCCCGTCAACTTGTCGTTGAGACGCGAGCCCAGGAGGTTCTGAATACTGGTGTATTTGTCGCCCGCCGCATCGCCGGTATTGGCCGATGGCGAGGCGAGATTGGCGATCACTCCTGCTGCCGCATATTCATAACTCGCCGTGTTGCTGCCTTTGCCACCCTTGAGCTTGTCGCCACCGCCGCGCCCTTCAAGCCCGTCCTTGCCGCTCACTCCCGACAGCGTGTCGGCAAAGCTGCCACCGCTGATGTATTGATTGGCGGCCGCGCCGATGCGCGTTACGGCGGCATCGGGAGCCCGGCCATAGAGCACGTAGGCAGCACCCGATTCCGCCACTGAGCCATCGGCATAGGGAGCGCCAACGATAACATCGCTGAAGCCGTCGCCATTGACATCGCCGGCACCTGCAACACCCTGACCGGCCCAATCGCCCTTGACGCCGGCAGCCACCACGCCGCTTTCGCCGTTGAGCTTGAACCCGGTTGTGCCGTTGAGGCCCGAGAGTTCGATCAGCGAGCCGAAGGAAGGCTTGCCGAACACCACATAGGCTTCGCCCGAATCCGATCCCGGCGTTTCGGCCTTGCGGGCGCCAACCATCAGGTCGGCAAAGCCGTCGCCATTGACGTCGCCAGCCGCCGCAACCGACCGTCCCGCATAATCGCCATCGGCGGCGCCATTGAGCATGAAGCCGTTGCTGCCGTTGAGCGCCGAGAGAGTGATGACCTGAACCGAAGCCACTGGCCTTGCCGAACACCACATAGGCTTCGCCGGAGGTAAATCCGGGAGTGTCTGCTTGACTGGCCCCGACGATCATGTCGCCGAACCCGTCGCCATTGACGTCGCCCGCCACCGCCACCGCGTCGCCGGCGCCGTCAAAAGCCGTGATGCCCGCCAATGTGAAACCAACACCCGAGGTGAGCGCCGAGAGTTCGATGCCGCTGCCGAAACTTGCCGACTTGCCGAAGATCACATAGGCAGCGCCGGAATCGCCAACCGCGCCATCGCCCAGATAGGCGCCAATGATCAGGTCGCTCTTGCCGTCGCCATTGATGTCGCCCGCCGCCACTGATTGGCCAGCATATCGCCGCCCTCGACGCCGTTGATCTTGAAGCCCTCGGCAGTCGCCAGCGCCGAAAGCTCGATAATCGATTGATAGGCGCCGGCCTTGCCGAAAACCACATAGGCTTCGCCGGAGTTGCTGCCCGGCCCGTCGGCCTTGGGGGCGCCCACTATACACATCGCTGAAGCCATCGCCATTGACGTCGCCCGCCGAGGCCGCAGATGTGCCGGCATAGTCGGAATCCGCCACGCCACTGATCTTGAAGCCCGCGTCGCCATCGACGGAACCCAGATCGATGACCGAAGTCAAAAACCCCGGGCTTGCCGAACACCACATAGGCGGCACCGCGATCAGCGCCTTCACGATAGGCGCCGATGATGAGATCGCCATAGCCGTCACCATTGACATCGCCGGCCGAAGTGACCGAAGCCCCTGCCTGGTCGGTGTCCTCGGCACCAATCAGCGCAAACCCCGTCGTGCCATCAAGCGCCGAGAGGTCGATCTCCGGTCCGAGGCCCGAGGCCTGTCCAAATACCACATAGGCCGCACCCTGGCTGCTACCCGGAGTGTCGGCCAGATAGGCGCCGACAATGATATCGCCGAAGCCGTCACCATTCACGTCTCCGGCGGGGCCGACCGAAAACCCGGCGGTATCATCTTCCGCCACACCATTCAGCTTGAATCCCGTGGCGCCATTGAGAGTGGAAAGCTCGATGGGCGACTCAAATTCTGCGGCCTCGGCGAGCGCCGCAAAACCGGCGATGACGGCGGCACCCATGAGGCACCTGCAGTGTGAAGGCGATAAGATCCCGTGGCGCGCAACATGCCGCATCTCCGTCAAAAGCAACTTCTACCCCCGCCCGCATAGTGGTCCGCGAGTCTGAATATAGTCAAGGCATTTCCAGCGCTTGCACGGCTTGAGTTCAACCGCCAATCACATTATGGCTCGCCCCATGCCAGCCATCACGGTTCGCCCCGTTTCCAGCAAAGCCGACACACTCGCCTTCCTGAAGGTGCCGTTTCCGCTGTACGCAAACGATCCAAACTGGGTGGCCCCGTTGTTCTTCGAGCGCCTGGAGCATCTCGATCCGAAGAAAAACCCCTATTTCCTCCATGCCGAAGTGCAACTGTTCATCGCCGAACGCGATGGCCGCGCCGTGGGCCGCATTTCCGCTCAGGCCGACCACCTGCGCCAGGAACGCCACAAGGACGGCACCGGCCAGTTCGGTTTCCTCGAAGTCGGAAGACGATCCGGAAATTTTCGCCGCTCTGTTCAAGGCGGCGGGCGATTGGCTGAAAGCCAAGGGCTTCACCCGCGTGCAGGGACCCTTCTCCTTTTCCATCAATGACGAAACCGGCCTGCTGATCGATGGCTTCAACCGGCCACCCTATGTGTTCATGGGTCATGCGCCGCGTTACTATGGCCCGCGCATTGAGGAGCAAGGCTTCATCAAGACCAAGGACGTGATCGTCTATGATTACGACGCCAGGGTCGAACCTCCGCCTTCGATGCAACGCCTCTACACCAAGGCGCTCAAGTCCGACCAGTTGTCTGATCCGGGCGCTCGACAAGAAAGAGCTTGAAGCGCGATCTCGACATCATCATCTCGATCTTCAACGATGCCTGGTCGGGGAACTGGGGCTTCGTGCCATTCACGCGGGAAGAGATCACCAAGCTCGGCAATGATCTCAAGATGCTGGTGAAGAACGAATATATCGCCATTGCCGAATGGAAGGGTGAACCCGCCGCCATGGCGGTGACATTGCCCAACATCAACGACTGGATCGCCGGCCTCAATGGCAGGCTGTTGCCATTCGGCTGGGCCAAGGTCGCCTGGAACCTGCTCGCGAAGCCACCCAAATCCGTGCGCATGCCGCTGATGGGCGTGCGCAAGAAATTCCATGGCACCGTCGAAGGCTCGGCACTTGCCATCGGCGTCATCGATACGGTCAGGCGCTACCACGTTTCGCGCGGCACCGTGTCGGGCGAGTTGGGCTGGATTCTCGATGACAATATTCGCCATGCGCCGGATGATCGAGAGCCTTGGCGGCAAGCCCTACAAGACCTATCGCGTTTACGAGAAAACCCTGTGACGTGGTCAGCGCTCATTCTCGCGGCCGGCCGCGGGCCCGATGATCCCATGGCCAAGGCCTATGGCGTTGCCAACAAATGCCTGATCCCGGTGGCCGGCGTACCGATGTTGAAGCGCGTGGCCGACGCCGTGGCAGCCTCCGGCATTGCGGCACGCACTGTGGTTTCGATCGAAGACAGCCGAGGTGGCGCTGGAATTGCTGGGAGACCGCGTGCTGGTGGTCGAGGCCGCCAACAGCGCCCCAGCCTCGGTGCTCAAGGCCGTGGCCGAAGGTGCGGTGACCTATCCCGTGCTGGTGACGACAGGCGATCACGCGCTGCTGACGCCCGCCATGGTCAAGCACTTCTGTGCCAATGCCGAAAAATCCGGTGCTGATTTCTGCGCCGGCCTTGCCACCGCCGAAACCATTCTCGCCGCCTATCCGCAATCGCTGCGCACCTTCTTCCATCTCGGAAGCGACCGCGTGTCGGGCTGCAATCTCTTCGCGCTCAACACCAGCAACGCGCTTGAAGCTCCTCGAACGCTGGCAATATCTCGAACAAGTGCGCAAGAAGCCATGGCGGCTGGTGGCGGCCTTCGGCTTTTCCTGCCCTGCTGCAATTCTTGCTCGGGAAGCTTTCGATCGACCGTGCCTTCGCCATCGCCTCACAGCGGCTCGGCCTTGTTGCAAAGCCCATCCTCATGCCCTTCGCCGAAGCGGCCATCGATGTCGACAAGCCGGCCGACAAGGATCTCGCCGAACTCATTCTGGGGAGGCGGCACTGATGTTCACGCTCGCCCATCTCTCCGATGTTCATCTGGGGCCCCTGCCGAAGGGTGCCGCCTTCAATGACTTCGCGTTAAAGCGGCTGATTGGCGCCGTGTCGTGGAAGGCCAACCGCCGCAAGCTGCACCTGCCGCACGTTGCAGATGCCATCGCAGCCGACATCCTGGCCGAAAAACCAGATCACATTGCTTTCACCGGCGATGCCGTGAACATATCAGCTCACGCCGAATTTCCGCGCGCCGCTGAATGGATGGCGAGGCTTGGCGATGGCCGGACCTTGACCTTCGTGCCCGGCAACCACGATGCCTATGTGGAAGTGCCATGGGACAAGGGCCTTGCCCACATGGCGCCGTGGATGGAAGGCGACATGCGCTTGGCCGAGACCGAAATCAGCGCCCGGCTGCATACACCCTTCCCATTCGTCCGCCTACGGAAGAATGTGGCGTTGATCGGCCTTTCAAGCGCCGTGCCCCAGAACCTGCGCAAGGCCGGCGGCACGCTGGGACCTGCGCAGCTGAAATCACTTGCCCCGCTGCTGCGGGACTTGCGCGAGCGCGGCTTTGCCCGCGTGATTCTGATCCACCACCCGCCGTTTCCCGGCCTTGCTGTTTCGCGCAAGGCCTTGACCGATGCCGCGGCATTTCGCGACATAATCGCCGCCGAGGGCGCTGAACTGGTCCTCCACGGCCACAACCACCGCCACATGGTGAACCCGCTGAAAACCCGTTTCGGCACCGCCCACGCCGTCGGTGTTCCCTCGGCTTCCATAGGCGTGGGCAACGGCCACACTCCCGCCGCGTGGTATCGCTATCGCATCGTCCGCAATGACGGGCGCTGGACCATCTACCCTGCGGCCCCGCAACTACGACCCGGCCACCGGCACCCTCGCCTGGGGGCCGGAAATCCCGCTTTCAACCTGACCGCGTCCCTGCGGTAAACAGGCACGTTCCAATTTCGAGGCCCAAGTGTTCCGCATTCTCGACCGCTATGTGCTGAAGCAGATTGCCATGCCGCTGATTGCCGCCATGGGCATCGGCATGGTCATGCTGCTGGCCGAACGCATGGTGCGCATTCTCGACAACACGCTGGGCAAGAAGAACTCCTTCGCCGTGGTCTTCGAGATGCTGGCCTATCTTGTGCCGCACTATCTCGGCACCGCCATTCCCGCTGCACTGTTCATGGGACTGCTGTTTGGCTTCAGCAGGCTTTCCAAGAATTCCGAGATCGATGCCTTCATGGCCACCGGCGTCAGCCTCGGCCGCATGGTGCGGCCCGTCGCCATTCTCGCTGTGTTGTTCATGCTGATTTCGCTGTGGGTGATCGGCTGGGTTCAGCCCTATGCCCGCTATGCCTATCGCGCCATCGTGTTCGATGTCGAAAGCGTGCAGATTTTCTACATGGCGGAAGAAGGCGTGTTCATGCAGTCGGAAAACCGCACGTTCATTCTGGAAAGCCTTGACCGCGAAAGCGGTGTGTTCTCGAAGGTGTTCATCTATACCGACGACCGCAACGACGGTGCTGAAACCGTAACCGCCGAACAGGGCACGCTGGTCGAAGTCGATGGCCAGCGCCGGCCGGTGTTGCACCTCGAACGCGGCCAGCGCATGACCTTCAAAAAACCCGCCCCCTTCCCCGGCACGCCGGCGCCGAAGCCGCCGACCATCACGGTGTTTGCCAAGACCGACACGCCGCTGGGCAAGGTGGCGCCCGAAGCCTTCCGCCTGCGCGGCGATGACGAACGCGAACTCACCCTGCCGGAACTCATTGCGCAGTTTTCAACACCTCCCGCCGGCGCCACCCGGCGTTCGATGCGCGCTGAACTCAACAAGCGCCTGGTTTATATTTTCACGCTACCCATCTTGCCGTTCCTGGCCGTGCCCTTCGCCGTCGGCCACCGGCGCAGCCAGCGCTCCTATCGCTTCGGCGTGGCGATGGTGCTGATCGTGGTGTTTCACGAAGTGATCGAACAAGGCAGCCTCGCGGTCAAAACCTCGGGCTTCAACCCGCTGTGGACAGTCTGGGCGCCCTTCGCCCTGCTCTTTGTTTTTGCGGCCTGGCGGTTTTACAACGCCGCCTACCGGCTGGGCTCCGACCGGGTCGAAGGCGCCATCGAACTTCTTGGCGATGGAATGAGCGCCGTGATCTCCGTGTTGACCAGACCCTTCCGGCGCAAGGCTGCCGCATGACGATCCTCGCCCGCATGCTCACCCGCATGGTGCTGACACGATTTCTCGGCATACTGATCGGCGTCAGCCTGTTCGTCGTGCTGCTCGAAGTCGTCACCTTCTCGCGAGAGATCTCCGACCTTCGCCCCGAAGATTTCTCGATCTATCCCGAATACATGATCGCCCGCCTGCCGGTAACGCTATCGACGTTCCTGCCGATCAGCATGCTGCTGGCCATGCTGCTGACCCTGACGGAACTGAGCTATCGCAACGAGATGGCCTCGCTGTGGGCCACCGGCATTTCGCCCTTGCGGCTCATTCGCATGCTGCTGCCGCTGGCCATCGCGGCGGGTGCACTGCATTTTGCACTCAGCGACTACGTCATTCCCAAAGTCTCGCCGCAACTGCGTTTCTGGGGTGTCGGCGACTATGGCAAGATATCGAAAAAAGGCGACGACAAGAACGCCATCTGGATGCGAGCCGGCCAGGATATTCTGCGCGTCGAATCCGCCAATGACAGCGCCACGGTTCTGGCCAACGTCATCATTTACCGGCGCGATGCCAAGGGCCTTCTCGAGCGCCAGATCTATGCCGCCGGTGCTGTAAGTGAGAATGGCAAGTGGACGCTCAAGAATGTTGACGTTTATTACGCTGGCGATCGCCCGCGAGAACACTTCGACGTGCTGGCCTATGATGGAGCCCTCACCCCCGCAGCGGCCGGCAAGCGGGCAGGCGAGCCCGAGGAGATGAACCTTTCAGACTTGCACTATTTCGTGGAGAACCGCGGCTTCGGCCTGAAACCTGTGTGGGTCTATCAAACCTGGTGGTTCAAGCGCCTGTCACTGTTGTTCACGTCCCTGGTGATGATCGCGCTGTGCATTCCGTTGGCCTCGCGCTTCCGCCGCGGCGGCGGCATGGGCAGCCTGTTCGCGGCGGGCGTCGGATTTGGCTTCATCTTCTTCGTGGCCGATGGCATTTCGGTAACCCTAGGCGAGCTAGGCTTTGTCACGCCATGGTTCGCCGCCTGGTTTCCGGTCATCGGTTTCATGGCGCTGGCGGCGTCCCTGACCTTGCGCGCCGAAAGGGTTTAGAGTTGCGTTCCGGTCTCATCATCAATCCCCGGTCGGGAAAGTCGAGCGGCAAGGGTCTGGCGCTCGCCGGGAAACTCCGTGCCGTGCCCACGGCCGCGGTGCGCGTCATCGAAGAATTCGGCAAACTTCCGGCCTATCTCGACGAACTCGCCGCCGATGGCGTCACCGAATTGTTCATCAGCTCCGGCGATGGCACCATCCAGGCGATCCAGACCGAACTGGCCGAGCGCAAACCCTTCGGCACCCTGCCGCGCCTGGCCCTGCTGCCCCATGGCACGACGAACATGACGGCCGCCGATCTCGGCTTTCGCCACCGCAACCTCGATGCCCAAGCGGCATTCATTGCCAACCCGTCTGGAGGCGAAACGCGCCAGCGCCACACCCTCCGCGCCGCCAACCCGCGCGATGGCCTAGCCCCGCCATGGCATGTTCCTCGGCACCGGTGCGGTCTCCGAAGCAACGCTCTATTGCCAGCAGGCCTTCAACGCCAGGGGCGTTCAGGGAAACTATGCGACCTTCGCGACGCTGGCCGGCGCCGTGGCCAAGACAGTTTTCACCAAACCAAATCCCGATGACGTCACACGTTTCGACCGGCCTTTCCCCATTCGCGTGGTGGCCGACGGCCAGCCGATGTGCGATGGCACGCAATTGCTGATGCTGGCGACCACGCTGGAAAAACTGATCCTCGGCGCCAGGCCTTTCTGGGGCGGCAAGAAGGATGGGCTGCGGGCCAGTGTCTTCCCATACCCAGTGCCCAATGTGTGGCGCTGGCTAGTGCCGTTGATGTACGGCGCCGAAACCCGCAATGTTCCGCGAGGTGCAATGAGCCGCGCAGCTTCGGTGCTTGAGGTGTGGTCCAAGGTGAGCTTCGTGATCGACGGCGAATTTTTCGACGGCCCGGCAGAAGGTCCACTGCGGATCGAAACCGGACCCGCTTTCACCTATCTTTTGGGCAAATGATGGAGAAGCTTGCGGGCCGCACCCTTGCCATGAAAGTTGCACCGGAAATCACCGCCATGGCCGATAAAATTCGCGCCCGGCATGGCGAAGTTCTGGCGGTGATGGCCTATGGTTCCTGCCTGCGCGGTGTCGCCACCACGGACTCGCTGATCGACCTTTATGTTTTGACCGAAACCCTCGCCGGCGTGAGTACCAATGCCGTGAGCCGCCTTGGATGCCGCCTCGCACCGCCCAATGTCTATTACGCCGAATGCGAGTTTGAAGGCG
Source organism: uncultured Alphaproteobacteria bacterium (assembly GCA_963775105.1). GTDB lineage: Bacteria > Pseudomonadota > Alphaproteobacteria > Rhizobiales > Aestuariivirgaceae > Aestuariivirga. Next base: position 86,240 of record CAVZHM010000004.1, on the reverse strand, counting down.
CCACCTATCGCGCCAAATACGCCGTGCTGCCGCGCGCCCTGTTCGCATCGTGGATGAAGCGCGACAACCCCTATTTCTGGGCGCGCTTTTCGCAGCCTGCAGCACTGGTCTGGGCGGCAGACCCCATCGCCCGCGCCATGATCGGCAAGGCTTGCGCGCAAGCCGCCGAAACCATGTTTGCCAACGCCCGCACCTTGAGCGAATCCAAAGACCCGCTCGACATCTGGACCGCCGGTTTCACCGCAACCTACGCAACTGAACTGCGCACCGAATCCGTTGCTCGGGCTCGCCACGTTGTCGAAGCCAATGCGGACTACTATCGCGAAGCCGCGAAGCTCCTCGCCCATGTTGAACCCAAGCAAGCAATCTGGGGTTTCCGCCGGTTCAAAGGCAAGCTGTGGTCGGCCGTGCGGTTGATGAAGGCGGCATTCACCTTCACCGGTGGCCTCGACTACGCGGCGTGGAAAATCGAACGCCATTCAGGCCACAAAGTGGAACTCAGCGATTGGCAGCGCCGTCATCCAATCATCGCCGGGCTGCTGCTATTGCCGAAACTGATGAAGCGTGGCGCGGTTCGCTAGCGGCAAGACTACCCGTTCACAACCTTCTTGCCATGCCCCTTGGCGACAACTTCGCCGAACAGGTGAATGATCGTGTCGATCTCCGCATGCGTATGCGCCGCCGAAACCGAACAGCGCAGCAGGCACAGCTTGCTGGGCGTGCCGGGCGGCAGTGCTATGTTGACATAAACCCCCGCGGCGAGAAGCGCGTTCCACATGGCGATTGTTGAAGGTTCATCGGGACACTTCACGGCGATCACCGGGCTCACAATTTCGCAACCCGTGTCAAGTCCAAGGGCCTTGAAGCCGTTGAACAGCCGCTCGGAATTCTCGCGCAGGCGGTCGCGGCGTTCCGGTTCCTTCGCCAGCTTCCGCAACGAAGCAATCGATGTGGCGATCGAGGCGGGCGACGATGACGCCGTGAACATGTAGGGGCGCATGGCATAGCGCAGCGTCTCGAACATCGGATGATTGCCAGCGCCAAATCCGCCAATGGCGCCGACACTCTTGGAAAACGTGCCGACCACGAAATCGACGTCTTCCTCCAGCCCCGCCTCGTCGGCAAGGCCACGGCCATGGGGCCCGAGCACGCCGAACGAGTGCGCCTCGTCGGCCAGCAACTGGAAGCCGCGCTTCTTTTTGACTTCGACAAAATCGGCCAAGGGCGCCCGGTCCCCCAGCATCGAATAGATGCCTTCGAGCACCACCAGCCGGCCGCCCTCTTCGCCTTCGGAACGGGCCAGGCGCTTGTCGAGATCAGTCGCGTCATTGTGCCGGAAGCGCACCAGCTTGGCGCCCGACAGCGTGCATCCGTCATAAATCGACGAATGTGAATCGGCGTCGAGGAAAATCGTGTCCTTCGGCCCGGCGAGTCCCGCCATCATGCCCAGGTTCGCCTGATAGCCGGTGGTGAACACGATGCAATGTTTGCGGTTCAGGAAGTTTGCGAGTTCTTCTTCAAGCTGCCGGTGCAGTGCATAGGTGCCGTTGGCGATGCGCGAGCCCGTGGTGCCGGTGCCGAATTGCGCCAGCGCCTCTTGCCCCGCCTTCACGCAATCGGGGTCGAAAGTAATGCCCATGTAATTGTTGGTGCCGGCCAGAATGGTTTCGCGGCCATTGATGATGGCGCGGGTGGGCGACAGCATCGTTCGTTGGTGAGCCCCACCGCATTGACGCCGATCGCCATCATGCGTTCGAAGCGCTGGGCGATGGGACGGTGCTTGTCAAACAGATCGATCATCGGTCAGCCCTTACTGGTGCGCGCATCGACGACCTTGGCGAGATCGGCGATGGTGCGGGTCTCGGACAGGACATTGAGCGGGATTTCGATGTCGAAATGATCCTCGACTTCCATGACGAAATCCATGACGGTCACCGAGTCGATGTTGAGGTCGGTCGAGATGTCGGTATCGGCCGACAGCACCGTGCCGTTGGTGTTGAAAGGTGCAATGAGCGTGCAGATCTGCTGGACGGTGTCAGTCATGAATGGGTCCCGGAATGGCTGTGGGGCATGGTTCTACCGGCCCTGCGGACGGGCGGCAACCATCCCTGTTGCCGGTACCAGGCCAGCGTTTCAGCAAGGCCTTCGGGAAACGGCGTTGGGTCTGCCAGCGGCCAGCCCTCGCCTCTGGCCACCCAGTCGGGATGATAAAGCTCGGCGACCTTGCCATGGCTCACCATGCCGGGCTTGCCACGAAACCGGGCGATGGCTTCGGATATCGATGCAACCACACTGACCAGGCCGCGCGGCAGGAAAATTGGCCGCACCCGGCGCCCCTCATGGGCGGCGGCAACGGCGCACAGTTCACTCCACGAGTATCCACCGGCCTTGCCATCGGAGAGTTCGAACGAACCCTCGCGCTGTGTTTCGCACGCTTCGCTGAAAATCCGCGCGAGATCGTTGACATGCAGCAGTGAAAAGCGCGCCTCCGCCGTGGATGGCAGCATGGCGAAAGGCCGCGTCATCTCCTTGATCAGCGGCAATGTCGCCTTGTCGCCCGGACCATAGACGGCAGGCGGGCGCAATATCACATGCGGCAGGCCAACGCCTTTCACAATATCTTCCGCCGAGGCTTTGCTGGCGCCATAGGGCGAAAGCAAAGGCTCGCGCGCCGCCAGCGACGACACATAAACGAAACGCCGCACACCCGCCGCCTTCGCCGCAGCAACGGCATTGAGCGTGCCAATCTGATTGACCGCGAAAAACCCGGCGCGGTTGAGTGCCGAGATCGCACCCGCCACATGCAGGAAGACATCAGCGCCGTCGGCAAGCTGGCGGAGCGCATCGCCTGAATCAAGATCGCCCGCGACCAGTTCCACTTGCGGGGGCAGTGCCGCCTTGCCAGGATCGCGCACCAGCGCCTTCACCCTGTGGCCCTTGGCCAGCAGGACATCGACCGCAGGCCGCCCGGCAAAGCCGGTGGCGCCGGTCATGGCGATGGTGAGGGGCATGGTTAGACTTGTGGGGCGATGAGAGCCCTGCGTTACTGCGCCGCCTGCAGGAACACCTGCTGCGCCACTTCGGCAATTTCGCTGCTGAGGAACTTCTGTCTTGCACCGGCCCGCGACAGCTTGCCGGACGACGTGAACGGCAGGCTCTTGGGCGGCACCAGCACGACCTTGCATTCGACACCAGCACTGCGATGGACAACCGCCGAAACGTCGTGCCGCAGCTTTTCCATCTCCACCGGCCGGCCAGCCGGCACTGCACCAGCACCACAACCTCATCGTCACCGCGATCATTCTCGATTGCGAAGGCCGCCACATCGCCATCGCGCAACGGCTCTACTTGTTCAGCGGCCCATTCGATATCCTGCGGCCAGATGTTGCGGCCATTGTGCAGGATCAGGTCCTTGGCGCGGCCGGTAATGACGATTTCGCCGTCAAGCCAATAACCCATGTCGCCAGTATCGAGGAAACCATCGCCGCCGATCACCGAGGCGGTGGCTTCGCCGTTGTTGAAATAACCACTCATCAGGCTGGGGCTATCGACGAAGATTCGGCCGACGGAGCGCTCGTCGAGGACATCGCCCTCGTCGCTACGGATTTCCACACGGCTGCCCGGCATGGGTTTGCCACAGACCACGAAACTGCGCGCTGACGGACCTTCTTCGGCGAGAATGGCCTTGGCTTCGGACTTCAGCGCGGCGCGATCAACGGTATCGACGCGGTAGTGATCGCCGACTTCGTTGAATGAAATGGCCAGCGTGGTTTCCGCCATGCCATAGCTCGGCAGGAACGCTTTCGGGCTGAAGCCGGCAACACTCAGGGTTTCGGCGAACTGATTGAGCACATCGGCGCGCACCATGTCACCGCCGATGCCGGCAACCCGAATGGCACTGAGATCAAGCGTCACCGCCTCGCCATTGATGCGGCGCGAGGCGAGATCGTAACCAAAGCTCGGCGAATAGGTGATTGTCGTGCGATTGTCCGACATCAGCTTCAGCCACAGGGCCGGGCGGCGCGCGAATGCCGTGGTAGCCATATAGTCCATCGTCACCTGCCCCATCATCGGCGACAGGCAGAAGCCGACCAATCCCATGTCGTGATAAAGCGGCAACCACGAGAAAGCCCGGTCATCGGGTGTGAGTTTCAAGCCATGACGCAGAATGCCCCGGGTGTTGGCGGCAATTGCCTTCTGGCTGATCAGCACGCCCTTGGGGTTTGACGTCGAGCCTGACGAATACTGGATGTAGGCCTCGTCATCGGCGCCGAATGGTTCGAGCTTGAGGGCCGCTTCCGGAATGGCTTGCAGTGCCTCGTGGGTGAGTACTTTGGAAACGCCGGCCTTGGCGGCACCTTCACCGATCAGACCCTTCGAGATCACTCGAGGTGATGGCAATGCAAGCCTTGGCCGCTTGCAGCATGCCGGCCACCCGGTCGATGTAGAACTCCTTGCCGCCGATATACATGCTGTAGGGCATCGGGCAGGGAATGAAGCCAGCGTACTGGCAACCGAAAAACACATCCATGAACTCAGGCCCGGTTTCGGCGACAACCGCCACCCGGTCGCCACGCTTCAGGCCAAGCGCCAGAAGCTTGCGGGCCGTGGCCATCGCCCGGCGGCGCAACTGCGCATAGGGCACCACATGCTGAAGAGCGCCACGCCCCGAATAGAAATTGAATCCCGTCTGGCCCTGAGCCGCATAGTCCAGGCCTTCGCAAAGCGTGCTGAAACCGCCAAGCTTTTGGGCAAGATTCACATTCTTGCGCGGCGTCCGCATCAGCTCACTGGCGCCTTCGCGCCGTACTGCCGCCCCAGTCATTCTGTTCAACCTCTGAATTCTTTTTGTTGTTCAGCGAACCCGTTTGACCGGACTCGCTTGCCCCACCACAGGCTTGAGGTATCAGGAATGGCCGGGCCACTGAAATCAAAAGGTATTTCAGTTTGTAACGCTGGAACGGGGCGAGAAAATTATATGATTTTCAAATAGATAGCCGCCGCCAGCAAAGCCAGCGCACCAAGCGCCACGCCCGCCAGCCAGGCCAGAACAATGGCCCCGGAAGAGTAAATTGCCTCCGGCCTTGCCGCAGGGGCAGTTCCGGCGATCTGGCGCTCCCGGGAAATCACCCGGTGGGCCATCAGAAGCTTGACCTGTTCCACCATTTCGGCGCGATCCGTGGTTTCGGCAACGGCTTCGCGCCCGGCATGGGTATCCTGCACCAGCCGGTAGGTGCGATAGTCCGGCTCCATCTCGACAAACGAAATGGCGTCGATCCACAGTTTCGGCGGATCGCGAAGGCGAAAGTGCGACGTCAAAGTTGCGCTGGGCTTCGGGCGAAGCGGCAACCACAATATCGACATCGGCCTTGAGCACCTGGAGCCGCAGCGACTTCGAAATCGTGAACCGCCAGCACGGCTTCGCGATGCGCGGCTTCATTTTCCCGCGCCTGGCGCATTACCTCGCGCATTCCGTTCCCGGCTGTAATGTCAGCCTGTACCACTCAAACAACTCCCAAACGCCGGAACGGTCCCGTTTCGGGACAATCCGGCCGCCAAGCCAGGTTTCTGGAAGAGACCTAGCAGGAGTTGGGCCAGAGTTGCCGAGGGCAATTGCAAATGGCTGGATTGGCGTAACGTCGTCCTCTCCTACGAAGCGGTCTATCAGATACACACATCTCGCGGAGCCGCTCACCTGCTGAAATGATTCAATAGTTTCCTCTTCCGGCGAAAGCCGGGACCCAGACTTGCCATGTGCAATTGCCCTCCCCGCGTGAAACAGAGCCGGTTCAGCTGCCCGCTCCGGTCAGCCCGCTTCCCGGCCAACATTTGTTTCTATGACTGGGTTTCCAGCCATTTGCGGGGGCTTTCTCCCTTCACCCTCAGGAACTCGCGATTGAAATTCGACTTTGTGTTGAACCCGCTTGACAGCATCGCATCGGTGACAGACTTGCCCTCCCCGATCAATTGGCAGGCATGATCAATGCGAAGCCGGTTGATGTAGCGCGAAACGTTTTCGTTTTTCACGCGATTGATCGCCGCCGACAAGTGTTTTGCCGGAACCGCAAGCTTTCTGGAGAGGCGCGAAAGCGTCAGGTCGGGGTCGAGGAATGGCCGCTGTGCCACCACCATTCGTCGAGCTTCCCGACGATCGCCAGTCTCTTTTCGCGTCCTCTTGCGAAACTGCTGGTTCCTCGCCTTCATCATCACCACGGCTCTCGGCGGCATGCGACAGGCTCAAGGCACCGAGGCTCAACAATGTGAAAGAAGATACGAGACTGGGCACCCAAAGCAGCACCCGTCTTTCGCCAAACGACAGATAATAGGCGATCAACACATCCGAAGCCGCAGAAGCAATCAACGACGCGGCAATGATGCGCCAGGCCAGCAAAGGCATGGTGCCGCTTTCGAGCCGGCTGTGTGGCAAGCTGTCCTCACCGCGCCACAACCGCTGCAACATCGCCATGCCGTAACCCGCAAACAGCACCGGTATCAGAACATCCAGCAGCGGCGACCGAAGAAGCAGGAGCACCAATGCCAACGCGAAGCCCGCGCAATGGAACACGAGATCACGCGGTTTCGCCCGGCTGCCCGCCGCCTGGCCGAAAGCCAGCCAGGCAAGAGGCGGAATAAAAGTCACCAGCAGAGGCTGCACCGGACGAATGGCGGCAAAGCCATAATACTGCACAAGCGCGATCGTCGCACTCTGGGCGGCACACACCGCAATCAGTGCCAGTAGCGTTATATGGGTCTCGCGCGTCAGCATGCGGTGCGGAAGGAAAGCCAGCAGCACAAGCGCGATGATCAAGGGAACAGGCAGTACAGGCATATCGTTAAGTCCGTTTGTCGCCCACCACATACCTCCTAAATCCGGTTCCGCGCGACCTCAATCCGGTTTCAGGACGTCAAGCGATGGTTTTCATGGCTGATGGAAAGGGTAACCCACCACCAGGAGATTCCCATGAAATACGCAAACCTCGCCAGCCTGATTTTCGGAATGGTATTCACGATTCCATCGGGTGCGGCTCAGGCTGCTGATGCCGCCGGATTGAAAATACTGACCATTCCCGTTGCCCATCACAACCGCGCCATGAAGGCGTCGGTCATGTATCCCGCCAACGATGGCGCGGACTCGATCTTCGGTGAAAACCCGGTATTTTTCGGCACACCGGTCCGCGAAAACGCCACGCTTGAGCCGGGCAAGCATCCGGTCATACTGTTTTCCCATGGCTGGGGCGGAAACTACACCAGAATGGGGTGGCTGACCGCCGGCTTTGGCCGCAAGAGGGGCGATTGTAGTTTCGGTCAACCATCCCAACAGCACAACGCGAGACCTCCAGTTTCAGAGTGCCCTCAATCACTGGACGCGGGCGCAGGACTTGTCGGCGGCACTCGACTTCGTGTTGCAAGATCCCGCGCTGGCGGATTCGATTGACGCCACGCGCATCTATGCCGCCGGCTATTCCTATGGCGGCTGGACAGCGCTTTCGATTGCCGGCCTGCGCGGGCGGCGCCAGGGCTTTGAGCAATATTGCAAGGCCGCCGGCGACGGATCGGACTTCTGCCGCGAATTGCGCACGGGAAGGCGTTGATATCTCGGCCATCGATGGCGTGAAATACAAGTCGTCCTACAAGGACAATCGGGTGACCGCCGCGGCGGCAATCGAACCAGGCCTGACATGGGGATTGCAAGCGAGTGACACAACTGGCCTTGACGTCCCAGTCCTGCTGATAGGACTGGGCGAAGGCAAGGACCGCCTCGAAGCAACCGACACAAGTGCGTCAGGCAGCAATTTCGAGGCCCTCGTCCCTGTGGCGAAAGTGGAACTGCTGGCGCCCGCCATGCACTTCACGGCGCTTGGCGTGTGCAAACCGGCGGGCGAAGCCATTCTGATCGAAGAGAACGATGACCCCGTCTGCACCGACCCGCCTGGAACAAATCGCCAGGCGGTGCTTGACAGGATCATCACGCTCCTGGCCCGGCATTTCGGGCTGGACTGATCTCGGCCACGCGCCCGAGGCACAATGCCAGTTTCATGCACTGTCACCGAATTATCCGGAATTTCCAAGTATTTCGGCTCACGGCGGCTTCTTCAACATCAGCAGGCTGAGCGACGCGCAGTGCGGGCGGGCGGTGTCGGGCGTCACCTTCCCGGCGGTCGCGGTCACCCAGCGCTTTGACTTCGACCTCGCCGGCAGGCTCAGCCGCGAGCGCCATGCCAACGTGGTGGAATCAGAGCGCACGCTGGCCTATGACTATTATCCGACCGGCGAGTAGAAGCGCAAACAGATGGCCGACGGCCTTTGAACCGGCGGCCATACCTGATATTCTTACCAGATGTCGACATACCGCAGCAGTGAGACCGGACATGGAACAGATAGCTTCAATTGAATACTATGACCTCGAACACAAGGGCGCAAGCTTGGTGTCTTGTGCGGCGCGATGACGAAACGATTTGTCTTTCGTTTTCGGTGATGAAGAATGGCGACATTAATCTTGCGATGTCGCCACTAGATGCGGAACGACTTGTCAAAGCTCTGGTTTCTGCTTTGAACAGAAAGTCCTAGCTGTAGCTAGGGCAGACGGAGAGATGCAGTCACAAAGTAAACTGCGATAATGTCATTGGAAGAGAATTTAACTGAACATGGTCACGAACATTCGGCAAGTTGCGGACCTTAAGGGAGAAAGTGTGATCCTACTGGCTATGGACGCTGAGGCTTTAGAGCGCACTGTATCCAGAATAGATGAGGGACTGTCGCGGAAACTCAAACTCATCGGATTCGATTTCCTCGAAGTGGAGATTCACAGAGCCGTTGATACCGAATTTTCTTTTGAGGGCAGACGAGCTATTCTGAGAACAAATTCCGAAAAGCTACAAGATATTCTTGAAAAGCTAAGGCAAATGCTCAAGCACGATTTCCCATGCCACAACTATGTTGATATCAACCGGCCTGTTAAAACCCTTTTCTTAGCAAAAGACGAGTACTCGGACATCTAGGTGTGCACTGGCACGGCCTTCACCTGATACCCCCTCGGCAACGCCCGCAGCTTTGTCTATGACTGCGAGAACCAGCCCATCGCCATAAACCGCAACGGCATCGTCACCCGCTTCGATTACGGCCCGTTCGCCAGCCGCTCGCTGGCGGCGGGTCCAGCGTGAACTCCGGCAAGGCTAAGACGGCCGGGGTGGCTGGCGCGAGCAAGGGTTCTCCAGAGAGGTACGGCCGAATATGTGGGGAGTGAACCCGGTAAAACTGGACCCCGCAAATGGTGGAAGGTAGGTCCACACCAAAACTCTTGTGAAGACAACCGAAGGCATTAGATTGTTTGGCAATTGCGGCTGTTCCTCGAATGTCAGTTCGAGAGCGCATTGACGGAGGTAAACTTGCGATGAACGCAACCGAGAGTCAGGCGAAGATTTATGTCCTGTGCCACATTTATACAGTCAACGAGGGCGACCCCGACCACGAGGAGGAGGAACTTAAGGAGCTCTACTACAGTTTCTCGGAGCAAAAATGCGCCGGGCAAATTCCTTACTACGTCGCATTGCCCGGATTTTGCGACTACCCCGATGGGTTTAGGGTCATGCACATCGATTTAGAGACACGGTATTCTGAAACAGGCTTTATACGGTGGTGACCAGCTCTACAATACGAGGGTGTTGCGGACGAGGACGGGACGCTCGGGTCAGGAAGTTTCGCTTCGGGTGCACTCCCGCCTGTAACTATTGGCTGACGACACCTGATCGGGCTCTACCTCTACGAGGCGGCGGGCGGCGGCTCGCGAGCCGCCCCTACCCCTTCGGGCACGACGCCGGCAAATCTGGCTTTCCCAGCCACATCTCAAACGTGTTGGGCCGCGCCTTGTTGGCAATGTCGGCATTGCCGGAGAGATCGACCATCTCCAGCGGCAGGCCGGCATTGCGGAAGGTCATGACGATTTCCTGGCCACGCGCCAAGTCAGTTGCGCGGAACACGCGCAGTTCGTGGCGCTGGCCGCTCCACGTGGCGCGGGCAAAGCCTGGCATGGTGAGGTTGCTGCGCTCGGCATCCGGCACCTTGCCCATCAGGAAACGCACGCAAATGCGCTGCGTCTCGTTCATGGCATGAACGAACATCCGGCTGGGCATGCGTTCGAGCGCCTGGCGAAACGTCTCCGCCACTTTGGCGTTCTCGATCGAGGCCTTCAGCAGTGCCTGTTCCATCAGCGGCAGCAGCTCGCGATCAGCCGAAGAATTGGCATAGGCAAGCTGCGCCGCCACGAACTCCACCGGCACCTTGTCGTTCTTCAGCAGATACTCGAACATGGCGACGCCATACTTGCGTTTTTCGGCGTTCTGGTCGCTGACCATATCGATCATTGTCTTCAGGTCATTCAGGTTCTGCTGCCAGCGCGTGTAGTAAAGCCCGGTACCGGCAACCGTCACCGGGATCATCACCGTCGCCAGCAATTGCACAAGAAGATCGCGCAAGGGTCTGCCCTCTGCCATGGAAACTCCTGAAAATAGTGGCGCCTTAGACCAAGTGATTGGGGCCGAAAAGCGGCTTGCGCATTACCGCACGAAGGGCCGCTTGACCAGATCCGGCAGGGTCTTGTCGGCATTCCCTTCCACTCCAATGGGCATTTCGGCGGTGCGCGCCGTGGGGCTGCGGCTTGCAAACACATGGTCCCAAACGGAGAGCAAGAAGGAATAATTCGAGTCGGTATCGCGGCGGCATGGCGTGGTGATGAACCCAGTGGATCGACGGCGTGACGATGAACCACGACAAGACACGCTCGAAGCTGGCCGGAAGCCGCAGATTCGAATGCTGGAACATGGCGAAAATTGCGACCAGCGTTTCGAACACCACGACACTGGCGAGCGGCACGCCCAGCAGCAGGATCACCACGGCCCGGACAACCGATGACAACAGCACTTCGGCAAAATGAAAGCGCAAGCCGGAACTGGCATCGAGAAAATTGTCGAGATGGTGGATCTCATGAAAGCGCCAGAGCAACGGCAGCATGTGATTGGCGCGGTGCCACCAGTATATCCACAGATCGAGAATGAGCACATCCACCACTAAACCTGGCCAGCCCGCCCACCATAGGGGCCGCCACTCCAGTGCATGGCTCGCCGCCGCCGCCGTGAGTGGCACGACGATGAGCCAGGACAGGATCGCATTGAGGCCGGAAAGCCCGAGATTGCGCCCTACCCGGCGAAGACCGCCAATGAACCTCGCCATCGGAAAAATGCGCTCGAGAACCAGCAGTGCAATCAACGTGGCAATGGCGATGACGGCTTTGGATTGCAGAACTTCGATCATTCATCCTCCAGCTTGCCTGGCCTTGCAGCTGAATCCCTTGATGCGGCCGAGAAGCCATGCCGTAACCAACGGCAGTAGCAGCACCATGCCGACATAGCGCACGATCTGGTGGGCACCGACGTAGGCCGGATCGAGATCAAGTGCAAATGCCATCAATGTCATCGCGTCAAGCCCGCCGGGCGAAAAGGCGAGGAGCGTCAATGCCAGCGGCAGACCGCCCAGCGTGCTGGCGATCCACGCCCCAATCGAGGCGATGGCGAGCGCGATGACAAAGCCGGTGAACCCTTCGCGCAGGGCCAGCCTGAACTCCGCGAAGGTGAACGCATTGAAGCGCGCCGCAATCATCACGCCAAGAATGACGTTGGCAGGGATGAGCACGGCATTGGGTGCCGATCCGTGAATGACCCCGGTTAGCTCCAACGTGGCGGCCACCATCACCGGCCCCAAGATGAGGCCCGCCGGAACTTTGAGCCGTTCAAGAGCAAGCCCCGCCGCCGCCGAAAGGATCACCAGAACAGCGATTTCAGAGATGCTGCCGATGGCTGGGGCCGGTAGGGCCGTTCCTTCTGGCGGCGACAGCCAAACAATGACGGCAGGCAGTGCGGCGATCAGGAAAAACAGCCGGATGCATTGGGCAATCGTCACCTTGCGCATGTCGGCTTTGGTTTCGGATGCAAGCGCCAGCACCAGCGACAGAGCGCCGGGAAGGCTGGCAAACAGGGCTGTTTCCCTGTCCCAGCCCCGGACCTTGACAAAATAGAGATAGCACGCCCACACCACCGCCACCACGGTGATGGCGAGTAGCGCCAGGCTCAGGGGCCATTGCGCTGCCCGGTCCACAGTGTCCCAGGAGACACTCGTTCCGGTCTGTATGCCGAGGAAGATGAAAGCCAGCGCCTTCAGCCAATCGGGAATGTTGAGCTTGATGCCCGAGAATATGGCGATCACCGCCGCCGCCATGCTGCCAGCCAGCCACGGGGCCGGAACATGCAGCACCGTAAACAGGTATCCGCCAACGATGCCGATAATCAGCCCACGGATGGTTTGGCCGGTCATGTGCCCTTTGCGGCGAGAACAGCGCTGGCAAATTCCGCGAAACCCAAACCGCCTTCGGCCTTCGTCACAAAGCGCGGCAGATGCGGCATGATTTTCACATAAGCCATGACATTGGCAACACCTATGCCATTCTGGAAGCCTTCGAACATCGGCGCGTCATTGGGGGAATCGCCGACAAAGGCGATGCTTTCAGCACCCGAAAGCGAGTCAATTTCAAACGCTTCGGCGAGAAACTTGCGAGCCATGGTGAGCTTGTTGTGGGAGCCGAACCAGGCATTCACATGGATCGAAGACACCTTGGCGACTGCCCCTCCGGCTGCGAAGCGATCAGCAATCGCCTGCGCCGTTTCAAGCGGCAGCGGCGGCACGTCCTCGCAGAAATCGATCGCCACATCGATCTCGCGATAGGCCTGATCGGAGGCGATGGCTGTTCCCGGAAATTCCTTCAACACCTGCTCGGCAATTGCCCAGAGTTTTTTTGCATTGGCCTTCCGCTCTTCCGCCGTCTGTGCATAGACCCGCACCATCTTCCGTGATGCCTCGTCATAGCGGAAGGAAAACGCGCCATTCTCGCCGACGATGCCATCGACCGGCCATTGCCGTGGCGATATGATCGCACCAGCCGGCGGGCCGGCCGGTGATTGGAATGACCTTGATGCCCGCTTGCGCGCAGATCGGCCAGCGCCTTGAAGGCTTCCGGCGGCAGGCGGCCATGCAGCGTCAACGTGTCGTCAATGTCGGTCAGCACCGCCTTGAACCCGGCGAGTGTTGCTTTCGGGCAGGACGCAAGAGGCAGCGAGACTCATGAAAGTTGCGGCCGGTCCGGATGATAGGGGGCCAGCAGCGGATCGCGCTGGCCGTTCAGAATTTCGTCGGCTGCAAACAGCCCAATGGCCGGCGCCAGCGTGATGCCGGAGTGGCTGACCGCCACATAAAGTCCTTCGCGGCCCCGCGGCCGGCCAACGGCTGGAAAACCATCGGCGGGTGTCGGGCGATAGCCGATGCTATGAAAATCGAGTTCGAGGCCTTCAGCCCCGGCCACCATGGCGCGAACGCCGTTCATCAACCCTTCGGCGGCGGCGGCGGGATTGTCCGAGGGGATCGGTGCCGGCGAAATCCGTGCCGGCGACGAGCCGCCCTTCCGCCGTTTGCCGCACATGCAGGCCCTCGCTCATGACCAACCCGCGCAACAATTCGCCCGCCGGTTTGGAATGCGCCAAAAGTCCCGCCGGGGCATTGAGTTTGAGCACGACGCCGATGGAAGCAAGAAGCTGCTGGCAGCCCGCACCCGCCGCCAGGACGACCTCGTCGGCATGAAATGTTCCTTCATCGGTGGTGGCGCCGGTAACACGGCTGCCCTCTTCCACCAGCCATTTGACGCGGGCATGCGGCACCACTTCGGCGCCCAGCGCCACGGCCCCCGCCAGCATGGCCTGCGAACGTGGCGAGCGGCTCGGCAACACCTTCCTCCGCCACGTGCAGTGCGAATTCCGGAACGATCTTCAGATTGGGCTCAATGCGGCGAATGTCTTCAGCGCCGACACGGCGAATGCCATAGCCCCAGCCGCCGTGTTCGCGGGCATAGGCTTCAAGCTTCTCTGGCGGCAGGTCGAAGCACAAGCCGCCACACCAGTTGACGGAGAGTCCCGGCACTTCCCGGTCAATCTTGCGCCATTCCAGCATCGAGCGTTCGCGGAGCCGGAAGTAAGGTTCCGGGTTACCCCAGCTGGCATTGATCCACGCCCAGGAATTGCGTGTTGCAAGGCCGCCGGTATCTGCCAGCATCAAGCACCGTGACCTGTGCACCAGACTTCGCCAGGTGCCAGGCGATGGATGCACCGATAATGCCGGAGCCGATGACCAGAACGCGGCGCTTGCTCATTGTTTCTTTCCGGGCCGGAACCGTGGCCGCCACTCTCCTGACGACGGCCGCCAGACGTTCAAGTTCCTTGTCCGGCATGGTGTCGTAACAGGGCACAACGATCAGATCGCGCATCATCGCCGCTGCGGTTGAAGGTTTCAGTTCCGGCCGGTCCGGCGGTTCGGCAATGTGCTGCGAGCGCGGTAGATCGGCGGCGTCAAAGCCTTCGGCGCGCAACGCATCGATGAACTTCTTCGGCTTGCTGACCAGAAGCGAATAGATCCAGTAGTCATGGTGCCGATTGGACTGGGCGGGCAGAACCACGGCATCGCCGATAAGTCCTGGTAAGCGTTTCGCCCTTCATGCGGCGCTGGTCGATCTGGGCAATTTCGAATCGCGCCAGCCTGCGGTTCATCAGCCACAGCATGGTTGCCGAAGGTTGGAAGCGTATCTTGGCATTGCCATTGCCGGGTGCCGCCTTGTCGCTGGCCGGTGCCGCCACATCGCGCACCTTGTTGGCAAGGCTGTCTTCGTAGTTCTCGCCCTTGGATTTGTAATAGCGATAGATCATCTGCATGACCGGGCGCAGCGTGATGATCTTGAGACCCATGAATTTGGTGATACGCTTCCGGTGCTGGGCATCGGGCTGTATCGGATAAGAAGTGAGTATGGCCCGCATCTTCTGGCGAAGCTCCGGCGGCTTGACGCGGATCAAGGCGCCACCCAGCGCCGTCGACGTCTTGATCGGGCCGAAGGAATACATGCAGACATCGGCCATGGCCGACCCCGGATAGGTGCGGCCATTGAAGGCCTGGGCATCGTCTTCGACGGTGATGAGGCCCTTGGATTTGGCGAAGGCGAACAGCGGATCGAGATCCATTCGCGCCCCGAACAGGTGGGCCGCCACGAACACCCTGGAGCGTGGCGTGATGGCACGGGCCAGCCGCTCGATGCTGGGGGCGGCGTGGGCCACGTCAAGATCGACCGGAACCGGCACCAACCCCAGGTCCTTGACGATCCGCACCATAACGCGAACATTGAGCGCCGAGAAAATGACTTCGTCACCGGGATTGAGGCCCAGCGCCTGGATCATCAGGTCAAATCCCGAGCGCACCGAATAGGTAGCGATGGTATCGCCCGTATTGTCGAAATATGATTCGGCCTTGGCCTTTTCGGCAGCGAGATCCAGGCGCTGGAAGCTTGCCAGATAGCCCGCCAACAGGTCGCTCCAGTCGATTTTCAGCTGCGTCCTTACCCACATGGGGAAATCCTTGTTTCCGCCCCAGTTAGCCCCAAAAGACTACCTTGACCAGTGACTGCGGCGTCACGTCAGTCAGGCCCGCGTTGAGGTTGAAATTCGAATGGAGTATGAGTTCGCCATGGCAAACACAACCGTGACCGGCAATGACAGTTTCGGCCAGCGCTTCCGCAAGGCGCGGCGCCGTTACGTGAAGAACTCCGGCAAGGTGTTGATTCGAAAACTTGCAAGTTTCCTCGGCAGCCAGTCAGCGGTTGGCGACATGCCGGTGCATGACTTAAATGACTTCCCGTTCCTCACTGATTTCACCGGCAACTGGAAAACCATAGAGGCCGAAGTCCGGGAAATTCTCAAACATCGCGAAGCCATTCCAGTGTTCCGGCAGGTATCGCCCGACCAGATGCGCATTGCCAAGGGCAAGAAATGGCGCACTTTCATTCTGTTCGGCTTCGGCACCAAGCTTGAAAAGAATTGCAAACAGGCACCAGTAACGACTGCACTGCTCGAAAAAGTACCGGAACTGCAAACCGCCTGGTTCTCGATCCTCGGTCCGGGCTATCACATTCCCGCCCATCGCGGCGTCACCAAGGGCATATTGCGCGCCCATCTCGGCCTCATCATCCCCAAAGACGCCGACAACTGTTTCATGCGGGTGGACACCACGATCAATGTCTGGCGGCCCGGCGAAATCTTTGTGTTCGACGACACTTATGAGCACGAGGTGTTCAACAACACGAAAGATGAGCGCGTCATCCTGCTGTTCGATTTTAACCGCCCGATGCGTTTCTGGGGCCGGTTGCTGAATAAAACCTTCGTGAGCCTCCTGAAACTCACCGCCTACTACCAGGAGCCAAAGAAGAACATGCTGACCTTCGAAGACCGCTTCGAAGCGGCAACGCGCCGCAACAACGAGAATATGGAAAAACTCTCGGACCCGTAAGAGATTGCAGCCGGCTGCATTAAATCTTCGTCGCCGCAGCCCCCTTCAGCCCCAGCATCTCCCGCGCTTCGGCTGGCGTTGCGATGTCGAAAGACAGCTCTTCCAGAATATGCCGCATCTTGGAGACCAGCGCGGCATTGGACGGTGCCAGCTTGCCCCTGCCAAGAAACAGATTGTCCTCAAGCCCGACGCGCACATTGGCGCCCATCGTTGCCGCCATGGTGCAATAGGGAAGCTGGAAGCGGCCTGCCGCCAAGACTGACCAATAATACTGGTCGCCGAACAGCCGCTCCGCTGTTTCGCGCATCATCAGAACGTTCTGCGGATCAGGGCCGATGCCGCCGAGAATGCCGAAGATCGTCTGCACAAAAAGCGGCGGTGTGACGAGCTTGCGGTCGAGATAGTGCGCCAGCGTGTAGAGGTGGCCGATGTCGTAGCACTCAAACTCGAAGCGCACCCCGTGGCCCTTGCCCAATCTCTCAACGATCTTCTCGATGTCCCCGAAAGTATTGCGGAAAATGAAGTCTTTCGAGCCTTCAAGATGTTGCCGTTCCCACTCGTGCTTGAACTCCTTATAGCGCCCCAGCATGGGAAAAAGGCCAAAGTTCATTGAGCCCATGTTGAGCGAGGTCATCTCCGGCGAGAAGTGTTCGGCCCCCTTCAATCGCTCATCGACCGACATGCCCTGGCCGCCACCGGTGGTGATGTTGATGACCGCATCGCACGACGCTTTGATGCGCGGCAGAAACTTTGCATAGGTCTCAGGCGAGCCTTCCGGTTTGCCATTCTCCGGATTGCGGGCGTGGAGATGCAGTATGGCCGCACCGGCCTTCGCGGCATCAATCGCCTGGGTGGCAATTTCGTCCGGCGTCACCGGCAAATGTGGCGACATCGATGGTGTGTGAATCGACCCCGTGATGGCACAGGTAATGATGGTTTTTGCTGATTTGCGCATGGCGTGCTCCTGACAGTGGAAGGCTAGCCCGGCGCACAAGTTTGCCGCAAGTCCCATGGTTTAGCGCTTGTCAAAACGTCTGGCGTGGGAAATGCGAAAAACCTTTCGGATTGCGGCAGCTACTGTCGCCTGCCTTGCAGGCCTTGTGGCCATTGTCATGATCATGTGGCCAGCCTGGCCGGGCTTCACCCCGAACTTGCTGCCGTGGGACAGCGGTAGTTGGCGCGCCATGCTGGTTTCGGGTGAAGGCGCCGCCGTTCCATTGCCAGGCCGCAGTGTCCATTTGTTTGCCGTCGTGGTGCTGCTGGCGATCACGCTGGTCGCCACCAGTTTAAGTGTGCTGACGCCGGAAGCGCCAGTGCCCGTTATCATGCAGTCCGTTCCTAAAATTCCCGAATTCGACCAGCAGGTAAGCAACGAAGTGGCGAAGCTTCTGCAACTGGTGCGCGGCCATCTGGAAGCCAATGGCAACTTCAGCGTGGCGCTCAACAAGATCACCGAGCAACTGCCGGGCATCGCCACGCCTGACCAGATGAAGATGGTCGCGTCCTATCTCATTCTCGAGAACGACAACATGCGCAAGAAGAGCGCCAATCTTCAGGCCAACCTTGAGGCGTCGAAGAAACTGATCGACCAGTTGAAGAATAACCTTGCGGTTGCCAAGGTCGAGGTACTGAGCGACAGCTTGACCGGCGTGAAGAACCGCCGCGCTTTCGACCTGTCGCTGGCCAGCGAATTGGCCGAGTCGCGCGGCACCGGCAAGCCGTTGAGCCTCGTCATGGTCGATCTCGACTATTTCAAGCAGGTGAACGACCGCTTCGGCCATCAGGCCGGCGACGATGTGTTGCGCTGGTTTGCCCAGGCCCTGAACCGCAATGTGAAAGGCCGCGACAGCGTCGCCCGTTATGGCGGCGAGGAATTTGCGATTATCCTGCCCGAAACAGCGATAGCCGATGCCATCGTGCTGGCCCAGCACATCAAGACGGATATCGAGGGCCGCGAAATCATGACGTCGGCGTTGCGGCCCATCATCATCACCGCGTCCTTCGGCGTGGCACAATGGACCGGCCATGAGACCACCGATACATTTTTGAAACGCACTGACGCAAAACTCTACGAAGCCAAAACCTCAGGCCGCAACCGCGTGGCGGCCTGAAAGAAAGCGGACGTCAAATTTTCGTCAGGTTAAATGTCGCCGCAACGCTCTTGCCGCCGGAGAGCGCCTTTTGCCACTCCGCTTCCAGCGCCAGTTTCTTTTCTGATCCCTCGATGTAAGCCGCCAGTTCGGCGGGCGTGAGGCTCACCAGGCCATCATCGTCGCCAATGATCAGATCGCCGGGGTTGATGGTGCGGCCGCCACACATTGCACCGCGCCATTGACCACGCCCTCGCCCCAGCTTGCAGGCCCGCGTGGCGTGGTGTGACGGGTGAAGACGGCGAAATTGGCGATCCCCGCCAACTCGCCGACATCGCGAATGGCGCCGTCACAGATGAGGCCCGCCGCACCGGCGCGGCTTAACTGGCCGCCAAGAATTTCGCCGATCATCGCCGTGACCCTGTCACCACCGGCAGCGATCACCAGCACATCGCCCTTGCCCACCAAATCCATGGCATGGAGCACGGCGCCAAAATCCGGCGGTGCGCACAACGCCGTAACGGCACGGCCGAACAGTTTCGGCTGACGCCCCGGCGGCAGCAGCGGGCGGATGGCCGGATCAATCTGGCAGGCACCCTTGCTGATGTCGGCCACAATGGCCGGTGGCACCAATTGCCAACGATCAAGCCCGGCGAGAGGTGAGAGAGAGTCGCGATGGACAGTGACAGCCATGATATTTCCTTTCAGCGTGACAGCTCGGACTTGAGCAGACGCCCAAGTGCGGTGATGCCCTTGATGATCAACTCATCGGACTGGGCGGAATAGTTCACCCGCGCATGGTTGGGTTCCTGTACCCGTGGGAAGAAAGTGGCACCCGGCACATAGGCCACTTTGGCCCTGGGCAGCGCCTGCTCGAGCATGAAGCGTGCCGTATCGAAGCCCTTGGGGAAGGTGAGCCAGGTGAACAGGCCACCTTCAGGATCGGTGAAGGACACGTCCTGCGGAAACGCCTGCCGTATCGTGGCAAGCATCAGTTCTTTCTTGCGGCTGTAGGTTTCGCGGATCGTCTGGATATGCGCATCAATATCGTGACGGGTAAGGAACATTGAGGTCACGATCATGTTCAGCGTGCTGCATTGGGTATCCGCCGCCAGCTTCAACAGCCCGAGCTTCTGGATGATCTCCGGCGAAGCAACCGCCCAGCCAAGCCGCATGCTGGGCACCAGAATTTTCGAGAAACTGCCGAGGAATATAACCCGGCCCTCGGTATCGAGGCTTTTGAGGGTCGGCAGCGATTGGCCCTGGTAGCGAATGTCGCGATAGGGCGTGTCCTCAATGATGATGAGGTTGTGCAAGTTGGCAAGCTCGATGAGCCGCTGGCGCCTTGCGAGAGCCATTGTGACGCCAGTTGGATTTTGGAAGTCCGGCACCGTGTAGATCATTTTGGCGCCCGGATTTTCCCTGAGTACGGCTGCGAGATCGTCAGTGTCCATCCCGTCGTCATCAATGCGCACCGTCGCATAACGCGGCTCGCACGGATCAAAGGCAATGAGGGCGCCAAGGAACGTAGGATTCTCGGTGATCACCACATCGCCCGGATTGATGAGCAGTTTGGCGGCGAGATCGAGCCCCTGCTGGGCTCCCTGCAGGATCAGTACATCATCCGCCGTGCAGGTCACTCCATCGCGCCCCATGCGTGCCGCCACCTGGGCGCGCAGTGCCGGAAGTCCGTTGGACACCGTGTATTGCAGCGACGACTGGCCGTGCTCAAGAATGGCCTCGGCATAAAGTGCATTGAGCTTTCCCATGGGAAACAGCGAGGCATCCGGATAGCCCCCGCCAAACGAGATGATCGACGGCTCGGCCCCCAGCCGCAACAGCTCGCCAATGGCGTTTGGCTTCACCTGCGCCATGCGCCGGGCATATTGGATGGTCATCAAATCCTCCAGTTCCAACCGGCATAGCCGCCGCTGAGCATTGGGGCAACTGGACAGGGAACAAAGAGGATATGGTAGCGGGAGAGGGACTCGAACCCCCGACCCCAGGATTATGATTCCCGTGCTCTAACCAACTGAGCTACCCCGCCAGGGTGGGCGCTCTATAGGGAAAATGCGGCGGGTAAGTCAAGCCGCCACGGCGCTAATGTGGCGTGGCGCCGTCTTCGCCTTCGCCCTCGTCCACGTCCTTGTATTTGAAGAACGTGCGCCACAGCGAGATCGACGCGAAATAGACCGACGCCGCCACCCACACCCAAAGCTGCACCTCCTCGATCGTGCCCCAGTCGCTGCGGTCCTTGGCGGCGAAGATCAGGCTGAGCGACAGCGCCGCCCACAGCACCGTCAAGGGAATGGTGATTTCGCGCCAGTCGGTCACCCGCAGCGGGTGCACGAACTTGATGGGGATGAAGGTCAGCACCGCCAGCGCGAAGATGGTGATGAGATTGACCGCCCAGCCCGTGTGCAGAATGAAGAAGTACAGCACCACCACATTCCACAGGGCGGGAAAGCCCACGAAATAGTAGTCGTCGGATTTCATGCCGGTGTTGGCGAAGGTGTAGCACGACACCGCCATGATGGTGGCCGCCGAGATCAGGCTCCAGGTCTGCGGCGCGAACAAGAAGTCCGGCACCGGCGTCATGTTGAACCAGTAGACCATCAGCGCCGGCACGGCCACATAAGTGAAGAAGTCGATGACATTGTCGAGGGTGCGGCCATCGACATTGGGCGTGTGTTCGAGAACCCGCGCCTTCCTCGCCAGCGTGCCGTCGATGCCATCGACGAACAGCGCCAGCCCCAGCCACATGAAAGCCAACACCGGATCGTTCTTCAGCACCGCAACCAGCGCCAAAAAGCCCAGCACGATGCCGCTGGTGGTGAAGGCGTGGACAGCCCACGCCACACCCTTCCTTACTTCACGGTCAAGGTTGGGATGGACTTTGAGTTTTGCCACTGGCGCGGGCTCTCCTTGTTTCAGGGAACTATAGGCAAGCGCCAGCCCGAAGGCAATTCGCTCAGTAGCGCCTGCGGAACTCGAGGAAAGCGAAGAATCCGAATGGTTTCAGCGCCGTTTTAGTGGCGGCATCTAATCCGCCATGGCAATTGCCGCCGTCCGCTGCGTCCCCACCACATCGTCACGCGCGATGATGCCGCCACCGAGTACCCGGGCGCCTGCACTGTCGCCTTCATAAAACACACACGCCTGGCCGGGAGAAACGCCGTATTCGCCGGAATGAATGCCGACAATTGGCTGGCCATCCAACAAATGAACGCTGGCCGGCATCGGTGTCCGCGTCGACCTGATTTTCGCAAACACCTCACGCGGGCTCTCCCGCAGCGCCTCATCGCCCAGCCAATTGATCGCTGAAAGCCTGATGGTATTCCGCCGCAGCGCTTCTTTCGGGCCGACGACCACCCGCTTTGCCAGCGCATCAAGCCTTACAACATACAGCGGCTCGCCGTCGGCAATGCCGAGCCCGCGGCGCTGGCCGATGGTGAAATGAATGATTCCCTGATGCCGTCCCAGAACCCGGCCATCGACATGTACGATCTCGCCCGGCGCCACCGCATCGGGGCGAAGCTTGAGGATCAGATCGGCATAGTTGCCATCCGGCACGAAGCAAATGTCCTGGCTGTCGGGCTTGTCGGCCACGGAAAGTCCAAGCTCGGCGGCAATGGCACGGGTTTCCGGCTTGGTGAGCGTTCCCAATGGAAAGCGCAGATAGTCAACTTGGCTTTGGGTAGTGGCGAACAGGAAATAGCTCTGGTCGCGCGCCATGTCGGCGGGCGTGAACAGATCGCGATGCAGAGCCCTGCCCCCGCGCCCGGCTTTCAATGTAGTGCCCGGTGGCCAGCGCCGCCGCATCGAGGTCATGCGAACGCGCCAGCAGATCTGCGAATTTCACCGTACGGTTGCAGGTGACGCAAGGGATCGGCGTTTCGCCGGCCAGATAGCTCTCTACGAATTCGTCGATCACCGCGTGCCTGAAGCGCGACTCGAAATCGAGAACATAGTGTGGAATGCCGAGTGCCGCCGAAACCCGGCGGGCATCGTGAATGTCCTGCCCGGCACAGCACGCACCCTTCTTGGCAATGGCCGCACCATGGTCATAGAGTTGCAAGGTAATGCCAACGACGTCATAGCCCGCGAGCTTCAGAAGCCCGGCAACGACCGAGGAATCAACACCTCCCGACATGGCGCAAACCACGCGGCTGCCGGCAGGCAGAGCAACACTCTCCCGAACCCGGTCCAAAATGACATTGCCGATGGTCATGGCGCCCTAAATGGGCTGTTGCACTGCAAAAGTAAACCGCAGCGGCCAAGTTGTATTGAATTGAACCAAACCCTTGACGGCATTTGCCATTTCTTCATGTCCGTTTAGCTGAATTTTAAGGCCACGACCCTAGTGTGGGTGTCAGTGAGTACCTGCGTTCTAGGTTGAGTTGTGTAAATGAATGGTCAGTTGCGTCCACGTGTAAACTACGTCATCGGGCCCGATGGCAGTCCGCTAACGATCGCCGATCTGCCGCCTCCGGGCAATCACCGCTGGGTGATCCGCCGCAAGGCTGAAGTTGTGGCGGCCGTGCGCGGCGGTTTGTTGAGTTTGGAAGAGGCCTGCGAGCGCTACGTGCTCACGGTCGAAGAGTATCTCAGTTGGCAGCGCTCCATTGACCGCCATGGATTGGCCGGTCTCAGGACCACGCGCATCCAGCAGTATCGCCAGTAAGTCTGCGTCAAACAGGTTTTCAGGGGCCGGAGATGAAAGTCTCCGGCCTCATGCTTTTTCCCGGTGCTCGTGAATGTCTGGCAGAAAAAAAGCCAGAAGCCCGATCAGCGGCAGGAACGAACACAAATAGAAAGTGTAGGTGATCGATGTCGCATCGGCGATCTGGCCGATCACCGCCGCCCCCATGCCGCCGGAGCCAAAGGCGAGGCCGAAAAACAGCCCGGCGATCATCCCGGTTTTGGAAGGCACCAGTTCCTGGGCATAGACCACCATGGCCGGAAACGCCGAAGCCAGGATGAAGCCGCCCGCCGCCGCAAAGGCGATGTTGAGGTAAAAGCCCGCGTAGGGCATGGCGAGCGAAAACGGCAGCACGCCGAGGATCGACACCCAGATCACCCTCTTCCGGCCGATGCGGTCGCCGATCGGCCCGCCCGCCATGGTGCCGATGGCCACGAAGGCGAGGAACACGAACAGCCCCATCTGTGCCGTGCCGACGCTCACGCCGTAGTGCTCCATGAGATAGAAGGTGTAGTAGCTCGAGAACGCGCCCATGTAGACGAACTTCGAGAACATCAGCCCTACGAGGATGGCGAGCGAGACGATAACCACCGCACGCGAAACTTCGGAACTCAAATCCCGCAGCTTCCGCGCCCTGACGCGCCTGAGCCCCTCTCGCCGGAACCAGTTGCCGACGAGGCCCAGAACGAACATCCCGGTGAGCGCCAGAACCGCGAACCATTGCAGGCTGGCCTGGCCATTGGGCAGCACGATGAAGGCGGCGAGCAGCGGCCCCAATGAAGAACCGATATTTCCACCCACCTGAAAGAAGCTTTGCGCAAAGCCCGGCCTCGCACCCGCCGCCAACCGCGCCACGCGCGAGGATTCAGGATGGAAGATCGACGAACCAACACCGATCATTGCCGCAGCGATCAGCACCATCGCGAAACTCGTGGCGTGGGCCATCAGCAGGATGCCAAGCAAGCTCGACCCCATGCCAACAACCAGCGCATAGGGCATCGGATGCTTGTCGGTATAAAGTCCGATCAGCGGCTGCAGGATCGACGCCGTGCCCTGGAACACCAGGGTGATGAGGCCGATCTGGCCGAATGTCAGGGTGAGTTCGTCCTTCAGCAGCGGATATACCGCCGGAATGAGCGACTGCATGACATCGTTCAGGAAATGCCCGAAGGCCACCGCCGCGATGATGGCGACGACGGTGGATTCAGATGAAATCGGGGATTGCGGGGGCGTGGTGTCTTGTGCAGTCATGGCCGAAGTCCCTAGCCGAAGCAGCGGGGAGAGGCCACCTGCCGTGCCGAATGGCAGCCATGCGGATGTCAAGCCAGGGCAAGCACTCGAACAAGGATGGGCTGCACCAGCACGAAAACGCCACTCGTTTCCGGCAATGCACAACGGTTGAATGCCTTCAGAACGATTGGCCTGTTGCGGTCAACCACTTCGGCCCGTGCCGGATCAATCGCCACCACGCGGCCAATGAAATCATCTACCGCCGCAAATCGTTCTTCGCGGTTATAGCCGAACGACTTGAGCACCTTCCATGCACCAGATTCCCCCGCCGTATCCAGCGCCCGCTGGGCCGCAAGTCGAACTTCAGTTTCATCTTCGATGGGCCGCAAGGCTTCAAAGAAGCTGCCGGTCACATCGGGTTCGATTGCCACGAAGCAGCCTCCCGGGCGCAGAACCCTGGCTGCTTCGGCAATGGCCAGCTGCATCAGAGGCGGCGGCACATGGTGAAGCGCATTGACCATCGCTACCACATTGAAGCTGGCGTTCTGCAGCGGCAGACGATCGGCGCACGACTGATGAAATGCCAAGTGTGGCGCGCGGCGGCGGGCAAGAGTGATGGCTGCTGTTCCCGGTTCAACGCCCTCGGCGACGTAACCCGCCCTGGCAAGGGCCACCACCAAAGCACCGTCTCCGCATCCTACATCGAGAATGCGTTGGCCGATTGGCGGCCCTGCAACGTCTTGGATGACTTTGAACGGCGACAGGGCCATCGGGCACCTCTCCGGCGCGGCGTGAATTTCGGGCTTTTCTTTCATAACATAGGCTGGGAATATGGTTCAATGAAGCTGCTCATCCTCTTCGCCCATCCCAAAGTGTCGGGTTCCGTCGTCCAGAAAGCCATGCTGGCGGCGATTGCCGGTCTCGAGCATGTCACCATCCATGATCTCTATGCTGCCTATCCGGATTTCGACATCGACGTGAAGGCTGAGCAGCAAAGGCTGTTGTCCCACGATGTGATCGTGCTGCAGCACCCGTTCTACTGGTATTCCGCCCCCGCCATCGTCAAGGAGTGGCTGGATCTGGTGCTGGAAAATGGCTGGGCCTACGGACCAGGCGGCACGAACCTGGCCGGAAAATTTCTGATGAATGCGATTTCCGCTGGCGGGTCTTCCGAAGCCTATAGCCCCGATGGCCGCAACCGCTATGCGATTGAGACACTACTTTCACCTTTCAACCAGACCGCCCATCTCTGCGCCATGGCCTACCTGGCGCCCTTCATCATCAATGGCGGCCGAAAGATTGCACCGGAAGACCTGACGGCCCGAGCCGAAGCCTATCGCGACCTGATCGTCGGACTGCGCGATGACCGCATCGATCCCTTGAAACATCTTGGCACTGGCTACACGCTACCGGCATACTTCAAAGCAAAGGTGGCGTCATGAGCATTGAAACCGCCCTGCTTGGCGCCTTCGTTTATCTGGCAGCCGCTGTGATCTCCGCCCCCATCGCCACGCGCCTTGGACTCGGATCGGTGCTTGGCTATCTCATCGCCGGCATCATCATCGGCCCGTCGGTGTTCAATCTTCTCGGCAGCGAAACCGGCGACGTCATGCACTTTGCCGAGCTTGGCGT
The DNA here is from genome assembly GCA_963775105.1 of uncultured Alphaproteobacteria bacterium. GTDB lineage: Bacteria > Pseudomonadota > Alphaproteobacteria > Rhizobiales > Aestuariivirgaceae > Aestuariivirga. Next base: position 60,164 of record CAVZHM010000004.1, on the reverse strand, counting down.
CATCGTCATGCTGTTCCTCGTCGGTCTCGAATTGCAACCCTCGAAGCTCTGGCAGCTGCGGCGCTCGATTTTGGGCCTCGGCGGCCTGCAAGTGACGGCGACCGCCTTGGCCATCGGCGTGGCCGCCCTGGCGCTTGGCCTCGATTGGCGCGCTGCTCTGGCCGCGGGCCTGATCCTCGCCCTGTCATCCACGGCCATCGTGCTGCAGAGCCTCAACGAGCGCGGGTTGATGAAAACCAGCGCCGGGCAATCCTGTTTCGCAGTGTTGCTGTTTCAGGACATCGCCGTCATCCCCATTCTTGCCCTGCTGCCGCTGATCGCCGTCGAAGCGGCCCACGGCGAAGGTCACAGCATGAGTCTCATTGCCGGGTTCCCCGCCTGGGCGCAGACGCTCGCCACCATCGCTGCCGTGGCGTTGCTCGTGCTGGCCGGCCGCTACCTCATGCGCCCCCTGTTCCGCTTCGTCGCAACCTCCGGCATCCGCGAAATCTTTGTCGGGCTGGCTTTGCTCATCGTCGTATCGATCACCCTGCTCATGCAGTTCGTCGGACTTTCAGCAGCACTTGGAACCTTCCTCGGCGGCGTCGTGCTGGCCGAAAGCGAATACCGCCATGAACTCGAAATGGACCTTGATCCCTTTAAGGGCCTGCTGCTCGCGGTATTCTTCATTGCTGTCGGCGCCGGTATCGATTTTTCGTTGCTGATCGATCAACCGCTCACGCTGATTGGCCTCGTCCTCGGCTTCGTGCGTTGTGAAACTGCTGGTGCTCTATGCACTGGCGAAACTTTTCCGCATGACAGCACCTGACGGTTCGCGCTTTTCATTCGCATTGGCACAAGGCGGCGAGTTTGCTTTCGTGCTCATCTCCTTCGCGGCAGGCCTCGGTCTTCTGGCGGCAACGCAGGCCGGAATCCTCGTGGCCATGGTGGCTATTTCGATGGCGCTGGCGCCGCTCTTGATGATCGCCGACGAAAAGCTGGTGCAACCGCGCTTCCTGCGTGCGGGAACTCAACGCGCTGCCGACGTGATCGACGATAGCGCCAAGGTGATTATCGCCGGCCACGGCCGTTTCGGCATGACCGTCGGCCGCCTGCTCAATGCCAGCGGTTTCAAAGCCGTGGTGCTCGACCACGACGCCGAACAAGTCAACTCGCTTCGCCCCTTCGGCTTCAAGGTCTACTACGGTGATGCTACCCGCACTGATCTTCTGGAAGCAGCGGGCGCCCATGACGCCAAGGTCCTGGTGGTGGCGATCGACGACCGCGAAAAATCCATGGAGCTGGTGCACACCGTGCGCCGGACTTTTCCGCATATCCGCATCATCGCCCGCGCCTTTGACCGGGTTCATGCCTATGAACTGCTGAATGCCGGCGTCGAAGATGTGCACCGCGAAGTTTTCGCAAGCTCGGTCGATGTCGCCGAGGCAGCACTTGTGGCGCTTGGCCGCCACCCCTTCGAAGCCTTCCGCGCCGCCCGCACCTTCAAGGCCCACGATGAACGCATACTGCGCAAAACCGCCGAGCATTCCGGTGACCGCGAGAAACTGATCGATGCCGCCCGCGCCTCGCGCGCTGAGATCACCAAGGTGCTGTCGGGCGACACGAGTGAAACCGGCAGTTCCGGCGACCACGCCTGGGAGGCGCCGGACCGGACGCGGGAATAGCAACACTGTGGCGCCAAAGCTGAACGGCGGCTGAACATTCGACCGAAACGGCGCAACACGGGCTCGTAAACGCTAATATATATTCCTGTCTCATCATCCCCTTGCCGATTGATAAATGCCGCAGTCCTGCCATGATGACGTTCGAGGCGGGCCGACGAAGGAGATGACTATGAAGACTCTTCTCAAGCTGCTTTGCGCCACCGGCCTCGCGGCATCCCTCGCAACCACTGCCGAAGCAAAAGTTCTGGCTTCGACATTCTATGCTCCCGCACAGGCGTCCGACGCCCCGATCTTCCTCCTGCTCAAGACCGGCTCCAACTCGAAGTTCTTCACCCTTTCGGCCAAGGCCAAGGTTTCGATTTCCGTTTCGGCCAATTGCGCCGTCACGGTCAATTCAGCGCCGGGATCGAGTTACGCCCTGAAGCTCAGGATCATGGTCGACGGCACAAACGTATCGCAAACAGCGGACTATGTATTTTGCTCAGGCAATGGAACGGCGCCACTGGACGGCCCCGTGGCGGCGGCTCTGACCATCGCCAGAACCCTGAAGGCCGGACAGCATTCAATCCAGATACAGGCTGTTCCGTACTCGGCGTTGACCTTGCCCACGGATTTTTTCATCAGCAATGTTTCGCTGGTGGTGCAGCGCTAATCGCTGCAGGTTTGATTTTACGATCAAACGCCGCTAACTGGAGGCCATGTCACCTGACCTCCAGAGCAATCTTCACGACGCCAAGATCGATCCCCGCAACCGCGACATCCTGATTTCGGTGAATGGCAAGCTTTACCCGCGCGCCGAGGCAGTCGTCTCGGTGTTCGATTCCGGATTCATCCTTGGCGATGGCGTGTGGGAGGGCCTGCGCCTGGTGAATGGCGGCGTGCCGTTCCTGCGCGAACACATCGAGCGGCTCTATGAGGGCGCCAAGGCGATCTTCATGGATATCGGCGTGGCGCCGGATGAATTGGTGAAGCGCCTGTTCGATTGTCTCGATGCCAACAAGATGAGTGACGGCGTGCACATCCGCCTGATGGTGACGCGCGGCGTGAAGGCGACACCTTATCAGGATCCGCGCGTCGACCATCTCGCCCGCCACCATCGTCATCATTCCCGAATACAAGTCGCCCAACCCTGAAAAGATGGAGAAGGGCCTGTCGCTGTTCACCGTGAACGTCCGCCGGGGTTACCCCGATGTGCAGGACCAGAAGCTTAATTCACATTCCAAGCTGAACTGCATAACCGCTTGTATTCAGGCGGCAAATGCCGGGGCCGACGAAGCCCTGATGCTCGATCCGCACGGCTTCGTGGCGACCTGCAACTCGACGCACTTCTTCATCGTCCGCCGCGGCGAGGTGTGGACCTCGACCGGGCAATACTGCATCCCCGGCATCACCCGGGCCAACATGATCAGGCTGTGCCCGCGACAACGCCATTCCGGTGTTCGAGAAAGCTTTCTCGCTCTACGATGTCTATGGCGCCGACGAAGCCTTTGTCACCGGCACCTTCGCAGGGCTCATTCCGGTGCGGGTGATCGACGGCAGGCCGGTGCGAAATCCTCTGTCCACGGAGCGAATGGGCGGGAGCGGGCCCATCTCGAAACGGCTGTCGGCGGCCTACAAGGAACTCTGCCGCAAGGAAGCCGCGGAGGTCGCTCGCATGACCATTCTCGCCATGTGGTCGGGCCCCCGCAACATCTCGACCGCCATGATGTATGCCTTTGGCAACCGGCCGGATTGCGCTGGCCTGGGACGAACCCTTCTACGCCTTCTCGCTGCTGAACCACGGCAACGACCATCCGATGCGCGAGCAGATCATCGCCGCCAATGAGAGCGATTGGGACCGGCTGGTGGCCCGCTGCACCGCAGCACAGGCAAAGCCCCTGTTCTACCAGAAGCACATGACCCACCACATGCTGGAGGGCTTCGACCGCACGCTGGATTCTCAAGCTCACCAATGCCTTCCTGATCCGCGATCCCGCCCGGGTGCTGGCGAGCTACACGAAGAAATGGGCGGACGTCGACCTCCGCGCCATCGGCTTCGTCGAGCAGGCGGAAATCTTCGATCATGGTGGCCCAGAAGCTGGGCCATGCCCCACCGGTGATCGATGCCGACGATGTGCTGGCCGATCCGCGCCGCGTTCTCACCAGGCTGTGCGAGGCCTGTGGCATTGCCTTTGATGAGGCGATGCTGGCGTTGGCCCGCCGGTCCCAAGCCCTTTGATGGCAATTGGGCGCCCCACTGGTACAACGCCGCCTGGGCCTCGACCGGCTTTGCAAAGCCCGATGCTCAACCCGTCGATCTGCCGGACCAACTTGCGGACAATCGCCGAAGCGGCCCTGCCCTATTACGCAAAGATGCAGCGCTTCAGGCTGGCCTGATCTGCATGGCGGCCATCATGCTGGCCGGTGGCGTCACCTGTGCGGCGGACCCCGCTTCCTTTTCGACCAGCATTTCGGCGCGGCGCAGTTCCTGCTCTTCTTCGGCCAGCGCCGCCTGGGCGTCGTTCAGCTGGTCCTTCAGTTCGCCGATCGACTTCATCAGATTGTCGCGCCGCGCCGCGGGCCGCCTTGGCGGACATCGAATAATTGAAGTGGGCGGGATCGGAAACGCCGGTGCGGCTTTCCTCGAACTTCACCTGGGCGTCGAGATCGTCGAACTTGCGCATGAAATCCTGGATCATGCTCGTCGATATCGGCAACCTGCCGGCGCTTTTCCTCGGTGCGGAAACGGTGCAGCCGCAGAAGCGTTTCGCGTGAACGCATGGTACCCTCACAAACTCAACTCACATGGGCGTTGATCCGCCCTTTTCACGTGCTGCCCGAATCACCTACGCAGAAGATTCCGGCCATCGCTCATCACATGATGGACCGGTAAGCTTAAGGGTGGGTAAACCTGCGGTCATGCCGGGCGTTGCGGATAACTATAATGACAAATTGCGCTCAGCTACGACTAATGGCGTGCCGGCGCGAAGGCATACTACCCCTAGTAGGGCGGCGAGTTAACTTGCAAGCTTCCGGATTAGGTTTTGTTAACCTTTCCCAGCTTATCTTAACAACGAGTGTTAACGGCTAATTGCGCGCGGGCCGGTTCGCCTGGGGCAACAGAAGGACTCAGAACGAGTCCGAGCACGATAGGGGATTCGAGATGAGGGTACTGCTGATCGAGGACGATACCGCGACGGCCCAGAGCATTGAATTGATGCTCAAGTCCGAGGGGTTCAACGTCTACACGACCGATCTGGGTGAAGAAGGCGTCGATCTTGGCAAGCTCTATGACTACGACATCATCCTGCTCGATCTGAATCTGCCCGACATGTCGGGCTACGAAGTTCTGAAAACCCTGCGCGTCGTCCAAGGTCAACACGCCAATCCTCATCCTCTCCGGCCTCGCCGGCATCGAAGACAAGGTGCGGGGCCTCGGCTTCGGCGCCGACGACTACATGACCAAGCCCTTCCACAAGGACGAGCTCGTCGCCCGCATTCACGCCGTCGTCCGCCGCTCCAAGGGCCACGCCCAGTCGGTCATCCTCACCGGCGATCTCTGGTCAACCTCGACACCAAGACGGTCGAAGTGGGCGGCAGCCGCGTGCATCTGACCGGCAAGGAATACCAGATGCTGGAGCTGCTCTCGCTCCGCAAGGGCACGACGCTGACCAAGGAAATGTTCCTGAACCATCTCTATGGCGGCATGGACGAACCCGAACTGAAGATCATCGACGTGTTCATCTGCAAGCTCAGGAAGAAACTGGCCAGTGCCGCGGGCGGCAAGAACTTCATCGAAACCGTCTGGGGCCGAGGCTACGTGCTGCGCGAAGGCGCTCCGCCGATGCACGACGGCGACGACATCCGCGAAAGCGCCTGAAGTCGGCAACCATCAATTGCTCGATTCACGGCCAGGCGGCAACGCCTGGCCCTTATGATTTCGCGACGGCAAGGACTTCAGCCCATGGACGTGAAGGACAGCAACCGGCAACATCTTGAAGGCATGGTGACAGCGTGACCGTCATCAAGGACTTGAAGGTCAAGGGCGCCGGCGAAACCATCTGAAGCGCGGCACCACCATCAAGAACATCCGCGCTCACTGTGCAACCACGGAACGAAATCGAAGGCCGATACCGGCTCGATCAAAGGCCTAGGTGCTGAAAACAACGTTCGTGAATGGAAGGCCTAAACCGGCCCCGCCTTCACCACCGCCACCGTCTCGCCATCCATCGCCATCGCCAGCGTCAGCCCCGCCGATTGCGCCAGTTGCTTGGCGTAGTAGGGCTGCACCAGCCGCGCATCGAGCGTGGCGAGATCGGCCGTGCCGTCGACCACCTGGGCAATGGCCTCCGGCACCTTGGCGCGTTCGCCTTCGGCGCGGGCGGTAAATACTTCGCCATCCACCGTCACCGTGACCACGCCGCCGCGCGGGATTGCCGCCATCGCCATCAGCATCATGTTGAGCAGCAGCTTCACCTGCTGCTTCGGCCGGTTTTCGCGCGGCGCCTGCCAGTCGAGCTTCACTTTCTCCTCGCCGACGAAGGCCTTGGCGATTTCGCCCGCCTCGCCCATGTCGATCGACGCGCCCGCCGAGCCCGCGGCGCCAAAGGCGATGCGGCAGAACTTCAGTTTGGCCGATGCCGTCTTCGCCGACGAGCGCACCATGTCGAGTGCCGTCTCCTTGGTGTCCGCGTCCATTTCCGGGATCGTCGAACAGTTCGAGGCCGTTGGCGATGGCGCCCACCGGCGAAATCACGTCATGGCAAACGCGGCTGCACAGCAGGGCCGCAAGGTCGAGATCGGTGAGCCTGGCGTCGGACATGGAAGTTCCTCGTGTCACGAGTGATTCGCTTGCTCCGTTCTAGCAAAACCCGCGGCCAATTTCCGCATTGACGAAGCGGCCGCGACCGCCCATAGAGGCGCCCGAAACGACAGCACTCCCGAAATCATGAACCATTGCACCATCTCCCCTCGTGCAGTCCCTGATCGACATTGCCATCGCCGCCGGCCGCGAGATCATGGCGATCTATGCCACCGATTTTTCCGCCAAGGCCAAGGGCGACCTGACGCCGGTGACCGAAGCCGACGAAGCCGCCGAGCGCATCATCCTCGCGGGCCTGGCGAAGCTCGATCCGGCAACGCCGGTGATCTCCGAGGAAGCCGCCTCGGCCGGGCCGCATTCCCGAAGTCTCCGCCGAGTTTCTTCCTTGTCGATCCGCTCGACGGCACCAAGGAATTCATTTCGCGCAACGGCGAGTTCACCGTCAACATCGCCCTGCGTCGAGATCGGCGTGCCGGTGGCCGGCGTGGTCTATGCCCCGGCCCTGAGCGCATCTTCTGGGGCGAGACTGGGCATCGGCGCGGCCCAAGGCACGTTGAACAAGGCCGACACGCTTCGAGCTGGAAGCCGATCGCGCGTGCGCGGCACGCTGCCAGCCGAGGCGCCACCGTCGTCGCCAGCCGCTCGCACCGCGATGCCGCCACCGACGACTATCTCAAGACCGTAAGGTGAAGTCGCTGTGCTCGGCGGGCTCGTCGCTGAAATTCTGCCTGGTGGCGGCCGGCGAAGCCGATCTCTATCCGCGCTTCGGCCGCACCATGGAATGGGACACGGCGGCGGGCCAGGCGGTTCTGCTGGCGGCGGGCGGCAAGGTGCTGACCGTCGATGGCCCCGCCCCTCACCTATGGCAAGCGCGAGCGCGGCTACGACAATCCCGGCTTCATCGCCAGCGCCTGAGTAACCCGTTTGACGCATTAACCATCCCGAAAGAAGCCGCTGCTAGCGTTCCCGATCCGATGGACGGTGCCACGCCCGCGCCACGATTGCGCGGGCATTCAGGCAGGAGCGAATCGAGGTGAGTAACGATGATGAGGAAGATTTTGTTCGCGTCGCGGTATTTGGCCTGGCTCTTGGCCTCGCGATGCCGGCGCTGGCCCAGACCACGGGTTCGGTTTCCAAAGCCGAGCGCAAGAATTCCAACTCCGACCTATTCCACCGAGGAAATCCTCGGCGTCGGCCACCAGTTCTTCGGCAAGACCACGCGCGGCCTGGCCAAGGCCGTCGAGTATGTTTTCCAGAGCCAGGGCGAACCCACCGCCTACATCGTCGGCGAAGAAGGTGCCGGCGCCTTCGTCGGCGGCCTGCGCTATGGCGAAGGCACCATCTATTACAAGGACGGCACCAAGCAACGCATCTACTGGCAGGGCCCGTCGGTCGGCTTCGATTTCGGCGCCAATGGCTCGCGCACCCTGGTGCTCGTCTACAATTCGTCGAGCCCGGCGACCTCCACGACCGCTTCGCCGGCGTTGAAGGCTCGGCCTATCTGGTCGGCGGCGTCGGCGTGAACTTCCAGCGCCAAGACGACATCATCCTGGCGCCCATCCGCACCGGCGTCGGCGCCAGGCTTGGCGCCAATGTCGGCTACCTGAAGTATTCTCCGAAACCTTCCTGGAATCCTTTCTAATCAATCTTCGTCACAATTTCGTCTCCGGAACCGGCCATTTTGGCCAGTCGCGTCGGGCTGCCTTGGCAGCACCTTTTGCAAAGCGCCGTGCAATTGGTTAGTAATTGGTGCGTTCCGGAGGACCGATGTCCCAAACTGAGACACTGCTGCTGGTTGTTCTGGGCTTTGCCCTGGCCTCGCTCCTCGCCCTGTTCATCGGCCGCTTCTTCTGGAGCATCGCCATCCGCTTGGCGCCAGGCGCATGCAGAAGCAGGTGCCCAGCACCGTAAAAGACCTGCAGGCCGATCGCGACCGGCTGCGCGCCGACTATGCGCTGGTCTCGCAAAAGCTCGGCTCGCACCTCGAACCGGTCAAGACCCGCATGGCCGAGCAGATGGCCGAAGTGTCGCGCAGCCGCAACCGCATCCAGTCGCTGACCGAGGATGTGAATGTCCGCGACGCCGAAATTTCCCTGCTCAAGGAAAAATTCAATACGCTTGAATTGGAACTCGCGGGCAAGTCCTTGGATATATCGAGGCTCCAGGCCGAACTCAGCGAACGCAGCCAAACGCTCACCCGCTTCGAGAACGACCTCGCCACCGCCGCCATGGGGGCAGCAGCCGATCCGCTGGCCACTGGCCTCGGCGGCGATGGCCTGCAAGGACGCATTCAGAAGCTGTCCGAGCTGTCGGGTGAAATCGCCGAAAGCCGCAAAAAGGCGGGCGATGCAACCACCCCTCTGCTGCCACCCGATCTCGATGCCAAGCTCGCCGCCGCCGAACTTGAAACGGCGGAACTGCAGAAGGAACTGGCCCGTCTCGACGCCGCCTGGTCGGAGAAACTGAAAGCGATTGGACGGCAGCGCCGCCGCCGATCAACCGGCCGTCGCCAATGTTGTTTCGCTCGCCAACCGCATGCGCGACCTGCAGAAGGACGCCGCTGGCTAGCGGAGAATTCGTCATGGCGCTCGAAGAGTTAAAGGCCCAGATCGCCTACCTCCTCACCTCGATCGAGGAAAACCCCGAAGACCTGCACGAACTTCACCAGCAGCTGCGCCAGAAGCTCGCCCAGTTCAAAGCCATGGGCTTGCCGCTGCCGGAAGATCTGGTCGAGCTTGAGCGCAAACTGCAGGACGACTTCAGCAAGTAATGGTTTCCGGACTGGATATCGTGCCTGAACTTTCCGTTGTGATTTTTGCAACCAACGCCGATCCGGATACGCCCGGAGCCGTGCAATCGGTTCTCGATCAAGACATTCCCTGCGAGATAATTGTCGTCAATTCCAACGGCGGCGACATGGCAGGCTTGCTCACCGCATACGCGGATCGCATCACCATCATCGAGCACGCCGAGCTGCTCTATGCCGGTGGTGCGCGAAATCTCGGCATTGCCGCCACCACATGCCCCTACATTGCCTTTCTGGCTTGCGACTGCCGCGCGGCCAAAGGTTGGGCGCGCTATCGCCTCGCCCGCCACCGCGATGGCGCCGGTGCCGTCGCTTCAAGCGTCATGCACGACCGGCCATGGAACCTTGTGGCTTGGGCCGATCACCTCGTGTTTTTTCCGCGGCGGTTGCCACATCTTCCGCGCCAGCTTGCGATCAAGTACAGCGTTTCTTACTCCCGCGCCGCACTTGACCGCCACGGACGCTTCGACGAGACCATGCGCATCGGCGAAGACACCGAATACAACGCCCGGTTTGCCCCCGGAGAGCGTCCGGTCTGGACCCCGGAAGTCGTGACCATTCACCGCAACAATACCAGCCTTCCGGGCATGATCCGTCACCAGTACCAGCGCGGCAAGCGCTCGGGCATACAAGCATGGCGGCTGCGCGGCGTGACGCCGCTGCATTTGGCCAGGCAAGTACTCGTTGCAGCCACACAGGTTCCAAGCCTGTCTTGGAAAGGCCTGCGTGGACAGCACCGTATGATGGCTATTGCCGCACTGCCACTCTTCGCCGTGGCATTGGTGTCCAAGCTGCTGGGTGTTCTCTCGGCCGACGTCAAGAACCTGCAAGCAGGCAATTCCGTCTTCACCAGATCACCGTCAGCCAATATCTGGCGAAGACTGCGCCGCGAACCAAAAATTATCGCGGCCTTCTCCTTTCGCTATGACGCCCACCTGGTTCCTGGCCTTATCACCAACTTGACCCCGCTCGTCGATGGCTGGGTGTCATATGACGACCGCAACTCTGGAGAACTGTACTCCAATGAATTGCTGCGCCAGGCAGATCTCATCGCAACTGCCCGCCGCCACGGCGCCGACTGGATTCTGGCGATAGACCCCGACGAGCGCCTGGAAAATGGTGCCCGGCGCAAACTTGTCTTGCTGGCCAGAAAGGGCCGCTATGCTTGGAATCTGCGGCTGCGCGAACTCTTTGCCGCAGATTTCTACCGGACCGACGGAATATGGGGAAACAAACGTGTGCCGCGGTTCTTTCCGGCCTTCTCGCCACCCCTGCGGCGCCACCAAAGCCTGCACGATTGGTGGTTTCCGAAAGACCGGTTCAAGACCAGGCGCTGCAACATCAACATCTATCATCTGAAGATGATCGCACCAGTCCGCCGCCTTGGACGCCGCGACCTTTACAAGCACCTCGATCCCGGCAACTTGTTTCAACAAGCGGGCTACGACTACCTTGCCGACGAACAAGGCCTGACACTTGAGGAAATCCCGAAGCACCGGCGGTACTCTCCAGTTCACGTCGACGATGGCGGCCTGTGGATGCCGGAACCGCCGGCCAACGGTGTAAACGGCGGACAAAATCGGGGCATGGTGGCGAAAAAAGCCGCCGAACCTTTGTCCTTGTAATTCCCGGCCAACAGGCCTATGTAGCAGCATCGAGTTTCGGCCGGTTGGCTTGGCTCCGCGCTTCCTAAGATCAAGTGCACTAGCCCTTCCCCTCACTTCCAGAACATCGATTTTTCAGTGCCGTGCATGTTGCGCGCGCACTTCTACGCACTTGCATCTTGAAAGGAACAACCATGCAAACAGGTATCGTAAAGTGGTTCAACGCCCAGAAGGGCTTCGGATTCATTCAGCCGACTTCGGGTGGCCCGGATGTGTTCGTTCACATCAGCGCCGTGGAGCGCGCCGGCCTCAGCGGCCTCAACGAAGGCCAGAAGGTCTCGTATGAAATCGTAACCGACCGCCGCAATGGCAAGTCGTCGGCCGATCGCCTTCAGGCAACGAACTAAAGAGACGAGGTCTTTCCCTCGCCCGCCAGCCACGGATGTACTGGTAGCGGGTGGGAAGGATCATGCGGAGCGCCGGTCATGTGGCCGGCGCGAACCGCTTTCGCGGCCCCACGGATCGCGAGGAGAGACCATATGGCCATGATTGGCAATATCTACATGTATCAGACCCCGAAATCCGAGGGTCTCTATTGTTTTTCGCGCGACGCCAAAGGCAATGGCTTGCCGCAGTCGTTCGAGCCGTGGACGTCTTTCGGCGTTCTGCGCCCCGATCAGAGCCCGCCGCACGGCCTGTCGCGCACGGCGATCGAAACTGGAATTAGCGCCAATGGCTATCAGCTGTGGCGCCGTAAGCAAAAGCCAAAAACTGAAAACAGCATAACGAGGAGCTAGCCTTTGCGGGTCATGGTGCGCGACAACAACGTCGATCAGGCGTTGCGATTTCTGAAGAAGAAGATGCAGCGCGAAGGAATCTTCCGCGAACTCAAGGCCCATGCGGCCTTCGAAAAGCCGTCGGAAAAGCGCGTGCGCGAGAAGGCCGAATCGATCCGCCGCGCCAGAAAACTCGCCCGCAAGAAGGCCCAGCGCGAAGGCCTGTTGCCGATGCCGAAGCCGAAGGAAAAGCCCAAGGGCCGCCCCAATCCCTTCGCTCCTACCCCCACCCAGGACTTGCCGCGAATCTGAGGTTCGCATCACGCTCCGAAAACCCGGTTGTCGGTGGGCGAGATCACCACTTCATTGATGCACACGGTTCTTGGCCGCGTGGCCAGGAACAGATAGAGCTCGCCCATGTCGGCGGGCTGCAGCATGGTGGCGCGCGCCTCCGCCGAGGGCGGCTTGGGTCTTGTGTTGAGTATCGGCGTTGCCACCTCCGCCGGCATCACCACCGTCGACCGGATACAGTTCCCGTATTCCTCGAGATTAATCGTATGGCTCATCGCGGCGACCGCAGTTTTCGCCGCCGTGTAGGCGCCACCCGCCACCATGTTCCAGAAGCGCCCAGCCCATGAACCGGTGTAAATCAGCACGCCATCCTTCTGCGCACGCATTGGTTTGAGTGCCGCCGTTGCGCAATAGAATGCGCCACTGAGATTGGTGGCGATCACTTGATCGATGCCCTCTTCCGACATTTCATGATAGCGGCGTTGGGTGATGTTGGTTCCGGCATTGTTGACCAGAACGTCGAGCCTGCCGGTTTCGCCGAGAATCGTCGCGACCGCCTGCCCGGCAGCACCACGCTCACCCACATCACCGGCAACGATGAACGCCTTGCCGCCGATGCGCCTGGCCACGAGTTCAAGTTTTGCGGCATCGCGGCCCGTCAGGGCCACCACAGCGCCTTCAGCGGCAAAGGCCATTGCCACCGCTTCGCCAATGCCCGAGCCCGCACCCGTGATCCACGCCGTCTTGCCAGCGAGCCTCATGAAATCACCACCCATCCCCGCGCCTTCGAGGCGCGGATGGCAGCATCAACGACTTTCTGTATTTCGACGGCCTCGCGGAAATCCGGGCCATTGTGTTTTGCCCCGGCAATGGCGGCGATGAACTCCGCCATCTCGATGGTCTTCATGTCATTGAAGCCCAATTGATGGCCCTGGGCCACGCAGAAATTAACATAGGGCGCAAATTGCGGGCCGGACTCGATCTTGGTGAAACCGGCATAACGCGGGTCCACGCCGGCTTTGAAATAGTGCAGCTCATTGAAACGCTCCTGGGTGAACAGCAAGCTGCCTTTGCTGCCATGGATTTCAAACTCAAGCTGCATCTTGCGGCCCGTCGAAACCCAACTCGCCTCGATGGATCCGCCACACCCGCGTGCGAAACGCACCAGCAGCCGCGCAATGTCGTCGACCAGCACAGGCTTGCGCTCGCTCGTCCCCGGTACCGGCCGCGACGCGATGACGGTTTCAACGTCGGCGGTGACTTCGGTAATGGGCCCGAGCAGAAAGCGCGCCATGCCGATGATATGCGATCCCAGATCAGCGATGACGCCGGGGCCACCCGAAGGATCAAGACGCCACGAGTAAGGCCCTTCAGGATTGGCCATGTAATCTTCGGCGTGAATGCCACGAAAGCCGGTGATGGTGCCAAGCTCGTCATTGGCGATCATTTCGCGCGCTTGCTTCAGCACCGGGTTCTTGATGTAGTTGTAGCCGACCTGGGTGACAACACCTTTGGCCTCGGCGGCCTTCATCATGTCAACCGCGTCGGCAACGGTCGGCGCCAGCGGCTTTTCGCAGTGAACGTGCTTGCCCGCCGCAATGGCCGCCAGCGACATTTCCTTGTGCAGCGCGTTTGGCGTGGTGATCGAGATGACATGAATATCGGGATCGGCGATCAGCGCCTTCCAGTCGCCCGTCGCTTTGCGAAAGCCATACTGCTTCGCGGCCTTCTCCGCCGCCTCTGCTGTCACGTCAGCAATCGCCACGAGATCGACTTCGGGCAAACCCGGAAATGTTGCTGCCGCCGCACGATAGGCAAAGGCATGCGCCTTGCCCATGAACCCCGTGCCGATCAATCCGATGCCGATTTTCTTCATCATGACATTCCTTCGAGACAAACGGGCGGAAGTTGCCCTCCGCCCGCCATGGTTGGTTCGCGTATATTACTTCGCGATGCAGGTGTCAGCCGTTTCCGGCGTGCACACGTCAAGGCCGGTGTAGGTCGGGTCAGCCGGAGCGGGCTTGCCGTCCTTCATGTCCTGGAACGCCTTCATCGTCATGTAGCCCATTTCAAACGGACGCTGGCCGACCTGGCCGAGCGACAGTCCTTCCTTCATCTGGTCGATCTGCACCGGCAGCGTGTCGGCGACAACGAGGGCAAGTTCCTTGGAGGCGATCTTGTCCTTGTACTTGCCAACTGCGGCACGGTTCGCGTCGGGAATGAACTGCGGGAAGCCGCCGGTCGGAATAAAGGCATCGAGGCCGGGTGTCTTGGCCATGATGTCTTCAAACTGCTGCACCGAGCGCGGGAAATCGTCGTCGGTGTAGAGCGGGCAGCCTTCGAGTTCGGTCCAGCCATTCTGGCCGGCCAGCGCATCGCCGGGCGAAGCCGCGGACATGACGCCAGACAGCGTGTCACGGATACCCTGCATGCGTTCGTTGTGGTTTGCAGCCGCCGCACCACCCGACTGGATGCACACCTTGCCACCCGATGGCTTGATGACCATGACGAGCTTGGCGAGGTTCACGCCGATCTCATAGTTGTGCGTGCCGATGTAGGCCATGCGGAGATCCTTGTTCTCGGGAAGAACGTCGGAGTCCCAGGTCAGCACCGGAATGCCGGCTGCCTTGGCGGCCTCAAGAGCAACCGCCATGGCTGCGGCGTTCGACGGCGCGACGGCGATGCCATCGACACCCTTGGCCACGAGGTCCTGCACGATCTGCACTTGCTCATCACCGCCGCCATGTTCGCCGGGGCCGATGTACATGCATTCGAATGCGCCGTTCGATTCGGCTTCGGCCTTCTTGCAACCATCGCGCGCCTGGTCGAAGAACGGGTTGTTCATGTTCTTCGGCACCAGTGCGAAGGTGAACTTCGCCTGCGCGCCGGTTGCGGCAACGGTCAGTGCACCTAGGGCAACTGCCGCAGTCAACAGGTATTTCTTCATTGCTTGAGTCCTCCACTCTTTTTGCCGCTGGGGTCCGCAGCGGCCACGGTTCTAGTGGTGCTTCTTCGGAAAAAGCCTTTCCCAAGTGGCGGCAACGATGGATTTGCCAGCGGGAGTCTGCATGCCAAGAAGCACCGCGAGAATAATGAACGATCCAACGAATGTGTTCTGCCAATTGGAATCGATACCGGCCATCAGCAGCGCATTGCGGATCACTTCCAGAAATGCAGCACCGATGATGGCGCCGAACGCCGTGCCCGCCCCGCCCATGAGATTGGCGCCGCCGATGACCGTGGCGGCGATGACCCGAAGCTCATAGCCCTGCCCCATGGCGTTGATGGCCGAGCCATTATAGCCAAGCAGCAGAAGCGAGGCGATGGCAGCCGTGAAAGCCGAGAACACATAGGCCTGGAACTTGATGAAATCGACGGGAACACCCGTGAGGCGTGCAGCCTGTTCGTTGCCGCCGATGGCGAAGAGATGCCGCGCCCAGGCCGTAAAATTGAACACGAAGCCCACAAACAGCGCGAACAGGATCATCACCCAGAAGTGGCCGGAGAGTTCGGGTATCCAGTTCGGCGCCCAGCCTTCCGGCACATGCCGCGGCCATTTGAACTGGCCGATGGCTTTCACAGTCGGTGCATCGGGACCGAATTTGTACAGCATCTGGTTGGCCGAGAACACGACAGCGAGCGACCTTGCGATCGACAACATGCCAAGCGTGACAACGAACGACGGAATACCGACATAGGCGACGAAAAATCCGTTGAACGCGCCGCAGGCAAGACCGGTGATAAGACCCATGAAGAACGCCACGTACCAGGGATACCCCCAGGTGAGAAAAAGCCCGGCGACAATAGCCACAAGCCCCATGATGGAACCGACCGAAAGATCAATGCCGCCGGTGATAATCACCACCGTCATGCCCAGTGCCATGATGCCGAAGGGTGCGAAATTGCGCGTGACGTTTGCGGCATTAGCGGATGTGCCGAAACTCGGCTCATAGGCCGCCATAATAGCCACCAGAATAGCCAACGCCACGGTGACCCAGAACGGCTGGCTCGCCAATACCCGCTGCACCAGCGTTTGTTCCTTGATGCCGACGACATCGGTGATGGCGGCGTGACCAGCTTCAGCGGCTTTGGCTTGATCAGGCGGCACGGATCGCTCCTGTGATGAGGCCGGTGATTTCCTCGGGCGAGGTGTCGGCGATAAGCTTGTCGGCAACCTTGGCGCCTCGCCGCATGACGATGATGCGGTCACACACCGCGAACACGTCCGGCATGCGGTGGCTGATGAGCATGACCGCCACACCCTGATGCTTCAGGCGGCGGATCAGCTCCAGCACTTCAGCCACCTGGCGCACCGAGATGGCCGCCGTCGGCTCGTCCATCAACACCAGCTTGGCGTTCGACAGCCGCGTGCGGGCAATCGCCACCGCCTGGCGCTGGCCGCCCGACATCTTTTTCACGAGATCGCGCGGCCGCGTTTCCGATTTCAATTCGCCGAACAGTTCCGCCGAACGGTCGATCATCGCCTGCTTGTCGAGAACCTTGAACGGCCAGAAGCCCTTTTTCATCTCACGGCCCAGAAACACATTCTGCGCGGCGGTCAGATTGTCGGCCAGCGCCAGATCCTGATAGACGACTTCGATGCCCTTGGCGCGGGCTTCGATGGGCTTGTGAAAGTGGCAGACCTCGCCATCGACCTGAATTTCACCATCGCTCGGCGGGAAATTGCCGGCGATCAGTTTGACCATGGTGGACTTGCCTGCGCCATTGTCACCCATCAGGCCGACAACTTCGCCGGGTTCAACCGAAAAACTGGCATCGGACAACGCACGAATGGCGCCGAAATTCTTCGAGACGTTCCTGACATCAAGCAAGGGCACGGCGAACCTCCCAATTGCCGGCAGCTCTGCGTCCGCCTGGCGTCTGAACTTCCACTACATCCATACTAAGTACGCTGAAGTGAAATGCAACACCCCAGCGTGCTAATTGTATTACTAAACCACGGTGTAACCCGCCGCCGTCATCACCCTCATTAGTTCTTTGTGACCGATCTGCGCCATCTTGAGCGGCGGCGAAGTTTTCGGGTCCTGCTCGGCTTCCACGACGAACCAGCCTTCAAAACCATAGCCCGCCAGCTTCCTGACGATGGCTTCGAAATCCAGCGAGCCGTCGCCCGGCACTGTGAAGGCTCCCTTGACCACCGCGTCGAGGAAACTCTCCTTTGTCCGGTCAAGCCCGCCGATCACATCCATGCGCACGTC
Organism: uncultured Alphaproteobacteria bacterium; assembly: GCA_963775105.1. Classification (GTDB taxonomy): domain Bacteria; phylum Pseudomonadota; class Alphaproteobacteria; order Rhizobiales; family Aestuariivirgaceae; genus Aestuariivirga. The sequence goes on along the minus strand of CAVZHM010000004.1, from coordinate 43,003 downwards.
CTTGGTGTGAACATGCTTGATGCGCTTGTGGTGATTGTCGATAGCCCGCAGCACGTCGCCGCCGGCAAAGGCGAGATGGCCCGCGTCGAACAGCAGCGAGATGCCGGAGTGATGCATGAAGCTGTCGAGTTCCGGCTCGGTCTCGACCACCGCCGCCATGTGATGATGATAGACCAGCGGCATGCCCTGGGCTTCCACCCACTCGGCAAACTCGGTCATCCGCCGGCCATAGGCCTTCATCTCGTCGCCCGTGAGCTTTGCCTTGGTTGCCAGCGGCTTCGATTGGTCGCCCTGGATCGAGCGGCCCACTTCGCCATAAACGATGCACGGCGCATCGACTTCCTTGAACAGGTCGATCATCGGCTGAATGCGCTGCTTGTTGCCATCGAGAGATTCGTTGACAACCGTGCCCGAAAACCAGCCGCCACACAGGGTGACATCGGCTTTCTTGAGGATCGGCAGCATTTCGGCGGCGGTTTCCGGAAAGCGCCGGCCCTTCTCCATGCCGGTGAAGCCTGCCGAGCGCGACTGGCGCAGGCACTCTTCGAGCGAGACATCGTCCGAGAGCTGCGGCAGATCGTCGTTCCACCAGGCGATGGGCGACATTCCAAGTTTGGCTTTGAGCACGTCAAACTCCAATTCGTTGCTTCTTGCGGATGGTATCGTGATGGGCGCGCGCCGCGTTCACTTCCTGGCGCGCCGAGATTTCCGGCACGCCCACATCCCAGTCAGCGTCACCCGGCACCCACTGGTGAGCATCGGTGACGATCGAGATGACCGTAGTGCGGTCCGTCGTCTTGGCCCATTTCAGGGCCGTTTCGAGATCCGCAAGGCTTTCGCAATGACGAACCGCCGCACCCATCGATTCCGCATGCTTGGCGAAATCAACGGCGAAGGGTTCTTACAACCTTGCTGTCCTTGATCAGGTTATTGAAGGACGGCACGCCTTTGAAGTTCTGCAGCCGGTTGATCACCGCATAACCGCCATTGTCGCAGACGACGACGATCATCTTGTGGCCCGTCAACACCGTCGAGTAAATATCGGAATTCATCATGAGATAGGCGCCGTCGCCCACCATCACAATCGTTTCACCATCGCCGTTCTTGGCCATGGCATGGCCCCAGCCACCGGCAATTTCGTAACCCATGACCGAGAACCCGAATTCGAGATCGTAGGTGTTGGGGTTTTTGACGCGCCAGCCTTTTGCGGTTTCGCCGGGAAATCCGCCCGAGGCCGTGACCATGGTATCGTTGGGCGCCGCCCATGTGTTGACGATGCCGACGACATGCGCATAACTCGGCACCGCCGCGTTGGTCGGCGCCTGGTGTTGGTCGACAAGATCGTTCCAGCCCTTGAAGGCCGTCTTGCCCTTCTGCGTCCAGGCTGCTCGGCGCTTTGAAGTCGCCGAGGGCTGCGTCGAGTTCGGTCGACCGTTTCACGGGCGTCCCCCACCACTGAGAGTGCGCGATGCTTCACCGCATCATAACGCGCCGCGTTGATCGACACGAACCGGGCCTCGTGGCTGAATACTGTCCACGAACCCGTCGTGAAGTCCTGAAGCCTTGTGCCGATGGCGATGATCACATCGGCTTCGCCGGCAAGTTCATTGGCCGACGTCGAACCGACGACCCCGATGGGGCCCACATGCGCCGGATGGCCGTGGGTCACCGCACCCTTGCCGGCAATGGTCTCGGCCAGCGGTATGCCGCGCGCCAATGCAAACGCCGCCACTTCCGTCTCGGCATGGGAATAGCGCACACCGCCACCCGAAATGATCAGCGGGCGCTTGGCGGTCTTGATGAGCTTCACAGCTTCGGCCACCCGCAAAGCGTCGGGCCTTGGCCGCGCAATGGCGTGAATGGTTTCGGCAAAGAACGCCTCCGGATAGTCGTAAGCGAGTTCCTGCGTGTCCTGGCACAGGCCGATGAAGGCCGGACCGCAATCGCCGGGGTCCAGCATCGTCGCCACCGCCTGCGGCAGCGACGAGATGATCTGCTCGGGATGGGTGATGCGGTCCCAATAACGCGTCACCGCCTTGAACGCGTCGTTTACCGATGTCGTCGGATTGCCGAAATGCTCGACCTGCTGCAACACCGGGTCGGGCCGCCGGTTGGCGAAAACATCACCGGCCAGAAACAGCACCGGCAGGCGATTGGCATGGGCCGAGCCTGCCGCCGTCACCATGTTGAGTGCGCCGGGGCCAATCGAAGCAAGCGCCACCATGATCTGGCGGCGGCGCTTTGCCTTGGCATATCCGATCGCCGCCAGCGCCATGGACTGCTCGTTCTGGCCGCGCCATGTTGGCAGCGTATCCTTCACCGCCTCAAGTGCCTCCGACAGGCAGGTGACATTGCCATGGCCGAAAATTGCGAACACGCCGGGAAACAGCGGTTCCCTCTTGCCGTCGATCATCGTGAACTGGCTGCAGAGATAGCGCACCAGCGCCTGAGCCATCGTCAATCGGACTGTCGGCATCTCAGGGTCTCCTCTCGAGCCGCAAAAACGAACGGGCGGATTCATCAATTTTTATTGCGCCATGAACCACGGCGCAACGAAAATTGCAATGGCATTCCGGCGTCATGCCCGTGCCGTCCGCGGTCTCAGCCGGGACAATCGTGCCGACGTGTCACGGGCAATTTCCGTGACACTGGGAATGCGCGGGCCACCACCCTTGCCGGGATGCAGCAAGCTTGCAGTAGCCGTCGCCAGACATTGCGCCAGACACATGGGCGCAGCCAGCGACCGCGAAAACGTATACTCTTCCTCGGGCACCGTAAAGACAACGCGCGCGCCCTTTGCCAAGGGCGAAAGCTGGCTGTCGGTAATCGAAATGACCGGCACCCCTGCCCCCGAAGCGATCTCGGCGATGGCCACAACTTCCTTGGCATAGTGCCGGAAGGCGATGGCGATCAGCACATCTTTGCTGCCCATGGTGAAGGCCATTTCGTGGGCAAGGCCGCCGGCGGGATCGAGCAGCACCACCCGGCGCTGCAACATGGTGAGCAGGTAGCGCAGCAGCAAGGCAACGGGCTCGGAGCGCAGCTGGCCCGCCAGGTATACCGTGCCCGCTGAGGCGATGAGCCGTGCCGCACCGGCCAGTTGCGCCTCGCTCACCCCCGCCAGAAGCCCCTGCAGTGCCGCCATGTCGCGCACCACGAGGTCTTTCAGAAACCCGAGATTGCCATGGCTCACATTCTTCGAGAGTTCGCTTTCCAGTGCGCCAATGCGCTCGCGAAATCCCGGCGCCGCCGTCGCCAGCCGCGTCTGGAACACGGCTTGCAGTTGCTTGAACCCCGTATACCCCAGTGATTGCGAAAACCGCACCAGACTTGATGGATGTACCTCGCATTTCGCGGCGATGGCATTGATCAACTCAAGCGCGATCACGTTCGGATTTTGGGTGAAATACCGGGCCACCTGCTGGTAACCTGGCGATAGCGCTGGATACTCGCGGGTGATGAGGTTCACCACCCCCTCGTAGTGGGCGGGAACGTTACGTTTCTCGGGCTTGGCTTTGGCCATGAGCATCTATGCAATCTGATCGGCATTGACCACCAGCCGCCGGTCAAGCGTTCCGGCAAAGTGATCGATGACGTTTTGAACCGAAGAGATCGCCATACGTGCAGCACAGGCGTCGGTAAGCCCTGCCGAATGTGGGCTGATGGTCACCAGCGGATTGCCGAGCAGAGGATGATCGGGCTTGGGTGGTTCGTCCACCAGCACGTCGAGTGCGGCACCACCAATTTTTCCGGTCCGCAGCGCGGTATCAAGCGCCACCTCATCAATCAACCCGCCACGCGCCGCGTTGATGACAATGGCCGTGGGCTTCAGCAGCGCCAGTTCGCGTGCACCCAGCACCGGTCCGCCCGGCAAGGCCGGAACATGCAGTGAAACAAAGTCGGCCGTGGCGAGCGCCACATCGATATCCGCCGTCAATTTTACGCCAAGCGCCGCCGCATCCTCGGCGCGAGCATAAGGATCGTGCGCCACCACCGTCATTCCAAAGGCCTGGGCCAGTGCCGCAACCCGGCGGCCTATGCGGCCAAAGCCGAACAGCAATAAAGCGTTGCCGTCCAGCTCGCGGGTTTCAAAACGGTTGCGCACTTTCCACTCGCCATTGCGGCTGGCCTGATCATGGGCCACGACGCGCCGCGCCGCCGCCAGCATCAACATCACCGTATGCTCGGCTACGGCGCGAGAGTTCACGTCGCCGACTATGGTCAGCGGAATTTTCCGGGCATTGAGCGCCGCCACATCAACAGCATCATACCCTACGCCATGGCGCGACACGATTGCCAGCTTCGGCGCGTCGGCGATCACCGCTGCGGACAACGGCTGGGTGCGAATGACGATGGCATCGGCCTTGCCCACCAGCGGCGCATAGGATTCAACACTGATTTCGTTCACCAGATCGAACGTGAAGCCGGCGCTGCGCTGCAACAGCGCAATACCCTGGTCATGAATTTTCCCGGCAACAAGGATGTGCGGCATCTCAATAGCCGCTGGCGCTGCCGGGCTTGACCGGTTCCGCCTGCTCGCCGATCAGCTTGCGTGCTGCCGCAACACTCGCCTGCGCAGCTCCCGCCAGCAGACGCACGTCATTGGAAATGGTGACGAGATCAAAGCCCCAACCCACCGCCCTGGCAGCATAAGCGGGCGTTCCACAGTGCAGCCCGGCGCGAATGCCTGCCCCGTGGGCCTTGTGCACCACCGTCTGGATCGCCTCGATAATCTCCGGCTCCTCGCGATCAAAACCAACCGGATACTTGCGGCCCGTGAGGCCGAGCGTCAGATCGGCGGGCCCGATATAGACTCCGTCCAGCCCCTTGGTGCCGACGATGTCGTCGAGATTCTTCATGGCATCGGCGGTTTCGATCATCGCCAGCGCCAGAACTTCGCCGTCGGCGTGCTGGCCATAGTCAGCACCCGCCGAGAACAGGGCCCGCGTCGGCCCGAAACTGCGCTGGCCATGGGGCGGATAGCGCATGTACGAGACAAGCCGTGCGGCTTCTTCACCGGTATTGATCATCGGGCAGATGATGCCATAGGCCCCGGCATCAAGCGCCTTCATGATGTCGCCGGGATCAAGCCACGGCACCCGCACCATCGGCGTCACACCGCTAGCTCGCATCGCCTGCAACATGGCGGTTGCCGTCTCATAACCAACAAGGCCATGCTGGATGTCGGCCGTCAAAGAATCATAGCCCTGCGCCGCCATGATCTCCGACGAAAACCCGCTGGCGATCGACAGCCAGCCATTGATCACCGGCTTGCCGGCAGCCCAGCGCTCACGAATGCCATTCCTGATCATCCCGCACTCCCGCAACTTTTCATGCAGTGTATATTGGCATGCAACATTCATTGCAAGCACGCTGCCAACGGCTGACACGTGGCACCCGATGAAACGCGCAATCGCACGTCCCTTACGGAAATACTTGCGGGAAAATGGCTTTGGCGCTCCCTGCGGGAATCGAACCCGCCTTTGCAACGTGAGAGGCTGCCGTCCTAACCGATAGACGAAGGGAGCGAGACGCCAAGGGCTCCCTATAACCGCCCGCTCCGGCCTTCGCAAGCGCCCTACTTGGCGGTCACGGCGATGCGCGAGACGATGCGGTTCTGCTTGGTGTCGATGACCAGAATTTCGCTGCCGGTGTTGATCACCAGCCGGTCGCGCTCCACCGCCATGTTCTGAATGGTAGTGCCGGCCGGCAGACCCAGCTCCAGCACCTGTGGTGCCGCCGTCACATCGTCCTTCTTGCCCACCGCCTTCCACACGATGGCGGCGATCAGCCCGACAAAACACAGGACGAGCAGCACGCCCATGATGTATACGGCGGCCACCAGATATTTCATGCCGGGCTGTTCGGCTTCGGCCTCGCCCTTGGGGGGAACTGCGCTGTCATCCATTCCGACTGATCTCTCACAACATCTTGCGGCCGAGGCCGGCCTCGATGGCCGCCTCGACAAGGTTCTGGCCCTGGCCTTTCCGCGAAATGAGCCGGGCGCGTTTCCAGAGCCTTATTGCGGAAGGTCGCGTTGCTGTCGAGGGCAAGGTGGTAACCGAAGGCCGCCACAAGGTGAAGACCGGGCAAAATCTCGCCGTGGTCATTCCCGAAGCCGTAGCGCCCGAATCCGTTGCCTGAACCCATCGCCCTTGATATCGTTTATGAAGACGGCGATCTGATCGTCATCGACAAGCCGCCAGGCCTCGTCGTGCATCCCGGTGCGGGAAACGAGACTGGAACCTTGGTCAATGCTCTCATTGCCCATTGCGGCGAAAGCCTGTCGGGCATCGGCGGCGTGAAGCGCCCCGGCATTGTCCACCGGCTGGACAAGGACACCAGCGGCCTTCTGGTCGTCGCCAAGAACGACCGGGCCCACAAGGCGCTATCAGAGCAATTCGCCGCCCATGGCCGCGATGGGCGGCTGGAGCGGGCCTATCTGGCCATCGTCTGGGGCGTGCCGGAACGCCCGCGCGGTTCGGTCGAGGGCGCCATCGCCCGCTCCACCGCAAACCGCCAGAAGATGGCGGTGTCGCGCGCCGCATCGGCCCGCGACGCCATCACCCACTATGAGGTGCTGGAAACCTTTGGGACTCCCCCTGTCGCCAGCCTGCTGCGCTGCGTTCTGGAAACCGGCCGCACCCACCAGATCCGGCTTCATATGGCGCATATCGGCCATCCGCTGCTGGGTGATATGACGTATGGGTCAGGTTTCAAAACCTCCGAAAGAAGGCTTCCGGAAGCCGCAAGAGATGCACTTAAGTCTCTGAACCGGCAAGCACTTCACGCCACGCTACTGGGCTTCGAGCACCCCGCGACGGGCCAGGCCGATGCACTTCGAAAGCCCGCCGCCCGAGGATTTGACCCGTCTCATGGACGCCTTGACCAAAAGGTAAACACGGGTTAGTGATTATCTGTAACCAATCCAGTACCTTATTTTTGGCGTAGTACCCCTCCTATATGACATCAACTGGAAATCGAAAGGGGAATGACCATGGCACAGACAACGACGCTTCCCGCAATTGCCGCCGGCGAAGGCGGTCTCAACCGCTATCTCCAGGAAATCCGCCTGTTCCCCATGCTGCAGCCGGAAGAAGAATTCATGCTCGCCAAGCGCTGGAAAGAGCATGGCGACACCGCCGCCGCCCACAAGCTGATCACCAGCCATCTCCGCCTCGTGGCCAAGATCGCCATGGGCTATCGCGGCTATGGCCTGCCGGTTGGCGAAGTCATTTCCGAAGGCAACGTCGGCCTGATGCAGGCGGTGAAGAAGTTCGAGCCCGACAAGGGCTTCCGGCTGGCCACCTATGCCATGTGGTGGATCAAGGCCTCGATCCAGGAATTCGTGCTGCGCTCATGGTCGCTTGTCAAGATGGGCACCACCGCCAACCAGAAGAAGCTGTTCTTCAACCTGCGCAAGATCAAGGGCCAGATTCAGGCCCTTGAGGAAGGCGACCTGAAGCCCGACCAGGTGAAGCTCATCGCCAAGCGCCTCGGCGTGACCGAGGACGACGTCGTGTCGATGAACCGCCGCCTCGGTGGCGATACCTCGCTCAACGCGCAAATCCGCACCGACAGCGAAGGCGAATGGCAGGACTGGCTGGTCGACGACAGCGACAACCAGGAAGAAATCCTGGTCCAGCAACGAGGAAGCCTCGCTGCGCTCGTCGCTTCTCCTCGAAGCCCTCGACAAGCTTACCGAGCGCGAACGCAAGGTGTTCGAAGCCCGGCGTTTGCGCGACGACCCGGCGACACTCGAAGACCTGTCGCAGCAATTCGGCTGTGTCGCGCGAGACGCATCCGCCAGATCGAAGTGCGGGCTTTCGAGAAAGTGCAGAAGGCCGTGAAGAACGCCGCCCAGAAGGCGATGCTTCCGCCGCCGCGTGCCGCCCTGCAGCCGCCTGCGGCAACCGCGATAAGAACTATTGCGACGGCGCCGCGCTCTTGCCGTTGAGTGTGGCGCCGCCGAAAAACAATCCCTCGCGCTCGACGCCCCGGAACACCTGGATGGCCCAGATCGTCGTGCCCCGTTGCACCACGCCGGTGGCGACGAAGGCATAATCGCTTTTGTTGAGGTTGGCCCGGTGCGGGCGGCTGTCCACCCATTGCTGGAACAGCGAGGCTGCTTTGGCTTCGTCGGCGGGTGTCTTTTGCGATTGTCTCGCGGCATTCTCGCCCACCGTGCCGAAACGCTGGATATTGCCGGCAAGCGCCCGCAAGCGGCGTTCGAAGGGCGTGCCGTCGCTTGCCCGGTGGCCAATGAAATCATTCATCATCATGTCGGTGGCCTGGGCCCGCGCCGCCGTGAGAAACACGTCATCGGATTCCAGTGGCTGTAACTTCTTCCCGCTACGGTAGGCGTTGGCGCAGCCGCCGCAACTCCTCTTCGAGGTCCGGCCGGAATTGGGCACCGTCCGGCAAACTGCCAACCAGTGATTCCGCAAAGTTCTTGTAACTCCTGGCTGTAGCGGCAAATCGGAAATGCAACCAGCATCGCCCCGGCAAGCAGCGTCCGGCGGCCAATCTGCCGCGACAGAACGCCCCTTTCATCACCTTTCATCAACCAAACCTCCAACCTTCCAGCCCCGGACCAGAAAACTTTACTCATGTTTGTAATTGATCGGGTTACATCACGTTTGGGACTTTATCGGGGATTGGCAAGGGAATGAAGAAAAGCTTCGGCAAAGTGGTGAACGCGCGTCTTTTGACGCTTGCAGCCCTTGCCATGCTCACCGCATTTTTGGCGGCTCTGGGCCTTTTCGCGGCGCGCTTTGCCACCAACAGCCTGCTGCAGATGGAAGCGGCATCCGATGCCCGCGACTGGACAAACCATCTTTCGATCGGCAGCGCCGGCCTCACGGGCCTTGCGCAGGGAACGGCCCCGACGGCGGAATCGCGGCGCCATCTGGACGACGCACTCGGTATCGCCGGCGTCTACGCCTTCCGCATCTATGATATCAAAGGTGTGATGAAGTGCGCTCGGATGGCCGCCAGCAGCCTGCCGGCGTTCCTCAGACTTTGGCAACAACCGATCCCGAACATGCGCCGGTACTGCGCGGCGGCAAACCGCAAACCATCATTCATCGCGGCAATGCCTCTGGCGAACCGGCGTATTTTGCGTCTTCGGTCCTGCCGATTTTCGGCAATGGCAAACAGGTCGGTTGGATTGTTACTCACGTCGACCAGACAGAACGGCAGGCCACCGTCTTCGGCGCAGGCGGCAACCGTGGCACTTTTGATCTGCGCGGTGCTGATGCGCGACCGCTGCAGGTGGCTTGTGGTATCGCGGCCGCCAGCAGCGCGCCGCCGAAAAACGCCTCAATGAACTCACCCGCCGCGATCCGCTGACGGGTTTGAACAACCGCCAGACTTTCGCCGATGAACTGGCGCGCGCGTTAGCCGCCCAGGGCGAACAGTCCCCTCGCGCTGCCCTGATCGAGCTGGAAATCGCCGAGACAGTGGCCACCAGCCAGAACTATGGAACTTCGGTTGCCGAGCACCAGATCGTCACCACTGCCCAGCGCCTCGTTGCAGCGGCACCCGCAGCCGCCAGGCTTGGCCGCCTCGACACCGCCCGTTTTGGCGTGCTGATCGACAACATCACCGATCCGATGGCGATTCTCAGTCTCACCAAGGAACTGGCGACCAGTCTTTCGCAGCCGACGCCCAATGGCGACAGCAGCATCACCACGACCGTTCACGCCGGCATTGCCCTGTCACAGTCCGATGGTGCAGACGCCGAGAGCCTGATGCTATCGGCGGGCCTCGCCCTGCGTTCCGCCCAGGAACAGGGTTCGCCCGGCTACGGATTCTTCAACCCCGAGATCGCCCAGGACGCACGCCGCCGCATGGCAGTACAGCGCGCCGTGGCCGAGGCCACCGCCAACAACACCTTCCGGCTGGATTTCCAGCCGGTCTACCACATCAGCAGCGGTGAGCTTTCGGGATTCGAGGCCCTGATCCGCCTGCATGATCCCGAGTTGGGATCGATCTCGCCAGTGGAATTCATTCCGATCGCCGAACAATCCGGCCACATCAACAAGATCGGTGCCTGGTGCTTGCAGGAAGCCTGCCGCGTTGCCGCCGAATGGCCGGCCCACTTGCTGGTCGCCGTAAACCTTTCGCCGGCGCAATTCTACAGCGGAACGCTGATCAGTGATGTGCAGACCGCACTGCTCTCAAACCGCTTCCCGTCTTACCGGCTCGAGGTTGAAATCACCGAAGGCACGCTGTTAAAAGACAGTGAGTTGGTGACGCAGCAGTTGAGCTCGTTGCGTGAAACCGGCGTTGCCATCGCCCTCGACGATTTCGGGACGGGATACTCAAGCTTGAGTTATCTGTGGAAGTTCCCGTTCTCGAAAATCAAGATTGACCGCAGCTTCGTGAATGCCCTCGACGAATCCCAGAGCGCCCGCGGCATCCTCAGATCCATCATCAAGCTCGGCCACGGACTTGGCCTGGTGGTCACCGCCGAAGGCATAGAGAACAACAAGCAATTCAGCACGTTGCGCGACCTTGGTTGTGATCTGGCCCAAGGCTATCTGCTTGATCGCCCCTCGCGCGTCGAAGATCTGGCGGCTATCATTTTGCGCAACTTTGCCAAGGGACTGAACCGGCGCCCGGCGCGCCAGCAAGCGCACAGCGCCGACGTCATTCCATTGCGCGGACAAAGCGGTTCCTGACACCAGAGCGCTTCCAATTCAAACCAAAACTCGCTAGGTGTGCATCGTCAGAAACCAGAGCCACCATGCGCAAACTGCAGCCATTCAAAGTTCTTATCCATGCCGTAATGTCGGTGCGCAATTATGCGGCCGTGGGCATACGCTACAGCCTGCCCTGGGCCGTGTTGCTGATGGCGCTTGGGCTCATTCGGTCTTTCACGCTTGCTCCTCTGGAAAACTCAACTCGTACGCCCACGCCTTCGACAATGGATGTCGCCTCGTGGGTTGTGGGTTTTGTCGCCTTCGCGTCGATCGCCGTGAATTGGCACCAGTTCATCCTGCGCGATGAAGCAGGCCAATCGACCATCCGGCTGGACCGGCCGGTGTGGCGTTATGCCGGAAACTCGCTGCTGGCCGTTCTCATGTCGGTGTTTCCGTTCGCGGTGCTTGCCGTGGTGTTGGCCTTCCTGCCTGTTGCCGCCAACATCCTGCTGCTGCCCGCCGCCATCGTCGCCGGAACTTTTTTCACTGCCCTGTCGCTGAAACTGCCAGCCGTGGCGCTGGGCCGCACCGATTTCGGCTTCCGCGATGCGCTCAATGCCACGCAGGAGAATTTCTGGCCGCTCATGGCGCTGTTTGTGATCAATGGCGCCATTCTGCTGCTGGTGGTTTTCGCGCTGATGCTGGCGTTCAGCGCTGTTTTCACCCTCAATGCCACCTTTGGCATGCTGCTGGGCAACGTCCTTGCCGCCGTCCTCAATGTCTTCCTGACGCTTTACAGCATCTCAGTGGTCTCCTCCCTCTACGGCTTTTTCGTCGAAAAGCGCGATTTTTGAACGAAAGCAAGTTATTGCCACATTGGCATTTCCCCTTGCAAAGTGGCACCAATACGGTTAAGTAGCAGTCATGGAAAACCCAGCCCGGAATTACGGATTTGCGGAAGCCCACAGCGCCACGTTGTCGCCAATGGCCCCGTCGGAACTTGGCCAGCTGTTCCAGCAGGCCCTCGATGCCGCCCGTGGAGATGGTGAATTGCCGGATTTGACGGTCAAATCCCTCGGGCCGTGGGCCCGGCGTTTCAGCCAGGCGGAGATTGAGGAACTGATCATCCCCAAGCGCACCTTTGCCCGCCGCAAGGCCCGCAACGAGCCCCTGAACAGCGAAGAAACCGACCGGGCCTACCGGGTGGCCCGCATCTCGGCGGAAACCGACCGGGTGTTCGCCAACCCGGCAAAGGCCGACAAGTGGTTGCGCCGCCCAACGCCGGCGCTCAACGGAAAATCACCCTTTGCGTTGCTGTCATCCGAAGCGGGTGCCCGCGTCGTTGAGGAACTTTTGGGCCAGGTCGACCACGGCATGTTCATTTGAGGCTGTGGCGCATCTCGAACTACACCGACCTTACGGGCCTTGGCGGCTGGCGTTTTTCCGCCCGCTGGCATACCCGTGGCCGGCCGATCGTCTATGCGGCTGAACATCCCGCCGGCGCCCTGGTGGAGTTCCTCGTCCATCTGGGCGATGGCCTCACTCCTGACAGCTTCCAGATGCTGACCATCGCGGCAGATGACGGCGTGGCGGTCCATGAAATTGACCCCGGCGCACTGCCTGAAAGCTGGCGGTCGTCCTTGCCGGTCACCCGCGACATTGGCGACCGCTGGCTTCAGGAAAGTTCAACACCTCTGCTGCGCGTGCCATCTGTGATCCTGCCCGACACCTGGAACCTGCTGATTAACCCCCTGCACCCGCATGCCGCCACTCAGCTGCGCGTGACCAACACCCAGCACGTGCCGCTGGACGTCAGGCTGACGTAAGTCTGGAAGCGATTATTGCATCCGGACGTCGATGGCCGGTGAAGCCTTGAGGGTCTGATAGACCACGCAGTAGCGCTCGGTGAGTTTCAGCAATTGCACCTTCTGTTCGTCACTGACATCGCCTTCGAGATCGAAGAACAGCCGGATGGTTTGAAAGCCCACCGGCACCGTTTTATCGACACCCAGCGTTCCGCGAAAATCGAGATCGCCCTCGGCGCGCACCGTGGCACCCAGAAGCGGCAGGGAAAGGGCCGTCGCCACGGCGTTCAGCGTCACCCCGGCGCAGGCCACCAGCGCTTCCAGCAGCATGTCGCCAGAACACGCCTGCAGGCCGCTGCCTCCCGTCGCCGAATGAAGCCCGGCCTCCACCAGCGCCCGGCCGGTTTGCACCGAGCACGAAACGCCTTCGCCGAGCCTGCCTTCGGCTTTGAGTGTGATGAGCGCCGATTTCGGAGCTTCACGGTATTGCGCCTTAAGTGGCGTTTGAATGTCCTTGAGCTGCTGTGCATCCATCGCCGTGTCTCCTCTGTGGTCCGCTATCCCGGAGCTAGTCCGCGAACGGGTCCTTCATCAGGATCGTATCCTCACGCTCCGGGCTTGTCGACAGCAGCGCCACCGGGCATTCGATCAGCTCTTCGAGATACTTCACGTATTTGATCGCCTGGGCCGGAAGCTGCGCCCACGAGCGCGCCCCCGCCGTGGTTCCTTCCCAACCCTCGAAGCTTTCATAGATCGGCTCCACCCGCTTCTGGGCCTCTTCGGCGGCGGGGAAACGGTCAACGCGCTTGCCATCCAGCATGTAGCCGGTGCCAACCTTGATTTCCGGGAGGCCATCGAGCACGTCAAGCTTGGTGAGAGCAATTCCATGAATGCCCGAGGTCTTGATCGCCTGGCGCACCAGCACCGCATCGAACCAGCCACAGCGCCGCTTGCGTCCCGTCACCGTGCCGAACTCGCGGCCGCGCTGGCCGATGTATTCGCCGACCTCGTTCTCCTGTTCCGTCGGAAATGGCCCGGAGCCCACCCGCGTGGTGTAGGCCTTGGCGATGCCCAGCACATAGCCGATCGACGAAGGCCCAAGCCCCGAACCCGCCGCCGCCTGCCCCGCCACCGTGTTGGACGACGTCACATAGGGATATGTGCCGTGGTCGATATCGAGCAGAATGCCTTGCGCCCCTTCGAACAGGATGCGCTTGCCGTCGCGCTTGGCTTCATCGAGAAGCTGCCACACGGCATCGGAATAGGTGAGAATGCGCGGGGCAATTTCGGCGATCTGCGCCAGCAGATCCGCAGGCCTGCACTTCCGGCTGGCCAAGGCCCCGGCGCAACGCATTGTGATGCGCCAGCAACCGTTCGATCTTGGGGCCAAGGGTCGAGAGATCATGCAGATCGTTGACGCGAATGGCCCGGCGGCCAACCTTGTCTTCATAGGCGGGTCCGATGCCCCGGCCCGTGGTGCCGATCTTTCCGGCCCCCGCCGCGGCCTCGCGTATTTGATCAAGTTCACGATGTAAGGGCAGGATAAGAGTGGCATTTCCGGCAATTCGCAAATTCTCGCGATTGACCGTAACGCCCTGCGAAGACAGCTTGTCGATCTCCGCCCCCAGCGCCCACGGATCGATCACCACGCCATTGCCGATCACCGAAAGCTTGCCCGGCCGCACGATGCCCGATGGCAGCAGCGACAGCTTGTAGGTGACACCATCGATCACCAGCGTGTGGCCGGCATTGTGCCCGCCCTGGAAGCGCACCACCACATCAGCGCGCTCCGACAGCCAGTCAACGAGCTTGCCCTTGCCTTCATCGCCCCACTGGGCGCCCACCACTGCCACATTGGCCATATCGAGATCCTCTAAGACGCACGAACGGCCCCGGGGCAGATTCGCCGCCGGGGCCGTTGGCAGGACATACACGACCACGGGCCGGTGCAAAACCGAAAAAATGCACCACAACCGACCCCTGCCACAGGCCCTTCGCCTGTGTTATGGTGGACCACCGGGGCAACGTCTTCTTTGTGAATGGGGAAACGTCATGACCATGACTGACTGGATGATCAAAGGTCCCGAGATCTCGACTTGCAACTGCGACTTCGGTTGCCCCTGCCAGTTCAATGCCTTGCCCACCACCGGCGACTGCAACGCCGCCGTGGCCATGCGCATCGACAAGGGCCACCACGGCAATGTGAAACTTGACGGACTCCATTGGGCCATTGTGGTGAAATGGCCGGGGCCGATCCACCTGGGCAAGGGCGAGGTGCAGCCGATTGTCGACAAGCGGGCGACCGAAGAACAACGCGCCGCCATTCTCAAGATACTGACAGGCCAGGACACCGAGCCGGGCGCCACCATCTTCCAGGTTTTCAGCACCACGTTCGAAAAAGCTTTCGATCCGATTTTCGAAACGATCGAATTCGAGTCGGACATGCAGAGCTGCAATGCCCGGTTCAGCGTTCCGGGCGTGGTTGAGGCTTCAACCGAAGCGATCAAGAACCCGGTGACCGGCGCACCGCATCACGCCAAAGTTTCGCTGCGTGCGGGCTTTGAATATACCGAGGCGGAATTCGCCTCGGGCACCGCCAAATCACAAGGCGCCATCAAGATCGACAACGCCAACAAGCACGCCCTGTTGGCAATGCTGCACATGACCGGCAAGGGCGTCGTCCATTGACGGCGGGCGGCAGCGCGCCGCCCCTCTCATTGGCCGAACGGGCTTCCCGCCATGAGCGCGCGGTCGTCCTCGCAGGACTTTTTCTGGTTGTAGCCGCAGGACTGTACGCGACGTACTGGTCCGGCAATGTCCTGATGATGATGGACGCAGGTGGTATAGTCTATGTCCTCCTGTTGTTCGTCATGTGGTGGACGATGATGATGGCGATGATGCTGCCGTCGGCAGCGCCCGCCATCCTCATCTACGCCTCCATGCGGCGCAGCATGGCGGCCAAGTCGGGTGCCCAGCAACCACTCATCGTCTTCGTGCTTGGTTATGTGGCGATCTGGACGGCTTTCAGCGCGGCGGCCGTCATCCTGCAAATTGCCACGCACAGTGTCTTCGAACTCACTCCAATGTACGCACTGACCAGCGCCCTCGTGGGTGGCGTCCTGCTGCTGGCAGCGGGTGCTTACCAGTTCACCCCGCTCAAGTCCGCCTGCCTGCGCCATTGCCAATCACCCTTCATGTATTTCGCCCGCAACTGGAAGAACTCCGCTTCGGGCGTGTTCGGCCTCGGTCTCCGCCACGGCCTCTACTGCCTCGGCTGCTGCTGGGTACTGATGCTGCTGCTGTTCTACGGCGGCGTCATGGAACTGACATGGATCGTCGGTCTCGCGGTTTTCGTTGCTGCTGAAAAACTGCTTCCGGTCATCGGCCCATTGCGCCACGTGGCGGGTGCCGGGCTGTTACTGTGGGGCGCCTACACGCTTGCCATGGCTATGGCGTGAGCGCCCTTTGGGCACATCTTTAAATTTACACTTGCGGGCCAACGTCAAACGGCCTCGGAGCGGGGTTAGCCGCCGAGGCCGTTGGCCGGGTAAACGCGTCTTGCGTGGCGGTGCCAATCCCCGATTTAGCGGGCTTCCACAACCGCTTCAATGGTCGAAGGCGACGGCGCATTGCGGGTGAAAAGAACGCCCCGAATCCGCTCACGCACATCACTCGAAGACATGTTGTTCACCGTGATGCGGCAGCGGCCCGCGTTGCCCTCGAGGAAAGTCGAGCACCCCTCGATGTCGCCCGCCGGCAGAGTGCAGGTCTCGGTCGATGTTCCGCCAAGATTGCCGATAATCTTGACCTTGACATTGATGGAACTGCTGCTGGCGTTGGTTGCAATGCAGATGAGCTGCGTCGTGGTTGAACTGAGGTACAACATCGGCGTTTCGATCTTGCCAGCCTGGGCAGGAACAGCTGCGGCGATGGAAAGCAGGGATGCGGCGATGAGGGAGGCGGAAAGCGTCTTCATGGACAGGTTCCTTCGTTTAGCGAGCCCCCTCGCAAACAAGGCCACAATATGCCCGAACCGGCCCACCGCAAAGAAGTATGTTTTTTCGCGGCGGGCGCCCTTAACCTTGCCCGTTCAGTTTCAGTTCAGGTTCATGCCCACTTTCATGTCTTCCGGCATGGTGATCTTGAAGCCATGCTTGATGAGCTTTTCGCCCTTGGCCTCCAGGTCGAAATTCCAGGCGAGAACGCCAGGCTTCTTTTCGAAGTCCTTGATGCTGGGCTGCGTCATGCTGGGCAGAACCTCGACCGTGATGTCTTCCACGGTCGACACCGGAAGCTGGTCCAGCACCTGCACGGGGATTGCAAAGTCATGGAGGTTCTTGACGTTGATGTCATAGGCGCGGGTATCGACGTTGGAGGTGGTGATGATCCCCTCCTCGCCTGAAAGCCGCTTCACCTCGGCGCGCTTCACCTTGATCAAGTCATCGGCGCCGAAACCAAGCCGCGTCTCGTCACCCGGAGACAGCATCGGCACATAGCCCTGCCCCATGAACACACCGTCGCGGTAGAGCATCACCGGCCCCGGCAAGAGCGGCGTTTCGCCACCGAGCGTGAACGATGCGGTGAGATAGGCATTGGGGTCAAGCTTCGGCACGGCCCGCGCCATCAGCTTGGCATCGAGCGTATCGGTGGCGATCCGCACCTTCTTGGCGGTGCCGGTGTTGTCCACCGACACCTTGCCGGGAATGTTATAAAGTGCCTGGAACCCGGCGATTTCCACTTCAGCCTGCATCTGGCGGACGCGGCTGTCGTCTTCCTTCTTGTCTTTGACGACAAGGCCCTCTTCGTTCAGCGCTTCGGCAGCAGGCTTCGGCGCATCCATACGCAACGACTTGCCGCCAATGCTGCTCATCGCATCAGTCTCGCGGGTGTCAAAGTAGTGAAGAAGGTTGGGTTCGAGATCGGGCGCCGCCGTGGCGCCGATGGGCCGCGCCGTCGACAGCGTCAGCGCCACATTGTCCCAGCTTTCGGTGGTCGACTGCAGAACCTCGGCACGGCGCACCAGTTCGACCTTGGCTTCGGTCGACTTGTCGGGAGTCAGCCAGCCGCGCGTCATAGATCGGCCGCCATCCGGCCTGGGCGATACGATACTTGACCTTGATGGTTCCCGCCGTTGCAGCGGGCGCCGAAAGATGCACGGTCACCGTGGTGCGCATCACCTCTTGTGGCGCAAGTTCCGAAATCTTCACTTGAATGTCCATCACCTCCTTGTCGATGGCCCGCTGGCGCATGCGCGAGTTGAGAATGGTTTTCGACAGCACTTGCAACTTGCCGCCGACCAGATCGAGAAGGCTGCCAAGCTCGGGCGCTCCGAACACCTTGATGTCGCCGCCGTCCTTGTTGGGCGCACGTGAATGCGCCGGAGGCCAACTGCTGCATCAGGCTCTTCTGGTATTCGGCATCGGAAATGGTCTGGTCGAGGATGGTGCGCTCATCATTCAGTACCTCAAGCCGGGTTTCGAACTGAAGGCGTATGGCGCCGGTATCAGACGTCGAAACCGAAGCCACCTTCGAATTGACCGAGCCAATTTCAATTTCGCCGGACGACGTGCCTTCGACACGAATGGTTTCGGGCATCAGATCGCCGGGCAGGTTCTCGAACACCAGCGTGTGTTCACCCGCCGCCAACTGCTGTTCCGCCATGCGGGTAACTTCGGCCCCCGATGGAAACACAGTCACGGCATCAATGCGGGAGTTTGCCTTGTAATCGGCAGCGAGCGCCGGGGTGAAGGCGGTGGAAACGAGTAGCACGAAAGCGAGACGGTAACGCATGAAGTCCTCCGGTTGGCCCCCCGGCCAACGTCGGCACTCAACCCCCGCCTTGCGGCAAATCCGGGGCGGCCCGGCGGTAAGGTTAAGACGCATTCACCTTTTCATGACAGATCGCTGACAGGGTCCATCAGACTTCCGTCACGCGGAAACGGATATTCGATGTGCATGCCGGGAATAAAGTTGCCGAACCGGCGTTACCCTTCAACACGACCCGGCCAACAATGAAAGGAAAACCCCATGACCGACTCCAAAATCCTCAGCCGCCGCAAGGCTTTGCTCCGCATCAGCGCCCTCGCGGTTGGCGCCTACACCATCCCGGCTGTGCTGACGATCAGTTCTGCCCATGCCAAAGATGGCAACTCGGGAGGTTCAGACACCAGCGGCTCCGACACCAGCGGGTCGGATACCAGTGGCTCCGACACCAGCGGATCGGACACCAGTGGATCGGATACCAGCGGATCCGACACCAGCGGGTCTGACACCAGCGGATCGGACACCAGCGGATCGGACACCAGCGGATCGGACACCAGCGGCTCGGATCACCAGCGGGTCTGACACCGATGGTTCGGACAAGACCACCGGCAAGACAACTACCCAGCGCGCCAGGCGCAAGCGCAAACTCTAATTGCTTCACCATCGCATTTTCACAAGTGGGACTGGATTTTCCAGTCCCATTCTTGTTCTAGTGCTCAAATGAAAACGCCTTTGGCAGAAAACCGGGTTGTCTTTCGCAAGATGGGCTGGGCCATGGATTTTGTTGGCTGCGAGGACATTGTCGCCGCACTGCCCAAAGTTTTCCGCGGTTGGCAGATCGCATCAGGCCCCACAGAGGATTTTCGCAGCTACAATCCACGCAGCACCATTACGCGCCATATTCATGGCTGGAACTGGAAAGAACACGGAGCACCCAAGCCAAGAGACTGGGATCGCATTCCGCCGCGAACCAGCATGCGGGTTATCACCGACGTCCACTCAGCAACAATCCACTGGTTTCTGGATGCCAACCCGGACTTGCTGTGCCTGCACGGGGGGGCGGTGAAAATCGGCCAGGGACTTGTCTGTTTTCCCGCCAAGGGGCGCACCGGTAAATCCACATTGATTGCCAATCTCGCTGCCCACGGCCACGAAATCTTCTGCGACGATGTATTGGGCTTGGCGCCTCTGTCGGAGCGTGGCGTCTCGTTAGGTCTTCAACCGCGCCTGCGCGTGCCTCTGGCGCCTGTTCTCAATAAAGCCGTGCGCAAATTCGTCGCTGCCCATAGCGGACCTATGGATGCATCCTGGCATTACCTGAAACTCGGCAAAGGCCAACTCGCCGGACTGGGCCAAAGCGCTCCAATCAAGGCCTTCGTCATACTCGAGCGCCGCGATGGCGGCCCAGCCGAACTTTCAAAGGCCGGTACTGCCGAAGTATTGAAGGACATCATCGCTGAAAATATCATCCGCAAGCTACCCATGGCGGTAATTTTCGAGCGGCTGCACAGATTGGCAAGCACCCGGCAGCGGCTGCGGTTGCGCTACAGCGACCCCAACGAGGCAGCGCTTCTGCTGGCGAGAGAATTCTCGTGAGTGCGCCGTTGCGCTATCGCCGCTACGCCCGCGCCGCCACCCACGTGGTCGATAGCGACATCTTCCTTGTCACCCGCTCAACCATAAAACACCTCAACGCCACTGCTGCCGTAATCTGGCTGGCAATCGAAGAACCGGCCACGCGGCGCGAGGTGCTGGAAATTCTGCGCGAAGTCTATCCAGCGGTTGATCCCAGGCAGCTGGGCCTCGACCTCAATCGCTTTCTCCGCACTTTCGCCGCCGAAGGGCTGGTTCACGCCGGCAGGCGCCAACGAAACGGTTGACGCTCCACCGGCGGAATGCCAGTTTCGGCTAGAGGATAGGCAACCGCTTGAGACAGGATGGCACGACATGATGAATCGCCGGCTCGCCTTTACCACTTTCTTGCTGATCACCACCGCAACGCCGGCCCTGGCCGCCGCCTCGCCCGAAGGTGCAGCGCGAATTGCCAGCGCTTTGCAAACCTATCTCGGCAGTCAGTCCGGCGTCGTCACCGTCACCCCACAGGGCGAGACCTACACGCTCAAGCTCGATTTCAATCCGCTTTTTGCCAAGGCCAATCCGGCGGATTTCTCCGGCTCCATGTCGGCCCTTGAAATGACCGTCACCGAACAGGGCGGCGGCAAATGGAAAGTCGATCAGGATCAGGCCATCGAGTTCAGCTTCAAGGGTGGCGGCGTGGCCGACATCGCTGGCAAGCTGACAAACTACAAGGGCACCGGCGTTTTCGACGAAGCCCTGGGATATTTCGAATCATCGTCGGGCACCCTCACGGGATTGACCTACAATCAAGTGATGACGATGCCCGGCGAAGGCGCTCAGAACGTAACCTATACCATTGGCGCCATTGACTACTCGACCACCATGTCGGCCGGCGGCGCCGATAGCGTCAACGGCACCACGCATTACAACATGACGAACTTGGCCGAGACCATCAGCATGCCGGCCAATCCCGCGGGCGGAACGCCACCCATCGACCTCACCATCAATCTCGCCTCCATGACCCAGGACGCCACAGTCAAGGGCATGAAATTCAAGCCACTGACCAACATAGTGGCTTTCCTCGTCGCCCACCCCTCGAAGGAGTTGATGATCGCCGATCAGACAGCCTTCAAGGACCACCTGCGCAGTGCTTTCCCCTGGTTCGACCGCGATTGAGGGAACGGCAACTGCCGGCAGCCTCAAGGTTGCGAGCCCCATGGGCGAATTCGGCGCTTCCAAACTGACCATCGATGTCGCCATGAACGGCATCGTCAACGATGGCTACCTGCGAGAGAAATTCGCCTTCGAAGGCATCACCGCTCCTGCCGGGCATCATTCCGCCCTGGGCAATGGACATGGTGCCATCGAGTTTCGTTTTCGATTTCGATGTCTCGGGCTTCGATCTCGCTTCGCCCGCCGGCATGATGCTCGACAATCTCGATCTCTCGAAAGATCCGCCGCTGCCCAAGGAGATGGAGCAGCAGTTGCTCTCGGCTCTTCTGCCCCAGGGCATTGTGAAGATCGGCCTGGGACCGAGCTCGGTTGTCTCGAACATCGCCCAGATCGGCGCCAAGGGCAGCATGACCGCTGGCCCCATGGCCATGCCGGCGGGCGAAGCGGAAGTAACTCTTGCAGGGTTCGAAGCACTCCTCGCCGCCATTCAGGCGGTGCCCGCCGATATGGGCATGGGCCAGATGATCCCCATGATGATGATGGCCAAGGGCATGTCGAAGCCCGGCGAGAACGGCGCGCTGCTCTGGGAAATCAAGAGCACGCCCGAAGGCAGCGTCACCATCAACGGCGTCGACCCGATGAAGATGTAATCCCATGTCTCTCCATGCCCGGCCTTGAGCCGGGCACCCAGACTTTCCTGCGCACCCTCGGTTGAACGGCTGGATGGCAGGGTCAAGCCCTGCCATGGCGAGTTTTGGGTTCAAAACTCCAGCGGCTTCGCCTGCTTCACCTGCGGCAGCTTGGACAGCGCATAGAGCACCGAAGCCGGCACCGGCTCGTCGATCTGCACGAGGCAGATCGCCTCTCCGCCTTGCGCCTTGCGGCCGAGATTGAAGGTGGCGATGTTCACATGGGCATTGCCCAGCAGCATGCCGAGCGCCCCGATGAAGCCCGGCTTGTCCTCGTTGGTGATGTAGAGCATGTGCGGGCCGAACTCGGCCTCCATGTCGATGCCCTTGATCTGGATGAGGCGCGGCTTGCCGTCGGAAAACACCGTGCCCGCCACCGAGCGGTCCATCTCTTCGGTCTTCACCGTCAGGCGGATGTAGGTTTCATAGGCACCGCGCTGCGTCTGCCTCACCTCGTCCACCTTGATGCCGCGTTCGCGCGCCACGACCGGCGCCGACACCATGTTGACGATGCCGAGCTGCGGCTTGAGGATGCCGGCAAGCGCCGCCGATGTGAGCGCGCGGGTGTTCATCTCGCCCACGTCGCCGGCGTATTCGATGACGATGCCGGTGATCGGCGAATCGGTGAGCTGCCCCGCGAACGACCCGAGTTTTTCGGCCACCGCGATATAGGGCCGGAGGCGCGGCGCTTCGTCGGCCGAGATCGACGGCATGTTGAGCGCGTTGGTGACCGCGCCCGAGATCAGGTAATCCGACATCTGCTCGGCCACCTGCAGCGCCACGTTCTCCTGGGCTTCGCCGGTTGAGGCGCCGAGATGCGGCGTTGCCACCACATTCTCGAGATCGAACAGCTTGTGGCTTGTTGCCGGTTCCACCTCGAACACGTCGAGTGCCGCACCAGCCACATGGCCGGATTTCAGCGCATCATAGAGCGCATCCTCGTTCACCAGTCCGCCACGCGCGCAATTGATGATGCGCACGCCCTTGCGGCAGCGCGCCAGCGACTCGGCGCTGACGATGTTGCGTGTCTTTTCGGTCAGCGGCGTATGCAGCGTGATGAAATCCGAGCGCGCGAAAATCGTATCGAGTTCGACCTTTTCGACGCCAAGATGAACGGCGCGTTCCTCCGAGAGGAACGGATCGAAGGCGATGACTTTCATCTTGAGGCCGATGGCCCGGTCGGCGACGATCGAACCGATATTGCCGCAGCCGATGACGCCCAGTGTCTTGTTGTAGAGTTCGACACCCATGAAGCGGTTCTTTCTCCCACTTTCCGGCGTGGGTCGAAGCATTGGCCTCGGGAATTTGCCGGGCCAACGCCATCATCATCGACAGCGCATGTTCGGCGGTGGTGATGGCGTTGCCGAACGGCGTGTTCATGACCACGATGCCGCGGCCCGATGGCGGCGGGAATATCGACATTGTCGACGCCGATGCCGGCCCGGCCAATGACCTTGAGCCGCGTGGCGGCGGCGATGATCTTCGGCGTCACCTTGCTGGCCGAACGGATGGCGAGGCCATCATAGTCCGGGATTGCCGCCAGCAGCGCATCCTTGTCCTTGCCAAGATCGGGCTTGTAGTCGACATCGACGCCACGGTCGCGGAAGATCTGAACGGCGGTTTCGGAAAGCTTGTCGGAAACGAGAACGCGGGGTGCCATCGGCTACTCCTCGAAAGCGGATTGAATGGGAATCAGGCGGAAACTTGCGCGTAAGCCCAGTCGAGCCACGGCAGCAGCGCTTCAAGATCGGAAGACTTCGACCGTGGCGCCGCACCAGATGCGAAGCCCCGGCGGCGCATCGCGATAGGAGGCGATGTCATAGGCAACGCCTTCGGTGTCGAGAAGCTTCGCCATCTTCTTGGCCACCGCTTCGTCGGCGTGGAAAATCAGGCACACCGAAGTGTTGGACTGCGTCTCAGGCCGCTTGGCAAGGTTCTCAGCCCAAGGCGTTCGGGAAATCCAGCCATTGAGCACCGCCGCATTGCCATCGGCCCGGGCCACCAGTCCCTTGAGGCCACCGATCGACTTCGCCCAGTTGAGCGCCACGATATAGTCTTCAACGCACAGCATCGACGGCGTATTGATCGTCTCACCTTCGAATATGCCTGCACTGAGTTTCCCGCCGGATGTCATGCGGAAAATTTTCGGCATCGGCCACGGTGGCGTGTAGGTTTCAAGCCGTTCCACGGCGCGCGGGCTGAGAATGATGACGCCATGGGCGCCCTCGCCTCCCAGCGCCTTCTGCCACGAGAAGGTGACGACATCGAGCTTTGCAAAATCGATATTCTGCGCAAAGGCAGCGGACGTCGCGTCGCAAATTGTCAGGCCTTGGCGATCAGCAGGGATCCATGAGGCATCGGCTACCCGCACGCCCGACGTCGTGCCGTTCCAGGTGAACACCACATCGTTCGCAAAATTCACTGAGGCGAGATCGGGCAATTCGCCGTAGGGCGCCACGATCTTGCGCACGTCCTTGAGCTTCAACTGCTTGACGACGTCAGCCACCCAGCCTTCGCCGAAGCTTTCCCACGCCAGCATGTCGACACCGCGTGGCCCCAGCAGCGACCACAGCGCCATTTCAACGGCACCGGTGTCCGACGCCGGAACAATGCCTATCTGGTAATCGGCGGGAACTTGCAAAACCTCGCGCGTCAAATCGATGGCGAGCTTCAGTCGCGCCTTGCCGGGGCCCGAACGATGCGAGCGGCCGGTGAGAGCTTTTTCGAGGAGTTGGGGGGACCAGCCCGGAATTTTAGCGCAGGGGCCGGAAGAAAAGTTTGGATTTGCCGGGCGCACGGCCGGTTTCGTCGTCATCATCGCTGTCTCCATCCTTGCAGATGGACTGACCCCCGTTGGGGAGGGATAGCCCGGCACGCATATGCCGGAAAAAGATTAACAAAGCAAGACGGCGAGTGGATCTGCTCCACCGCCGCACTTTTCTCCCGATCACTCGCGATTGAGGATCAGAACGAGAAGCGCACGCCACCCATGAACTGGTGCTCCAACGGATTTTCGCCGCTGATCATCGTCTCGCGCATGCGATAGCCGGCATCGAGGGTGATCGACTCGGTCAAGTCCATGCCGACACCAGCCATCAGCGAATAAGTGAAGCCATTGTCGTCCGGGCGTTGTCGATGTTCGCCCAGCCCCAGCCGAGGCCAGCGCCGACATAGGGCGTGAACGCGGTATCGTTGGCACATCGAAGTACATGTTGCCGGTGACCGTCGTGAGGCTCATGTCGCGAGTCCGGCGCCACGGCGTAGTTTCCGGCCCAGTCGGCGCGAACGTCCGTACGCAGATAATCGTTGAGCTGATAGCCGATGCCGCCGCCGAAGACCGGCGCGTTGTCGTTGTCGGTCCAGTCGAGAAACGACCAGCCCGCATCGGCGCGCAGATAGAAGCCGAAGGCATCGTAGCCCGAATCGGCCGGTGCATCGTTGTCCGCGGCCTGCGCGATTCCGAAACTTCCCGCCATGACAGCAGCGGCGAGAACAGTGATCTTGAACGCTTTCATACTAACCTCCTGACAAACATCCCCGTGTGGATGATGGCAAGGCTAGGCGCCGCATTGGGCCCAAGCCGGGCTGCAATTGCGGCGGGATCGTGACGGATTGTGTCTGTTGCCCCCATGCAACAGTGTTCTGTGCCATTGCGGCATTGCAATTGACGGAGTGGAAACCATAAGGCATCGCTGGATCATGCCATCACATGCCCGCCTTTCCGACTGGTCAGCACTTGCCCTGCTGGTTGTCATCTGGGGTTCGTCCTTTGCAATGAGCAAAGTTGCCGTTATCCACCTCGATGCCGCCTGGGTGGCGGGATTAAGGCTGGCTGTCGCCGCCGTTGTACTTGTTCCCTATGCACTTGCCACCGGGCAATCGATGAAGGCTTCGGGCGAACAGTGGCGGAAGTTCACGTGGCTGGCTTTCATCGGGCATGCCCTTCCGTTTTTTCTTGTCACCTGGGGTCTGCAATTCATTTCGTCCGGTGTTTCCGGGCTGCTGATGGGTACGGTGCCGCTCATCCTTGTGGTGATGGCCCACTTCGTTCTGCCCGATGAACGGCTCACCGTGGCAAAGGCTTTGGGATTCATCCTCGGTTTTGCCGGCATTCTCGTTCTCATGGGTCCGGAGCAGGTGTTGAATTTCAAGTTCTCGGGCGATGAGCTGATCGGCGAGTTGGCGGTGCTGGCGGGCTGCGTGTGTTATGCCATCCACGCCGTGTCCGCCAAGCGCATGGGTATTGACAATCCGGTAAAACAGACCGCCATCGTATGCCTGCTTGCTGCCACCATGGGAGTGGGCCTGGCGCTGGTTTTAAACCCGCAAGGCGTGATGCGACAAACCGCCCGCCGTCTATTGGGCAGTGCTGGGTCTGGGCCTATTGCCCACCGCCTTCGCTTCCGTTGTCAGCTATTGGCTGATGCACCGCGTCGGCCCCAGCTTCGTGGCCTATGCCAATTATCTGGTGCCGGCCTTTGCGCTCCTGTTGGGTGCTGCAGCCTTGCATGAACGGCTCGATTGGTCAATTCTTGTCTCCCTCGCCCTGGTTCTCGGCGGTATCGCCATCAGCCGCCTGACAGCATTCACGCCGCAAAGGATCACGTCATGAGACTTGCGCTTCTTGTTTTCTGCCTCATTTCGACAGCGGCACGCGCCGATTGCGATCTCGACGCCATCTCGAAAGCCCTCGACGCTCCGCTCGATGACGATGACGCCGAAGGAAATCGAGGTCACCGATGTTCAGTCCACGGAAGGTGGCGTCTGGGAGATCTACCGCGAGCCGGACGGCCGCCTCAACACCATCATCCGCATCGATGGCGGTGAATCGGGCAGGCAGGACACCCGCCTTAGCGTCGTGAACCGCGAAACCTATGGCATCGCCACCACCCGCACCGACTACATCCGCCACGCCTTCATCGAGGAAGGCCCCTTCGGCATCGCCCGGAAAACCACTGACTACTATTATTTCTGCGGCGGCAAACCCTACGTGCCCGGCGAAAGCGGCGCCATGGTCGATCTCGTGGAGTATCCGAAGAAAGCCATGGAACTCCGCGCCACCATGCTTGACGACAAGGACGTGGCCGAAATCACCAAGGGCCTGAAACGTTAAGCCGCCGCTCTCGGCGATCACGCCGCAGAATTCATCGACGATTTTCGCCACCAGTCCTTCGTCATCGCCTTCCGCCATCACCCGGATCAACGGCTCGGTACCCGAAGGCCGGATCACCAGCCGTCCCGAATTCCCGAGCCGTGATGTGGCATCGGCGATGGCAGACTTCACGTGGTTGTCTTCCAGCGGCTTGCCCGCCTTGAATTTCACATTGCGCAGAAGTTGCGGCAGCGGCTGTGAACACATTGCACACCTCGCTCACCGGCTTGCCAAGAGCGCACCACTTCGGAGAGCACCTGCAGCCCCGCCAGCAATCCATCCCCCGTCGTCGAAAATTCCGACAACACGATGTGGCCCGATTGTTCGCCACCGACATTGAAACCATGGGCCCGCATATGCTCCACCACATAACGGTCGCCCACCTTGGTGCGGGCGAGAGACAGCTTCCGCGCATTGAGATGCCGTTCGAGCCCGAGGTTCGACATGACGGTGGCAACAAGACCACCACCTTGCAACTGCCCGCGCTCGGCCCATGAGGTGGCAATCAGCGCCATCAACTGATCGCCGTTGATGACATTGCCCTTTTCGTCGGCGATGATCACCCGGTCGGCGTCGCCGTCGAGCGCGATGCCGATGTCGGCGCGCAGCTCACGCACCTTCTCGCACATCGCTTCCGGCGCCGTGGAACCGCACTTCGGTTGATGTTCATGCCGTCCGGTTCATGGCCGATCTGGATGATTTCGGCACCCAGTTCCCACAGCGCCGTGGGCGCCACCTTGTAGGCCGCGCCATTCGCCGTATCGATCACCACGCGCAAGCCGTCGAGTTTCAAATCGCGCGGAAATGTGCGCTTGGCGAATTCGATATAGCGGGCCCTGGCGTCTTCGATGCGCGTGGCGCGGCCGATCTTGTCAGGGCGCCGCCGCCAGCAAGCTTTGCCGGATTGTCCAGCAAGTCCTCGATCTGCAGTTCCTGCTCGTCGGACAAGTTTGTAGCCGTCGGGCCCGAAAATCTTGATGCCGTTGTCCTGATAGGGATTGTGCGAGGCGGAAATCATGACCCCAGATCGGCGCGCATCGAGCGCGTGAGCATGGCAACCGCCGGTGTCGGCACCGGCCCCAGCACGAACACATCCATGCCCGCCGCCAGAAGCCCCGCTGTCAAACGCCTGCTCGATCATGTAGCCGGAAAGCCGGGTATCCTTGCCGATCACCACCCGGTGGCGATGGCTGCCGCGCTGATAGAGGCTGCCCGCCGCCATGCCGATCTTCAACACCATGTCGGCGGTCATGGCCCCGGCATTCGCCGTGCCGCGCACCCCGTCCGTTCCGAAATATTTCCGTGCCATTGATCCGTCGTCCACTCCTGCGCCTATGCGCTCACTTCCACGAGTTCCTGACCTTCCGCAAGCGCCTGCTCGATCTGCCCAAACACCGGTTCCAGATCGGAGATGAGTTTCCTGCTTGTGCTGTTCCCATGCCTGATCCAAACAACTCTGCAATTGCCAAGTACGCGCGAAGCGTACGAGAAATCCGCGTCCTTGGTTATCACAACCCCGCCGTTCCGGCTTGCCCATGCAATAATCTCGCCATCGGGTTTCGATCCAGTGCAAAATCGCGAACATGATCGGCCTGATGGCCGCGCTTTCGCAGCCATCCCGCCAATGCTGGCGGCAACTGGGCATCGACAATGAACCGCACGTCAAGCCGCTTTGACCAGGCGATGGTTAACGGCGCTCATGGCATATTCGCAGGGAGGCCGTAATATCGGCATCTTCAAGATAGGGGTAATCCGCCAATATCTCTTCTCGCGAGGCTCCATGAGCGAGCATTTCCAGAATGTCGGCAACCCGGATGCGGATGCCGCGTATGCACGGCTTGCCAGCCAATATTTCTGGACTCGACGTAATTCGCCATGTCTCACCACTGGTCACCTTCTGGTTGGCGGCCATGGGCGGCGCATCGCTCTTGAGAACGTGTATCCGCGCCAATTGATTGAGAGATTTGCCGTGCCTCGCGATGAAGCGGCGCAATTCCTGCCTGAGAGCCGTTTCGAGGGCGCCGCCAATGGGTAACTCCACAAACCAGTCCTTGAGCGCCGATTCTGCTACCCGGCCATCGAGTTGCTCGTGTTTCTTTTGGTAAATTTCGGAAGTAATCCCGGAATAGCCGATGAACTTCGACGGCCCGAAAGACCAGGTTCCATCCACTTCCTTGATGGCGTACCAGTGGCGCACGTAAGCAATGATTGTCCGCAGTCGCCCCGACTCGACCGCCGCGTTGTAAATTCCAACATTCTTGGCAACCTCGGAAACGTCGGACGCGAGTTTGGGAATTCTCATGATCGCTCTCCAAACAACTGGCCGCGGATATTTAATGCACTTACTACACGAAGTCAATGAAGATAATGTATCAAATCTCGCTGGCCGCCGGATCGGCCGCCGCCCACGCGACCGCCAATGCCTCAACCGTCGCCTTCACATCATGCACCCGCAGGATATGGGCCCCCATCAGCGCAGCATGAACGGCACCCCCTACCGAGCCGTTAACCCGTTTCGCCGCCACTTTCTCACCGGTTAACGCCCCGATAAAGGCCTTGCGCGAAAGGCCCACCAGCAGCGGAACGCCAAGCCCATGATACAAGCGTGAGCTGCGACAGCACTTCGAGATTGTGCGCGAAACTCTTGCCGAAGCCGATGCCGGGATCGATCACCAGCTGTTCAATGCCCGCCGCCCGTGCCGCCGCCAGGCGCTCCTCAAGATGATCGTAAACATCGAGCGCCACATTGTCGTAGGAGGGCGCCAGCTGCATGGTGCGGGGATCGCCCTGGGCATGCATCAGCACCGCCGGAACGCCAAGCTCGGCCACCGTGGCGGCGCTGGCGGATCGTAACGCAGCGCCGAAACGTCGTTGATGATGGCGGCCCCCGCCTTCACCGCTTCGCGCATGACCGCAGGCTTGCGCGTGTCGCAGGAAACAAGATGCCGCGCCCGCGCCAACGCCGCTGATCACCGGAATGACCCGCGCCAGTTCCTGTGCTTCCGAAACCGCGTCCGAACCGGGCCTCGTCGATTCGCCGCCGACATCGAGAATCGCGGCGCCCTCCTCGGCCAACCTCAGACCATGGGCAATGGCGGCGTCTGGTTTCGGCATTCTGCCCGCCATCGGAAAAGCTGTCGGGCGTCACGTTGACGATGCCCATGATGGCGGGCGGCCCACTATAAGGCGCACGGCTCTGTTCGATGCGGGCCAGTGAATCGGACTTCGGCAGGTCGCCATAGGCAATGACATTCGCGCAGAACCTCCCGTCGCGGCGCTCGATCATTTCCACGGCGTGAAAAGCGATCGTCTGGTGACCGCCCAGCCGCCCGGCGCCGCCGCGCGCCACCGAACGCAGAGCGGCCTCTCCATGGGAGAGGCCGATCGGCCTGTAGTAGACTTTACCCATCAGGCCTGCGGCTGCGGTTCCATGTCGGATGCGCCACCGCCCCGCTTGGCGCGGCCGGCTTTCGGAACCGCCGAGCCCGGCGTGCCGGAAGACCTGCGGCGTGTTGCCATCATCGCGCTTCGGCGCAATGCCCTTAAGCAGGTTGGTGATCTCATCGCCCGACAGCGTCTCGTATTCGAGCAACCCCTTGGCCAGTGTTTCGAGATCCTTGTTCTTCTTGGTCAGGATCTTGCGCGCCGTAGTGTAGCCGTCGGCAACGATGCGCTTCACTTCCTCGTCGATTTTCTGGGACGTTGATTCGGAAACGTTCTGCGAACGCGCCACCGAATGGCCGAGGAACACCTCTTCCTGGTTTTCGCCATAGGCCACCGTACCGAGCGTCTTCGAATAGCCCCAGCGGGTCACCATGGCACGGGCAAGCCGCGTCGCCTGCTCGATATCCGATTGCGCGCCGGAGGTGACGTTGTCTTCGCCGAAGGTCAGTTCCTCGGCAATGCGCCCGCCCATCATGATGGCAAGGCGAGAGGTCATCTGCGTGAAGCTCATCGACAGCCGGTCGCCTTCGGGCAGCTGCATCACCATGCCCAGCGCCCGGCCGCGCGGAATGATCGTCGCCTTGTGCACGGGATCGGACTTCGGCACGTTGATGGCGACGAGCGCATGGCCCGCCTCGTGATAGGCCGTGAGCTTCTTTTCGTCTTCCGACATGGCGAGTGACCGGCGCTCGGCGCCCATCATCACCTTGTCCTTGGCTTCTTCGAATTCGTGCTGCGTTACCATGCGCTTGTTGCGCCGCGCCGCAAGAAGTGCCGCCTCGTTCACCAGGTTGGCAAGGTCGGCGCCCGAAAAACCGGGCGTGCCGCGGGCAATGGTCTTGGCGTCGATATCGGGCGCCAGCGGCACATTCTTCATGTGCACTTTCAAAATCTTTTCGCGGCCCGCCACATCGGGGTTCGGCACCACGATCTGCCGGTCGAAACGGCCGGGGCGCAGCAGTGCCGGATCGAGCACGTCAGGACGGTTGGTGGCGGCGATCAGGATCACGCCCTCATTGGCCTCAAAGCCATCCATCTCGACCAGCAACTGGTTCAGCGTCTGCTCGCGCTC
Organism: uncultured Alphaproteobacteria bacterium; assembly: GCA_963775105.1. Classification (GTDB taxonomy): domain Bacteria; phylum Pseudomonadota; class Alphaproteobacteria; order Rhizobiales; family Aestuariivirgaceae; genus Aestuariivirga. The sequence goes on along the minus strand of CAVZHM010000004.1, from coordinate 11,681 downwards.
GTCGTTGCCGCCGCCAAGGCCCGCACCACGATGGCGGCCGACGGCGTCGATTTCGTCGATGAAGATGATGCACGGCGCGTTCTTCTTGGCCTGCTCGAACATGTCGCGCACCCGCGATGCGCCAACGCCCACGAACATTTCCACGAAGTCCGAGCCGGAAATGGTGAAGAACGGAACATTCGCCTCGCCCGCAATGGCGCGGGCCAGCAGTGTCTTGCCGGTGCCCGGTGGGCCGACCAGCAACGCACCCTTCGGAATCTTGCCGCCGAGACGCTGGAACTTGTGCGGGTCCTTCAGGAAGTCGACGATTTCAATGAGGTCATCCTTGGCTTCATCTACGCCCGCCACGTCCTCGAAGGTCACCCGGCCATGGCGTTCGGTCAAAAGCTTGGCCTTGGATTTGCCGAAACCCATGGCCTTGCCGGAACCCGCCTGCATTTGCCGGATGAAGAATATCCACACGCCGATCAGCACCACCATCGGCAGCCAATAGATCAATGCATTGGCGAGGAGCGAATCGCTCTGCGCCGGGCGGAAGGTCACCTTCACGCCTTTTGACTGCATGGTCTTCAAAGCTTCTTCGGTAATCGGACCGTAGGTCTGGATGCTCTTGCCATCGCTGAGATTGGCAGAGATGGTTTCCCCCGCCACGGTCACCGTGGTCACCGATCCGGCATTCACCTTGTCGATGAATTCGGAATAGCTCACTTCGGCGGCGGAACTGCGCCCCACCTGACCCTGAAACAGGCTGAACAGTGCGAACAGCAACAGTGCGATAACGATCCAGACGGCGAAATTTCGGAACTGATTCACGTGATCCCTCAAGTCTGGCCGGTTGGCGGCTACCCGCACCGGCCGCTTTCCAAGAATTCATCATAACATAGGGCCGGGGCCCAGCCGTTTCCAAGCTCGACAACAGTGTAAACGCCATCGTTAGCCCGCATTTCCTGCGACGAAATGTTGCTGTGGCCCCCAAGCCCACCCCCAAATGCGGCACGCACAGCGAGCCATCGGCCATTTCCACAGCGGGAAGCGTGTTTTGCACAAAAGCCGGAAGCGATTTCACCGCGGGCCACCAGCCCCGCACCCAACGCCTCCACCAGGCTGCCCGGTGCGGCGCGAACCTCGAAACGATGGTCCCAAAGGCCGCAGCCCCCGGCGGAAAGCACCAGTAATTCGCCGCCGATCCGCCCCGGTTCCCGGCCGATGATCAGATGCTCCTTGCGCCGCCCAATCAGCGCGCCGCCCAGGGTCGCCGGCGGCTGCCATCGCCGTCAGCCCATGCCGAAAGCAAGGCCAGTTCGGCGGGTTCCGCACCCTTGCCCGACCCGTAAGTTCCGATGAGCCGCCCCAAAATGCGGCCGCGAATGGCGGCCGCTTGGTCAAGGAAGTCTGCCAGCGGCACGACGCAATAACCCTCGTCAAATCCTCTGGCGTGATGCCGGCACCAATCCGCCGCCGCCGCCGCCAACCCCTCGCTCACCGCCCGCGCTTGCTCGGCAAAGCGGCTCAGGCCATCGGCAGTAACTCCCAACTCTTGTAGCACCGGCAACGCCTTGCGAATGCGCACCCGCTCGAAGCGCTCATCGCCATTGCTGGGATCGTCGATCCACAGCTGGCCAAGCCCACGCAAATAGCCGCGAAGGGTTTGGCGCTTCTCGCCCAGCAGCGGCCGGAAAAGTCTGACGCCCTTCCAAACCCCCACCTCCGGAATGCCCGCAAGACTGTCAAAACTCGTCGTGCGGGCAAGCCGCATCAGCACGGTTTCGGCCTGATCATCCATGGTGTGGGCCGTCAACAGCCAGGCTACGGCATTGGCCCGGCACCAGCCGGTCATCAAATCATAACGCGCTGCCCGTGCCTTGGCCTGAAGCCCGGTCGTGGGTTTCTCGCCCTCCCAGGCCAGCGTCACATGCGGAAGTCCAAGGCCAGAGCACCATGCCGCGACCTGCCGGGCCTCAATCGCCGAGTCCGGACGAAGCCCATGGTCAACCGTCAAAACGGTGGTGCTGATGCCTTGCCGCCATGCCGCCACCAGCCGCAACAGCGCCATCGAATCAGAGCCGCCGGAAACGGCGAGCGCCAAATGCTCGGCGCCAGAAATGCGTTGCATCAGTGCCGAGGGATCGAGCCCCTTATGAGGCGCAGCCGGCACGGCTGGTTTCAGCCTGGGCACGTTTCCTGGCTTCAACGGCCTTGGGATATTCACTGCCGACTGTTGCGAGTACCGCGCAGGCCTTGTCCTTCTGGCCGAGCTTGTTCAGCGAAATGCCGAGCTTCAACAGGCTGTCGGCAGCCCGGCGGCTCTTCGGGTATTGCTGATACCCCTTGAGAAACGCCTGGGCGGCCTGGCGATAATCATCCTGGGCGTAGAAGGTCTCACCCAGCCAGTACTGGGCATTGCCGGCCAGATTGTGGTCCGGATACTTGTCAAGGAAAGTGCGGAATCCCGCTTCAGCCTCGCCGAACTGGCGGCGCAGCAGACTTTCGTTGGATTTCTCATAAAGGGCATCGGGCGAATCCTGGGCGAGCGCCACCTGCGCCACGCCGTCGCCGCCGTCCAGAGTACCTTGCTCGATCGCCGGTTCCTGCAGAATGCAGCGGTGTGTCCTCCTGCGAAGGCGCCACCAGAATCTCACCCTGGAAGCCACCATCGTCGGGCAGGGCCGCCTTGTTGTTCATGCTGCCAAGAACGGTGGGGCCTGGCGCCTGGTCGAGGTCAGCCTCGCCATCCGCCAGACTTGAGCTTCTTGGGCAATTCCAGAATCTGCTCGCTGCCTTCGGTCAGGGGCTCCAGCGGCTGCGACTCGATCACGTCGGACGAAGCCGAGGCTGTCTTTTTCTTGAACGGAAGTACGTTCTCTTCTTCGCTGCCCGGAGCTTTGGCTGACTTGATGCGCTTGATCTCGAAGGTGAGCTGTTCGACCTGGCCTGTAAGTGCCCGCACCTGTTCTTCGAGCTGCGACATGCGCAGCGCCAGTTCGGCCGCCGATTGTGCCTGCGCCGGGGTCAGCATTACGGTTCCAAGAACCGCCGCCACTGCCACTGTTGATTTCAGATATTTCAGCATGTTCGCTACCATTTTTCACCGGCCGCCCGTTTCGCCAGTCAAGCCGGAGGTGGGCTCGAAACGCGGTGAAATTGAGGCTTTCAGCGGGGCTGAATCGGATTCCCCGGACCTGTTGCTAGGATGCACCACCGGTGATGACAGTGACCGCCCGGCGGTTTTGCGACCAGCACTGTTCGGCATCGCACAAAGCCACCGGCCGCTCCTTGCCATAGGCAATGGAAGCAATGCGATTGGCGGCAACCCCATTGGCGATCAGAAACTCGCGTGTTGCCGTGGCCCGCCGGGCCGACAGCGAGATATTGTACTCGCGGGTGCCGCGTTCGTCGGCATGGCCTTCAACCTGCACCGACACATTGGAGTATTTGTTCAGCCAGGTGGCCTGGCGGCGCAGGATTTCCTCGCCTTCCGGCGTCAGCGTCGTCTGGTCGATCAGGAAGTAGATGCGATCACCGATATTGACGGAAAAATCCTGCTCGGAACCGGGCTTCACGTCGCCAGCGCCGCCACCGGCTTCAAGGTCGGGGGTGTTCTTCTTGGAGCAGGCCGCAAGGGCCAGGAAACAGCACAACAGGGCTGCGATCCTGAAACCCGCCAAAAAACGCATCATGACTTCCCACTCCTTTTCCGGACCCCCGTCCGGTTGTTTTATGCCGCAGGCTGATAGACCCCGGCACCCCACGCGGCAAGGTTCGTGCCAGTCGCCCATTGTCGCGGGACAGGGTTAACAAAGCCTGACCCGGTTTCGTCCTCGCGCCGCTATCGCGGTTGCGAGGACAACTGTTTAACTCGTCTTGGCACCACCGGTGATCACTGTCACCGCCCGGCGGTTCTGCGACCAGCATTGTTCGGCATCGCAAGCCGCCACGGGGCGTTCCTTGCCATAGGCGATCGATGAGATGCGGTTGGCTTCGACACCCTGGGCGATCAGATATTCGCGGGCCACCGTGGCGCGCCTGGCCGACAGCGAAATGTTGTATTCGCGCGTGCCGCGTTCGTCGGCATGGCCTTCGACCTGGATCATCACGCCGGAATACTTCTGCAGCCAGTCCGCCTGGCGGCGCAGCGTTTCCTCGCCCTCGGCGGTCAGCGCTGTCTGGTCGTTCTCGAAATAAATGCGGTCGCCAATATTGGTGGCAAAATCCTGCTCCGAGCCAGGCGACGCCTGGCCGATGCCGCTGGTCGCCTCAAGGTCCGGCGTGTTCTTCTTCGAACAGCCAGCAAGTGCCAGGCCGGCCATCAGGGCGATTACGATCTTCATACTCACAGACGTCTTCATTTTTAGGCTCCGTTTGGTTATGCAAGGCCGCTCGCACATCCCCGTGCGGCGGTCATTGGGCCCCCCGGCCCCGCAAAGGTTTCAGTTCAAGCGTGGCGACCAGGCGGGGTCCGAGCCGAAGCCCGGGGTTTCAATCCGCTGTTCGTTATACCCGGTGATATCAACCGAATAGAGTTGCGGACCACCGCTCTCGCCGCCCGACTCGCGGAAGAACATGATGACCCGTCCATTGGGTGCCCAGGTGGGCCCCTCATTGTGAAATCCTTCGGTGAGAATGCGCTCTCCCGATCCGTCGGGACGCATCACGCCGATGGCGAAGCGACCGCTGGTCTGTTTGGTGAAGGCGATCCACTGGCCGTCCGGCGACCACACCGGTGTCGAATAGCGGCCCTCGCCGAAGCTGATGCGGTTCTGCCCCGAGCCATCGGCACCCATCACATAAATCTGCTGGCTGCCGCCGCGGTCCGACTCGAACACGATCTGGCCGGCATCCGGCGAATAGCTGGGCGCCGTGTTGATGGCCGGCGAATTGGTGAGCTGGGTCACACCGCGCGATCTGAGATCAAGCTCGTGGATGTTGGAGTTACCGCCTTCTTGCAGACTCATGATCACCCGGTTGCCATCCGGTGAAAAGCGCGGGGAGAAACTCATGTTGGCGAACTCGCCGACGATCTCGCGCTGCTTGGTGTCGATGTTGAGGAGATAGACGCGGGGCGTTTCGCGGCCAAAGGCCATGTAGGTGATCTCCTGCGCATTGGGCGAAAAGCGCGGCGTCAGCACCAGATCCTTGCCATCGGTCAGGGGCCTCGGATTGAAGCCATCCTGATCCATGATCATCAATTGCTTCTTGCGCTTGTCCTTGGGGCCTTCCTCGCCCACGAACACGATGCGCGTGTCGAAGTAACCGTCAATGCCGGTCATCGTCTTGTAGATCACGTCGGCAATGAGATGACCGATGCGCCGCGAGCTTTTGGCCGAGGCGGTGAACTGTTGGGCTGCCAGCTGTTGCTGGGTGTTGACATCAAACAACCGGAATTCGGCGCGCACTTTGCCGCCCTGCAGGAACACCTGGCCAGTAACCAGCGCCTTGGACTGGATCTGCCGCCAACTGACGAAATTCGGTTCCTGATCGAAGCTCGAAATCTGGTCGATGAAACTGTCCGGCGGCAGCGGGCTGAAATAGCCGGAGCGCAACAGATCGTTGGTGATGACTTCGTTGATTGTCGTTGCGGCTTCTTCGGCGCCATCGCCCAACAGGAACGGCGCAATGGCAATCGGAATCGGATTGATCTTGCCGCCGGTCACGGTGATTTCCGTCTGCGCCAGTGTGGCACCCATGGTGCCGATCATCGCGGCGAAGACAAGTCGCAATGGCCGCGAGCCAATTGGTCATGGCAGAGTGCGAGAAAGCTTTCAGTCTCATGTTCAGCTGGGTTCCGAAGCCGGTCCGAACGACATGTTCGGATCGAAGTTGATCTTGATGTCTTTCCAGCTGTCGTACATGGCAGCCGGCAGGAAATCGTAGTTCTGGCAGTCCATCACGGCGGCAACTGCGGATCGTGCCGTGGCATCGATCAGCGGATCGGTGGCGGGCGTGAGGATTTCCGGTATGCCGTTCACCGAACCATCCTGATTGAGGCGCATGCGAATGGTCACAATGATATATTTGCCGACCACACCAGCAGGCTTCGACCAGCACGAGTCGATCCTCTGCACCAGCGCATCGATGACCGTTGCCGACAGCGCACTGTCGCTGCCCTGCAAAGTCTTGGCGGCTTCAACTTCGTTGTCCCCACCTTCCGATTGCTGTTCGGGCGCGGTTTTTTCGTCATCGGTCTTGTTCAGAAGATCGGCAATCTCGTCGAAGTCCGGTTTTTTCTTCTTGTCCGGCTTCTTCTCGGCCTTCTTCTTGGGCTCTTCTTTTTTCTTCGGTTCTTCTTTTTTCTTCGGCTCCTCCTTCTTGGGCTCTGGCGTTTCAGCCAGCGTGTCCTTGATGAGGTCCTTCAGTTCTTCGGGCTTCGGCTCGTCCTTCTTGGCTTCTTCCTTTTTCGGCTCGGGCTTCGGCGCCACCTCGGCCTTCTTCACTTTTTCTTCGACCTTGGGCGCCGGCTTTTCAACCTTCTTCGGTGCTTCCACTTTTTTGGGCTTCGGCTGTTCCTTCGGTGTCTCCGATTTCTTGGTGTTCATCACTTGGGTCTTGTCAGTGATGTTGGAAATATCGACCTGGATCGCCAGATTGGGCGCAACGATGAATTCTTTGGGGTTCGGCAATACCACCAGCGCCCCGGCGAGGATCGCCGCGTGCAAGATGAAAGACGTGGTGAGGCTGAAGCGCATCGTCAGTTCGCGTCCGGCGCTTTCTCGAGTTCGCCGGTGACAAGGCCGATCTTCTTGTAGCCCGCACCATTCAACAGCCCCATCACTTCCATGACCGAGCCGTAGTCGACGCTGGTATCGGCGCGCACGAAGATCTGTTCTTCATAGCCGTTCTTGGCGATGGCGATCAGTTTGGGAGCGAGTTCTGAAAGTTCTATCTTGGTTTCCTGCAGGAAGATGGATTTGTCCTTCTGCACGGTGATGGTGATCGGTTCCTTGTTGGCGTTCATTTGCGTGGCTTCGGTCTTGGGAAGCTCGATGGGAACACCGACGGTCATCAACGGTGCCGCCACCATGAACACGATGAGCAGCACCAGCATGACATCGACCAATGGTGTGACGTTGATTTCGCTCATCGCCGGACGGCTGGCCCGGCGCCTGGAATTGCGCCTGGTATAACCGCCTGCCGCTCCGCCCGATGCTGCACCCATCCCTACACCCGCTCGTCAAGTTGACGCGAAATGATCGCCGAGAACTCATCGGCGAAATTTTCGAGCCGCGCCCCGATCTTCGCGGCATCGGCGGTGTACATATTGTAGAAGATTGTCGCCGGTATGGCGGCAAGAAGGCCGATGGCCGTGGCGAACAGCGCTTCGGCAATGCCGGGCGCAACCACTGAAAGATTGGTGTTCTGCGAATTGGCGATGGCCTGGAACGAGGTCATGATGCCCCACACGGTTCCGAACAGGCCGATGAAGGGTGCCGCCGAACCGGTCGTCGCCAGGAACAGCAGGCGGGATTCGACATCGTGCATCTCTTTTTGGATCTGCACGTCCATCACTTTTTCGATGCGCTTCTGCACACCCTGGAAACCGGCGCGAAGGGCTGCGTCCTGGCTGCGCTTCCATTCGCGCATGGCCGACATGAAAATCGCCGCCTGCCCCATGTTGCTGCGGTTTCCAAGTGCCAGATAGAGGTCTTCAAGCGATTGTCCCGACCAGAACGACGATTCAAACCGGTCGTTGGCGGCATTCATCCGCCGCACCGTAAAAAATTTTTCGATTATGATGGCCCAGCCCCACACCGAAGCGAGCGCCAGTCCGAGCATCACCAGAAACACCGGCCACGAGGCCTGCCATACAAGATGCCAGAGCGAAATATGCCCGCCCTGCGCCACCTGTTCGACCGCTATCGGATCCATTCTTGTCTTTACTTTCCCACAGCCGCAATCACGGTCCCAACGCCCCCCGTGACCCACCGCACCCAAATTCAAGGAGAAGGCGTCCTGAAACAGGGAGATTCTGTCGAAACTGCGGCGTTTCCAGAGGTTTCCCCGGAATCGCCACAAAGCCGGTCACTTGCGCGCCAGCCTTTCCTGACTTGCATTGATTATGGTTAAGGCGAAGTTACGGCAGGAGTTTTTCGAGTTCCGGCGGCAGCCGGCGCGGCCGGCCCCGGCCATCGATCAAGGCGGCCGTCACCCTCGCCTGGAAGACGATCTCTCCGATTCTCTTGACGTTATGGTCAAGTTCCAGCCGCGCACCCCCGTGCTCGATGAAGCGGGTTTCCACTTCCAGAAGGTCGTCCAACCGGGCCGATTTCACAAAATCGCAAGCCATGCGCCGGACCACGAACATCAGGTCCGGCAATTGGTCTTGATGGACGCCAATAAGCCGCAGCCAGTCGGAGCGCCCGCGCTCGCAATACTTGAGATAGTTGGCGTGATAAACCACCCCGCCCCGGTCCGTGTCCTCGTAGTAGACGCGCACCGGTAGAATATGAACGCCATCAACAATCCGCCCGGCAAGGTCCGGCCAGCGTTCAGTCATCGTGGTCGCCCAGCGGCAGCACGCCCTTGGGTGATCTCCGGCCGCTGCGGCATGGGCAAGACCCAGATGCTTGAAAGCATGCGGAGTCAGCAGCCTGCCGCGCGGCGTACGGTTGAGGAATCCAAGCTGCAACAGATAGGGCTCGACAATATCCTCGATGGCATCACGCGCTTCCGACAGTGAAGCGGCAATGGTATCGATGCCCACCGGTCCGCCGCCGAAATTGACGGCAATGGTCGAAAGATAGCGATGGTCGAGGCCATCGAGCCCGCGATGATCGACATCGAGTTGCGAAAGCGCCGCATCCGCCGCCTTGCGATCAATGGTGGCCGAACCCGCCACCGCCGCGAAATCCCGCACCCGGCGCAATAGCCTGCCGGCAATGCGCGGCGTACCACGCGAGCGCTTGGCAATTTCGCGCGCACCGTCGTCCGAAACCGAAACCTGCATGACGCGTGCACCCCGGCGCACGATGTCGAGCAGTTCTTCCTCCGTATAGAAATCGAGCCGCACCGGAATGCCGAAACGATCGCGAAGCGGCGTCGTCAGAAGTCCGGTGCGGGTAGTGGCGCCAACCAGCGTAAATTTCGCCAGATCGATCCTGACCGACCGCGCCGCCGGACCCTCGCCGATGATGAGATCGAGTTGGAAATCCTCCATCGCCGGATAGAGTATTTCCTCGACCGCCGGATTGAGCCGGTGAATTTCATCGATGAACAATACGTCGCGATCTTCAAGATTGGTGAGCAGTGCGGCGAGATCCCCCGCCTTGGCGATGACTGGTCCGGACGTCGCCCTGAAATTCACGCCAAGTTCGCGCGACATGATCTGAGCGAGCGTCGTCTTGCCCAGCCCCGGCGGGCCAGCAAACAACACATGGTCCAGTGCCTCGCCCCGGGCCTTCGCCGCCTCGATAAACACCCGCAAATTCTGCTTGGCCTTGGTCTGCCCGACAAACTCCGAAAGCGTCTGCGGCCGCAAATGCGTATCCGCATCCTCGGGCTTACGGTCCCGGTCGATGAGGCGGGTGGTCATGGCTCACACCGCCAATTAACAATTCCTGACCCGTCATCCCGGCGAAAGCCGGGACCCAGACGTGCCACGTGACCGCTGCATGAAATCATAGATTGAAAGCCTGGGTCCCGGCTTTCGCCGGGATGACGGTGGTGGAGCTAGGCAATCCCCTCACAGCGCCAACTCCTTCAGCGCCTGGCGGATCAGTTTCTCCGTGGGCTGATCATCGCCGCCCTTCTTCATGGCGGCGGCGACGGCGGCTCCCGCCTGCATCTGGCCGTAGCCCAGATTGACCAGCGCCGAAACCGCATCGACCGCCGCCGTGGGCCGCGGCGCGTCGAGATCGGCCTGCAACTTGGCGAGCGAAGCGTCACCACCTGCGAAGGCCGGCGCCTTGTCTTTCAGTTCCAGCACGATGCGTTCGGCGAGTTTCTTGCCAACGCCATTGGCCCGCCCGATCATCGCCTTGTCCTGCAGAGCGATGGCGCTTGGCCACCTCGTGCGAAGACAAGCGTCGAGAGGATGGCCAGCGCCACCTTGGTCCCCACCCCTTGCACAGTCTGCAGCAGGCGGAACCACTCGCGCTCCAGTGTTGACGAAAACCCGACAAGCCGGATCATGTCCTGGCTCACCAACATTTCCGTGTGAACCTCTGCGAACTCGCCAGCAGGCGGCAAAGCGGCCAACGTCTTCGACGAACAGAACACATGATAGCCAACACCCGCTACGTCGATGATCACCCAGTCCGGTCCGTAAGCTGTCGATGCGGCCCTTGAGCTTTCCGATCATGGATGGCGTATCCGGCGCGATGATGTCGAGGTTGGGGAAGTAAGTGCGATAGCGTCGCCTGATCCCGCGTCAGTATTGCATAACCGCGTAGTGGCGGCATGTGCCCCGATCAGGAAATCGGCAAGAACGCGCTCCCTCAGGCCGCCACTGCGGCGATATTCGTAGTGTGCTCGCCCTGCGAAAAGCGCCGGCTTCCATTGGCATGCCCTCGAACACCAACCCCGTACCATTGATCATTGCCACGACATCCGAGAATTTCTCGAACCTCGCTGATGCTTCCGCCAGCACCACGGGATTGACGACCATCGCCCCGTCTTCCCTGCAATACGAGAACCACTTTCTCGACCAATCGAACCAGACTGGCGGCAGGGTCAATGATATCAAGGACGACGTTGGAATCCGGGATCGTTGGCATCCTCGCTGTAGCCCCTTATCAATTCCATGTACTCGTCGGTGGTCATGTCGGGATCGACGATCTTGCCCTCGCGCCGCATGCGCTGGCCGAACTCCACAAGCAGCCGCACCATCCTCTCTCCCGGCGTTTCGCCTGCTGGAGCCGCAGCCTTCTCAATGATGTAAACATCGCCATCCTCGCGGAACCCAACCTCGTCGCCGGGCACAAGACCAAGCTTGTCCCGGACTTCCTTGGGAATGGTGACCTGCCCTTTACTGGTGATGCGCATGGTAATACCTCAGCGGTATTACTTAGCCGCAATACGGGAACAAGTCAAGAACGCGCCAACGCCGCCGCCAGTGTCATGGGCTTGCGGTGGTGGGCATGGCAGATGGCGATGGCCAGTGCGTCGGTCGAATCCGCCGTGTTCATCTCGGCCCTCGGCAGCAGCATTTTGACCATGTGCTTGACCTGATCCTTCTCGGCATGCCCCGCCCCCACCACCGACTTCTTGATCTGGTTCGGGGCATATTCGAAAACCGGGAGCTTATGGATCGCCGGCGCCAGCATGACGGCACCACGCGCCTGGCCAAGTTTCAGCGTGGCGCGGGCATCCTTGTTGACAAATGTTTCCTCGATCGCCGCCTCATCCGGTGCAAATCGGGTGATTACCTCGAGGAGCTGCTGGTGGATTTGCAACAACCGCACCGCCAGTTCGGCACCGGCATCCGAATGCACACTGCCATCGGCCACATAGATGAGCCGCTGCCCCTCCTGTTCGATGACGCCCCAGCCGGTATTGCGAAGCCCAGGATCAATGCCGATGATTCGTACCATTTCAGCACTATAGCAGCCTCCTCAGCCGTGTCCGGCGCGGCTGTCGGCCGGGGCTTGCGCGCGGGCGAGCATTCCATAATCGCGCACCACCTCGGCCACCCGCAACCGATAGTCCGAGAACACGTCAGTCCGCCCCGCCGTCTGCGCCGCCCGGTG
>CAVZHM010000003.1:0-53638 GCA_963775105.1 uncultured Alphaproteobacteria bacterium | reverse complement strand
TGTTATGTAGCCGCTCAACCGTTACGTACTGCTTCACCGCCACGCCACCCGGTCCATGGCCTTCGTCGCGCACGGCATCGTCGGTTTCGCCATCGCCGCCTGCGGCCTTCTTGATGGCGCGCTCGATATTGTCCTTCGGCAGATTTTCGGCCCGGGCATTCTCAATGGCAAGCCCAGCCGCCATTGGCGGCGGGATCGGAAATAACGGCCTTGGCCGCCACGGTGATTTCACGCGACAACTTGGAGAAGGTTGCGGGCCCGGATTTTGTCCTGCTTGCCCTTGCGGTGCATGATGTTCTTGAATTGTGAATGGCCGGCCATGGCGCCCCCGAACTGCTGTATTTTTTCGGCACTTCTCGAGCCGCCCCCTGCCTGCGAAACAAGCTTAACCCGTCTTTAAGCCTCATCAAGGGCCGTCCTTCCCCCGTCAGTTTGTGGGAGTAACATTATGCCGGGACGCATCGATGAGCAGAATACCTTGGCCTTCGCCGCCGAGGGAATGACCAGAACAGCAGGCTCAGCCGCCTTGCGCCAGGTACGCGCGCTCGCCGATCACGCCCCGGCAGGGCGCCTGTTCGCTGCAATTTCGACCCTCACCGAAATGTCGAAGCGCGCCAGCCCAGCTCGAACAGGGCCGCCTCGTCGCCGCCATCGGCACCATGGATACCCTCGCCACCGCGGCAACGCCGGAAGCTATGCCCGAAGTGCCGGTGTATATGAAAAAAAGCCGCTCGTAGATTGACCCAATCGGAAAGAGTCCGACCTCCACGGCGTGAGGAAGCGCGACCAATGGCAGCTTCGAGCCATTGTCGGACTTTCCACAGACAGGCTAACGGTCTCCATGGGCAAAGTGCGGAACCTCGGCTGACGCTGCGAGTATACAGTTTTCCCAGTCAACTCCGTAAGGTTCCGCAGATCAACTCTTGGCAGAAAAAACATACTGTCCTCCCATTTAGGCAATGGCCCCAATTCGACAATCATTTTCGCGATACGAACACACAACTTTATTGTACTCTCAAGCGTTAGGAGTTGCGACATCCTTGGCATCGCCGGAGGATGCGCCCCGAGTGGACAGCCGAGATAAAACGAAGATCGTCGCGTCATCCTTTAGACGCTTGAAGTTTGCTAATCGGGTCAGGACCGTGCTCTCCTCCCAAAGAAGATGCGCGCCCGCGAACGGCGGTTGCGATTTTTCAGCTGAGTACGTTGGGAATTTCTTCGATCCCGTGGAGCAGCATAACCTCAAGCGCAATGCCGAGGTTCTATTCTTTGTTTAGGCAGTGGTCTGACGCAGAGCAAAACAAATGCGGTCGAGAGCACAGTCCGTATTCATCGGCATCCGAACCGCAGAAATCCTCAGAGTCTATTTGAAAATCTTGCAGCGATTATGTGTCCCCAATGCTACTGGTTTGAAGGAGAGGACCAAACATGGTGTAGTCATTCAGAACCATCGCCAAAGTGAAAGGTAATCCCAAGGATTTGCCGCGGCGCGTGTTTCGTCGCGTACACTTGCCAAGTGCCAAGTATAGCGACCGCTTGACTACCGCGAAACAGCGAGTCGATCGCTCTAAGTGCGTCTTGTGCTCGCTGGTTTCTTTCATTTGCTCAGACAAGCCTCCTTTGGAGATGCGTGCTCATCCATCGCAGTCAAAAAAAGTACCGAGTCGCTCGGGCAACTTGAAGCGCAACGCGCAATTGGGCTTGGTCGCGGCCCAACGAACTCTCTGAGATATTTCACCCGCTCGATCGCTCCCGTTGCGGACAATTTCGAACTTCTGCCACTGAACAAGGTCGACGCCTGATGCCAACGCACTGGCTTCAGAGATAGTAACGCCCGCGACGGCGACATGCCGCTCGCCGCTGCTTGCGCCGTTTCTTGCAAATGCCCGAAAGCGATCAAGAGCTAGTCTGCCGGAGATTTCGCCGGAAAGCACACATTTTCCAGCGACGTGATCGGCGATCCATGTGGCTCAAAGGGATGTCCAGAGCCCATCAAAGATTTGCACCCGTTAAAGGGAGCCAAAGGAAGGGTCCATTGCAACCATTTCCCGGATCCTGGCTTCAATACCTTTTCTTCTTTCGAAGGGCGCGCCGAAGTATGTGACCTCGTGCCTCCGGTAGTGACCCATCAGTCGGGAGGATTCTGTCTTGAGCATCGCACTCTCAGTTGAATCCGTGTCCTGCTACGGCGAAGATGGTTCCGAGCATTAGTGTGGATGAAGAGGCGCCGGATTTTGCCGAATAGCTTTCCGCAGTGATCGATGGTTGTTTTCGGGCCGTCCCGGACTTCGCTTTGGGCTTGGAGGCCGTCTGCGATGGGGTTGAGATCGGGACTGTCAGCAGCAAGAGAGGAGCCACGCCGCTTCATATCACCTTCTTCGGCACGTTTGCCGTTGCTTGTGGCTCGAAGATCTGCCCAGGATCACAACGTCGCCGTGCCTGAGGGCGCAGAGCTCGGGTACCCGACGTAGGTGTCTAGAAGATGACGCGGTTCATCGGCGCGTCAATAACCCCAGGAGCGATGAGGCCATCACATTGAGCCTTACCACGAAGAGAGGTCTGCGTGCCCCAGTGACCCGAAGGGAGCCTTGCCGTTCAGCCGGCGCGCCCTTCGTGGAGCGCCCGCGCAGCCGTGTCATCTTGGTTGTGACCAGTCTCGTCGATGAAGGTGGACCAGGTGGCGCTCGCGCGGCGCATGACGGGCTCGCGGCTGTTCTTCCAGTTGAGCCGGGCCCAGGGCGGCCGGGCCGGTCTTGTTCGGATGCCCGGGAGTTGCTCTTGAACTGAAGCCTTCTTGATCAGCCAGAGCGCGACAGGAATTACGGCGTCGCCTTGATGCCCTTCTCCGCGAGCAGCGCAGCGGGCGAGCTGGACATCGTCACGTCGGACGCCGCGCTCAACGAAAGCCAGCAGGAACTTCTCGGCCGGGTCAGCTTGCCATGCCTCTTGCCGCCGATCGGGCGTGGCTGGACCGACCGTCTCGCGCGACAGCGCCATCAGGTTCACGGCAAAGGATATGGACGTGTCGAAATGCCGGGCCCAGCGCTTCATCCAGATCTCCAGCCTCGACGAACGCGACGACGCGCTCACGCAGATCGTTCGACGATGGCTGCGGCATTGACGATACACACCTCCGCAACCTTGAAGATAGTTAAGAAACTGATTTGCGAATCCATTTTGGATTCGAACAGACAGCACGACGCTCTACAAGTTCAGTCAGCCAATTGCCAGAGCAAATTTGAGAGTTCATCTGAATTGATGGATGCTGATGCCATGCAACAACTTATCACAGCCCGAGGAATCTGCGATAGGCATCACGCCGCGCCCTCGGCTTAGAGTTCCCTACTCGGAACGCCCGAGGTGGCTTCGGCCATTCAAAAATCATCAGGTGGGAGCTCAGAACCGCTTAGTTCACACCGCTAGTTCCGTATCCCGCGCAGCCGTTCCGACCGCCGCCGCAGCATTTCGACGGTGATCAGCAGTGCCGTTGAAATCAGCACCAGCACCGTCGCCGCCGCAGTGATGGTCGGCGAGATCATCTCGCGGATGCCGGAGAACATCTGCAAGGGCAGTGTGCGCTGTTCGGGGCTTGCCAGGAACAGCACCACCACCACCTCGTCGAACGAGATGACGAAGGCAAACAGCGCGCCCGAAATCATGCCCGGCAGGATGAGCGGCATCATCACCTTGAAGAACACCGTGTGAGGCGCTGCACCGCATGAGGCCCCGGCGCGGACCAGCGATTTGTCGAAACTGGTAAGTGTCGCCGTCACGGTGATCACCACGAACGGCGTGGCCAGCGCCGTGTGCGCCAGAACGACGCCCAGCAGCGTGCCTGCGATGCTCGACGCTGGCATAGAACTTGAACATGCCGACGGCCGAAATGATCACCGGCACGATCATCGGCGAAATCAGGATCGCCATGACGCTGGCCCGCGCCGGAAAATCGGCGCGCGAAAGCCCGAGGGCCGCGAAGTGTCCCGAGGAATGTCGCCAGGATGGTCGTGGCGATGGCGACGATGAAACTCATCTTGAGCGCACTCGACCAGCGCTCATTGAAGAAGAAGTCCTCATACCATTTCAGCGAATAGCCGGGCATCGGATAGGTGAAGAATGTCTCGGAGTTGAACGACAGCGGCATCACCGCGATGATCGGCGCAATCAGAAACAGCAGCACCAGGCCGACGAAAACACGAAGCGCGTAGTGCGCGACTTTTTCGCCCGGTGTGAAATAGGAGGGAACCGCCATCGCTCTTATCCCAGTTTCATCCGGTCGATGCCGATGAGCTTGTTATAGACGTAATAGAGGATCAGCGTGGCGATCAGCAGGATGACACCCAGCGCCGAGGCCTTGCCCCAGTTGTTTTCGTTGTTGATGGCGCTGGCGATGAACCCCGAAATCATCTGGTCGGTCGGCCCGCCGACCAGGGCGGGCGTGATGTAATAGCCGAGACTCAGGATGAAGGTGAGCAGGCAACCGGCGGCCACACCCGGCAGGGTTTGCGGCATGTAGACCCGCACAAAACAATAGAACGGCTTGCCGCCCAGCGACTTCGCGGCGCGCATGTAGTTCGGCGAAATGGTTTTCATCACCGAGTAGATCGGCAGCAGCGTGAAGGGCAGCTGGATATGGGTCATCGCCATGATGGTCGAGAACCGCGTCTTGAACAATTGCGGCGTGCCGTCCGCCAGTCCAAATAGTATTGAGAAGCCAGGTGATGCCGGTGATATTGAGGAACTGCGCGAAAACGCCGCCATCCTGCATCAGGATCATCCACGCCGTGGTGCGCACCAGAAGCGACGTCCAGAACGGCAGCAGCACGAAGATCATCAGAATGCTCGCCGTCTTCTGTGGCGTCGTCGCCAGCAGATAGGCAACCGGATAGCCGAGAAAAGCGTCATCAAGGTGACCAGCAGCGAGATACCGAGGGTGCGCTTCAGAATGTCGATGTAGACGCGGCGGTCTTCGGGAGTCCGCTCAATGCCGCCATCGGCACCCTGGCGCATGTCAAGCATGGCGAGCATGTAGAACGGCGTATAGACCGACGACGAGCGCTTGATCGTCGCCCAGGTCTCGGTCTCGCCCCACACCTTGTCGATGGCGATCACCGCATCCTTGTAGGGACGCGGTTTCCAACGCCGCCACCTTGCGGCCGGTAGCCACCACCTTGGAGCGGATGCCGGAGAGTTCGTAGTTGAGGCGCTTGCCGACCAGCGCCACCTGCTTGTTCTTCTGGGCTTCCTTCATGTCGGCCACGAAGGCGGCGTAAACGTCTTCGGCGGGCAGGTCCTTGCCATCCCAGTCTTGCAGCGCCACCACCGTCGTGGGCAGGTTCTCGGCCACATCGGGGTCATAGACCGCGTTGTAGAGCATCACCAGGATGGGAAAGACGAAGGACAGCAAGATGAATCCGAACAGCGGCGCAACCAGGCCCAGCGCCTTGATTTTCTCCCGGCGCTGGGCGCGCGCCAAGGCAACCTTGAGCGGCGTGCCATCGGCGGCGCGCATCACGCCATCATTCGGAATTGCATCTGCCACAGCCATGCCATCAGTGAGCGTCACCGCACAAGACCTTCCGCCCGTGGATACGCCACGGGAGAGAGGACAGCTTCGCTCCTCAAGCCGTGCTTATTACTGCGCCAGCCAGGCGTTGAAGCGCTCGCGCAACTCGTCGCCCTTGTCGCCCCAGAACTGCGGGTCCGGATAGAACACGGTCTTGAGGTTGTCGGGAGCCGACGGCAGGTCGGGCAGGATGGCCGGATCGACCAGCGGGGCCGAATCCATGTTGGCCGGACCGTAGGAGATCTACTTGGTCTGGTCGGCCATGCGCTGCGGGTCCGACGCGAAGGCGATGAAGCGATAGGCTTCATCGACCTTCGGCGTGCCCTTCGGAATAGCCCAGAAATCCCAGTCCGGAGCCTGGCGGTCCCAGATGATCTTGAAGGGCTTCTTGTCGGTCTTGATGGCGCCGTAGAAGCGGCCGTTCCACGAGGTCGCGAACACCACCTGGCCATCGGCCAGCAGCTGCGGGCCTTCAGCACCCGCCGTCCACCACACCACGTCCTTCTTGATGGTGTCGAGCTTCTTGAAGGCGCGGTCAACGCCTTCATCGGTGCCCAGCACCTTGTAGACGTCTTCCGGCGCCACGCCATCAGCCATCAGCGCCCATTCGAGGTTCACGAAGGGGCTCTTCTGCAGGGCGCGCTTGCCCGGATATTTGGCGGTGTCGAACAGCGCCTCGAACAGGTCGGCGGGTTCCGCCGTCTTGGTCGTGTCATAGGCGGCGACCGTCGAATAGAGGATGTTCGGCACGGCGCATTCGGTCACGTCGCCACCGATGAACTTGCGCGGTCGAGGCCGAGCTTCGCCCAGTCGATGGTTTCGAAGCTGCCTTCGGCGCAACCGGCGAGCGCCGTCTGCGTGTCGATGTCAACCACGTCCCAGGTCACGGCACCGGCTTCCACCATGGCGCGAACCTTGGCGATTTCGCCGCTGTATTCGGCTTCGGTGATCTTGTTGCCAGCGGCGATGATAGGGCTCGTAGAACGCCTTGCGCTGGCTTTCCGAATAGGCGCCACCCCACGAGGTGATGGTCAGTTCGTCGGCGGCCTTCGCCACGCCCATCATGGCGGTGCTGGCGAGCAAGTGCCGCACCCAGCACGATGATAGTTTCTTCATTCGGTATTCCTCCTGATATGCCGGCGCACCGGCTTGAACCCAAACATGCGAGGAGGAAAACGCGCCGCTCGGCGAAGCTCGCCACGGTGCCGTCAGACCCTCCCCATTTGCAACGCCTTGTCGATGTCCAGCAGCACCTCCACAACCCTGTGGGAGACCCTGCCGCCACCATTTTTTGTGGCGTTGCGCTGGATACTAACGTGCTTTTGCCGCCCGTCACTAGAGTTTTTTTGCTGGCCGCCAACAAATTTGATCACGCCTCGGCCTTACCAGAAGGGAATTTCGGCCTGCGCAAGCCTTCCGCCGATGCGGACTGGAGAAATTTTCATGGCAAGCCCCGTCGCATCGTCGGTTTCAACGGCCACGCCCGCACACCGTGGCGGGCCCTTCGGCGGGTTTCATGCGTTCAACCGGCAGCTTGCGCAGGAAGCGCTGCATCGGTTCGGCCTTTTCCATGCCGATCACCGAGTCGTAGTCGCCGCACATGCCGGCATCGGTCATGTAGCCGGTGCCGCCCGAGAGAATCTGATGGTCGGCCGTCGGCACATGGGTATGGGTGCCGACCACCAGGCTCGCCCGCCCATCGCAGAAATGCCCCATGGCCATCTTCTCGGAACGAGGCCTCGGCATGGAAATCGAGCAGAATGGCGTCGCAGTCATGGCCCAGCCGGCAGGCATCGAGTTCGCGCGAAATGGCCGGGAACGGATCGTCGAGCTGCGGCTCGATCATCACCCGGCCCATGGCATTCATCACCAGCACCCGGCGCCCCGAAGCCGTATCGACCAGTCGCCGTGCCCCGCCCCGGGCACCCCGCAGGCCAGTTCAGCGGGCGGATCAGCGTCGGAGTGGCGCTCGATGAAGATCAGCGCCTCGCGCTGGTCGAAGGCATGGTTGCCAAGTGTCACCACATCGGC
The DNA here is from genome assembly GCA_963775105.1 of uncultured Alphaproteobacteria bacterium. Lineage (GTDB taxonomy): Bacteria > Pseudomonadota > Alphaproteobacteria > Rhizobiales > Aestuariivirgaceae > Aestuariivirga. The sequence continues at coordinate 46,044 of CAVZHM010000003.1, read as the reverse complement.
GCCCGCCGCCTGCAACGATCGAGAAAAATCTCCTCGGTAATGCCGAAGCCATGGGCGGCATTCTCGCCGTTCACCACCACCAGATCCGGCCTGTAGCGCTCGCGCAAGATGGGAAGCTCGCGGTGAACCGCATCGCGCCCGGATTTGCCGACCACGTCCCCCAGAAAAATCAGCCGCACGTGATGGTCTCTTCCTCGGTCATGATGAAATCCAGCGGTTGGTCATAGTCCGCCCGCGGCACCGCGTCCACCACCTGCGCGTATAGCCAACACCCACCGCCACCACGGTCTTGAACGCCCGGAGCTTCACCAGCGTGCGGTCATAGAACCCGCCGCCATAACCCAGCCGGTAGCCGGCGCGATCAAACAGCAGCCCCGGCACCAGCAGCACATCGGGGAACACCTTCGGCTTCGTTCGGGGATCGGGAATGTCCCAAACGCCGGGAACAAGTTTTTCGCCCGGCGCCCAGGCGCGAAATTCCAGCGGCAACCCCTCGCCCAGCACCACCGGCAACGCCGTCACCCAGCCCTCGCGGCGCAGGCGGTTGAGCAGCGGAATGGTGGTGATCTCGCTCTTGTACGGCATGAAACCCGAAACAATGCCGGGCCTCAAAGCCACCGGCAGCCCGCGCAAGGCCAGCGCCTCGCCCGCTATGTCCTTCAGCCGCTCATGCGCCGCCGCCCGGCGCCCGCGGCCTCGCGGCGCGCCTGTTTCTTGATGTCGGCAAGGTCATGGAGATCCAGAAATCGAAAGCGGCGAGCCACCATAGGCCGTGAGAGGATACGATCCCGGGTCCCTACTTACGTAGGTGGGCGCCGTTTACGCCAGACCACGGTCCGGCACAGGGACAGCTCCCAATGAGAATCGCATAGGCCCCAGGGAAAAATTGCTCCCACAAACCGGGCAGCCCGCCACCCGCCAATGTAGGCGCTCGATGCCCGAAAGTCCAACCCTCCTCAATGCCCGGCGACACTCCCGCCGGCCTTCGGCTGTCGTGGCCGCCGTAGAGCAGGCCAGGCAGCGTCTTGCCGCCCGCCATGGCATCATTGCCGGAACTCTCGGTGCCGTCGGGCGGAGCCGGCAGGCCGATCAGGATCGCCTCGTTGGCGCCCCATGGCGTCTGCTCGACGATCTTGTGCCCCATCGCCTCAAGCTTCGCGCGGGCATCGGCCGACAGCGCGAAGGGCTCGGCCGCGATCTCGTCGGGCAGCCACTGGTGGTGGATGCGCGGCCGCATCGACCGCCGCCTGGATGTCCATGCCGTGATCGATGGCATTGAGCAGCGTCTGCACCACGATGGTGATGATGCGCGATCCGCCGGGCGAACCCAGCACCATGAAGGTCTTGCCGTCCTTGGTGACGATGGTGGGGCTCATCGAGCTGAGCGGCCGCTTTCCGGGTGCGATGGCGTTGGTCTTGCCCTGCACCAGTCCGAACAGGTTCGGCACACCGGGCTTCACGGTGAAATCGTCCATCTCGTCGTTGAGGAAGAAACCCGTGTCACCGGCGATCACCTTGGCGCCGAACAGCGCATTGATGGTGTAGGTCACCGACACGGCATTGCCCGCCTTGTCGACGATCGAATAATGCGTGGTCTCGGTGCCCTCGTGCGGCGCCACGCCCGGCTGCACGTCCTTCGACGGTGTCGCCTTCGCCGGATCGATCTTCTGCGCGGATGAGTGCCGCATAGCTTTCGTCCAGCAGACTTCGCCAGCGGATTGGTCACGAAATCCGGATCGCCCAGCTGAAAATTCCGGTCGACGAAGGCATGGCGCATGGCTTCCGTCATGAGATGCACGGTCTGCGACGAATTCCATCCCGCCTGGCGGATGTCATAGCCTTCGAGAATGTTGAGGATCATGCAGATGGTGGTGCCGCCGGAACTGGGCGGCGGCGAGGAGATCACCACGAAGCCGCGATAGTCGCAGCGCACCGGCGCGTCTTCGGTCACCGTGTAGGATTCAAAATCGGCCTTGGTCAGAACGCCGCCGTTGGCCTCGCTGGCCGCCGCGACCTTGCTCGGCAATGGTGCCGCGGTAGAAGGCGTCCGGCCCGTCTCCGCGATGGCCCTGAGCGTTGCCGCGAGTTCCTTCTGCACCAGCAGCTCGCCAGCCCCCAGCGGCTTGCCATCGCGCAGGAAAATCGCCGCGATGTTCGGCTGCTCGGCGAAATCCTTGGTGCCCCGCGCCAGGATGTCGGCATCGCCCTGGCTCAACACGAAACCTTCCTCAGCGAGCTTGATCGCCGGCGCCATCACCACCTCGCGCGCCAGCGTGCCGTATCGCGCCAGCAGTGTGTCGAGGCCCATCACCGTGCCCGGCACGGCCACCGCCAGATGGCCCTTGAGGCTCAGGCCTTTCACCACCTCGCCCGTGGCGTCGAGGAACATGGTTTCGCTGGCAGCCAGCGGCGCCTTCTCGCGGAAGTTCAGGAACACGTCGCGGCCGTCGGCCAGATGCAGCGTGGCGAACCCGCCGCCGCCGATATTGCCGCAGCACGGGTTGACGACCGCCAGCGCATAGCCCACCGCCACCGCCGCATCGACGGCGTTGCCGCCCTGCCGAGAATATCGACGCCAACCTCGGACGCGATCCGCTGCGACGTCACCACCATGCCATTCGGCATGGTGACCGGCTGCGGTGACGCGGCGAGAAGCGGCGATATCGAGACGATCAGGGCGAGGATGGCCAGATGAACAATGCGCGGCATGACAACTCCAGGGGGCTTCCCCAGCATCACACCACGTCCGGGCGAATGCGGCAACGTCCGCCTAAGTTGTCAACCCCCGTCCAGCGCCTTCGCCAGCCGTTCAAGCTGCAACGATGCGACGTCGAGTTTGCTCGCCACCTTCTGTTCCAGCAGGCGCATGTCCTCGAGGCCGGCGGCGCGCGTGTCCTTGAGGCCGCGCACCTGATCTTCGAGGTCTTCGATCTTGAGGATCGATTCCGACAGCCGGTCGGCCACCATCAGCCCGGCCATGACCAGCAGGCGGATGTCGCCAACCGAGCCGACGCTGGTTCTGATGCGCGCCAACTTCGGCATCGAGCAGTTTGGCCAGTTCGCGCAGATGGTCTTCTTCGCCATCCGGGCACTGCATGGTGTAGGGGCGGCCATTCACTTCGACGATGACGTGAGCCATGGCCTAGCTCCCGCTGTTCGAATGCAGCACGGCGCGGATGCGCGACATGGCGGCATCGATCTTGCCCGCCGCCTGCTTCGAGGTATCGACGAGTTCGTTGGCCTTGCTGCGCACGAGGTCTAGCTCATTGGCCAGCTTGCTGCGATCCTTGCGCAAGGCCTCGGCCTCATGGGCCAGTGTCTCGGCCCGTTTGCCGGTTTCCAGCAGACGGCCAAGCGCCCCGTCGAACTGGCGCACCGCCAGATCAAACCGGTTGAATACTTCATCCAACTTGTTAGCGCCCGCCATAGTGCCCCTGACAAGTCACGCGAATCCCGCAACACACAACGACTTAACATAGGCTGCCCGCGCGCCCCACGCAACGCCGCATAAGGCCGATTTTGCCAGGCTCTACAATTGACTCCGGGGGGGCAGGTGTTAAGGAGTCGCCGATTCAGCCCGACGAGGACCATTTTCCATGAACATGATTGCACCAGACCAAACCCGCATCCTGGCCAATGCCATCCGGGCCCTCAGCATGGATGCGGTCCAGAAGGCCAATTCCGGCCATCCGGGCCTGCCCATGGGGGCCGCCGACGTCGCCACTGTGCTGTTCACGCAGTTCCTGAAATTCGATGCCGCAAGCCCCCACTGGGCCGACCGCGACCGCTTCATCCTGTCCGCCGGCCACGGCTCCATGCTGTTGTATTCGTTGAACTATCTCCTCGGCTATAAGGACATGACGCTCGACCAGGTGAAGAGTTTCCGGCAGTGGGGCTCGAAAACCGCAGGCCACCCCGAATATGGCCATGCCGATGGCATCGAGACGACAACGGGACCCCTGGGCCAGGGCCTCGCCAATTCGGTGGGCTTTGCCATCGCCGAGCGCCACCTCAACGCCCGCTTCGGCGATGACCTCGTCAATCACAAGACCTATGTGCTGGTGGGCGACGGCTGCCTGATGGAAGGCATCTCCCAGGAAGCCATTGCACTCGCCGGCCACCTGAAGCTGAAAAACCTCATCGTCCTGTGGGACGACAACGGCATCACCATCGATGGCATCGTCGGCATGTCGGACTCGACCGACCAACTCGCCCGCTTTGCCGCTTCGGGCTGGGCGGTCAGCCGTGTCGATGGCCACAACCCCGCCGAAATCGCCGCCGCCCTCGAAGCCGCACAAGTTCCGATCGCCCGGTGATGATCGCCTGCAAGACCATCATCGGCTATGGCGCGCCCAAGAAGCAGGGCACCAATGGCGTCCACGGCTCGCCGCTGGGCGCCGAAGAAATCGCCGCCGCGCGGAAGCAACTGGGCTGGGACCACGCGCCCTTTGAGGTGCCGAAAGACCTGATGAATGCCTGGCGCGCCGCCGGCAGCCGAGGTGCCGCCGCCCGCGCCGACTGGGACAAGCGCCTCGCCGCCTCCGCCCACAAGGCCGAATTCACCCGCGCCATGTCGGGCGCACTTGCCGAAGAACTTCGGCGAGGCGATTGCCGCCTACAAGAAGGAACTCGCCAAGAACCCGCCGTGGATCGCCACCCGCAATTCCTCGCAGAATGCGCTTGATGTCATCAACGCCGCCCTGCCGGAAACCGTCGGCGGCTCGGCCGATTTGACCGGCTCCAACAACACCAAATCCAAGGACCTGAAACCCTTGAACGCCGCCAACTACGGTGGCCGCTATGTCTATTACGGCATCCGCGAACACGGCATGGCCGCCGCCATGAACGGCCTGGCGCTGCATGGTGGCGTCATCCCCTATGGCGGCACCTTCCTGGTGTTCACCGATTATTGCCGTCCGTCGATCCGCCTTTCGGCCATCATGGGCACGCGCGTCATCTATGTGATGACCCATGACTCGATCGGCCTCGGCGAAGATGGCCCGACGCACCAGCCGGTCGAACACCTCGCGGCCTTGCGGGTGATCCCCAATCTGAAAATCTTCCGCCCCTGCGATGCGGTGGAAGCCGTCGAATGCTGGCAGCTGGCGCTGGAAAACACCAAGGGCCCCAGCATCCTCGCCCTCACCCGCCAGAAACTGAAGCCCGCCCGCCTGACCTATTCGGCAAAGAACCTGTGCGCGCTCGGCGCCTATGAAGTGGCACCCTCAGCCAAGAAGTCGAAGGCGGTGATCTTCGCCTCAGGCTCCGAAGTCGAAATCGCCATCGCCGCCAAGGAAACCCTCGACAAGGCCGGAACCCCCACCCGCGTTGTCTCGGTGCCGTCCATGGAACTCTTCGAAGCCCAGGGCAAGGCCTACAAGGACAAGCTTCTCGGCACCGAAAAAATCCGCATCGCCATCGAAGCGGGCGTCCGCACCGGCTGGGACCGCTTCATTGGCGTCGGCGGCACCTTCATCGGCATGAAGGGCTTCGGCGCCTCGGCCCCCGCCGAAGTGCTCTACGAGAAGTTCGGCATCACGGCGAAAGCCGCCGTCAAGGCCGCGAAGAGCTGATGTTCCCCCTAAGTCGTCATCCCGGCGAAAGCCGGGACCCAGACGATCCGCACAAGGACTGCCTCATCATCGAGTTTGAAAGCCTGGGTCCCGGCTTTCGCCGGGATGACGGATTGTTGGAATTGGAGAACTGAAATGCCAGCCTTCCGTACACTGAACGATGTCAACGTCGCGGGCAAGCGCGTGCTGATCCGCGTTGACCTCAACGTGCCGATCTCCAATGGCGTGGTGACCGACACCACCCGCATCGAGCGCGTGGCGCCGACCATCCGTGAATTGCTGGACAACAACGCCGCCGTCATCGTGCTGGCGCATTTCGAGCGGCCCAAGGGTAAGGTGGTGCCGGAACTGTCATTGAAGCCCGTGGCGCCCGCACTGGAAAAAATCCTTGGCCGCCCTGTCGCATTTCAGTTCACCGACTGGCTGTCGAAGCCGGAAGTAAGCGTCAAGCCCGGCCACTGCGTGCTGATGGAAAACACCCGCTTCCACCCGGAGGAAGAAAAGAACGGCGAAGGCTTCTCCAAGCTCCTCGCCAGCCTCGGCGACATTTTCGTCAATGACGCCTTCTCGGCGGCCCACCGCGCCCATAGCTCGACGGAAGGCATCGCCCATCACATACCGGCCTACGCCGGCCGCGCCATGGAAGCCGAATTGAGGGCGTTGCAGGCGGCGCTCGAAAACCCCAAGCGCCCGCTCGTCGCCGTGGTTGGCGGCGCCAAAGTGTCGACCAAGCTCGAACTCCTTGGCAATCTCTCCGGCAATCGCCAACACCATTGTGATCGGCGGCGGCATGGCCAACACGTTTCTCGCCGCCCAGGGCCACCCCGTCGGCAAGTCGCTGTGTGAGCATGATCTGGCCGACACCGCCCGCGCCATTCTTGCGACAGCGAAATCCAGAAACTGCAACATCCTGCTGCCCACCGACGTGGTGGTGGCTGGCGAGTTCAAGGCCAACGCGCCATCGCGCACCGTCTCGATCACTGACGTCAAACCGGATGACATGATCCTCGACATCGGAGCGGCATCCATCGCAGCCGTGAAAGCCGCCTTCGACGCCGCCAAAACCGTCGTATGGAACGGTCCGCTCGGCGCATTTGAACTGACACCCTTCGACACCGCCACCATGGCCGCCGCCAGATATGCGGCAAGCCTAACCAAGTCCGGCAAACTCGCCACCATCGCCGGTGGAGGCGACACGGTTTCCGCCCTCAATCACGCAGGCGTCGCCGATGATTTTACCTATATATCGACCGCCGGCGGTGCCTTCCTCGAATGGCTCGAAGGAAAGCCATTGCCCGGCGTGAAAGCGCTCGAAGCCTGACCGATTGCCAGCGGCGCGCCGTTGGTCCACGAGTTGCGCCATGGATGTGCTCATCATCGGTGCCGGTCTCGCGGGCGTGACAGCGGCGCGCGATTTGCAGCGTGCGGGATTATCCGTCTCTATCCTTGAAGCCCGCGACCGGGCTGGCGGGCGCGGCTTCACTAAGGCTTTCACAGGGATAGGTGAAACACTCGACTTTGGCGGCGCCTGGATCACCCCCTGGCAGCATCGCATCCGCAAGCTATGCGCGGAGTATGACGTGGCACTTAGGCCCCGCCACCCGGTCACCGCGCGGCGCTGGTTCCACGGTGGCGCACTTCACCATGACGGCCCTACCCCGCCCGGCGAGAACGGCCATCATCAACGCGCATTATCAAAGTTGGCCAGCGACACAGATCATTACGCAAGCGGTTCCGCATCGGAACTCTCGAAGCTTTCATTCGCACAATATCTCGATACTATTGCAGCCCCGCCCGCCACCCGCGAACTTTTGTCGGCCTGGTGGACAGTCTCCGGCAATGGCGACAAGGCCAGTGTTCCCGCCAGCGAATTCCTCGCCAGCCTTAGCCATGGTGATGGAACGCCCGATGGCATTTGCAACTGCTGGGCCGACACACTGGAAGGCGGCGTGCAATTCCTCTGTGAACGGATCATCGCGGCGGAAAGCCTCGCCATCCGCCACACGGCGATCATCCACACCATCACCCATGGCGATGACGGCGTCACCGTGCTGCTGACCACCGGTGAAGCACTGGAAGCCCGTGCGGCGATTGTCGCCACCGGCCTCAATCCCATGGGCCACATCGTCTTCGACCCGCCGCTCGAGGGGGCCCGCGCCGAAGGCCGCAAGCTCGGCCACCTCGGCCGTGCCGTCAAAATCTGGGTCAAACTTGAAGGCGTCCCCGTCGGCATTCTGGCCACCGGAGGCGGACACGGCATCGAATGGATGTTTACCGAACGCCTCGCTGCCGATGGCGCAACCCTTGCCGTTGGATTTGGTGTGGCAGGTGAGCACTGGCAACCGGACATTCCGAAGGACGTGGAGAAAGCCGTCTCCCGTTTTTTCCCCGAAGCCCGGCTTATCGCCTGCGACTGGCATGACTGGATCGCCGACCCGTTCGCCCGCGGTACGTGGGTCAACGGCATCCTGGGACATGGCGCTGCCCACCATCACGCCTCATGGGCGATGACCGGCCGTCTTGCATTCGCCAGTTCCGACATCGCCTCCTTCGACGCTGGCTGGTTTGATGCGGCTGTCATCTCGGGTGAGGAAGCAGCAGCGGAAGTGGCCGCGACACTCAGCGCGCCATAGCTTCAAACGTCTGGCGCGTAGCCTCGTCAGCCGGGAAGAACAGCTCGATCCGCAAGTCCGCAAGCGCCACATCCTCCGCCGTGCTGAACTGCGCAATAGTCGAGAACAGCGACAGGCGCATGCCAGCTGCAACAATCCGCGTCGGCACCACCGGCGGCAAGGCGCCAACTCCATCCCACGCCCCGGGCTTGACCCGCGATGCAATTCTGCGGGCTGCTTCATCCAAAATCGCGTCGCCCCCCAAATGTGTGCTTTCGGTGCGAAGCCTCGCTGCAAGGTGCAGCGCTGTCTCGGTCTTGTTCTCGATCGCCTGCCACAACGGGCCATCCGCCAGGAAGGCATCGATCAGGCTATCGCCCTGCTTGAGTCCCACGAAGCCCACCAGTGCCGCGCCCGGCCCATTGAGCGAAACGATACGCCAATGCCGGTCCAGCGCCAGCGCCGGATAGGGCGCATGTCGTTGCAATGTCCACTCGACAGCGGCGCGGATACCCGCCATTTCAGTGTCATCCAGCCCCCGCGCCCGATAGGCCGACGCAAATCCCGCCGCCTTCAATAGCGCATTCCGTTCGCCGCGCGGCACCTCCAGCGCCTCCGAAAGTTGCAGCACCATCATCCGGCTTGGCCGTGCCCGGCCGGTCTCAAGGAACGCAATATGGCGCGCCGAAACATTCGCCACGCCGCTGAGATTGAGCTGGCTCATGCGCCTGCGGTTGCGCCAATCCTTCAGCGCCGGACCAAAACCTGTCTCCATGCCGGTCATCCTTTCACACCGACATTAGCGCACCGCCGTCGCAAGTCACTTACCTGCAAGATAATTGCTGGCCTTGCGTTGCTGCATCATTGTTTGCCCACCACCAAACAGGGAGTTCCTCCATGACATTCGAAACACGCAAAGTCTGGCTTCAAGCGTCGTCATTGATCGTCGCAGGCTTCGGCCTCTTGACGGCCCTCGCCGCCCTCCCTGCAACCTCGGCCCCCACGATGCTTCTCGCCGATATCATCTTTTGGCCGCCCGACGGCGCCCAGACACTTGCAGCACCCGAAGCGCGTTTGCTGTCGGCCATCGGTGGCGGCGTCCTGGCGGGTTGGGGCTTCATGATGTGGCTATTGGTCCGTAAGCTGCTGGTGCGTGAACCTGCCGCCGTAAAGGCGGTGATCCTCGGCGGCATGATCGCCTGGTATGCCATCGACTCAACGTTCTCAGTCCTCGCCGGAGCCCCCTTCAATGCCGTGCTGAATATTCCATTCTTGTTATTGTTCCTTCTGCCCCTGCGCGGTGCGATTGCAAGGCCAAGTCACATCTGAAACAACAGGGGTGGAGAATGATTCGCCATGCCGCCCCGCCTGTTTCTCGTAGCCCCCGATAAGCCCGCCGCCGAAGTGATCGCCTGCATCAAGGCGGCGGTGGCAGCCGGCGACGTGGCCAGCCTGCTCGTGCCTGTGTCTCTCGCCAAGGAGATCACGCCTGTCGCCCAGCAACTCGGCCTTGCCGTCCTCACCTATGGGCGAGCCGCGCGATGCACTGCGCGCCAATTGTGATGGCCTGCACGTTGACGGTGAAACTGAAACCCTGGCCGAAATCCGGGCGGGCCTTGGCACCGCCCACATCATGGGCGTCTTCGCCGCAGGCTCCCGCCATCTCGCCATGGAAGCCGCCGAAGCCGGTGCCGACTATGTGGCGCTGAACCAGAACAGCGCTTCGATCGGCGGCGAGCCCATCGTCAAATGGTGCGCCGAATTCCTTGAAATCCCCTGCGTGGCCTTCACGCCAGTGGAGCCAGATGGCCTTGACACATTGCTGCCGCAGAAGCCTGACTTTATCCGCCCCGCCGATGCCATGTGGGACGACGCCGAAACCGCCCAACGCATCGTCGCACAACTGATGCAACGATTGAGAGCATGAGAGCCACCTTCACCGTCCTCGTCTTCCTTGGCTTCGCCCAACCGTCATTTGCAGCAGCAAGTTTCGAGGAAGCCGCCGCCCTCTATGACGACAAGGACTACGCCACCGCCCGGGCGATCGCCGAGCCCCTGGCTGTAGCCGGCGATGCCCGCGCCATGGCCATGATGGGCTCGATCTACCAGAAGGGCCTCGGCATTGGCGTCAATCTTGACAAGGCGATCAGCTGGTATGAAAAAGCCGCCGCCAAGAAACATGTCGCAGCACAATTTACCCTCGGCATGATCTATCTCGATGGCTCCTTGGGCGCTGTCGATTACACCAAGGGCGCAAGCTTTGTTTCGCAGGCGGCGGAGGCCGGAAATGCCGAGGCCCAGTTCAACATGGGGCTGCTGAATTCCGGCGCCTTCGACAATCCGCCGAACTGGCCGCAGGCTTTCCGCTGGTATGCACTGTCGGCCGAACGCGGCTTTCCCGACGCGCAATACAATCTCGGCGTTCTCTATCTCGAAGGCCGTGGCGTCGACAAAAGCCATATCGACGCCGCCAAGTGGTTCGTCAAATCGGCAAGCCAGGGCAATGCCAACGCCGCACTCGACTATGGCGTGCTGGTGTTTCGCGGCGAAGGCGTGAAGAAGGACGAGACCATCGGCGCCCAGTGGATGCTGGTTGCCGCCCGCCGGGGTAATGTCGTGGCGCAAAACCGCGTGGCCAGACTTTTTACCTTCGGCAAAGGCGTCGAAGCCGATCCCGTCGAAGCCCTGAAGTGGAACCTCCTCGCCAGCCAAGGCGGCCGCCCCGACGCCGAGCTTGACGGCCTGTTGTCGAAACTCACGGCCGATCAGGTAGCCGAAGCAAAGAAACGCGCCGTCGAATTCAAGCCGGAAGGCTGATGGGCTCGATCAAATCCCAGCCATTGCCGTACAGATCCTTGAATACCGCCACAGTGCCATAGGCCTCGTGGCGTGGCGCCTCGCTGAACGTGACACCCGCCGCCAGCATTGCCGCGCGGTCGCGGGCAAAATCGTCCGTGTGCAGAAAAAATGCCACGCGACCACCCGCTGCCAACGGCACATCGTCAACTTTCGCCAGCACCAACCGCGCGCCTGCGTTCCCTCGCGGGGCCACCACGACCCAGCGCTTGCCGCCGCCAAGTGGCGTGTCTTCAATCACCAGAAAACCCAGGCACCGGATGAACCAGGCAATCGCCTCGTCATAGTCGCGCACCAGATAAGAGATTGCGGCAAGCGACTGTGTCACGGCACCTTGTCCGGTATGCAGTCATGGGGCCCAAGCGGCCGGCCCGCGGCTTCCTTCCAGTGCCGTTCGCCGATTTCTGCGTTACGCTGGGGATGCAGCGGATAATGAATGCGGCTGCGCTGGCGGCTGGCCTCGCCCACCACCAGAAAGCGAACATCGGTCCCGGTATTGTTCATGAAGGTGTGGGCAATGCCAGTACCCGCCGGGAACGCAACACCATCGCCCGGCTTCAATCGCCGCACATGGCCATCAAGCCACAGGTCCGGCGTGCCCTCGATCACGAACACGAATTCCTCTTCATCGGCCTCGGCGTGGGGCCAGCACAGCCGCCGCCCCGGCAGCAACCGTTCATGGTGAACGCCAATGCGCATCATCTTGAACGCCTCGGAATAGGACGCCGAAATCGCCAGCATCTCGTCAGAACCCTTGTAGTGGTTGTCATCGCCGCCCTCGATGGCGCTCCAATGGGCAACACAGGAAAACAGGTCATCCTTGCTCATGTTCAACCTTCCGCCAGCGCCACATAGTCGATCTCCATGAACGCCGCCACCTCCGGCACCCACCGGTCACGCACGAACGCCACATGGTCCGGGTGATCGTTGTAGTGCGTGTAGTCAGCCTGATCGGCGAACTCCATCGAGAAGCCGAATGTAAATTCGTTCTTGGAACTCACCTGCCGAAGTTGTTCGAAGCGCTGAACACCGGGAATGGACACCAGCACCAACGCCGCCTCAAGGAACGCAGCCTCCGCCGCCGAACCTTTCGGATGTTTCAAGCGAAACACCGCCGTATGCCTGATCATGTCAGTTTCCCCTTCGCCAATTCCCTGAGCTTGAACTTCTGGATTTTCCCCGTGCTGGTTTTCGGCAGTTCGGTGAACACCACGTGGCGCGGCACCTTGTATCTTGCCATGCCGTCGCGGCACCACTCAAGAATGTCTTCGGCGGTGGCGGACTTTCCCGGTTTCAATTCAATAAACGCGCAAGGGCTCTCGCCCCATTTCTCGTCGGGCTTGGCGACCACCGCCGCGGCCTGCACGGCCGGGTGTTTATACAGCACGTCTTCGACTTCGATCGACGAGATGTTCTCGCCGCCCGAGATGATGATGTCCTTCGAGCGGTCCTTGATCTGGATATAGCCATCGGCATGCAGCACGCCCAAGTCTCCGGAGTGAAACCACCCGCCTTTGAAGGCCTCGGCACTGGCCTTCGGATTTTTGAGATAGCCCTTCATCACCACATTGCCGCGGAACATCACCTCGCCCATGGTCTCGCCATCGGCGGGAACGCGAGCCATGGTGTCGGGGTCCATCACGGTAAGGTCTTCCAGCGCATGGTAACGCACCCCCTGCCGGGCTTTCTTGACGGCCCGCGCCGGACCATCCAGCGAGTCCCAGTCACTCTTCCAGTCATTGACCACGGCGGGACCATAGGTTTCGGTGAGGCCATAAAGATGCGTGACGTTGAACCCCTGCTCCGCCATGGCGGCGAGCACCGCTTCCGGTGGTGGTGCCGCAGCAGTGAAGAATTCAACCTTCTGCGTCAGCGCCTTCTTCTCGTCATCCGGCGCATTGAGAATGGTCGACATTACGATGGGCGCCCCGCACAGATGCGTGACCCCGTGTTCGGCCAGCGCCTCCCAGATCAGTTTCGAGCGCACCCAGCGCAATGTCACGTGCGTGCCGCCAACCACCGACAGCGACCACGGAAAACACCAGCCGTTGCAGTGGAACATCGGCAGCGTCCACAGATAGACCGGATGCTTCGGCATTGAAGCCGTCAGCACATTGCCCTGCGCCAGCAGATAGGCGCCGCGATGGTGATAGACCACGCCCTTGGGATTGCCGGTGGTCCCTGAGGTATAATTGAGCGAGATCGCCTCCCACTCGTCATCAGGCCAATGCCATTGATAGTCCTCGTGCCCGCTTGCCACGAACTGTTCATAGTCGATGGCACCAAGCCGCTCGCCGTCAACCGCAAACTCCGGGTCCACATAGTCAACAACGATAGGATGCGCGCCTTTCATCAGCGGCAGCGCGTCCTTTGCCAGTTTCGAGAACTCTTTGTCGACGATCAGGATTTTCGCTTCAGCATGATCAAGTGAAAAAGCAATCGTCGCGGCATCAAGCCTGGTGTTCAGCGTATTGAGAACACCGCCGGTCATCGGCACGCCATAGTGGCATTCGAGCATCGCCGGCGTATTGGCCAGCAGCACCGAAACCGTATCGCCCTTGCCGATGCCAGCCCGCGCCAGCGATGAACCAAGCTGCTTGCAGCGCCGGTAGAATTCGCCATAGGTCACGCGCGACGCGCCGTGGATGATCGCCGGATGATCGGGATAGACAGCGGCCGAACGCTGCAGAAAGCTCAACGGCGTCAACGGCTGGTAGTTGGCTGGATTCTTGTCGAGATCGGTCGTATAAATGGACATGGGGCACCCTCGAAACTGGAGTGCCTCATAAACCACCCGCCGCGCAAATCAAAGTGAAGCAAGATTTTCGTTGTAGCGCCGTGTGGACGAAAGCCCGGTGAACCAGCGCGCCACCGGCCCCGCCACCCACCAGCACAGAACTGCAATCACCGCCCCGGCATAACCGTCGATGGCGTAGTGCCAGGCGAGATGCACCGAAGCGAGGAAGATGACCAGCGCATAACCGGCGAAGAACCAGCCCGCCTTGCGTGACACTTGCCAGAAGGCCAGCGCGAACAAGCACTGCCGCCGCATTGTGCATGGACGGGAAATGCCGAAATGCCAAGCGCCGCCGTCTTGCCGGTGTAACCGTTCCACAGAAGCTTCTGCGTATCGAGCGCCCAGATCGGGATGCGTGAATCGACATCGTGCAAATACGCCATCTGCGCCGCGAACGGATCAGGCGAAAAACCAAGCGCGCCATAATAAACCGGTCCCGCCGACGAGAAGGCCACGGCCATCAGCCCACCGCCAACCCACCACGACAGCATGTAGGCGAGAAAAAACCTCGTGCGCAGTTCGTTGGCATCCTTCTGGAAGCCAAACCAGAACCACGCGCCAAACAGCGCTACAAACCAGAAATTATAAGCCATGTTCACGGCGAAGGTGACAACGTCGAAACCCATAAAGCTTTGCAACAGAAACCACGGCTCCCAACCGAAATGCAGCGCCCGGTCCCATGTCATGAACGAGACGTCCCACGAGAAGGGATTGAGCGCTGGAATGGCCGGCTTCAGTTCCACCATCGCCTTGTTGAAGAGGATCATCGCCGCGAAAACCGGCAGCGCGTTAATGATGAGGCGGGGACGGGCCACAAGCCCGGCAACATCAGACACCAGCGCTCGAATTGCCGATTCCGGCTTGATGAAAAGGATATATTGCGCCAGCCGCAACAGCAGCATGACGATGATACCGACCGGCACCGTGAACGACAGGAGCGCCACCAGCAATCCGTAGACTGGCGCCTGTTGATAGTTGTCGAGGCGCAACAGCATGATCCAGTTGCTGCCGAGATAGAGCAAGGGAATTACGAAGAAGATCCACTGCGCCCGGAAACTCTCGGCCAATGCCGAGAGCGCCCGCCGTGGCCGTGAAGCGCTGGTGAGCGCCAGATCGCTCATGGCGCCAACGCCACATCAAGTGCCCGCTGCGCCGATGTCGTGTGCCACCAGCGCGCCACGTGTCCCATGGCCCACCACAGCACCAGCGTCAGCGCCCAGGCGGCATAGCTATCGACCGCATAGTGCCACGCGAGATGCACCGAACCGATGAAAATCAGCGCCGCGTGTGCGGTCAGAATCCAGCCCATGGTGCGGCTCACCTTGAAGCCCGCCAGTGCAAACAAAAGTGCCGTGCCATTGTGCATGGACGGGAAAGCCGAAATGCCTTCGATGACGCCACCTTCCTTGTAGCCCGCCCACAACAAGTCCTGCACATTCACCGCGAAGATCGGCAAGGCCTCGTTGGTGGCGCGGAGATACTGCATCTGCGCCGCGAAGGGGTCAGGCGACAAGCCCAAAGGCCCATAGAAGCACGGCCCCACCGACGAAAACCAGATGGCCATCACCCCGCCGCCGATGATCCAGGCGGTGAAAAAAGTGAGAAAAAATCGCGTGCGCGTCTGGCTCGTGGCATCGGCGAAGGCAAAATACACCCACACCACCCACATCACCGCGAACCACGCATTGTAGTTGAGGTTGATGAGAAAGGTGACCGGCGCAAATCCCAGCACCGGTTGCATGAGTTCCCATGGCTGGTAACCGAAATGCAGTGCCGCTTCCCAACCCACCATCGCCCCGTCCCAGGCGAAGGGATTGAGAATGGGAATATTGGCCTTGAGCTGCACGAACACATACATGAACATGACCATCACGAACACCATTGGCAGGCCGTGCGCCATGCGCTGTGGACTGCCGAGATAGGCCTTCATGTCGGCGACAAGGGCCGAGACCGGGCTCGCAGGCCTCACCACCGTCGCGATGTGATAGAAGCGCGTAAACATCAGGCCCATGAACATGATCGGCAGCGAAAACGCAGTGAACCCCAGCGCCATCACCAGGAAATTCGAGGCCACCATGTCGGGCCTGGCCTTCAGCAGCAGCAGGAAGCCCACGTAGTAAATTACGATCAGCGCCAGAAACAACCCATGGCCGTTGACGCTTTTGCGCAGAAGGGTGAGAAACCCCACCCCCGTTCCGCTCCCCAATGCCGCTGTCGCCGCAGGCCCATTCATTCGCCACATCCCGATTTACAACCGCAAAACTATGACCGAACGCCGTTAAGAGTTCATAAACTGAGGCACGTCCAATTGACCGGCTTTGGCAACTGCAAAGGCGGCAGCACGGGTCGGCTAGGCCAAAACTTGCCAGTTGGCCACGCACATCCCTATAGTTGCTCCGTTCGGCAATTTTCAGCAGGAGAAACCAGTGTCACTCCTCAAACTTGCATCGCTCGCCGCTGCCGTGGTGGCCATGTCAGGCACACCCGGCCACGCCCAGATCAGCGAATTTCCAAGTGTGCTTGGTTCGACCTGCAATCTTGTCAGTGGACCAGCCCGCTTCACCGGCAACCGTGTCCGCTTCGCAGAAGGCGAGACAGGCACGATAAAGGTTGATTGTACGATCAACAAAAAAGACATCTTCGAGAACAGCGGCACCGCACTCTTCGCCGCCATTTATCGCGATTCAACGGGCACCGGCTCAGGGGCATCAGTAAAAGCATTTGTTGTCGGTATCTCGGATGATGATCAATCCATCATGTCGCAGATTGTTTTCAACTCGGACGACTTTGCCGATACCGGCAAGACCACGCGGGTCGGCCTCACGCCTGCCGTCTCTGATGATACCCGATTGTATTTGGTCCGCGTCGAACTCAGGCGCAGCCGCACAGCCCAGACCGTCGCATTCTATGGCGGTTTCTTCTTCGGCATCTGAGGAACTCAGCCACCGTCATCGCAGAGATTCGCTTTCTCAAGCGCCCTCGCGCCGCGCATATCTCCGAATTCTGCAGCACTGCATGAACCACCGGTTTCCGCTGTTGACGGCGCAATATCACGGTCGTAGCGTGACCGTAAGAGCGAGCGTAAACCAACAAACTCTGGACGGGAGTCTACGATGCTGCGCCATGCCGCAACAACACTTCTTGCCGCCGTCGTTTCATGTTTTTGTGCTGTGCCCCACGCCGTTGCCCAGGTGCAGTTCGATTGGCCAACCACCAATCCGTCCACCTGCCATGTCTTGAAGGGAAAGCCCCTCAACACCGGCAGCAAGGTTGCGTTCAAGCCAGGTGCTACCGGCAAGATAATTTTGTCCTGCCCGATCGAAATGGCAGCGATTACCCTCATCGGCTTTCCCTTTCTTTACGTGACCTACAGGGATTCGACCGGCAGCGGCGCCAAAGGCTCGGTCATCGCCCATCTTGTCTCGACCGACAAGAACACCGGGGGCCGCAACAAGGTGAAGATTTTCGATTCCAACCTCCATGCCGCGACAACCATCAACCGTGAGTATGGCAACGACATCATAGATTTCGGCAGCAACTTCACCAAAACCTACACCGTCGAAATCACCCTGACGCGCAGTACGTCAACGCAGAAAGTCGAAGTCCACACCTTCGAGTACCAGCTCATTCCGGGCTGACACGCTCCCGCCAGAACGCGGATTCTGCCGGCCTATGCCTTGCGCTATCCCACGCCGCCCTTGTGGCGGTTCGGAATTGGAAGCATATTGATGTGCGAAGCGCATCTGGTGAAAGTGATTATGATGTTTCGACAGCTATTCTGCGCGGCAGCACTCGTGTTTCTCGCCACTTGGCAACATGCAGCGGCCCAGACCGCCTTCCCGGCAACAACCGTTGCCGCCTGCCAGAAAATCAGCGGCCCCGCAAAAACATCGACAGTGAAGGTGCGCTTCAAGACGGGCGCCACCGGCAAGATCGTACTCGCCTGTCCGCTGGATTCAACTGCGATGGAAAGTGGCGCCGCCACCAAGCGGCTGGTCATGCACTACCGTGACGCAACCGGCACCGGCACAGCCGCTTCGGTCAAAGCCAAACTTTTCATGTCCAACTCATCGACCGGCGCTATCTCGATCACGCCGCTTTTTGATTCCGACGACTATGCGGCGACCACCTACGATGACCAGGTGAGCCCGGTTAACTTGCCCACGTTCGATCCCGATAATTTCACCTACAGCATTCAAATCGAGCTGCGGCGAACCAAGTCCAGCAAGGTGGTGGAGTTCCACAGCTTCACGGTTGTAGGTTTCTGATCACAGGCGAACCGGAGAAACCCCATGCATTATCGACTGATCTGCTTAGCACTGGCAGCCAGTGTGCCGACAGTATCTCAAGCTGCCGAACCGGCGCAGATGACGGCTGCCTCCTGCGTGCCCGTGTCGGGTCCTTACAAGGTGACCGCGACCAAAGTCACCTTCAAGACGGGCAAGACCGGCAAAATAGTCCTCCATTGCGTGACTCGCACCGAAGACCTCGTCGCAGCCGACACCGGCGGTCTCTTCCTGGTCGTCACCTATCGCGACAGCGGCGGGCCCGCTGCCACGGGGCAGGTGAAAGCCACGCTGGTCGGCATTGCCAAAGACACCGGTCAATCGGACTTCGCATTGCAGTTCGACTCGAACGCCGAAACGCCGTCGCCGTCGGTCACGTCCAATGTCGGTAGCAAGATCCCCGCCATCGTCCCCGGCGTTCACATCCACATGCGCATCGAACTGAAACGGGCCAACACCGGGCAATCCGTGGAATTCCACGGCGCTGGCTACGAATTCTGACAAGCCACTCACGCCAACCCCGCCATCGCATGGCGCACCGCCCGTTGCGTGGCGCCGTCGCTGTCCTTCGCCACATGCCAGCCGACGGTTGTTGAGATCGCAACTCACTCTTCCCGTCGCCATGATCTTCGCGAGTTGCGCCCGCGTCTGTTCCGCCGTTGGTCCACCCTTGGCCGGATAGAGAAACGCCGGTGCCTCGGTGGCGTCGATGATGTCGCTATCGAAATGCAGATACAGCGGCCCCTCGGGTAGCGAAGCCGCATCTAGCGCCAGGAAATCCGGCACGAACTTTATCCCCGAAGCCTCCACCAGCTTTCTTTCGCCAGGGTCGAGATCGCGTCCGTCGCTCAGCAGCACGCGCTCATCGGCAATGGGCGAGAGCGCCACGGCCAGCATCATGCGCTGATCGCCGCGACCCGTCAGCATGGCCAGCGGCATGCCGCCAAGAAATCCCGATGGCGTTGTTTCCCACGTGTTGAAATCACCATGGCAATCGAGCCACACCAGGGCAGGCTTGATACCGGCACGCTCGATCCCCGCCATCATCGCGATGACCTGACAGCAATCTCCGAGAACGGCGAAAGGCCGGTCCCCGGCTTTCACTGTGGCAGCAACTGTCTCCGCCAGTTCCCGGTGTATGGGTGCCACGCTGTCGATCTGCTCGCCCGGCCCCGGCGTGGCAGCGATGACCTTGTCCTCTGGCTGCCGCATGGTGGCCACCGCCTCCGATGGGCGGTCGAGAAACATCGGCGAAGCAATTCTGACGTCTTTCATGGCAGTTCCCCTGGCGCAATCGCGTGGCTGGCCTGCAACATTGCCCCGTGGCAGGCCGGCGCGCAATCGGCTAGGAAGCCTCCCGGCAATCAGGAACCACCATGACCACCGAATCCGCCCGCCACGCCCGCTGGGCTGTGACCATCATTTTCATTGCCCATGGCATGCTCATCGGCGCCTGGGTTCCCCACATTGCCTTGGCGAAAGAACGTTTGGGCGTTGGCCCTGCGGCCTTCGGCCTGGCGCTGCTGGCCATTGCTGCCGGCGCTGTCATCGCCATGCCAACAGCTGGTGTGTTGATCAACAGGTTCGGCAGCGCCAGGGTCATCCTGGTCACCGGCATCCTGTTTTGCATCACATTTCTGGGCCCGCTATCGGCGCCAACACTGCCCCTGTTCATATTGGCTGGCCTCGCCATGGGTGCAGCCATCGGCAGCATGGATGTGGCAATGAATGCCCATGGCATCGCCGTTGAAAGGCGATTGAAACTGCCCACCATGTCGCTGTTCCATGGTGGCTTCAGCCTCGGCGGAGCGCTGGGGGCATTTATCGGCGCCGGCCTTTTGTACCGCCTCGGCGTCATGCCCCAGGCTTTCATTACCTTCGCCGTGTGTCTCGCGGTAATGTTGATCGCCTGCCGCTTCCTGCTGCCCGACGATGCCGACAAAGGCCTTTCGGGCTCGCACTTTGCCTGGCCGACCAAGGCCACCATTGGCCTTGGCCTGCTGTGTTTCCTGGCACTTATGGTCGAAGGCTCAATCCTCGATTGGGCGGCTATCATGCTGCGCGAGAAATTCCTGATCGAAGCAAGCTTCGCTGCCTTGGCCTTCGGTTTCTATCAGGGCGGCATGACGGTGGCGCGCTTCGCGGGTGATTGGCTGCGCTTGAAATTCGGCGCCATCCGCCTCGTCTTCGTCAGTTCCATCATGGCAGCGGCAGGAACCGCTGTGGCCCTGGCGGCACCATCGCCATGGTTATCCATTTTCGCCTTCATTTTCGCGGGCCTTGGCATCGGCAATATGGCGCCCATCCTGTTTGCCGGTGGTGGCCGGCTGGAACCCGGCGCGCCGGGCCGCGGCATCGCCGCCGTCACCACGCTGGGTTATTCCGGCTTCCTCGCGGGCCCGCCGTTGATCGGCTTTGCGGCGGAACTCACCAACCTGCCCCTCGCCCTTGGCCTCACGGTCATTGCCGCTTTGATCATCGCAATGTTCGCAAGGAAGGTTGACGCGGCAGACACGTTCTGAGTTAATGCCCCATGAGTTTCAAGGGAAAACGCGTTCTCGTCACCGGTGCCGGCCGCAGCCTCGGCGCCGCATTGGCCGTATGCCTCGCCGATCAAGGCGCCGAACTCATCATCACCGGCCGCAATACCGAGAACCTCAACTCCCTCGCCGAATCGATCAGGCTGCGCACCGGCAAGCGCCCGGACACCGTGCAGCTTGATATGTCCGACGTCAGCCAGGTGACACTCTACGCCAAGAAGCTTGCGCGACGAAGGTGTGCCCCTCGATATCCTGATCAACAATGCCGCCCAATGGCTTCCCGGCAAGTTGCATGACAATGACGCCCTGGCAATCAGCCAGACCATCACCGGCATCGTCACCGGCACCCTGCTGTTCACCCGGGGACTCATTCCGCTGCTCGAATAATCCGGCGCCGGAGACATTCTCAACATCGTCTCGATTTCCGGCATCGCCGAACACCCAGCTCACCACCGCTTCCGTCGCATATTATGCGGCAAAGCACGGCCAGGCCGGCATGAACGAGGGCCTGCGCCAGGAACTGCTGGGGCGGCCCATCCGCGTCAACGCCCTGTTCCCCGGCTGGATCAAGGACATCTCGCCGCTGAACGAGGTGCAGTGGAACACCGCCCGTGAAGCCGATAGCCGCTCCACCAACCGCGACATCGTCGAAACCGCCCTCTTCGTCCTGTCGCGTCCGCGCCACGTGCGCTTTGCCTCGATCGTCTTCGATCCCGACCAGGGCGTGACATCCCCCGAATAGGAGCCGTTCCGTGAGATTGCATAACCGCATCGCTATCGTCACCGGTGCTGCCCGCGGCATTGGCCGCGCTATCGCCCAACGCTTTGTTGCCGAAGGCGCCACCGTGGTGATGTCCGACATCATGGATGAAGCGGGGGAAGCCACCGCCAGGGAAATCGGCGCCACATATGTGCATTGCGATGTCTCGAAGTCCGCCGAAGTTCAGTCACTGGTGGACTTCACGGTGAAGACGTTCGGCGCCGTCGACATCCTCATGAACAACGCCGGCATTTCCGTGGTCGGCGATTTTCTTGAGCTGAGCGAGGCCGACTACGACAAGGTTCTCGCCGTCAACCTCAAGGGCAGCTTCCTCATGCTGCAAGCCTGCGCCCGCCAAATGGTGCTGCAGGCGAAGGCCGGACGAAAGCCCGGCGCCATCGTCAACATGTCGTCGCTGAATGACACTCTCGCCATCGCCACCATCGTGCCTTACTGCATTTCAAAAGGCGGCGTGCACCAGCTCACCACATCGACATCGATTTCGCTCGCCGCCCACGGCATCCGCGTCAATGCGATTGGCCCAGGCTCCATCCGCACCGACATGTTCACCGCTGTGGTGGCAACCCCGGAAGACCGCAAGCGCGTGATGTCGCGCACTCCGCTCGGCCGCCCTGGCGAAGTTGAAGAAGTCGCAGCGCTTGCCGCGTTCCTCGCCTGCGATGAGTCGAGCTACATCACTGGCCAGACCCTCTACATCGACGGCGGCCGCATGCCCTTGAACTACACTGTTCCTGTGAAAGAGTAGAAAGCGAAGCGGCCTACTCTTCGGCCTGCGGCAGCACCACACCCTTGAGCTTGGCGAATACCGAGTCGGCATTGTACTCGCGCTTGTCGTCCTTCATGTCCTCGGCGGGGATCGCCGCTTCCGCAGCTTCGGCCGCTGCCGCTTGAGCGGCGGCATGGGCAGCAGTACCGGCCACTTCGGCGGCCGGAATGAGTGTGCGCATCGGCGTGGCGTCGGCCACCTGGCCCTTGCCCGCCTTGCGGGCCGCCTTCTGCACCGCGAAGTCGAGTTCAAGCTGCGAGCACAAGCCGAGTGACACGGGGTCCACCGGCTTGATGTTGGAAGCGTTCCAGTGCGAGCGGTCCTTGATCGCCGCAATCGTCGACTTGGTGGTGCCGACAAGCTTCATGACAGCCGAGTCTGGCAGTTCGGGATGATAGCGCAGCAACCAGACGATGGCGTCCGGACGGTCGCCACGGCGCGACACCGGCGTATAGCGCGGGCCTCCCGTCGATTTCTGCACCGGAATGTTCACTTTCGACTCGAGAATCTTCAGGCGATAGTCCGAACTGGCTTCGCCATTGGCGATTTCCTCGCGGGTCAGTTGCCCGCCGGTGACCGGATCCAGCCCCTTGATGCCCGCCGCCACGTCGCCATCGGCGATGCCCTTCACTTCCAGTTCGTGCAGGTTGCAGTAATCCGCGATCTGCCGGAACGACAGCGCGGTGTTCTCAACCAGCCACACGGCGGTGGCTTTGGGCATCAGCGGGGCTCGGGACATGGTTTTCTCGCTCCTTGGGAACCGGCTCAGGTTCCCTGTCCTGGTGGACAACGTGTTGGGGATGACGGCTATATAGAGCGGGCAGCCAGCCGATGCAACGCGTTTTCGATTGCCCCAGAACTAGCGCGGGCCCCGAAGGGCCCGCGCCGTAAAGGTGACGGTTTCCGCTAGTTGGTGCGGATGCCGATGTAAGTCCCGTTGTTGGCGCGGAAGCTTTCAGTAAAAGTCTTGGTCGGGTTGATCACCGCGCCGATCCAGTAGTTGCGGTTGGGATCGAGATTCGACGGAATGGTCAGCGTCCTGGTATCGGTCAGCACATCATTGGCGCCCAGCGTGCCAATGGTGCGCGAGCCAATGTGCCGGTCGCTGGTCGAGATCGTGTCGTTGGTCGAGATATAGTACCGCACCAGAACATTGCTGAGCGACGTACGGCCGTTGTTTTCATAGGTCATTTCCAGCCGCACCTGGTTGCCGCGAATGACGTTGTAGCGTGGCTCGCCGCTGATCGTCGATTTCGAAAGCTCCACGCCATTGCTGTTGAACATCCGGGTGCGCGCGTGATCCGAGTATTCGCCGTCGGAACCGCTGTAACGCCAGTGCGAGAGCCCGGCATCCTTGGTGGCGCCGGAGTCTGTGCCATACAGGAACACCATGCCTCGGCCGGTGTCTTCGCCGATATAGGCCACCGTATCGGGTCCATTGGTATGGAGGTGCGTGAAGTCCGAGCCCATGACATTGTATTCATCGTTCTCGTGCTGCAGGCCTGCGGCGTGGCCCAGCTCATGCACCGCCGTACCCTGCATCAGGCGCTGGGTTCCGGCATAGGAACCAAGACCCGACTTCTTGTTGGTCGGCGTCCACTCAAAACGGTTGTCGGAATTGTCCGTGTAGTCGAAAACGATATCGCCTTCGAGCATGTTGGCCACGACACCGAAGAAGTAATAGCATTCAACCTGCGAAATCGCGATGGCGGGAGCGCCATCGAGAATGCCCTGATCGGTGCTACCCCAGATTTCGCTCTGTCCGTTGTCAACACCAACACCACCGCTATCGACCGCGTGTTTGTAGGTGAACTTGCTGGAATTGCGGTTGAAGCGTGAAATGGCATCGATGATGCCGTTGCGCCAGGCGCCAACCGGGAAGCTGTTGGCGCTGGAACGTGCCGTCAGAGAATTCGAAGACTGGTTCATAACCTCGTCGCCGAAGTTCGTGTCGCAAATCAGATAGCTGTAGGCCTGGGCCGGTGCCGAGAGGCAGATTGCGAACAGGACAGCCGGAATGAAAGTCAGGATGCGCATGGCGATGTTCCTTGATGAATAGGTCGAATATCTGGTTATTTCGGCGGCGCGGCTGCGGTCATGTCCGGGGCCGCTAACGCCGCATTGATGTCGGCGCTCCGGAAGCGGACTGGCGCCCTGCGTGGCGACAGTGAAATCGCCTGTGCCGTGGCGCTCTTCAGTGCCTGCAACGCGAGGCCCTTGGTGCCCTGGCGTTGCGCCGAGGCTCCTTCGCGCACCGTACGAATGGTGAGCATTTCAGGGGCTTCCTTGGCATAGCGGGCGCGGGCCTCATCGACGGTCAATCCCGCCGCATTGATCCGTTCCATCATGCCAGGTGCGGCCAGAAGATCGTCGAAGCGCGGCGATGGGTATTTCACCTGCAGCAGCTCCGCTGGACCATTGCCTGCCGTCGCAACCTTGCCGCTGGCAGCGATCTTCACCGCCGCGCCATGGGCTTCATAAACCGCACCGTCCAAAACCCGGTAGCGGCCAAATTCGCACTGCACCAGCGGGCAACCCTGTTCGCCGTTTCCGGCCACGAACAGAAGATCTTCATCGCCCACGGAAAAAGCTGGAACACCAGAAATCATCGTGAACCCGCCGCGCCCGTTTGTGCCACCCATAAACCGCAGGGTGATTTCCGGCGCAGCTTCGCCCTTGAGTTTTTCGCCGACCGTAAAGGTTACGAAGCTGTAGGGCATGACGCCGCCGCCCTGAAGGGTGGCATTGCGATAGGTGACCGACTTCACCTTGCCATGAAAGACAAGGCTTGCGGCGGATGTAAGTTTCTTGAGATCGCCGACCGAACTCGGATCGGCGGGAGAATGGGCGGTAGCCATGGCCGAACAGGCCACCATACCGGACACCACGACTGCGGAGAAGAAATTAGCTTTGGTCATTTGGCGAAGCCCTCCTTGCGGCAAGACGTTCACCCCCACGAACGCAATACTGTTCCTATCATGATGAACGGTGGATGAATGTGACCCCTGTCACCGCATCAGCAGCGCAAAATGATTTTTCCGATGTGCTCGCTCAATTCCATCAGGGCGTGTGCTGCCGCAGCCTCTGCAAGCGGGAAGCTCCGGAAAATGACCGGCCGGCATTGGCCCGCCGCCAGCAGCGGCCACACATTCACTTCCAGCGCCCGCGCGATCTCCGCTTTCTCGGAAACGCTCCGTGGGCGGAGCGTCGAGCCAGTGAGAGTGCAGCCGCTTCATCATGATCGGCAAGAGGTCGATCTCCATTTTCGAACCCTGTTGGAAAGCAATGACCACAATGCGCGCGTGCATCGCCGCCGCCTTGAAGTTGCGCGCCACATAGTCACCGCCCACCATGTCGAGGATAACCTCGGGAGCAATGCCCCTTGTCGTCAACACCTCGACGAAATCCTCGGTGCGATAGTTGATCGCCAGATCGGCGCCGAGCTTCTCGCAAGCCGCGCATTTTGCGTCACTGCCGGCGGTCACCACTACTCGCGCCCCGAAGGCCTTGGCCAGCATGATGGCCGTGGTGCCGATACCGCTTGATCCGCCATGGATGAGAATGGTCTCGCCTTCTTTCAGCAAGCCCCGGTCGAACACATTGGTCCATACCGTGAAGAAAGTTTCGGGAATGGCCGCCGCTTCTTCCATGGAGAACCCCGGCGGCACCGGCAGGGCATTGTCCTCGTGCACCACCGCGAACTCGGCATAGCCGCCGCCCGGCACCAGCGCACACACCTGATCACCCACCTCGTAGCGTTTGATACCGCTGCCCAGTCCCGTCACCTCGCCGGCAATTTCCAGTCCCGGTGTCGAAGGCGCACCGGGCGGTGGCGGATAGCCGCCCTTTCGCTGCAGCACATCGGGACGGTTTACCCCTGCCGCCTTCACCCGGACCAGAAGCTGGCCCGGCCCCGGAACCGGCACCGGCAACTTCACCGGCACCAAAACCTCCGGCCCTCCCGGCGTCTGAATGGCGATCGCCGTCATTTCTCCCATGGTCTGTCCCTCGCGCTGGTTGAGTCCCACTTTGCCATGGTCCAGAATGGCACGGAAGCGGAAGGAGCGGCACCATGGACCTTGATGACCTGCCCAAGAAAAAGCCGGTGGCAACGATCGGCGAGAATCTCGAGCTGATGGCGGTTGCCGAACTGGAGCAGCGCGTTCAGGATTTGGAGTCGGAAATCCTCCGTGTGAAGACCATGATTGCCACAAAACAGGCCAGCAAGTCGGCAGCCGATGCGTTTTTCAAGAGCTGAACACCGTTTGGCGGGCGTAAGGGGCTTCGGCGTTAACTATTCGGTAATCAATTAAGGTTAACTTTAAAACTGTAATCCAGTCTTCTGGATTGTCCGAGTGGCTCCTGTCCACTCTGTTTGACGCCTCCCTGTTAGAACTTAAGCCGCGCTCAGGCGCGGCTTTTTTTGTGGCACCGGTCTTGCTCTGTGTTCCCTGTCACGGTGGATATCGTGAACAACGTCAGGAACCGTATTGACCGGGCGCCCGCCGCGCCGCATGATCATTCGGGTTTTCGCGTAAGTTTAGCGTTTCGCGTAAGGGGTCATTAAGCATGCCGTCGCCGTCCAGCACCGTTGATTTTCTCGCCAGGTTCACCGCCTCGGAGCAGTTTGAAAAGGTGTTCAAGGAAGGCATGGGGCTGGTCGAAGAGACCGCCAACTATCTCGATGGTCCTGGCCGCGTTGATGCCCGGGTGCTGGATCGCCACGGCGCCATCGCCTACGCCACCGAAAGCATGCGCCTGACGACCAGGCTCATGCAACTCGCGTCCTGGCTGTTGCTGCAACGGGCCATCGGGTCTGGCGAAATGAGCCACGACGAAGCCCGCCGCGAAAAGCACCGCATCAGCCTGTCGGACATCGGCCGCGGCCACGCGCTTTCGGGAGAAGAACAACTGCCCGAGGCCCTCACGGCCCTTGTCGAGCGCTCGCTGGCACTTCACATGCGGGTGCAGAAACTTGATGTCATGCTGAACGTCCAGGGCAAGACCGAATCCCCCGCCCCCAGCCCCGTCACCGATCAGCTCGACCGCCTCGCCAAAGCTTTCAAGGTTGGCTGAGGCCCGATCCCGCCATCACAGGGATTCAAGAAATGCGATCAGCGCCTGGCGCGCGTCACGCGGCGCATTGCGGAAGGCTTCGCGCGCTGCTTCAGCTTCGCCACCGTGCCACAGGATGGCTTCGGCAAAGCCCATGGCGCGGCCATCATGCAGCAGTTGCAAGTGACCGTTGACGCGCCGGACAAGTCCGAGCCCCCACAACGGCGGCGTGCGCCATTCGCTGCCGCTTGCTTCAAAGTCGGGCCGGCCATCGGCAAGCCCCGGCCCCATATCGTGCAGCAATAAATCCGTGAACGGATGAATGGTCTGGCCGTCAAGCTCAGCAAGATGGTTGTCAGGTCCGGTTTCGAGCGTTGGCATGTGACAACCGCCGCACCCAAGGCCGCGGAATATTGCCGCGCCGCGCCGCACGGCTGGATCGTCGGCATTGCGTTGCGCCGGAACAGCCAGCAAGCGGGTATAGAGCGTCAGCTTGTCGAGGAATTCGTCGGAGAGTTCCGGAGCACCACCGGAAATGGCTTCACGGCAGGCAAGCTGTAGCTCTTCGCAGGGTTCGCCAGGAAACAGGCTGGAGGTCAACCCGATGTCGCCCGCCGCCGCCGCCGCGTTCTGCTGGTGCAGGTTTGGCTGGTTGGCCTTCCAGCCAAAGCGGCCCATGGTGAATGCGTTCTGCGGGACATTCCACACAAGGTTGGTCCGTCCGGAAATTCCGTCACTATTGGCATCATCCGGATCGGCCAGTTTTTCGAGCGTGGCATCAGGCACCACCTCCAGCAACCCGAGCCCGATCATCTGCGGCGCCACGCGCGGCGAAATCAGCAGGCCGTCCGGCAATGCGCCATAGGCCGCATCGGCAATTGCATAGCTGCGGCTTGCGCAGCACGTAGGCATCGCCATCGCCATACGCGCCGTTCACGTCTTCATAGGTGATGCGGGCAATACCCTCGGACGGAACGCCGCGCACCGACCGCTCCTGAAGCTGGCCGCCATAGGCAAAACTCCCGGGCGCCGAAAGCCGCAGCAGCATCTGGTCCATCGGCCCTTTGCCGGAGATGGGTGGCCGCCCGCGCCCGTCCATCGTGTGGCAACCGGAACACGACACCCGGTTGAACAACGGTCCCAGTCCATCGAAAGCTTTCACCGAAGCTGGCGCCTCCACCCAGTTGGTGTTGAACAACCGGTTGCCGAACGAGAAGGGCCGGACGTGACGCCGTTGGATGTTGGCCGCCGGATAGCTGAAAGCCTTCGAGTCCTGAGCTGGCCGCGTGCCATCACCACCCAGTTGTGGCGAAAGCGGAATGGCCAGCAGCCGTTCGGCCAAATCTTCCTCGACCGTTGCGGCGGCAGCCGCCACGCTGAGAACGCATGCAAAGGCAATTCCGAGACCGCGCAACTGCCTACTCCGAGGGTATGAGCACCAGCACACCGATCTTGTTGCCGGCGTCAACAAAAGCTGCGGCGAGATCCTGTAGCGCCGTGACAGTGTCTTCCGCCGCCTTGCGCTCCGGGCTGTCCTTCGCCGCTGCCAACACCTGGTCCCACGGATCGCCAAGTGCGGCAACCTTGGTTTCGGTCAATGCCAGCAGCGCGTCGATGCGTTCAGCGGCCTCCGGCGCCTCGGCCCGCACCAATTCGTCAAGGCCGGCGCGTCGTCTTGCCATCGGCGTCGCCCGTCCACACTTGCCGGATGCCCGCAAGGTCATAGACGAAATCCTGCTTGGTGGTGTCGGAAAAACACGAATGCTCGTCTTCCTGTTCGCCTGAAGTCGAGCGCCACCGCCAGCCGTTCCGACATGAATTCGAACCCCGCCAGGATCGCCACGCCATTGACCATGCGGCCCAGCGCCTCGCGCTGCGGCATTGACTTGAGCCTCGCCGCATAACTGTTAGGTGCATAGTCTTCCCAGGCGGTGGACAGGCTTTCGAGGTCGGCGGCCAGCATCGCCGTGGCGTTGCCAAGGTAGAGGCGGCGCCGGTCGTTGCTGGTGGTCCCCGCCACATAGTCCGTGTAAGGACGATTGCCCGGGCCGCTGGCGGAAAGGTCCTGTCCCCACAGCAGAAATTCGATGGCGTGCCAGCCGGTCGTCACGTCGGCCTCGTCTTCCTTCTGGTTCAGCCCGGCAATCGACACCGCGTCGAGATCAACGGCGGCGTTCACCAGCCCCGCATTTGGCTTGCCTTCGACATAGTCGATGTAAGCTTCATTGAGCGGCCAGGCGTTGACGTTGCCTTCAATCTCTTCGATCGGCCCGTCATAGAACCGGAACGCCTCGGTGCGGAGATAGGCAGGCCTTGCCGCAATCCACGCCTGGCGCGCCGCCGCAAGTGTGTCATCGGACGGTACAGCCAGCAATGCGGAAATGGCGGTCTCCAGCGTCCGGCCATCGGCCGCCGCCTTGCCATAGGCTGTACGCACCAGATCGACATAGGCTTCGATCTGCGCTGCCGCGTCATAATTGTAGGCATCGGGGTCCGTCGATTGCAGAGAATAGGTGGTGGGTGCGCTGCCGCCGCCTTCTCCACCGCCTTCGCCATCGGCTTGCGCCAAGAGGATGGGAAACTTGGTCTCGGCCATAGACCCCGGCCCAGCCACCAATGTGCCCGCCACCGCCGCAATTCCCAATCCCGTCCAAACTTTCGCAGTGCGCTTCATCGTGCATCCCCTGTCTTGAAGGCGCCGTCCTAGCAGGGCCAAAAGTAATAGTCGAGTAATTTAGTCGGATTTAGAGTCGTTCTAGAATAGAGTATTCCCGCCAGTTCATTCCTATGCCCTATATTCCTTCCGCACGCCTCCCGGCAGCAAACGTCTTTCTTCCCTCCCTTTCCGCCATGCAATGGTCTAGATTTGCCGCCAAACGACTGCCCCGAAGAGGGCCACCGAGGACCTATGGCTGATCCGACCGAAACCACCGCACTCGAACCGCCGCGCGTCTATCTCGTCCACATGGTGGTTTTTACCCTGGCGGTCGCCATTCTGGCGGTGGTGCTACTACCTGGAATCCGCTCGGCCTTCATGGCCAATCCCGGCCTCAACGGCCTGATTCTCGGCACCTTGCTGCTCGGTATGTTCCATTCCTACCGCATGGTGGCCAGGCTGTTTCCGGAAGTGAACTGGGTCAATCACTTCAAGGAATCGGAAGCCAGTGCCGATGTCGTGCGCCCGCCGCGGTTGCTCAATCCTGTCGCCACCCTGTTGAAGAGCCGCCAGTCCACCATCCTGTCGCCGCTCTCCATGCGCTCGTTGCTTGATTCAATGGCCTCGCGCCTCGATGAGGCCCGCGACCTGTCGCGCTATCTCGTTGGCCTCCTGATCTTCCTCGGCCTCCTCGGCACCTTCTGGGGCCTGCTCGAAACCGTCACCTCGGTTGGTGCCGCCATCCGGTCACTGGACGTGACATCGGCCCAATCCAGCACGGTGTTCGAGGAACTGAAAAACGGTCTTGAAAAACCGCTGGCCGGCATGGGTCTGTCGTTCTCAAGTTCGCTCTTCGGCCTTGCCGGTTCACTGATCCTGGGCTTCCTCGACCTCAAGGCCTCGCAAGCCCAGAACCGTTTCTACAATGACCTTGAAGATTGGCTGTCCACCATCACCACCATTTCGGCAGGCGATGGCGGCAGCAACAATCTTCCGGCCTCGCAGTTCCTGCGCCTCGACATGCAGAACCTGCAGAAAGCCGTGGACAAGCTATCAACCACTGTCGATGCCGCCCGCACCTCGAGCGGCAGCAGCGGCATGAAGATCGACAATACCGGCTCGATGGAACAGCTGGCCGATGCCGTCGCCAGCCTCGTTACCCAAATGCGCGAAGAGCAAAAGATGGTGCGCCAGTGGGCGCAATCGCAACAGGTGCAGCAGAACGAAATCCAGCGCCTCTTGTTGCGCACCGCCGCCACCACGCCGTCGCGCGGCCGCGCCCGCATGGAAAACGAGGAGTAGTGCGCCATGGCGACGTCTCTGTCTCGCCGCCGCCGCCTGGAAGAACCCCCCTATTGGCCGGGTTTCGTCGATGCCATGGCCCAGCTGCTTTTGGTCATCACTTTCCTCTTGTCGGTGTTCATGATTGCCCAGTTCCTGCTGGCCCGGCAGATTTCCGGCAAGGATTCGGCCCTTGGCCAGTTGCGCTCGCAGATCGCCGAACTCACGCAGCTTCTGGCCCTGGAAACAAGCGCCAAGGCCGAGGTCGAAGGAACACTGGGTTCGATCCTCGATGACCTCAACAGCGAGAAAGCCAAGTCCGCCAGCCTGATGGCCATGCTTGACGACGAAAGCAGCAAGGGCCTCGCCGCCGGCACGACGATCGGCGGTTTGCAGACCGCTCTCGACGCCGAGAAGACGATCACCTCCGAAGCCCTTGCCAAGGTCGAATTGCTGAACCAGCAGATCGCCGCCATGCGCCGGCAGTTGCAAACCATCAATGCGTTGCTCACCGATTCCGAAACCCGCAACAGGGCCTCGGAAACCCAGATCGCCGACTTGGGCAAACGTTTGAACTCGGCATTGGCCCAGCGCGTGCAGGAATTGACGCGCTACCGCTCGGAGTTCTTCGGCAGGCTGCGGCAAATCCTGTCGCAACGCTCCGACATTCTGGTGGTCGGCGACCGTTTCGTGTTCCAGTCGGAAGTGCTGTTCCCCAAGGGCTCGGCCGAATTGAACGAAGATGGCAAGCTTGAAATACTGAAACTTGCCAATGCCCTGAAACAGCTTGAAACCGAAATCCCCACCGACATCGCCTGGGTGCTGCGCGTCGATGGCCACACCGACTCCGATCCCATCCAGTCGGCGCTGTTCAAGTCGAACTGGGAGCTGTCATCCGGCCGGTCGATTGCGGTCGTAAACTACCTGATCGAGAACGGTGTCACACCACAGCATCTGGTGGCTGCGGGCTTCGGCGAGTTTCAGCCGCTGGAACCCGGCGCCACCGAAGAATCAAAATCGCGCAACCGCCGCATTGAACTCAAGCTGACGGAACGTTGAACTGCAGCTTGGCGAGCCTGGCATAAAGCGGGCTCTTCTTGACGAGCTCGGCGTGCTTGCCTTGGGCCACCAGCTTGCCGCTTTCGAACACCAGAATGCGGTCGGCATTGCGCACCGTCGCCAGCCGATGGGCAATCACCAGCGTCGTACGGTTGTGGGTTGCCTCTTCCAGCGCCTCTTGAATGAAGGCCTCGCTTTCAGCATCGAGAGCACTCGTCGCTTCATCGAGCAGCAGGATCGGCGCATTGCGGAGGATCGCCCGGGCAATCGCCACCCGCTGGCGCTGGCCGCCGGACAGTGTCACACCGCGCTCTCCCACTTCCGTGTCATAGCCCTTTGGCAGTTTTCGCGCGAATTCATCGACACGCGCCGCAAGGGCCGCCGCCTTCACCTCGTCGCTCGTGGCGTCGGGCTTGCCGAAGCGGATGTTGTCGAGAACCGAGCCGGAAAAAATCATCGTCTCCTGCGGCACGATGGCCACGCGCGAGCGCAAGGCCTGCGGCGAAACCTGGCGGATATCGACGCCATCGACCTTGATGGTGCCTGTCTGCGGATCGAAGAAGCGTTGCAACAGCGCGAACACCGTGGTCTTGCCGGCCCCCGAAGGCCCGACAATCGCCACCGTCTCGCCCGGCCGCACCGCGAAACTCACGCCATCAATGGCAAGGTCCTTGGGCCGCGTCGGATAGCTGAACGAAACCTGCTCGAAGGCCACGGTGCCAAGTGGCGGTTGCGGCAGGGCCAGCGGTGCCGCCGGTGCGGCAATCATCGGCTCCTCGTCGAGCAGTTCAACAATGCGTTCGGCAGCCCCGGCGGCCAATTGGATTTCCCCCCACACCTCCGAAAGCTGGCCGAGAGAACTTGCAGCGATAAAGGCATAGATCACGAACTGCCCGAGTGTACCCGCACTCAGTGAGCCGCGGATCACCTCGCTGGCCCCGAACCACAACAGGCCGACCATGGAAATTGCCACGATGGCGATAATCGATGCCGTGAAAATCGCCCGTGCGAAAGTGCGGAAAGCGGCGGCCCGGAACGACTCACGCGTCGAATCCTCGAACGCCTTGAGTGCTGTTCCTTCCTGCACGTTGGATTGCACGGTGGCAATGGCCGTCAGCCGTTCCTGGGCGAAGGCCGCCGAGTCAGCGAGTGTGTCCTGCGCGGTGCGCGAAAGCTTCCGCACCTTGCGCCCGAAGAAGATGATCGGCAGCACCAGCGCCGGAATGGCCAGAAGGGCGAGCCCCGAGAGCTTCGGGCTGGTCGCCACCATCATCACAATGGCGCCCACGAACATCACGAAGTTGCGGAGCGCGATTGAGGCGGTAGAGGAAAACGCTGCCTTGATCAGGGTGGTGTCGGCGGTCAGCCTGGAGATCACTTCGCCGGTCTTCTGCACCTCGAAATAGCCGGGGCTGAGTTTCAGGAGGTGAGCGAACACCGCATCGCGCACGTCCGCCACCACCCGCTCGCCCAGCCAGCCGATGCAGTAGTAACGCACGCCCGATCCCGCCGCGAGAATGAGGCCGATAGCCAAAAGCCCGAAAAAATACTGGTCGATGATCGCCGCTTTGCCGGCGTCAAAACCATGGTCGATGATGCGCCGCAGCGCCACCGGAACGATCAGTGTGGCGCCGGCCGCCACCAGCAGGGCTACGAACGCCCCGGCAACTTGAAGCTTGTAGCGGGTGACATAGGGGAGCAGGCGCGTGAGCGGTCCGAATTCCCGGCCACGCGGCCGCCGCCGGGCCTGTTCTGCATAATCGACCGTCATCTGCCGGACACTTGCCTCCCTCTGCGCCACCCTGTATAGACGCCGCCAGAAACCAGACAATACTGTCTCAACAAGGCGGCGCCGAAGGCGTCCTATAGCGAGTTTTCGTCATGAAGGAAGGCATTCATCCCAATTACCACGTGATCAATGTGGTAATGACCGACGGCAGCAAGTTCGTCACCCGTTCGACCTACGGCAAGTCCGGCGACACCCTGTCCCTCGACATCGACCCGAAGTCGCATCCGGCCTGGACCGGTGGCCAGGGCACCATGCTCGACCGCGCCGGCCGCGTATCGAAGTTCAATCAGAAGTTCGGCTTCCTGAACAAATAGGCCTGAACGTCCCGCGTTTTTCCAGAGCCCGGCCCAGAAGCCGGGCTCTTGGTTTTGGTGGGGCCTTAACCATGGAATGAGCCGCAAATGGCTGATTCCGGTGCTTTCAGGCATATGAGAGCTATGAGGCCACGGAAACCCAAGCAAGACGGCACCCGTACCGGCGATCACGCCCTCATCGGCTGGTTCAATCGCAGCTTTGTGACGTTCATTTTTGGGGTCTTCGCCCTGTCTCTCCTGGGCTTGATGCCCTGACCGCACAGCCCCATGACTTTAGCTGGCCTTCCCCGCCCGCCTGTTGCATAAATCGCCGCAAGGATAGTGTGGAATGCGTAGCGTAAAGGCCCTTCGAGATACCAGCGAAACCAAAACCCGCCTGCCGCCAAGCGCCGCAAGGACCGGTTTATCCTCTTTGCTTTCAACATCGGCCTGGTGGCATTCTTCATCGCCATCTACTTCCTGTCCCTGCTGGGATTTGCGCTGTAGCTAGGACCCGGCGCAATAAAGCGCGGGTCAGCTACTCGCCAACTTCCTTCAGCAACTCACCGGCAGCGCGCCGCAACTCCGGCAGGTAGTCGCGGGCAATGGCCCAAACGCGATCTTGCTCAACGACGGCATATCCGTGGATCAGCAAGTTGCGGAAGGCGATGATCTTCTCGAACTCAGGAATACGGCGTGCCAGCTCCGGATTTGATTTAACAGGTGATTGAGAGCCTCGCCGATGATCTCGAACTTGCGCTCAGTAGCAGGCGGAATGAGCGGCGAGGATACGTATGTTTCGAAATCGATATCCTGCGGTGAACCCAAGAATGGCATCGGCGGCATCGCGAATGTCCCACAAATAGCCCTGTGGTTTACGCCGCATAGACGAGTTCCCGGGCGCTTCCGATGTCTTTCAGCAGGTACGGGTTCTCTGATTGCCCCCGGCTCCACAAGATCAACTGGCCTTCCAAGCAGTTTGGCAAGCGCTTCCCGGAACCCGAAAAACTCTTCGAGTGGACCAAGCCCAGCCGGACGCAAATACTCGACAAGGAAATCGGCATCACTGGCTACAGGGTCGAAGTCGCCGCCCGCGCCGCCGAGCCGAACACTTCCAGTTTCCGCACGCCATAGCGGCGGCAGAGTTCGGCGATGGCCGTCACGGTTCTCGGCAATGATCCTGTGCATGCCGCACCTTATCACATCCCCTTGACGATCTCTTCCGTCATCTTCTTCGCGTCGCCGAACAGCATCAGCGTGTTGTCGCGCCAGAACAGGGGGTTGTCGACGCCGGCATAACCCGACTCATGCCGCGCTTGATGAACATCACCGTCTTGGCCTTCCACACTTCCAGCACCGGCATGCCGTAGATCGGCGAAGTGGGATCGTCCTTGGCCGAGGGATTGGTCACGTCGTTGGCGCCGATCACGAAGGCGATGTCGGCCTGGCCGAATTCCGAGTTGATGTCCTCAAGCTCGAACACTTCATCGTAGGGCACGTTGGCTTCGGCCAGCAGCACGTTCATGTGGCCGGGCATGCGGCCCGCCACCGGGTGGATGGCGTATTTGACCGAGACACCTTCCTTCTTGAGGTGGTCGGCCATTTCGCGGAGCGCGTGCTGGGCCTGGGCCACCGCCATGCCGTAGCCCGGCACGATGATGACCGATCCGGCGTTCTTCATGATGAAGGCCGCATCGTCGGCCGAGCCCTGCTTCACCGGCTTGGCCTCGCCCTTGGCGGCAGGCCCCGCACTTTCGCCGCCGAAGCCGCCGGCGATGACCGAGATGAACGACCGGTTCATGCCCTTGCACATGATGTAGGAGAGGATGGCGCCCGACGAACCGACCAGTGCGCCCGTGATGATCAGCGCGGTATTGCCCAGCGTGAAGCCGATGCCCGCCGCCGCCCAGCCGGAATAGGAGTTGAGCATCGAGATCACCACCGGCATGTCGGCGCCGCCGATCGGGATGATCAGCAGGAAGCCCAGCGCGAAACTGATGGCCACGATGAGCCAGAAATCGATGGCACTCTGGCTGTCGAAGAATCCGTAGATGAAGAACAGCAGCGCCAGTCCCAGCGCGATGTTGATGTAGTGGCGGAACGGCAGCATGATCGGCGCCCCCGACATGCGGCCGTCGAGCTTCAGGAAGGCGATGATCGAGCCGGTGAAGGTGACGGCGCCGATGGCCCCGCCCAGCGCCATTTCGATGCGGCTCTGGCCATGGATCACGCCGTTCTCGGCGATGCCGAACGCATCCGGCGCATAGAACGCCGCCGCCGCCACGAACACCGCCGCCAGGCCGACGAGCGAATGGAAGGCGGCGACCAGTTGCGGCATGGCCGTCATCGGGATGCGCTGCGCCGTAACAGCACCGATGCCGCCGCCGATGGCGATGCCGCCAATGATCAGCACCCAGACCATCGGGCTGGTCGGCGCGGCCAGCGCCAGCGTTGTCAGCACGGCGATGGTCATGCCCACCATGCCGTAGGTATTGCCGGTGCGCGACGTGGCAGGCGATGAAAGCCCGCGCAGCGCCATGATGAACAGGGCGCCGGAAACCAGATAGAGAACGGCTGCGAGATTGGCCGACATCGCCTATTTTTCCTTCTTCTTGTACATGGCGAGCATGCGCGAGGTGACGAGGAAGCCACCGAAAATATTCACCGAGGCGAGGATCAGCGCCAGGAAACCGAAGATCATGGCGACGGTCGAGCCAGAGGCAATTGCCCCTGCCCCCACCGCCAGCAGCGCTCCCACCACGATCACCGACGAGATGGCGTTGGTGACGCTCATCAGCGGCGTGTGCAGCGCCGGAGTGACGTTCCACACCACGTAATAGCCGACGAACACCGCCAGCACGAAAATGCCGAGCAGCGAGATGAAGGGATCGACCGAATGCGCGATCTGTTCCATGGTTCACTTCGCTCCCGCGTAGATCTGATGCACCAATGCGCCGTCCTTGGCGATCATCGTGCCCTTGATGCAGTCATCGGCTTCGTCGACTTTCAGCGTGCCATCTTTCTGCACGATCAGGTCGAGGAAGTTCGCGAGATTCTTGGCGAACAGCGGCGAAGCGTTGCCGGCAAGCCTGCCCGCCAGATTGACCGTGCCGAGGATCGACACGCCGTTGTGAACCACGATCTCGTTGGGCTTCGACAGCGGGCAATTGCCGCCGCGCTCGACCGCGAGATCGACAATCACCGAACCGGGCTTCATCGATTCCACCATCTCCCTGGTGATCAGCACCGGCGCCGGCCGCCCCGGAATGAGCGCCGTGGTGATGACGATGTCCTGGCCCTTCACATGCTCGGCGACGAGCGCCGCCTGCTTGGCTTTCTCTTCCGCCGTCAGTTCACGGGCATAGCCCGCCGCCGTCGCCGCCTCTGCCATGTCGGCATAGACGAACTTGGCGCCGAGGCTCTTCACCTGCTCTTCCGTCGCCTTGCGCACGTCGGTGGCCGAAACGATGGCGCCCAGACGCCTGGCCGTGGCAATCGCCTGAAGGCCGGCCACGCCCACCCCCATGATGAACACCTTGGCGGGCGGCACCGTGCCCGCCGCCGTCATCATCATCGGAAAGGCCCGCCCGAAATGACCGGCGGCATCGATCACCGCCTTGTAGCCCGCGAGGTTCGCCTGCGACGACAGAATGTCCATGGACTGCGCCCGGGTGATGCGCGGCATCAGCTCCATGGCAAAGGCCGTGACGCCCGATTTGGCGATGGCGTCGAGTCCCGCCCGGTCGCCATATGGCTCAAGCCCGGCGATCAGCAATGCGCCCTTTTTGATCGATTTGAGAAGTTTTGCCGAAGGCCGCCGGATGCCGAGGACGATATCGGCATCCTTCACCGCGTCCTTGACGACCTTGGCGCCAGCCGCCGCATAGGCATCGTCAGAAATGTTCGAGCCCGAGCCTGCACCGGCTTCCACCAGCACCTCGAGACCCTTCTTCACATAGGCCTTCACCGTGTCCGGCGAGGCCGCAACCCGCGCCTCCCCGTCCATCGTTTCAGCAGGGATCGCCAGTTTCATGGGATGACCGTTACGAGATCAGGAACGCGGTGAACAGGCCGAACAGCGCCAGAATGCCGCCCGACAGATACCACTTGCCGCCGGTGCGGGCATCGATTGCCACGGCAATCGTACCCACAATCAGTCCGGCAAAGCCGAAGAACACATTGAGTGTCGGCGAGAACCGGAAGCACACCAGCGCCACCAGCACGTAAAGGCACAGAAGTGTGAGCCCCACCGAGCCCTTGAGGAAGCCCTCATAGGTCGATTTGTGCTCTGCCATCCAGTTGGAATGATCGCCGCCCGAAGAACCGTGCCCAGCCATGTGAATCCCCTCGATTTCGTGAACCTTTGCGCCTTTCTAGCCAAGGGGGGCAGAAGCCGCAAGCGCGGCGAAGGGTCACTGGCGGGCGAGAAACTACAGATGCTCGATCCAGTTCTGGTGCCCGTGCAGGACACGAAGAACCTGAATTCCGTTATTCGTCAACATGTAGAGGATCACATGCGAGCCGACGGGATGAATCCGCACCGGCGCAGATATGCCGGGTTGCACACGAGCCAATTCCGGCATGTGCTGGATTGCTTTCAAGGCCCTGCCTATTCGTTCCTTGTAGGCTCTGGAGGCCGCAAGGCCAAACCGGCGCGCACCGTGACTCGCGATCTGCAACAGATCCCGCCGCGCCAGCGCCGTCAGTTCTAGCTTCATGCCGTCTTGCGCAGTGCAACCGCAGCTTCTGCTGCGGCCTCCATGTCATTGAGAATTTCATCCACCGTGGTTTCGCTGAACCCGGAGGCGATCCCTTCATCCACGGCTTGCTGAATATAGGCGAGGTATTCCTGCTTTTTCTGCTCGCGGCGGAGCAAGTCGCGTACAAAATCGCTGGCATTGCTGAATTCACCCGACTCAACGCGAGATTCAACCCATTCTTTCATCTTGTCCGGCAGGGAAATGTTCATCGTGGCCATGGCTGTTCTCCTAGCGGCAACTTACCTGGTTTGGCAATCTTTGTCAAACTTTGCCAAAATCAAAGACATAGGCTATTTCAGTCATCTGCCGTCCGCCAAGTGCGAAAGGTGCGGTTCCCGCCGCTTTGCCGCCCAACGCTTCGTAGAAACCGCGCGCCAAATTGTTCTCGCTGAAAACCATGGCGACCAGCGCTGTGCCGCCCCGCTCCCGCCAGTTATCGAAACGCCGCCATCAACAGTTGGCGGCCAATGCCGCGCCCATGGAACTTCCGCAACAAATAGAGCGCGTGAAACTCGCCATCGGCCCATTTTCGGTAATCGGCACTGACGGGCCCAGATATGATGAAGCCGATCTTGTCACCGTCAGCTTCCGCAACCTGCGCAAACATCCCTGGATCTGGAATGACCTTGCGCCAGATGCGCAACCGATGTTCCACCGGCAGGTCGCGCAGGAATCCGTCATCGAGCATGCCCGCGTAGGACTTCCTGCCAGCAGCGCACATGAAGCGCCGCGAGAGCATCCGCTTCTTCGATCAGCGGCTTTCGGAAGTCTACGTTCACATCCCTTCAAGCTCATCGATCATTCCGGAAATCACCGACAGTCCCTTCTGCCAGAAGCCGGGGTCGGTGGCATCGAGTCCGAAGGGTTTCAACAATTCCGAATGATGTTGCGATCCCCCCGCCTTCAGCATCGCGAAATATTTTTCCTGAAAGCCCGTCTCGCTTTCCTTGTAACGCGCATAGAGCGAGTTCACCAGGCAATCACCAAAGGCATAGGCGTAGACATAAAACGGCGAGTGGATGAAGTGCGGAATGTAGGTCCAGAAGGTTTCATAGCCTGGCCCGAATTCAATCCCGTCACCGAGACTTTTGGCCTGAATGTCAAGCCAGATTTTGTTGATTTGTTCGGGGGTTAGCTCGCCTTCCTTGCGTGCCGCATGAACCTCGCGCTCAAAGGTATAAAAGGCGATTTGGCGAACCACCGTGTTGAGCATGTCTTCAACCTTGGAGGCCAGCAGTGCCTTGCGCTTTTTAGGTTCCGTGGTCTCCGACAACAGCTTCTGAAACGTCAGCATCTCGCCAAACACGCTGGCGGTTTCAGCAAGCGTCAACGGTGTCGATGCCATCAGCGCACCCTGCCCCGCCGCCAGCACCTGATGCACGCCATGGCCAAGCTCGTGCGCCAGCGTCATCACATCGCGGGTACGGCCCATGTAGTTGAGCAGCACGTAAGGGTGAGCCGAAGGCACCGTCGGATGCGCGAAGGCACCCGGCGCCTTGCCGGGGCGGGTCGGCGCGTCGATCCACTTCTTGTCAAAGAAAGTTTTGGCAATCGCCGCCATCTCCGGCGAAAATGCTCCGTAGGCGGACAATACCATGTCCCGTGCCCTCGGCCACGGCACCTCGGCGGTGTCTTCGGCAGGCAGCGGCGCATTGCGGTCCCAGTGCATGAGCTTGTCCTTGCCCAGCCACCTGGCCTTCATCTTGTAATAGCGGTGCGAAAGTTTCGGGTATGCGGCATGCACGGCGGAAACCAGAGCCGCCACCACCTCGGGTTCTACCCGGTTCGACAAATGCCGCGCATCGGCAATGTCCTTAAAGCCGCGCCAGCGGTCGGAAATATCCTTGTCCTTGGCCAGCGTATTAGTGATCAGCGTGAACAGCCGCAAGTTCGCCTGAAACGTCTTGGCCAGCGCCTCCGAGCCCGCCTTGCGTTTCGCCTCGTCGCTGTCCACCAGCAAATGCAACGTCGGCTCCAGCGAAAGCTCCTCGCCATCCACGGTGAACCGAAGCCCCGCCATGGTCTCGTCGAACAGCCGGTTGAAGGCCCCCGCCGCCGTTTGCGATTTTTCCAGGAACAGCTCTTCCAGCTTGTCGTCGAGCTGATAGGGCTTCTCCATCAGCAGATTGTCGATCCACGGCTTGTAGTGCGCCAGCGCCTTCGACTTGAGCTTCTCCGCCAGCGCCTTGTCGTCGATGCGGTTCAGTTCCAGTTCGAAGAACAGCAGCTGCGTGGAAACCTCGGTGAGCTTGGCATTCACATCGCCATAGAACTTGGCGCGCGCCGAGTCCGTCGTGTCGCCCACATAATAGAGCTGCGCATAGGACCCGGTGCGCCCCAGAAGATCGGACAGCGCCTCATACGCCTTCAGTGCCCCGGCAAGCTCATCCCCCGAAAGCCCTGCAAGCTTGCCACGATACTTCTCAGCAAAGGCCTTTGCCTCGGCCTCCCCCTTCTTCATATCATCCGCAAACGACTTGTCCTCCGGTGACGCATAGAGGTCAGCGAGATTCCATTCGGGCAAAGGTCCAAGTGCGGCAGAGGTCATGAGCGGGTCCTTGATTTGCAGAACACCCATATGGAGGATCATCTCCAGCCTTGCAACGCCGCGCCTGAACGGGCCTCAATGCACCAAGCGTTCGCGCAGGGCTTGCGCCACGAAACCTGATCTGGTCTCGCCCGACAATTCCGCCGCCCGGTCGACGCGCCGCAGAAGGCTGCTGTCGATGGTGATGTTGACGCGTTCGGCCTTTTCCGGAAGCACCACCGGGACAACGGCGACAATCGGATCGGCGGCCCAATCGTCGGCCAGTTCATTGTCGGCGCGGAGAGCCTCTATCGCCCGCGGCTCCGGAATTTCAAGCTTGTCCTGGAGAAGTCCGTCAACGTGAACGGCAATGTGATCCTCGGCGCGCGCCAGCGCATCTTCAAACGTATCGCCACTGGTGCCGGCACCCGGAAAATCGGGGAACACCACGGAGTACCCGGCCTCATCGCGTTCGACCAAAACCAGATATCGGACAACGGCCATTACACAGCTCCCATGATGCTCACCACGTCCAACCTGCGAACTTGTAAATGCGCCGCAGAATTCCAAATCCGATTTCCCGGCGGCCGGTGTCAATTGTGATCAGGTGCCGGACGCCGGGCTTGCTGTAGTTGAGGTGATCGCCTTTGCCGCCGCGCGCTTGCCAGCCGTCTGAATTCCAGCCGTTTCATGACCTCTTTGGTCGTCTCGGCTCTGCGTGTGGCGTTCACGTCGCCTCCAGTCGATGCGCATTAAATACACACTAATTTCGATGATTGCAAGGCGCGCATGGGGAAGATCGCAGCCCCTACCGCAACGCCCGGAGTGCGTTGAGGATCACCGCCACATCGATCGCCTCCTGCAACAGCGCCCCCTGCAACACTGGCAGATAGCCGAACGCCGCCGCCACCATTGCGGAAATCGACAAGCCAAGCCCAACCCACACGCTTTCCAGCGCAATCCGTCGCGAGCGTTTGGCGATCTCGACGGCCTCGGCGATGCGTTCGAGATTGTCATTGAGCAGCACCGCATCTGCTGCTTCTGCCGAGGCCGGAGAGCCGCCCGCCCCCATGGCAATGCCAATGTCGGCGGCGGCCAGGGCTGGCGCATCGTTCACGCCATCGCCGGCCATGATGACCACCGATTTGGCGCGCTGCACCAGCGACGAGATCGACCTTCTGTTGCGGCGAAAGCTCACCGTGAATTTCGTCGAGGCCCAGTTCGGCGCCGACCTTGTTGACGATAGCCTTGCGGTCCCCGGACGCCAGCACGATGTGAGCAACACCGGCCTGGCGCAAACGCCGGATCGCGGCGGAGGCATCGGGGCGAATAGCATCGGCCATCAGCAGGAAGCCTGCCAGATGGCCATCGACGGCAACCGCCGAAATCAACGTGCCCTCCGCCACATCGGGCACCGCCAGGGATTTGCGCCGCAGTTTGTGCCGCACAAATGAAACGTTACCAACCATGACCTGGCGGCCGCCGACGGTTCCAGAGACGCCTTCGCCCGCCGTCTCACGCGCCCCTTCCGGCATGGTCAGACTTAGGCCGCGATGCCGCGCCGCGCTGACAATCGACGCGGCGATCACATGCCCCGAAGCTTGGTCGAGCGAAGCCGCCAGCCGCAACAACTCCTCCGGCGCCATTGCGCCCACCGGATGAATCTCAACCAGTTCCGCCTTGCCGCGCGTCAGCGTGCCCGTCTTGTCGATCACCAGCGCGGTTGCCTGCGAGAGTTTTTCCAGCACGGCACCGCTCTTGATCAGCACGCCGCGTGACGCTGTGCGGCTCATGCCAGACACCAGCGCCACCGGCACCGCAAGAATTAATGGACACGGCGTCGCCGCCACCAGCACCGCCAGCATGCGCAATTCGTCGTGCGAGGTAAACCACGCGATGGCGGCGATCGCCACCGTCAACGCCAGAAACCACATGGCATAGCGGTCGGCCAGCCGCACCATTGGCGCTTTGGAATTCGCCGCCTGTTCGACAAGCCGGACGATTTCCGCATAGGTCGAATCTCCGGCGCGCTTTGAGGCGATCATGTCAAAGGCCATGTCAGCGCTGGTGACACCACTTCGCACCGTTTCGCCCTCACCCTTGCGCACCGGAACCGACTCGCCAGTGAGTGCCGATTGGTCGAGCAATGCTGTTCCCTTGCTGATGATGCCATCAACCGGCACCACCTCGCCTTGCCGCACCAGCAACAGGTCGCCAGGCGCAATCACATCGATGGAAACGATTTCAAGTTGCCCATCGGCGTAGCGCAGCGCCCGCTTCGGCACCCGCGCCAGCAACTGCTTCATCTCCGAGCGGGCCCGCGATTGCGCGAAGTCTTCAAGCAGTTGCCCGCCGGAATACATCAGCGACACAACCGCCGCCGCCAGCATCTCGCCGAAAGCGATCGCCATTGTCATGGAAAGTGCCGCAACGATATCGAGCCCGAACTGCCCCTTGCGCAACGACATCACGATCTCGGCCGCCAGAACCGCCAGCACGACAAGCGCCGCCGCAGCCCAGAAGACTGGCTGCCCTTCCGCATATCCGAGTTGCGGCGCCAGCAGCCCGGCAACGAGGCCAAGCATCGAAACACCAACGAGCAGTAATTTGAAATGGTTCACGCGAATTCAGTCCGCCCGTTTATCTCGCCATGGCCGGATTTCACCCGGCCAGATTGTGAATAGGCGCGGCACTCTCCTCTTACTTTGACATCAATCAACGGCTTATCCACAACCTGTCCCCAAACGCGCTAACTCATTAAGCCCCCCTTTACCCTTCGCTGCCAGACTGTGCGCCGACCCAAGCGCTTGCTTTTTTGAGAGTTGTCTGTCGCGCATGACGTCCCGCGTTCTCATTGTCGAAGACGATCCGGCGCAACGC
Source organism: uncultured Alphaproteobacteria bacterium (assembly GCA_963775105.1). Lineage (GTDB taxonomy): Bacteria > Pseudomonadota > Alphaproteobacteria > Rhizobiales > Aestuariivirgaceae > Aestuariivirga. Next base: position 1,533 of record CAVZHM010000003.1, on the reverse strand, counting down.
CGCATCCTTGAAGAACTTGTAAAACGCTCCGGATTCGAGGCCTTGGCCGTCGATGGTGCCCAGCGCGGCCTCGACATGCTGAAAGGCCAGTCGGGTGCGCGGCGTTGAACTCATCATCCTCGATCTCAACATGCCGGGCATGGATGGGTTGGAATTCCTCGAACGCCTGCAAGGCATTCGCGGCGATCTGCCGGTCATTGTGCAGACGGCGCAAGGCTCGATCGAAACCGTCATCAAAGCCATGCGCGCCGGCGCTGATGATTTCGTGGTGAAGCCCGTGTCGCCCGAGCGCCTCAAAGTCTCGATGCAGAACCTGCTGAAGGTGAATGCTCTCACCGAGGAAGTAAAGCGCCTCAACAAGAAAGTCGGCGGCGCCCTGACCTTTGACGATCTCATCGCGTCTTCGCCCGCCATGGCCAACGTCTTGCGTTTGGGCCGCCGCGGCGCGCAATCGAACATTCCGGTGTTGATCGAAGGTGAGTCGGGTGTCGGCAAGGAAATGATTGCCCGTGCCATCCAGGGCGAAAGCGAGCGCGTCGGCCGGCCCTTCGTCGCCGTCAACTGCGGTGCCATTCCGGAAAACTTGGTGAAGTCGACCCTCTTCGGCCACGAGAAGGGTTCTTTCACTGGCGCCACTGCCAAACATCTCGGCAAGTTCCAGGAAGCCGACGGCGGCACACTCTTCCTCGACGAAGTGGCAGAACTGCCGCTCGACATGCAGGTGAAGTTGCTGCGCGCCATTCAGGAAGGCGAAATCGATCCCGTTGGTTCGAGAAAGCCGGTGAAGGTCAGCATCCGCCTGATCTCCGCCACCAACCGCAACATGATCGAGATGGTCAAAGCCGGCCAGTTTCGCGAGGATCTCTACTACCGCCTGAACGTCTTCCCGGTCATGGTGCCGCCCCTGCGCAATCGCACCGATGATATTCCAGCCCTCGTCGATCACTTTGTCACCCGCTTCGCCGCCGAAGAAGGCCGCAAGGTGCGCGGCGTCGATCCGCGCGTCCTCGCAATGTTGCAAGCCTATGCCTGGCCGGGAAATGTGCGCCAGCTTGAAAACACCGTGTTCCGGGCCATTGTGCTGAGTGAAGGCGACACCCTGCTCATTCAGGATTTCCCGCAGATCGCCGCCCTCGTCGAAGGCTACGAGGTGGAAATTCCCGCTGCCCCGGCGGCCCCCGTCAAGCCAGCAGCTCCCGCAGGGCGCAGCGGCCATCGTCAGCGGCCATCCGGTGCGGTCGTCAGGCGGCGCTGTCAGTGATGGCATGGCGCTTGGCATTCCGGTGGTTACCGAAGGCGGACATATGCGCCGCCTTGAAGATGTCGAAGCCGATATGATTCGTCTGGCGCTCAACCGCTATCGCGGCCAGATGTCGGAAGTTGCCCGCAAACTGGGCATTGGCCGGTCCACGCTCTACCGCAAGATGAAGGATTTGGGCCTGGAAGAGGCAATCGGGTAACACTTCCGTCAAACTTGCAACTTTGCGTCGTAAGGCCGTTGAAAAGCCGCGATACGCCAATTACTGTGCTTTG